>CAYTCH010000001.1:420058-919665 GCA_964436435.1 uncultured Pseudomonadota bacterium
AAACCTAAGTGCGAAAAAGTTTGCACACCTAAGTGCCCTAAAGTAAAAAAATGCAGAGTCAAAAAAGTATGCGCTCCTAAATGCTGCAAACCTAAGTGCGAAAAAGTTTGCACACCTAAGTGCCCTAAAGTAAAAAAATGCAAAGTCAAAAAAGTATGCGCTCCTAAATGCTGCAAGCCTAAATGCGAAAAAATATGCACACCTAAATGTCCTAAAGTAAAGAAGTGCAAAGTCAAAAAAGTATGTGCTCCTAAATGCTGCAAGCCTAAGTGTGAAAAAGTTTGCAAACCTAAGTGCCCTAAAGTAAAAAAATGCAAAAAGTGCTGCGAACCTTGTGTTAAAAAAGTAAAGAAATGCAAGACAGAAAAAGTCTGCACACCAGTAACAGAAGTTCCTCAACAAGAAGCTGCTCCCGTCATGACCCGCGAACAAGCGGAGGAAGTAACACCAGAAGAAGCACTGGAAGAAGAGCAAGAAAAAGCAAAAGAAGATGCTCAAGACATCGAGAAAAAAGCTGAAGAACTTGCGATGCTCTTCGAGTACTAAACTTCACGATAGACATATGACAAAAAGGCGTGGGATAAAACCTGCGCCTTTCTTATTTGATATAGGTTTTCATTAAAAGAATTGTTGCCAGCGTATCAAGAGCTGTGGTATCAATTTCAACCGCATCTGCCGGTTTGACGAGCGGCGCAACCTCGCGCTCACTGTCCCGTTTATCCCGCGTGCTGATTGTTTCAATGGCCTGCGCAAGCGTTACTACATTCCCCCGCTTTTCCTGGTCAGCCTGCCAGCGTTGCGCACGTACCGGAATAGAGGCGGTCAGAAAAAATTTGCATGATGCATGAGGGAAAACAACCGAACCAACATCGCGCCCTTCGGCAACCAAGTCAAATTGAGTTCCGCAAGCTCGCTGAATATTAAGCAACACGTGCCGAGCATCAGGATGCGTACTCACAATTGACGCTGCGCTATCCATCTTCCCGCTTTTTAAAAACGGAGTCAGATCTTCACCTTCAAAAAAAATCTTACCCGTGGGTTCATACACAAATCTGTTGTGGTCTGCGTACACAGCCAGATCTTCGGGTCGCGGTGAATATAAATCTGATTCTGTGTACCCTGCGCGCTCAACCAACAAATACGCCAAACCGCGAAACATCAAACCTGTACCCAGAAAATAAATGCCCAAATCATGCGCCAGTAATTGCGCAATGGTTGATTTGCCACTCGCCGTTGGCCCATCTATGGTTATAATTGTCCGTTGAATACTCATTGTTTCTTCCGTAGCATGAAATAACACTTGTGTGTTGAGTTTAAAGTAAAAGTGATAGGGCAGCAATATACAACCATGTATCACCCAACAAAACTTTAATCTTTATCGATTTCCATCGCTATAACGGTCTTTATTCTGCCTCTCCTTCAACCCTACACCACATCGTCATCTTCTGGTGGATACCCAAGTCTTGGTTTTTTAAACAGTTCTTTTTGACAGACAAATAGTAGGCATCACTTCCAAGCGATAATTTGGAATCTAGCTTGAAAAAATCTTGTCCAACTTTTTCGTAAATTTTGTTAATGCCGCCAAGCTTAGCAATCGAGCTCCCTTCCAATCTGGATACACAATCCTCAATCTTGTTTTTTTTAATAAATTCCTCAAGCCCCGTGTATTGTTTATAAAAAAAATCTCGGCAGTTGGCGAATAACTTCTCTCCATATGAATCATAGATATTCTGTTTGCCCGTCATGTATCTGACCAGATCATCAAGCGGTTCGCGCAGGTCCCATTCATGATACCTGTGTTTTTTAATATTCTGTTTCAACCTCGCACCATAGGGAACATTACAATAGCAACCTATTATTGCCGTCAATATAATACCCAGGTGAAACTTGCCCTCATTTTTTCTGTCTTTAATATTGGGTATAAACAATTCCCCATCACCATCGGTCACACAAATCTCGTCCATTCCCCATGCCCGCGCACCACCGAGCACACACACCATCGCCACCATCAACACTATTTTTTTAACCATCTTAGCAACCCCTATGTTCTATGATTTTTAACTTCTTCTTTCACAAGAATGGCTAACCGAAAGGTTTTTTGCAAGCATTTATCCTTCGATCTTACAAGCAACAGAAACCAGAGGGCAACACGACACCCATACCACACATACAACATGGATAAAAAAACATTCAGATGAGTTTTAAACCAAAGAAACATCAACGCCCATGAGCTCAACACTCACACGACCGTTCCAATGGTTTTCGGTAATTTGTGCAGCAACATTAAATGGTTTGTCGCCCTGCTCTGTCAGTTTTTCAAACAATTCTGGGCGGTTAAAAAAGACAACTGGCTTGATCACCCCATCAGCAAAGACCGCACATTTAACGTGCTCCTCTTTCATCAAGGTTGGCTTTTGTACCTGCACCACATTTTTGATAAAGAACGTCGGACGCACATTGGTATTGCCAAATGGCTCTAAATGATCCATATCTTCCATGAATTTTTTATTCAGGTCACCCAGCACCACCGTTGCATCAAGCGTTAATTTTTGTTTCAGGTCAAATTCAGAAAGCTGTTCAGCAATAACTGATTCCAAACGCTCTTTAAGCGCAGGTAAATTTGCTATTTTAACACTGAGGCCTGCGGCAAATGAGTGGCCACCAAAAGATTCCAAAAGATCCGAACAAGTGCGTAGCGCATCAAACATATTAAATTCAGGAATCGAGCGACACGAACCTTTTGCAATGCCATCTTTACCAAGATGGAACAACAAGGCCGGTCTACCGTGCGCAGACACCAGTCGTGATGCAACCAATCCAATCACACCCGAGGGCCATGATTTACTACCGACAAGAATGATATTTTCGGTGGTCAAGTCGATGCGTTTAGCATCAATCTCTTTTTCAATCTCTTGCACAATGCCACGCTCTATGGTTCTGCGTGCTTGGTTCAGTTCAAATAAAATGCGCCCAACTTCATCAACCTCTTTGTTGTCAGAACCCAACAAAAACTTAACGCCCTGGCGTGGATCTTCCAATCTACCCAACGCATTAATTTGTGGTGTGATAGAAAAACCGATATCGGTTGACGTTAAAGTCGGCTTGGTCAACTTGCCATTACGTTTGAGAACATCCAGGCAATAACTATCTGTTTTGTGCATGTAATTAAGACAGTAACGCACCCAAAAACGATTTTCCCCATTGAGTGGCACAACATCGGCAATAGTGCCCAACAGCATAAGTTCATATGCCTTAGGTGGTATGCTCATTTTTTTCTGTTCATACAACAGTGTCATGAGCTTGAAGCTCACGCCAACACCCGCAAGATGTTTATACGGATACGTACAATCATCTTGATTGGGATCTATCACCGCACAAGCGATAGGCAATTGATCTTGTGGCCTGTGGTGATCGGTAATAATCAAATCAACACCCAGTTCATGTGCCCGACGCGCAGGGGCCAAGGCAGTGATGCCATTGTCCACCGTGATAATTAATTTGTAATCATTTTTGGCCGCACGCTCCACAATCTTGGTCGACAAACCGTAGCCGTCATGCAACCGATTGGGCAGAAAAAAATTAACCCGTGCACCCAACGGCAACAAACAAGCCATCATCAGCGAAGTTGAAGTGATACCATCAACATCGTAGTCACCAAAAATAAGAATTTTTTCTTGATTGTGAATCGCGGCAAGAATTCGGTCAACCGCTTTTTGTGCATCTTTGAACTTCGACGGATGTGCGACATCTTTTTCAAACGAGCTAAATAAAAACGCATCAATCTGCTCAGGCGTATTCATGCCACGGGAAATAAGCGTTTGAGTAACCGCACAAGAAAGATTAAAGGCGGCTGACAGTTGTAAAACCAGTTGTTGGTTTTCTTCTGGCAGCCGCCACAAATATTTTTCACCCTGACACAAATTCACAAAAAGCCCTACGTTGATATTGTTTTTTCATTTATTTTTTATCAACGTAGCCGATTTTGTGTTGAATGAACAGTATCAAACAGCTTTTTTATTCACTGCACCTTCTTCAACCTCTTTGACCACTGGCGCTTGCTCATCTGTTATGGTTTTATCCTGCGCCGCTGGCGCTTGTTCGCTTACCTTTTCCTTTTTTGTAGCCGCTGATTGTGGTTCCGCCTGTGTTTTGTCGGCAGCCGATTTACCTTGATCTACTGTCAATGGCGTTATCTTTGCCAAAAAGGCTTGCCGAGCACCTTTATACTCAGCTGTTTCACCCCCGGTCTTCCTTTGAATGTACAGCTCAATGTACTCCTTCATGACCGCCTTTATTCTGTCCTTGTTCCCAAGAACATTCAATCTTGCCACCGCGATCAGGTCCTCAACAGCCGCCTTGCTATACTTTAAATTGAACGTTGCATACACCGTCTTCAATCGCTCGCCCATATCAAAATTAAGGCGGGCAACAGCATCAGCCAGATCTGAATCCTCATTATATTTTTCTAAAATCTCATCATCAATAATACGAGGAAAATACATCACCAGCGAGTCATCATCAGCCAGGAAGCTTAACGATTTTGTTCCAAATTGTTCCGGATGTTCAACGTTAGGGAACTTATATTTCTTACCATCAGATCCATCCCCCTGTGCATACGCTTTTGCTTTAATCAGTTCATCAGCACCCACCATAGCACCACTTGCTTCAACCAAGTAGATCACCGGAACGTTTTCTTGAGCCCGCACCATGAGAGGAATAATTGGATCTATCCAAATCACACCCGCATCGGTAAAGTAGGCATATTCCGTCTGCCCCCACGTTTTACCGCGCAAGGTATCATAAACTGGTAATCCTTCAATGCCACGTAAAAAGTTGTACTCCTTTTCTGAAGTAAACCGTAACTGCCCTGCGGCCGATTCCTGCAACAATGACTTAAGAATATCCTTTGCCCAACCATTGGGCATGTATTGAAAAATATTGTAGTAAATATCTTTGCCACTCAATGCAATTGCAGCAGATGAAGCAGCAAGATTATCTGGCAAAGCTCTGCGTGGAGGGTTTGGCGTTGCGCCCGACGTACCTTTATTAAACTTCCATCCAAATGCCCACTCAGGAACTCCATACCCAAGACCAGGACAATGCACTTCATGCGGCGTCATGGTAAACCAGCGAGCATCAGGCGTTGAAATCATAGTCATTACAGGGTAGGGAACTTTTGCTCCTTCCATCGCATTTTTGGTCATATCCATATAGGTCTGCAACGGATCCGCATTGTCACCTAAACCATACAGCAAACCAGCAGCCAAGGCTGAGGAATAAAAATTAATAGTCGTTATAGGGCGGTCATAAACTCCCATGCGCAACAAGAGTTTTAAAATATTATTCACATCACTATTTGGAGAACGTAAGGTTATCGGTCCGCGCTCAGCAATAGAAATAAGACGTTGTTTGTATTGTTCCAGCGACTGCCCACTCAAAAGCCATGGCCATAAAAACCATGATGAACCGGACAACGTAGCGACATACGTCGCGCAATCAAGCAAACCAATCATCTCTATGGCCCGCATAAATGACCAGGCAAGAATCATGGCACGAGAACCACCGCCACTCAATGAAATCATAATATCAGGCGTTGGAACATTTTCTGGAATTTTCATATCCAAAAATTTTTCAAGCCCTCTTCTGACAAGCAGCCGTCGCGCTTTCAGATATTTCTCTTCACCTTCTGAAACGGGGCCGCCTTTGCGCACGGTAGCAACAGTATCCTTGTAAGGATTTGCATAGATCGCACGCTGCTCTTTTTTTATTTTTTCTTTATAGGGAGCAGTAAACAGTTTAAACGCATCAATGCCCACTTTCTTAACTGCATTTTCAACCTCTTGCGCTGAGATGACAATCTTGTCGAGCATCTTGTTAAAAAATGCTTTTGTTTTTACCCATTTTTGCGGCTTACCATCTGCAGTTGCCTGAACTATCGCAGTTTCTGACTCAGAAAGATCAAGCATTGATTGGGGCTCGTACTGCACAGCCTGCCGATACTCTTCTTGTAATGCCTGCTTCCCAATAACCTCAGCTGACTGCGGCGCCGTGATACTCAAAGAACTCTTGAGCATCAGCACAACAACACAACATAGGCTTAACCAAAGACCTGCGACATAAACTTTCTTCATTACTACTCCCATAATTCAAATTGAGCCTAATAAGCTTGATGCACTCTCTTTGGTGTAAATAATCGACGAACCTTCTGCGCACGCTTGGCTTCTACTCGTTTTTGTAAAAGATCACGAATCTGATCTTCACAGGCACGCACGTTAAACTCAGCAAGTCCTGCTAATAACTCTGCCTCCTTCATGGTGTAATCAAAACTAAACGTACCTGCAAATCCATTGGCTATCGCATCTTCAATATCAAAGTTCTTAAGCTTATCTGCCAGGTCAGAAAGAACTGGATCATACATATATTTCCTCAACAACGTCTGATCAACAACGCGAGGCATATAGATAACCAGCGGCACTTCTAGATCTGATGAATTTTCAAAAACCGTCAACGCTCTTTGATCCAAATCATCGAGATAACCCAAATCATCAATCTCAGGAAATTTCAGGTTATTTTCTTGTGCATATTCTGCTGCAATAGTCAGATCATCCAGATTAATAACCGCACCCGAATCGAAAACAAAAACAACATCAGGGGCTTGTCCATATGGAGGTTTTCTGTAGGTTGCAAAAATTGGATTATTAAAATAAACACCTCCATCTGCAAGCTTAAGATCTTGATATTGATTAAATGATGATTGTTTGAGTTTATAAACATAGTTAAACACTTCTGCCCATGCCAAACGAATATCACCTGCTTCAGTATTCAAGGCAACATTTGCTATATTTTGTTTGATTGCCGCCCAGATTTTGTCTGCCAGCGGAACACCCTTTAAGAATTTTGGGAGCGGTGCATTCTTGATCACCGCCTTATAGGCTTCTTCAAAACTTGCAGCAAAAGCAGAACCAAAAATTCCCATGAAAAATCCAAGACTCATTTCCGGAGCTGCACCTTTTGAAATTCCATTCTTAAATTCTTTACCAAATGCCCATGTTGGAACATATGCACCAAGCCAACGGCTGCCAACTTCAAACGGCGTAAACTCAAACCAATAATTTGGCATATCACGCTCACCAAGCACTGCTGTATATACTGGCATTGGACAAGATCCATCAGAAATAAAAACTTCCTGCTCAGAAAGGTATGTCATATTTGGGCTCTTATCAAAACCACGCAAAAAATTATTGCCCAGCAATGCGCCATAACTATCAACAACATTGAGTGGTTGATTAAACGCAAACTTAACCCATAATGTATCGAGCATTGGAGCAAGATCTTTTACATTTTGCAGGTTAAGCCCCTCTACACAATCTTGTAAAGCAACCTCACGATAATCTTGTATATTCATGCCACTGGAAATCCATGGCCCAAGGAACCACGTAGAACCAGAAAGTGCGGACATATACATGGCCGTATCCAACAAGCCGATTTTACCAGCACCTACACACACACCCATCGAGTATGTTTTTGCACGCATGCCACCACCGCTGCCTGAAAAACCGATTTCCAAAACATCTTCGTCTTTCAATTTCATCCCAAGAAATTTTTCTTGCGCAGCTTTAACAACGGGAAAACGTTGTTTACGAAAAGCCAGTTCACCTTGGCAAAGAGGATTACCCATTCTGACCGTAGCTACATCTTTTTTATGTGGATTTTGTACAACAGCTTGCTGATCAAGTTTGATCAACTGTTTTAATGGTGTCAGAATAACACTCAAAACATCTTCAGTAACATGCACAACACCTTCAAGCGCTTCAGCTATCTCATTAATAATCCCTCGCCGAGTTACTACTGTACCATCAACTTCCATCCATTCGTCCATAATGTCCATCTGATCTTGCGCCGTATAAACCTGTGTGGTGGTACCATGCAATACAAAAACAGCAAAAATGAGCGATAATCTACGATACGTCATGACCTATCCTTTCTTAAAACAATCAACACCCTTCATAATACTTTGCTGCACACCCTACATAAAAAAAAAGACCTTCTTCAAGATTTTTCATCTGAAGAAGGCCGAAATTATAGTTGCGAGCGATTATGTACGTTCTACTTAATTCTTCTTTTTCAATGTTGGAAAAAGAATTACATCTTTGATAGATGAAGTGTTGGTCAAAAACATCACAAGGCGATCGATACCGATGCCCACACCAACGGTTGGTGGAAGACCATACTCAAGTGCTGTAATAAAATCAGCATCATAGTGATGAGCTTCAGCATCGCCACGCTCATGCGCTTGTGCTTGTTGCTTGAAACGTTCTGCTTGGTCAAATGGATCATTCAACTCATTGTATGAATTTCCAAGTTCCATGCCGGCCACAAACAGTTCCCAACGGGAAGCGATTTCAGGATTTTTTTGATCCCGTTTTGCAAGCGGAGAGATATCAATTGGATAATCCATAATAAAGGTTGGTTGAATCAATTTCTTCTCTGCAACTTCTTCAAACAACGCTGCCAACTTTTGACCCCATGATGCCTGCTTGTCTTGCAGTTCGATGCCCAAAGAGGCAAGCGTTTTATCTATGTTCACATCTGATATATCAAGCTTGGTGTAGTTGCCATATTCAAGCACTGCATTTTCCATAGACAGGCGCTTGAATGGTTTGCCAAAATCAAGAGAGTGTTCACCAAAAGTAACGACTGGTGATTCATAGCATGCAGCCACCGCTGCGCGAATCATTTTCTCTGTAAAGTCGGCACCATAATTATAATCTTCATGCGCCGTGTAAAATTCAAGCATCGTAAATTCAGGATTGTGCCGTGTTGAAATACCTTCGTTTCTGAAATTTCTGTTAATTTCATAAACCCGTTCAAATCCACCAACAACCAGACGTTTGAGGTACAATTCCGGAGCGATGCGAAGATAAAAATCAGAGTCCAGCGCATTGTGATGCGTCACGAATGGTCGAGCTGCAGCGCCACCTGGAATAGGATGCAACATAGGAGTTTCTACTTCAATGTAGTCATGCTCTTCTAGAAATGACCGAAGCGTGCTCACAATTTTCGAGCGTACTTTAAATTTTGCACGCGATTCAGGGTCACTGATCAGGTCAAGGTACCGTTGACGATATCGTATTTCAACGTCAGCAAGCCCATGGAATTTTTCTGGCAATGGATACAGGCACTTACTTAATAATATAAATGACTGAACCTTCAGCGAAACTTCACCGGTTTTTGTTTTAAATGAAGCACCGGTAAACCAAACTATGTCGCCGCTATCGATTGTTTTTTCAAACAGATCAAATGCGTCATCACCAACAATATCTTTTTTAATATAGACCTGTACTCGTCCCGAGCGGTCTTGAATGGTTGCAAAACCGGTTTTACCGTGCAATCTGATGGTCAAAATACGACCGGCAATTTTGTAAGTTTTTGCATCATCTTGCGTGTATTCATCTACAATCTGCTGACACGTTGCATCAACGGGCTGCCATGCTGGCCACGGCTCAATAGTACGAGCGCGCAGCTCTTGCACCTTCTGTAGCCGAATCTCATGTTCGCCAGAAACCACTGTATCTTTTTCATTCGTCATGATCGCTCTGATCCTTCACGTAAAAATGTTCTCTCAACGCACGCCCCCTCATCATGGGTTATATTTGAAAAATATGATGGGAGGCTGACAATAGTTCAATTTTCAGTATAACAAGCGGGCAAATGTTGCCAACAAAAAAATGGTTTACCCCTGATTATCCAACCAAAAAGACCTCATCCCCTTCCCGAGCCATTTGTAACTGTTCCCGGGCAATTTTTTCTTTATAAAAATCGTCCGTTTTACACAGAGCAAGCTTCTGCTCGCAGATACCAATTTCGGACGATAGTCGTGCTATTTCATGGTCCTGTTCATTATTTTCTTGTTCTAGCAGCACCATGGTCTGCAAGCCATTCGGGCCAAACAAATACACTCCTGCAAACACACTCACTTCTAGTGCAAAAAACACACGCAATGCCGTCTTTTTAAATGTTTTCATAGTCTCACCACATTCTTCATATACTCATTCCCTTTTTTTTAAAATCGCTTCAATGTCCCCGTTTTTTTACATCACCCCCCGTACTTCTTCATAATGTTGCTCCTGTTGTACCATTTTTCCATAAAGGCACCAGAAAAAGCAAGAAGCTTACCTTCAAAATCTCCGCTCTACAACTACACCGACGTAGAATTATTACAATATTCTTCACTTGGGCACTGCTTTCTCTTTAGGCTCTGTAGGGTCGTTAAAATTAAAATAAAAAGGGAATTTTTATGAATAATAAAAAATATTTAGTTATTCTAACGCTCTGCTTGATCACACAAACCATAATGTGCATGGATCCAAATGCACATTATTATGTAAAATTTAACAAAAAAGAAATCGAAATCTCTCGCAAGGGCCTCGAACTTGCCAATGAATTTGCATTTCAACTATCCGAATACGAAAAAGCCCCTAAAACAAACCAATCCTTTACCTTTAAGCTTAATAACTTCCTAGAAAAATCTACATGGGCACAATCTGTGAAAGAAGAGCAGGTACGTACCTTTGTTAGTATTCTCGACCATGCAAACCTGACCGAACAACTTAAACAAATCCTTGGTAAACTTGCGCTACAAGACCTCTTTGTCTGCATCCAGCTCGCTGATTATCTAGGAGCAGTTGAATTCAACAAAGAAAAACTATCACTTATACGAACAGATACGCCAAAACTCAGCGTACTAGAAATACTCCTGACAGAGTTCGATCGTCGCGATCTCGCCAACGAAATCTTTTTTGATTTTCTGGAAGAAAAAGGGGTGCTTTGGGATATTTGTAACAATTTAAAAGGCGAGGCACAAAAAAAACTTCAAGAAAAAATTCAAATCAGGTATTTTCCGGACCTTCAACATCTTGATCAAACACATAGAGAATCAAAAAAGAATAATATGTTCTTTGGCAAACAGCCGCACTCTTTTGATGAAATGAATCTATTGTTTGAAAATAAAGAAAAAAATAATCCCAAGGTTATTTATTATAAAGAGGGCATGACTACACATATAAAATATGAAGAATACCAAAAATCAGACCGAGCCCATTTGTTTATGGTCGATAAAGAAAGACTCGCTTCAACATGGGCGGATGGAACAATTATCCTCTGGAACATCACAAATGGCAAAAAGCTCCTCGAATTTAAGGGCCCTCGGGACACATTAGCAATTCTTCCTCTTTCTGACCACGAAATGGCCATTCAAACAAAAAAAGGTACTCTTAATAAAAACGAAGATCCCATCTACAAATACTCTCTAGAAATTTGGGATACTCAAACAAAGAAAAAAAAATCAACACTCTTGCCTTCATTGGAAATATCTAATTTCTATCCATTCGGTGGAACATGGAACTTACACTGGATAGCTCTTCCAGAACAAACCATTGCATTCAATGTCAATAATCAAATAAATATATTTTCCTGGAAAACTGGTAAAAAAATGAAAGAGATTGATCAGTCTGGCATGAGAATAACAGGTATCAGACAAAATACATTACCTCAAGAAATTTTCGCCTACTGGATGCCCCCTACCGACTCAGATAAGCCACTTTATCTTAAATTTATGAATCCCTTCACTTCGCAAAATTTCACCACATACACGTTGCCATATATCACTAACAGATTTGATAAAGGGGGTTTTGCTCGTTTGATCGATAAAAATAAAATAATATTTGTTGCCTGGGGCTCTCAGTTAAACTTATTATATATTGCAAATTTAACACAACAAAAACTCGATAAAACATTACCCATAAACTTTAGATGTAACGATCTAATAGAGCTACCGGATGGAAATATTTTATTAAATGATGACCTCGTCAATGATGACCACGTCCTTGACACCACAAAAAGTGATGATACAGCAATCAAAAAAATTTCACCTTTATGTATTGGAACTCTGAACGGTGAATTTGATAATATTCTCACGTTACTCCCAGATGGATCAATTCTTAAAAAGATCTACAAAGGCATCAATATCATTGAAGTCGTTAATTTTTATGAAAATCTTTCATTTGAACAAGCTGCACTAGTAAAAACACTTCGCCTTATCACTATGCAACCTGACGATGGATCAATCAAACCATTTGAACTCACGTTAAAACAGCACAAAAAAGTCAAAAAAATATTTCAAACCCTGCCCGAAAAAATACAAAGCCTCATTAAAAAACTTCAATGGCCCGTAACACAATTACAACCAACCATTGAGCAATTCAACACACTCATACAACAAGCAGAGAAAAAACAACTTGATCTCTTCAAAACTGAATATTCTAACGACCAAAAAAAAGAAAGCCTTGTTGAAATAAACAAAAATCTCAATGAAGCCCTTGAAATAATCAAAGAACTTGAAGGGTACAATTTGTCTCAACAATACCTTATACCACTCAAGAAAAAATATGATGACCTGTCTCAAGATATAAAAAACATAGCAAAAGGCCTTGAATAATCAGGAGTACTGTTCATGAATATCTCTCGAATTATTTCATCCGTTTCTCTCTTAGTAACTGCCTCATTGTGGGCGGTGGCACAATCACCACAACAACCAAAAATCGTAGCCCCCAAGGCTACTGAACAAAAAAACGTTGAAAAAAAAGGCAGCTATGATGACATTGTGTACAACTGGATCAACACCTTTGGTGAAGTTTTGCGTGAAGCAAAAAATAAGCACTATCGCATTGATGACCCAGAAGCCGCGATGATCAAAGCGATTGACGGATTTTTAACCACACTCGATCCACACTCAAATTTTCTTGATCCCAAAACATACCGCTCCATCTTGGAAATCACCAACGGCGAATTTTTTGGTATCGGCATCATCATCGATGCTACACGTAAACCAAAAGATAGATTCTTAATGGTCATCGATGTTATCCCCGATGGCCCAGCAGAAAAAGCAGGCGTTCTTCCCTACGACAAAATCATAGAAATTGAAGGCAAAACATTAGAAGGCATGACCACTGAAGAGGCGACTGCAAAACTGCGCGGCGAAAAAGGAACGTCTGTGCAGATTAAGGTGCTTCGTGAAGACAAACCAGACCCTCGTTCATTTAACATCGTACGTGATGTTGTCAAAGAACAAACCTCACTTGCGTTTTACCTCAAAGACTATGACATCTATTATCTGTCTTTGACCAGTTTCACGAGCAATGCAGTACAACAAATTGAAAACCTGCTCACAAAATCAACCAAAAAACGATATCGTGGCCTCGTGCTTGATTTACGAAACAATTCTGGAGGTCTGTTGAATTCGGCAGTAGATATCGCCGGCCTATTCGTGGAAAAAGGAAGCCTGGTCGTTACCGTACGGGATAAGCATAATCAAGATACGGCTCGCTATGAAACCAGCAGAGACCCTATTGCGCTCAACGGACTGCCTATATTTATCTTAACCAATAACTTTACTGCATCGGCTGGCGAAATTCTTGCAGGCTGCCTCAAAATACATTCTGATGCTCTTGCCAAAAAAGCCGGCGACAAAAAACAGACGCAGCTCATGGTATTTTTAGTCGGGTCAACAACCTTTGGTAAAGGATCGGTACAAGAAATTGTCCCTGTGGGCAATAACTGTGCTGCCAAAATAACCACCTCGCTCTACCACCTTCCTGATGGCTCCACTATTCAAGGTACCGGCATAGAACCTGACTTTAAAATAGACAAGCTCTTTCCTGCCCCAGAACAGGTTGAATGGTTCAAAAAGTTCTACGGCCGTGAAGGTGCCTTGAAAGACTATATCAAGCCTTATGGCAGCAAACTTGAACTGGAACCAAAACGCACGGATGATGAATCAGAAGAATCAGCGGATGCAAAGGCAGACAAGAAACCAAAAAACTGGTCCGAGCGAACCAAAGAGGCTTTGAGCAAAGATAACCAATTCCTGGGCGCACTTGCGCTGCTCAACACGCTTGATTCAATATCAAAAAAATCACCAGCACTGGTTAAAAATCGCACAACAGCGGTCAGCTACTTGCAAAGTATCTTTACTCCCGATGAAAAATTGAATATGGAAGAAGTAAAGGCGTAAAACAGCCCTTCTCTACCCAGCACGACAACGTCAGCCCATCGGAATCCCGGTGGGCTGTTTTATCCATCTTCTTACCAACCCCGTTCACAAACACGTCACAGCCATCATTTACTCCTGTTTACCAAGTAATCTCTTGCTAATTTTAATTGCCAAATAGTATAATTAGTATGATTGCGTAGTCTGCAATCATCAGTATCACCAACTACAAATGACTACCTTTTTGAATCACCCCTAAAAAAGGAGCTCCACCATGAGCAAAAAGATTGATCTCATCGACAATAGCCTCATTAAACCGCATGAAACCATTCGCCTCCTGCACGCCCATAAAATTCTGGATGCGATACAACAAGATGGCATGGTGCAACAACCACTCATTGTTGAAAAAAATACGATGATTTTACTGGATGGTCACCACAGATTCTACGCACTACAGGAACTTGGGCTTTCCAAGTCTCCGGTGTTTCTTTGTAGACTATAACGACCCCTCTATCCAAGTAACCTCGTGGCGAACTCCCGAAAAAGTCACCAAACAAACCGTGATCAATGCTGGCTTATCGGGTAAACTGCTCAATCCTAAAACATCAAAGCACGTCATCCCTGACCGGCCAACGGATATTAATGTCCCGCTCAAAAAACTCAAGTAAAAGGATGTGTTCATGGCTTTTAAATCAATCTTAGACACGATCGGCAATACCCCGCTGGTTGAACTTCCACGTTATTCATCAAATCCAAACGTCAAAATCTTGGCAAAGCTTGAAGGCTCCAACCCCGGCGGCTCGGTCAAAGACCGCATCGCGCTGTATATGATGAATGATGCAATCAAAAGAAACATTCTTGATCCCAACAAAGAGATTCTGGAAGCCACGAGCGGCAACACTGGCATTGCGCTTGCCATGATTGCCACCATCTTGGGCCACAAATTTACCGCCGTGATGCCAGAAAGCGTCAGCATCGAACGCCGTAAACTGTTAACCGCGTACGGCGCAAATATTATTTTGACCGATGGCAAAGGAGGCACCAATTACGCCATCGAAGTTGCTCGCGATTTGGCAAAAAAAAATCCGGATAAATACATCATGCTTGACCAATTTGAACATCCAGCCAACGTTATGGCCCACTATGAAACAACGGGGCCAGAAATTATTCGTGACGCCCCACAAATTACCCACTTTGTTGCCGGCATGGGAACCGGAGGCACCTTAATGGGGGCAGGTAAATCGCTCAAAGAATACAACCCCAACATCCACATTATTGGTATTGAACCAAAACCGGGCTCAACTATTCAAGGGCTGCGTAACATGACCGCCTACACCCCCCCAATCTTTGTCAAATCAAAACTGGACCGCTCTTTATTAATGGATGACGATTCTATTGCCTTTGAACTCGCACGCGACCTCTTTAAAAAAGAAGGTATTTCTGTGGGCATGTCAGCTGGCGCCGCACTCTGGGGTGCGATGCAGGTTGCCAAAGAGTTGGACAGCGGCATTATTGTAACGATTTTTCCTGACCGTGGGGACAAGTATCTGCAGACCGTTTTATTTAGTTAAAATCTATACAGATTTTGTACGAGTACACAAAGCCCTGGCACCCTACGCATAAAGCTTCCCACTTCGCTCTTGCAAAGCTACAAGGGACACGGCCGGGGCACAGGTCTGGCACGTGTCGGAGCTTTTTTTTGGAGTAAACAATCACAACTGTTGCCTTTTTACTACTCGGCGCGCTAACGTAAAAGACAGTAGTTGTTTCCTCAAAATAAGGAGTGTCGATGAAGAAATTACTGAAACTCGTGATGATCGTGTTGTTATGTGCGCCAACAGCTGTGTGGGCGATGAATAAAAAAGAGCCCCTACCAGAGAAACAACAAAAACAATTCACTCATTATTTTATTCAATTTCAAAATAAAGAATTGCCTGTCTCATTTGAAGTCCTCAACCAATTTGAAGTCTACAAAGTACAATCGAAAAATATTGAGAAATTTGGAGATAAAGAAACAATTCGAGTATTGAAAAAATCAGTTAGAAAATTTTGTGCGTACGTTGACCGCCCCTCAAGGCCATAGGTATACAGGCCGTGTGTATTGTGTGACGGATATACCGGGAACACCATTTGTTGTATCTGGGTCAGGGGATGAAACCCTCAAAGTATGGAATTATAAGACCGGTCAGTTTGTGCGTACGCTGACCGCGCCTCAAGGCGAAAAGCATACAGGCCCTGTGTTGTGTGTGACGGTTATACCGGGAACACCGTTTGTTGTATCTGGTTCAGGTGATAACACCCTGAAGGTCTGGAATTATAAGACCAGTCAGTTTGTGCGTACTTTAACGGCGCCACAAGGCATGGGGCATACAGATACTGTGTATAGCGTGACGTCAATACCGGGAACACCATTGGTTGTCTCTGGTTCAGATGATACTACCCTGAAGGTCTGGAGCCTCAGCCCTGCTGCCGACTTTACCTTCCAACAAATAGAACTCTGTTGGACTATCTTTACCAGCGAAAAACCAGTTGAGTTGCAAGAAGGCTCTGACGAGCATGACGTGTTCATGAGCCTGCCCAAAAACCTGCAAAATAAAATTATTGAGCTCAAAAAAGTGAAACTTGTACCAGTCCTCGGCCACAATATATTGTAACTGTAACCGCACAAAAAAGTGAGAACAAGAAAAAGGAACAGAAAAAGTAATCAGATTTTTTGTGAATGTAAAAGAAAAAGCCCCGGCAGGTACCGGGGCTTTTTCTTTTACTCAACGGTCAATAATTTGGCACGGTGGCGTGGACTATCAATCGGACGACCGAGCTGTTTAGCGATGTGATAGAAAAAGAACTGCATCAACCCGGTCATGGCCAAGGGCCCGAGCAGTGGGTTAACACGAGGGATAATGAAGGTGTGGTCGGCAAGTTCAATCAATTCCGTTTGGCCATCAAAAGCAAATGCAACCACATGGCCGTGGCGTGTTTTGATCTCCTGCGCATTGGCTACCAGTTTTTTATACAGGTACAGATCTTGATGGGAAAAAATAAAAACGGGCGTTTGTTGATCAATCAGAGCAAGCGTACCATGCTTGAATTCACCCGCCGGGCAGCACTGCGCAAAAACGTAAGAAATCTCTTTCAGTTTAAGCGCCGCTTCCATAGCAAATGGATAACTGATGCCGCGCCCCAAAAACAGCGCCTTGTTGTAGCCCGCATAAACCTGCGCAACTCGCTGCACGATATCAAATTTATAATTTTCAATGCAATTTTCCAACACTTCAGCTGCAACCAACAGATCACTTTCTGCAACCGCCATCTGCCGCTGCGTAATTATCCCCTTTTCCAGTGCTAGCCGATGCGCCAGCCAAAAAAGAGCGGTGAGCTGCGTGGAAAATGCTTTGGTGGATGCAACGGCAATCTCTTGTCCCGCTTGGGTCAACAAAAAACCGCCAGCTTCCCGCACTAACGAACTCGAGGCAACGTTAGTAACGGCCGCCGTTGGCAACTGACGAGCGTTCATGGACCGGATAACTTCCAGCGTGTCCACCGTCTCACCAGATTGTGAAACCGCTAAGTACAAAGAATTTTTTGCAGGGAAAAAACATTCTGGATTAAATTCTGAAGCAAGAATCACCGATGCTGGAATTTTGCACACCTGTGCGAAATAAAACTGGGCAATGCGTGCAGCATGCCAGGAGGTACCGCAGCCGATCAGCGTGATGGATTCCAATGCCTTGGCCTGCTCAACAGACAACCCCAGATAATCCCAAACATTCGGGCTCATCGTCCTTAAAAAATCAAGCGATTGCGAGATCGCATCCTTATGCTCATAAATCTCTTTGAGCATAAAATGCTCATGACCTTCTTTGTCTTGAATTTCATAATCATCGGCAATCTCTTGAGCAATAACCGGCACCGCTTTACCAGAAAAATCATAGATGTTCACTGAACTGTCATGCACGATGGCAAAACTTTCATCCGGCATAAACACTACACGTTTTGTTTTATGGGCAAACGCCATCAAATCTGAAGCTGCAAACATTTCATTGTGCCCGACGCCAATGCACAGTGGCGAGCGCTTACGCACCAACACCATGGCATCAGGGTACTGCTCCATAATACAGATAAACGCAAAGGCGCCGTCAATACGTTTGCACAGGTCAACAACAACATTATGCAAAAGTTCATGGGGGTCACTGATATGTTGATGGGAAATAATAAGCTCTTCAAAAATATGCGCGATCACTTCCGTGTCAGTTTCTGACAAAAAAACATGATCGGCAGCAAGAAGCTCTTGTTTTAATTCTTTGTGATTTTCGACAATGCCATTATGAACAATGGCCAGTTTTTTATCGCAATCAAATTGTGGATGCGCATTTTGTTCGCAAGCTTGGCCGTGAGTTGCCCAGCGGGTATGTCCCACACCGACAAAGCCATCGATAGGTGAAGTTGCGAATTTTTTAATAAGATCGGGGAGTTTTCCGGCCGACTTCAAATACAAGAGCCTTCCGTCTCGCGGATCCAGACAGGCGAACCCCGAAGAATCATATCCTCGGTATTCTAACCGTCTGAGCCCATCAAGAATGAAGGCTCTGCTATAGTTTTTTCCTATGTATCCGACAACGCTACACATCCGACGGCTTATCCTTTTTTTAGCAAGCTGATTTTACGCAGCCACAGGGGCCATCGTCTGAAAGCATCGACATAGAACTATCGTTTTACGAATTGGAATTTACGACGAGCAGCTTTTTGTCCGTACTTCTTGCGCTCTTTGACTCGAGAGTCAACGGTCAACAATTTGTACTTCTTCATAGCGGCTCTGATCGATTCATCAACTTCGACCAACGCACGTGCAATTCCGAGTCTAACGGCACCAGCTTGGCCTGTTGAGCCACCGCCGGTTACTGTTACATCGACATCATAAATAGCAACAGCCGGAAAAAGGCTGTAAGGGAGAGCTATTTCGCCGCGATTGAAAGCTGTATCGAAATACTGATCTGAGGGTCTTCCGTTAACGGTAATCTCGCCTTTTCCGCGACGTAACCATACACGGGCGACTGAACTTTTACGGCGACCGACCGCGTGAGCGATAGGCGCACCAGCCTTAACAGTTTTTGCTGTTTTGGACTTGTTTGCAGCTACTGGCTGCTTTGTCTCAACTTTGCTAGTTGTTTTCATAAATCTTTCTGATCCTTACTATTCCGAGCACATTAGGCTAATTAGCACCATGATTCATGGTATCCAAAATGACATTAAAGTCAACGTCTCACTTGGCTAAAGCTTCGTAGGCCACGACACTTTTTTAAATGTATCTACATTAAAAAGTCTATCGTGCCAACCGAAGCACCCTTCGTGGGCGTAGTTTGGAGCCGATGATCGGATTTGAACCGACGACCTACTGATTACGAATCAGTCGCTCTACCAGCTGAGCTACATCGGCCTCATTTCATAGATAAAATAGGTTATTAATCCTAACAGGGAACAAAAAAGTTGTCCAAATCAAAATAACGGAACTTTATATTAATGTCCGCCCTCTTCTGCCAATTCCTGGCAAGCAAGACAGCGAACCGCGTTGGGAAACAACTTAAGACGCCGCTCTGATATCATTTCACTACAATCAATACAGATACCATAGCTACCGTTTTTAATCATCTCAAGCGCCCGCACAATCCGCTTATATTCATCAACTTCTGCGTCTTGTAGCGATGCCCGCAAGCTTTCCATAATAGATGACAATGCCTGATCACCAGGATCTTGCACCTGCCCATCAGAAATCTGTTCATTAGAAAGAGTTGCCAACCTATCTTCCAACTCCTGTTTTCGATCTAACAATGTTTTTTGAATAGCTTCTAAAGAGCCCTTTGACCAGACAAGCTTCTTATCTTCACTCACCCTTTTTCCTTTTATTTTTAAAAAATTGCTTCAATAAACCCGCCGCCTCTTCCGCACAGACCCCTCCTTGGATCTGTACAGTGTTTTTGTTGTATACCCGATGGCCAGCATCCTTGTCAAGATGATAGCCAAAGAGCGGGGATTCTGCTCCATAAACAACACCTGTGATGCGACTCAGTTTCATAAAGCTCATGCACATTGAGCATGGTTCAAGCGTAACATAGACCCAATGGCCTTCGAGTCTCCAATCCCCTAATTTTTTACACGCCTGTTGCATCGCGCGCATTTCCGCATGCGCAATCTGACATCCACGTTTTTCAACCTGGTTGTACCCACGCCCAACAATAACCCCTTCTGGCGACACAACGATGGCGCCAACAGGCACCTCATCACACGCCAAAGCTTTGCGTGCTTGGGCGAGTGCATGCTTCATAAAAAAACGCGCATCTTTTACTACTAGTCTTGTCATCTGAACTCAAGTCTTGAAATATGGCCAAAACGTTAACTATCTTATATAATCTATAGAATAATTTAGATTTTAAGACCACACAAATGCCTGACGCATTTTTGCAAAGGCGGGAGGACTTTATGGCGAAGGATAACCCGGCCAAGAAATCGGAATACAAGGCGTCGTCTATACGCGTGATGGAAGGCCTTGAAGCGGTCAGAAAACGCCCCGGTATGTATATCGGCAGCACTGGCCCACAAGGTTTACACCATCTCGTGTACGAACTTGTCGACAACTCTGTTGACGAAGCCCTTGGTGGATATTGCGATAAGATAGATGTCATACTTCATGAAGATGGATCATGTTCTGTTGAAGACAATGGACGCGGAATACCAACCGACATCCACCCAACAGAAAAGGTTGCAGCTGCTCAAGTTGCGTTAACCAAACTCCATGCTGGCGGTAAATTTGATAAAGACGCCTACCAATATTCCGGCGGCCTGCACGGCGTTGGTGTCTCGGTAGTCAACGCGCTTTCCAGTCTGCTGCTGCTCAAAATTTATCAAAATGGTAAAATACATGAGCAATCTTATGAGCGCGGCAAACCGTTAGCCCCACTCAAAGAAACAGGTGACACAGAAAAAAACGGTACGTACATTCGTTTTTATCCAGATCCAGAAATCTTTAAAGAAACAACCGTCTTTAGTTTTGAAACTCTCGCCGCACGACTTCGTGAGCTCGCCTTTTTAAATAAAAAGCTGCGCATTGTTGTCACCGACGAAATCAATAATAAAACGAACGATTTCTTTTTTGAAGGCGGCATCGTTTCATTTGTTGAACACATCAACAAAAAAAAGAACCCTCTCAATAAAGAGATCATCCATTTTGAACAACGGGATGAAACAACAATTCTTGAACTTGCTATGCAGTACAACGACAGCTACGGCGAGCAACTCTTTTCATTTGTAAACAACATTAACACGGTTGAAGGCGGAACCCACGTTTCCGGATTTAAATCTGCACTCACCAAAATCTGTAATAAAAAGGCAATTGAGCTCAAGATACTCAAAGGCGAAGAAAGTTTTTCCAGCGAAGACGTCCGTGAAGGACTTGTCTGCGTGATCAACCTCAAGGTTCAAGATCCTCAGTTTGAAGGCCAAACTAAAATGAAGTTGGGCAACAATGAGATCAAAGGCCTCGTTGACAAATGGACCTTCAGTTACCTGGATACCTATTTTGAAGAAAACCCAGCAGTCGCCAAAAACATTTTACAAAAGGCTGAAATTGCACGCCGCGCACGAGACGCTGCACGCAAAGCCCGTGAACTCACCCGCCGCAAAACGGTTCTTGAATCGGTTATTCTTCCGGGTAAACTTGCCGATTGTTCAAATGAAAATCCGGCCGACACAGAACTGTTCATCGTTGAGGGCGATTCGGCAGGCGGTTCGGCAAAACAAGGCCGCGACCGTTTTAACCAAGCAATCCTTCCTTTGCGCGGTAAAATTTTAAACGTTGAAAAAGCACGAATCGATAAAGTGTTATCCAACGAAGAAATTAGAGCGCTCATTTCAGCAATCGGATGCGGAATTGGAGCCGAAGATTTCGACCCTGCCAAAGCACGGTACCACAAAATCATTTTGATGACCGACGCAGACGTTGACGGAGCACACATCAGAACCTTGTTGCTCACCTTTTTCTTCCGTTACATGAAGCCGCTCATTGAACTTGGATATTTGTATATTGCGCAACCACCACTCTACAAAGCAAAAATCGGCAAAAAAGAACAGTACCTGAAAGACAACCGCTCCTTCAAACAGTTCTTGTACGATTGGGCACAAGAGCAAACAGTTTTAATGGTGGACAATAAAGAGCTCTCAGCAACTCAATGGAAAACCATTCTTGATGATTTAATGGTGTACGAAGAACAACTGCAACATGCGGGTGAAATTTTTAGAGTCACCTACTCGCACTGTCATCAACTGGCTATGTACCTTGCAAAAAATCCATGGGGACCACAGGATGAGCCTGCACAACTGATCGCATCACTCAAGGAACAGTTTAAGGATCATGAAGTCTTTCTTAAAGAACCGTCCATCTCTGACCAAGAAGCAACAAACAGCGATGATGACGAGGACGTTGATGGAGCGGTAAACAAAACACGCGTCATCTTTAAAGTACTCAATAATCAGTGGAGCATTGATCTTGACTTCTTCCGCTCAGAAGAGTTGTTGAAGCTCGTTCAGCACGCTGCTCAATTGGGTCTTATTGAAGATAACGCTTGGACACTTACCATCGGAAACAAAGATAAAAGCATCACCGACCGCGGCATTTTGCAACTGATCCGTCGCATTTCAGACATCAGCAAACCGTACATGCACATACAGCGCTACAAAGGTCTTGGAGAAATGAACCCCGAGCAACTATGGGAAACTTCCATGGACAGCACACGGCGAACATTCCTACAAGTAACCCTTGAAGACGCCATTGCCGCCGATGCTTGGTTTAATACTCTGATGGGTGACGATGTGTCGGGCAGAAAGCAGTACATCAAAGAGTTTGGACACTTTGTTAAAAACCTTGATGTCTAATTAATACGTCTATACTTAGTCAGTCGGGCCATGGGTGGAAAAAATCCTCACCATGGCCCGACATTTATTGACTCAGAAACTGTTTCTATTGACTTTTAGCCTCACGTCTCCATACGATAAGTGCTATCGACAGTCTGTACCTGATGATCTCGTGCCACTCTAATCAAAGGAGACACTCATCATGAAAAAAACATTTATCATGCTTGCACTTGCAATAACTCTGCAGCACTCGCAAGCCCTTGGCATGAACTGGGACTACTTCGAAAATAAATCAAAACAACCTCAAACACTCAATCAAATACCGCAATCACCACAAGAAAATCAAACATCTCCATCAGACGATGAAGATGACGATGAATTTCAAAAAATAACCATGCCCCCCTCTACACCTCAAGATGAATTTGAAGAAATAGACATGTCCGAAAGTATTATAGTTATCAGGCGCAAAAAACCAGCGCCAGCTCCTCAAGTAACTCTTGCCAACATCCCACAAGCTCTTGAACCAATCAACCCGATCCCAGTGAGTACAATGACCGCACACACAATTAAAGCACTCTTACCCTATGTAGATTTACAAAAGGTAGTGCAGCAATTTTATTTACCACACGGAAAAACGCCCATCATTACCCTGCCAGAAAATCTTAATGCAGTCCCCAAAACATCAACAAAAAAAGTTAAACATCGCCATAAAAAAAAGAAACTGTCTCAAGAACAGCAAGAGTACAATAAAAACTTTCCAGCCATGTTCAGTTTAAAAAAATAAATAAGCTCATCTTTTTTGAATCAATCGGCACGTCCTAATAACTACTTTCTATCCAATCTTGCTCAAGCATTACCTTACCCCATTGACTTGTGGTCTGCTGTAGGTGTAAAGTGCATCGTCACATAATCGTTGTGTGACGGCCTATTGATACCATTTTAAAAAAGGGGAGACGCTCATGACAAAAAGATTACTGATTACATTGGCACTCATAGCTGGCCTACAGGCGCCACAAGCCTACAGTATGAACTGGATGAAAAAGAAAATTTCTAGCTTCTGGTACGGAAAAAAAACAGAACACACGCAACCAGTTTCACCTAGTATGACAATAGAATCAGTTCAGGCCATCCTACCTATTGCCCCAACAACACTCCAAACAGCAAAACAGACAACTGTTCAAGTAGTTAGCCAAGAAAATATACCCGCCCTACAAAAACCAACACAAACAAACAACAAACCTGTCGTTGATGAAAAGCTCAAAAAAACTATTGAATGTTCCTTTTCTACACCAGCTCCGCACCTTTCAATTCCACGTGAACTCACAATAAACTCAATCCCACGTGAACTTCAATCAAACATGTGCCGAGAAGTGGTACCATACGTCAATATACGTGAACTGCTCCAACAACAAGAACAACAAAAACACCTCTACACCGTTGCATTTTTAAAAACACTTCAGGCAATCGCCCAAAAAAATCAAGAAGAAGACACTCCCAATGTTGCCATTCCAGACTTGTTATTTGGTGACAATGAATCACAAAAAACAGAAAATAACCCTACTGAGAAAGCATATGTGCCTGGTGAACATTTTGTTGAATACACAACTCCATATCCATATTACACACCACATGAAGAAAAAAGAGAAATCAAAAAACTGCTTATTGTTATGAATGAACAGGAAAAAAATGAACTACTCAGACTGGGCACCATTAACCACAGTACAAACTATAATTACAGCCACAGCGAACATCTACTCAAAATTTTGCAAGCTCAAAAAACGCTTGAACAGGATGAGCACAACGAAATTAATCAATTAATGACAATAGGCACAACCCTTGCCCCACGCAGATTAAAAATTGCAAAAAACATTGACGTTTTAAACGATGAAGAACGTAATGAGATCATAGAAGAACTCAAAATCAATAGCATGAACCTCATAGAAGAACTCGAAATCAATCGATTGATGGCAATAGAACAAAACTATGACAAATCTATGACACAAAATCGTTATGATAGAGAGTTTCCAAATATCCTTGGACAACCTCAACCTAAGAATAAACTTAGCGTAACCTACAAAAAGCCTCTGTATGCTCACGAATAAATTATTATAAAATTTCAATGACGTTTCTCAGGGGCCACACGTAAAACTGTGGCCCTCTGTTTTATATCCAACCATTTGACAGCGCCGCAAATACCAGCACACTAAAAGAGGCGTATTCCAGCAGTATATTGAATGAGATCTCGAGAAGCTATGTTTGCAACTATCAACCTTTTTATTGAACATCACCGCCTGCTGACACCAGACACCACCGTTGTACTCGGTTTGTCGGGTGGCCCGGACTCCGTATTTTTGCTCCACCTATTGGCGCAGAAAAAAAAGGTCGGCGAAATCAACGATGTCATCGCCGCACATCTTGACCACGGCTGGCGCGTAAACTCTCACAAAGACGTAGAATTTTGCCGCGAGCTGGCACATCGTTACGATGTACGCCTCGTAGACCACAAACTTTCCGATCTTGCAGTCTCACTTAAAAATAACGGCTCACAAGAAGAGGTGGGCAGACTCGCCCGCCGGTTTTTCCTGGAACAGGTACGTGAGCAAGAAGGGGCAGGCGTCATTGCGCTTGCCCATCACGCGCAGGACCAACAAGAAACTTTTTTTATTAGAATGCTGCGCGGAGCCTCACTTGCTGGGCTTGCTGCCATGCGGGCACGCCACGGGCAGTACATCCGACCACTTTTGGAAATCAATAAACCGGATATTATTTCCTTTCTTGAAAAAAATAATATCCCGTACCTGATAGACCCGACCAATGCCAGCGATGACTATTTGCGCAATCGCATTCGCAACCATGTGCTCCCGGCGCTCACGGTATGTGACCAACGGTTTGATGTAAAATTTTTGACAGCGCTCAACAGCATTCAGGCATCTGAAGATTTTCTAACCCGACTCACACAAGAGCATTTTGCCGCCATCACACAGCACAAAGAGGGCGTATCTACCATGAACGTCAAACAGTTTTTAGCCCTTGACCCCATCTTCCATCACCGCATTCTGGTGTACTGGTTCTGCCAAGAACAGATTAAGTTTCCCACCAGCTCTGCGTTTTTTGATGAAGTTCTGCGCTTTCTTAAGCAACCCAACGGTGGCACCCACGCATTAAACACTCAGTGGAAATTAAGCAAGAGCAAGGGGCAAGCCGTCATTCTCCGGTAAAGGTTCACCTTTGCATCACAATGCTCTATCATGGGCGTTACGAAAATCTGGTGGTACCTGGGGAGCTCATGAAAAACGAATCACGACGAAGTTTTTTTCTTGTACTCATTCTTTCCCTTTCATTGCACCTTGCAATTGTATTCGCCATTCTTGTCATGCAATTTAAAGATCTCATTAAAGACTCTTTCAAAAACGATCAACTCACGGCCCAACCAGAGCACAGCGCACAGGTTGTTTTTAAACAACCTGAACAACAACCTTCCACCGTCGCCCCCACTCCTGTGCAACAAGCGCAACATCAAACCCAGCCCCAAGAACAAGAACAACCTCTCCCCGCTCCCTTTTTCCCGCTTATCGAAAAGCCAGAGCCTGAAATCGAGATGAAGAAACCACCAATGATTATGACAAGCGGTGATGCCGCCCAAGCAGCCGTTACCACATCACAGCAAGCAGAAAAAGTAGAACAACAAAAACTAAAACCACTACCGCAACCCAAAATAGAGCAAAAACCAAAAGAAAAACCAATTGAACAAATCGCAGAAAAAAAAGAAGAATCAGAACCACGCGTTAAAAAAGCACAAGAAAAACCTGAAGTTTTACAAGAAGAACTCTCAGCGTTAGGAAAAAACAAAACACTCGATTCCAAAAAAACGACCCTCACCGCACAGATAGAACTCCCTAAAATACAGGCCCCCAAAATTTTAGAAAAACCCCTTTCACGGAACGTATTCCAACAACAGCAACAACTATCAACACCATCAGACAAAAAGCAGATCACACTGACCGATATCGTTGACGGCTTTATCAATCGTCCACCATCGGAGCACGTGGGCACGGGGATGAGCACCACCTCAAATCACGTAGCCACAGTTATTGGCGCACCAGCCGGAGCTGCAACTGAAGAGCAATTACGCTACGAGCGATACGCTGTAAAATTAATGGCCTGTATCAATAATTCATTCGCCATCCTGTTTCCACAGTTCAGATTTGTCAGCAAACCATCCACACGTGAAGTTAACTTCACCTTTGTTATGGATGTGAACATTAAAGGGGATATCACCGCCCTGAACATCAAACAAGGAAGCGGAAATCAACAATTTGATGACTTCATGGTCAAGCTTTTGTACCACGCAGCAAAATCATTCCCCCCTCTTCCTTCATACTTCAACACAAATGTCTGCTCGTTCCCGATACAGTGCATAATGCCAACCGGCATTATGTAAAACGTTTTCACGTATTCGGCGGTGCATGAACGATAAAAAACAGATCCTGCATAAAATCCTTCACCACTAAAACCTCACTGTGCTATGGTAAAACAAAAGAGAAACGTGGGCCCTGAACGAGGGGATTGGTGATGAAGATACTCGGTTATGCACTCCTGTTAAACGCACTATTTTTAGCACAAGCAATGAAAGCAGAACAAGAACAGTTCAAAGTTCTTGTGGAACCAAAATGGCACAATCTGGAAACTGACACAGACCGAACAAAACTGTTTGGTGGCAAATGGATTCTTGCAGGCAGCATCACCTTTAAAAAACGTTCAACCGAAGCTGTTTTTCTGGATGGCATTCAGCTTTCCTGGAAAGGGGCAAACATTGAACAGCTCACCGGCTCTTTGTATGAAAAAAATGAAACCGGCGCATTTCTGCCCATCGAAAAAAATTGCGTTTGTGACAGCAGCTGGAAAAAATCAACACAACAACTCTTTTTGCATTTTGATCATCCACTCACTCTAGGCGCCATCAACACCTTTTACCTCGTGCTGACGGTTCCTGAAAATATCGAACCGATCTTAAAAAACGGTTCCTTTCATATTGAGCAGGCGGGCCTCCCACTCCCTTATCGTGAATACGTCAAAGATCATGAACTTTCAATTGCGCTCTCTCAAACTTCAGAGCAAGCTCTCACCACATAATTACACACGCTCCTCTAGACATTTTTGCCCAATCTTTCTATAACTACTGCAGCAAAAAATGCACACAAAAAAGCGCAGAGGCAGAGTACATGGCAAAAATCGTTATCATCGGAGCAGGACTCACCGGATTATCAACCGCCTATCACCTAGAATCCCACGGTTTTTTTGATTACGTCATGTTTGAAAAAGAATCTGACATTGGCGGTTTATGCCGCACCGTCACACAAGATGGCTTTACCTTCGACTACACCGGCCATTTTTTACACATCAATGACGACTATTTTAAATCGTTTATCAACAACGTGATTGGACTCGACACCTTTGACCACGTCACGCGACGCTCATATATCTATTCCCACGGCGTACATACCGACTATCCGTACCAAATAAATCTGCACGGGCTACCCAAAGAGGTGATTGCCGACTGCATTGAGGGCTTTGTCAACCGAGACACGGCAAGCATCCCGGACGGTTCGTACACTCAGTGGGTTGAACAGAATTTTGGCGCCGGTTTTGGCAAACACTTCTTTTTCCCCTATCAAGAAAAAATGTTCGCGCATGATTTACGCACGGTCACCAGCTCATGGACCGGCCGCTTTGTCCCGAGCACAACCCTACGGCAGATTGTTTACGGTGCGCTCACAGCAGCTCAAGATAAAAACATTGGATACAACGCACAGTTTTGGTACCCACGGCAAGGGGGCATTGCGCAACTGATCAACAAGTTAGCAGAACACGTCATCAACCCTATCCGCACTGAACATGAAATTGCATCCATTGATCTGCGTAACAAGGTCATCACCTGCACAAACGGGCACGCAGAACCGTTTACAACACTGGTCAACACCATGCCGCTTGACCTGTTTTTAAAGAGATTAAAAGAACCCGCATCACTCAACGTGGCCTCCGCTCGCCAACATCTTGTGTGTAACAGTGTTGTTAACTTTAACCTCGGCGCGTCGCGCCCACAGTTGACCGACAAAAACTGGATCTACTACCCGGAACAAGAAATTCCGTTTTACCGCCTTGTGTTTCCACACACCTGTTCACCGCACATGACCCCACCTGGTTGCAGTTCACTGTCTGGTGAAGTTGCACATTTGAACGCTACCTCGAACAACATCCAAGAAAAAACAAATGCAGCCATAACGTTTGCAAAAAAACTCTACGGAATTCAGGAAGGCGAGATCGCCACAGAACAACTGCTGCACCTGCCTCATGCCTACGTCATCTATAACACCTGGCGTGAACATAATCTCAAAGACATTCATGCACGGCTCAACGAACAAGGCCTCTATTCGATTGGCAGATATGGGGAATGGAAATACGCGAGCATGCAAGAAGCTATTTTAGACGGCAAGGCGATGGCAGAACAACTTGTTGCCCCCCAAGAATCACCCCAAACGCATTACATAAAAAAAGATATAAAAAAAGGTTTGAGAGTATGAAGAAATTTTACGCAGGACTTCCCGTGCTCGTGACCGGTGGAGCAGGATTTATCGGTTCACACATCACACATCAGCTGGTTGAACTTGACGCACAGGTCACCGTCATGGATAACCTTGCCACCGGTTTTTTGGACAACCTGGCTCCCCTTCAAAAGCAAATAACTTTTGTTCAAGCAAGCGTTACGGATTTTGATGCCTGCCTTCAGGCAACCCAAGGAAAAAACATCATCTTCCACCTGGCCGCCCAGGTTTCAGTCCCTGAATCAGTGGAAGCCCCACAATTATGTCACCAGGTGAACGTCAACGGCACCTACAACCTCTTAGAGGCCGCACGGCTCAATCACGTCCCTCGCTTCGTTTTTTCCTCCTCCGCGGCAGTCTACGGAGCACATGCAGGCATCTGCACGGAAGAGACCCCCTGCCACCCCACCTCGCCCTACGGTACCAGTAAGCTGGTTGGCGAGCTGTTGTGCCAACAATACACTACCAACTATGGCCTACTGACCGCCTGCTTACGCTATTTCAACGTTTTTGGAGACCGCCAAAACCCCAATGGAGCGTATGCTGCCGTGGTTGCCCGCTTCCACCACTGCATGAAACACAATCAACCGATTACTATTTTTGGCGATGGTACCCAAACACGCGACTTTATCCCCGTAGCAGACGTTGCCCACGCCAACCTGACACTCGGGATGCAGGATGCCACGGCAATGAACGGCCGCCCCTTCAATATAGCAACGGGACGCTCTATCAGCCTCTTGGAGCTTATCGAGCAGCTCAAAGCCGAGTTTCCGCACTACCAGCACCCGCTCACCTTCTTGCCTGCACGGCGTGGGGATATCCAGCATTCTGGGGCACGAGTGAATCGATGGAAAATGGTTCAGAAGCAGAGCTAAAAGCCCCTAAACCTTCAATAATCATTCCTCTTTTACCCCCACAAATCTTGTAAAAAACCCTTAGATATGCCATTTTAAAGCTTTCAAACCTGAAGGCTTGCCCACCGAAGTTCCTGTGGGAGCGTAGGGTTGGGACCTGGCCCCTTTTTCCAAGATACTGTCATAAGCGACAGGTAACATGAATCTCGAACCATAACGAGCCATTACTAGATTATTGACAAATAGAAAATAATGTATAGACTAGTACATAGAGTTAAAAATGGACGTATAAATGAATTTAAAGGGCTATAACCATGAACGTTAAAAAACTGATGAATTTCGGCCTCCTTCTTGGCCTCCTGTTCACGTGTGGGGCAACAAGTGGAATGTGGATGTCTGATGTCAGAATAAAAACCGCAAGTGATCAACCCTCAACAAACCTCTACCCCTTACTTCAGGACAAATTAAACGGTACAAGCGAACTTACCAAATGTCACAATGAATTTAAGTGCCAGCTCACCTTGAGATATGGCCGGGGGCAGAAAATGCATAAAAGTATGGCTCCTGCGCAAAGGCATGATTCATTCTGTAGCCTTATCGGCCAGCTACTTCCTTCAATTGGTGGCTCATTACCGCTCCAATATGCGTTTTCAGAACATCTGCCGCTCTCTGCCAAATTGGTAGCAATACCTACTCTTGTTGGTGGGTTTTTGTTTACAGTCTTAATCGGTAATTATCAACATCGCCACCAAAGCTTTGAAGTTGGCGAACCACTCCAAAAATCATACTCTAACTATCAAGCGGCCTTGACAAAAGGCACACAACTGCCAACAAACAATCTCTCCGTAGGATTGTACAGTGATTTGAACCAATTTATATGTAAAGGGATCAAGAATGGCGATCTCTGCGACCGATGTTTATGGCCAGAGTCTCCAAAGGATACAAATTTAACCGGTAATACTGTAATCGATAACATCAACACTCAATACCAAAAGCTCCCTGAAGTCCGTACATCCGATGAGGCCCGCAAAACACATGTAGATCATGAGAGAGCTTCCAATTGGCTTGCCCAAGAACATCGTGAAGATAATCTTAAAAAAATTAAAAACGGCCAATAAAGCAGCCATTTCGCACAGGATATAACCATGAACCTGACCAAACTTATCAATTCCGGCCTTCTGTTTGGCCTCCTGCTTTCATGTGGGGCGGCTATGGGAATGGAGCTAAAAAAATCAAAAGAAAAAGTAGAGAAAAAATATCAGGGGCTATCTCATGATATTAACTTCCACGGAGCAGTAATAACTGCTTGTGGATTAGAAAAAGGGAAACAACACCCGATCTTTGACCTGTCCCACCTGCTCAAAGATATGACAGACGAGGCTGAAGAAGGAACTGCGCTTTCCATTAATCCAAGCAGTGTTACCAATAGAACCAGCATGATAAAATTTCTGGAATTTGCTCAAAACACAACATATAAACTCAAATCATTACAGCCCAAAAAATTATGCTCTCTGGTGAACATAGCAAACTTCCTTGGCGCAACACAAAGACCTGAACTCGAATTCACACCGACAAGAGACCTTCTTGTAGAATTAAACTCTGAATTACAGCGCCGACTTGCACAAGCAAATAACAATGACTACAGCGACTTCTTACACGGCCATGGGTTGTTGTGGAGCATGTGCCAAAAACTACCTGATGATATTTTGAATAAACCTTCACTTGCAGGCATCCTGCACAGCCAACAACCAGAGTGGCTTCTTGACGCCGACGCAAACCAATATATCTTTTGTGCGCCGCCCAAAACAACAACTAACTTGTCAGATGGACGGGTTGTTTCCGCTTGTCCTGATGGAAAAATATTAATTCGCAACCCAAAGAATCCCAATAAACCAGAGATCGAACTCCCTGGGCACTGCGGGCCAACTACCAACGCGATCAGATTACCCATAGCACTAACATTCAAAAGACCTGTTATAGACAAATCATCGCACGTGTCCTTGGGAAAAAAACCAAATCTCAACTCAGAAGATACAGATGAGGAGCTCAGCCTCAACACTATAAACAACACGAATGAGCCAGCGAGGATAATTCCAGGGTTCAGCAACCACATCTCCGATATAGTTGTATTGCCTGACGGACGCATTGCATCGGGAGACTTAGGCGGAAGAATACTCATTCACGATCCTAATGGACTCAAGGGACAGCCATTAGAACTAGTTGCCCCCAACACTATGATGGGCACTATGATCGTATTCCCAGATTCGCGCCTTGCTGTGTTTGATGTATTAGGCAAAGCTTTCGTTTGGAACGTCTCTGCAATGCGATTTGAACAGCAGGTTTTGTTCAACGCACTGATCCAACTCAAAAAGAATGCCGCAGAAAGAAAAACAGGGAGAATCAGGCGGCTGATAAACATATTATCTCTGGGGTTCTTATGTGCTGATCAACGAAGCGAGCTCGAGATCATCATGAACAACTCTACCATAAGCAGTCAATTTGCAATGCTACCAGACTGTACAATTGCACTTCTAGCCAAAAATAGGGGCGCAGCAATCATGGCAGGCCTACTGACCGCTCTTGAAAATGACATAGAGATGCGGCAATTGCTCGAAAATGGTACAATATCAAACCGGTTAACGCGCGCAGGCGAAATTCTTGAATTGTTGAAATTAACAGAGAACTCTTCGCTCATGACTCGCTTTACAGCGCTGCAGTCAAAATATTATGAAAACATGGCCCGACTTGCAGAGCAACACAACTAAAACGGATATTAAAAAATTACCAGAACCGTCAATGACAGAAATTCCCACAATCTCTTGCCCTCTCCCTCCCTTTTGTTACCATAAACATATACTGTTAAGTTTCTAACCCCCTGTTTACGAATACAAAAGCACCATGAAAAATATCGCCAAACTCAATGCTTTGCTTTTCCTGCTCATCGCTGGTTCACTAGCTGCCACACAAAGCCCGGCCGCCAGACACAATCATGCGGTAATCACGCTCCCCATTCTTGAGCTCAACAGGCATGAACCTCACGATATCACGGACACCACGCTCCCAGCTTCACCAGAAACAAAAAAATGCCACCGCGACCACCAGGGCCTCATCAATGAACAGGTCAGCATCGTGGAAACGAATGGCGATGCGGTCAAAATAAAATTTGATGGCCTCATCTATGATTTTGATAATTCTACCCATGAACCTATAAACACCTTCTGGACCTACTCCAAGTACCTTGCCACACTTGAATATCTCAAAAACAATAACCTGCTTTCCGCCCTGCCACACCCAGACTATGGCGCAGAGCCAACCATCGTACTCATCTACCCATGGAATAACTTCTCTGTTAGCACACGGTTTAAGCACGTGCCAGAAAATGATACACAAGACGGATATGCGATTGTCCGCATCGATTACACCAACAACACAATTGCCACCGACATGGTGCCGCACAATTGCGCGCGCATCGAAACAAAACCGGAAAATGCTCAACAAGCACGTCAGATTTTTGTAGACGTTATCAACACCTTTCTTGACCGCGTTGCTCGTGACGGCGTTGTCCCCTTTGTGTGGGGCGGCAGCAGCTTTATGCGTCCGTACAGCGCTCAAGACAAATTTTATCTCAAAGACGGCCTCTGGCACCGCGAAGGCTCGGAAAACAAAATCTATTACGGTTACGACGCATCGGAATTCGTCTGGCGCATGGCACAGATTGCCGGCATCAATTTTCCGTACAAAACAACCTGGACCATGGAACAATCACTACACCCCCTCACAGCCAACGGCGTACTTGAAGATAGCGATCTCATATGGGCACAAGGCTCGATTATGATTGTCAGCAGCATTGAACGTAACGAAGTCGTGATAGCCCATGGCTATACCAGCGGGCATGGCTGCGTGCATCAGCTCAAACTCAGCGAAAGCTTCCAGGGTATCAACACCTACGCCGACCTGGTGGCCGACTACCATGCGGGCAAACCGCTTGTTATGTTGGATAAAAATGGCCAGGTAATAAGAACCTGTGAAACGTTTAAGCTGTTGAAGCTTATCGATTAAACAAATACAGCCAATACATTCTCCACTCTTAAGGCCGCGAAGGCCATAGAACAAGCCCTTTTTTCTTGGTATACTACCCTTATAAACGGTGGGTTTTTCATCCATCTGAAGAATAAAAATCAAAATAAAGTGTGAGCGTTGTCATTATGGAAAAGCGTGATTATTACGATATTTTAGGCGTTCCCAAGTCTGCCAGCCAAGAGGAAGTCAAAGCTGCCTACCGCAAGCTGGCCCTCAAGTACCATCCGGACCGTAACCCCGGCAATAAAGCTTCAGAAGACAAGTTTAAGGAAGCAGCCCAGGCATACGAAACCCTTTCAAATACCGACAAACGCCAGAAGTACGACCAGTTTGGCCATGCAGCAGAACAACAAGGCGGTGGCGGGTACGACCAAGGCGGCATGAACACTGACGATATTTTCTCCAATTTTGGGGATATCTTCGGCGACTTGTTTGGCGGCGGCGCGGGCAATAAAAAAAGAAATAACGGCCAACCAGAAGCGATACGCGGACACGACCTCTATAAAGAGGTCTCTATCAGCCTGAAAGAATCATACACCGGCGTTAAACAAGAGATTCGGTACTACCATTTTGCAACCTGTGAAGTCTGTAAGGGCCGCGGGGCCAAAGAGGGCACAAAAGCTCAGCAATGTACGCAATGCCACGGAACAGGCCAAATTAATCAACGCCAAGGGTTTTTCATGTATTCACGCGCATGCCACGTATGCGGCGGCGGCGGTTACATTATCCCATCACCCTGCGCAACCTGCTCAGGCCATTCACGGGTACAAAAGCTTGATAAGTTCTCCATCACTATCCCTAAGGGTATTTTTGATAGCGCTGAACTCCGCGTTGGCGGCAAAGGTGATGCGGGCGTGTACGGAGGACCAGCTGGTGACCTGTTTATCCGCATCAAAGTGGATGCCGATAAAACATTTAAACGGGTGGGCGACGACCTGGAGTGCACCGTCATGTTAACCTACCCTCAATTGGTTTTTGGCGCGCACATTGAGATCGACAACATTGACGGCACCAAAGAAGCAGTCAAAATTCCTAAGGGCTGCAGTGTGGGCGAACCGATTATTATCTCAGGCAAAGGGTTTGAAAAACGACGTGGTTCCGGTTCTGGCAACCTGGTGATCATCCCGCAATGCCACATTCCCAAAAAGATCACACCTGAAGCCAAACAGCTGTTGACTGATTACGCCAAACAGATTGGCAGTGATATCAAGAATAGCAGCGACAGTATTGTTGGGTTCTTTAAGAAGTTTTTGGGATAATTTTACTCAAATTTATAAGCTCACAAAGGCTCTGGTTTTAACCAGGGCCTTTTTTTATATTCTCATTCCACGTTTATTGCGAACCTTCTGGGAATACGTAGCCTGTTGTTGGTACTCTAATCCGACCCTTCTGACCAGATGGTAAAAAAATTCTCGATCAGGTCCTTTGACGACAGCTTGTTCGTGAGCTTCGGCAAGCGCCACAGGGTAACCGTCCCCCTTTTTGCATTGATCAACAATCAACGTAGCAACCAGATCAACGAGCGGCTCCGATTCTGCAATCCAGGCAGGAATTTCAATGCGGGCAATTTCATGCCCAACATGCAGGTAAAAAAAGTGCGGGTGCAAGTGCGGCGGGTACTGCTTACTGATACTCGAATGATTTTTAAATAAAATCGTACGGCAATAGGGTTCTAAAAAGAATTTAACGATATTCGCGTCAACCATACGGTCGAGCGCCGAAAACGGAACGGTTTGTGCCAGCTGCTCCAACTTCATTTCTGCCACCAACTCGGTGAGCGCAATATGAATAAGGTTCACCAGCTCTTTGCTTTTGGTCAGACTGATGTAACCAGCGCAGGGAATTTTTTCTTCATACAACGTGTGGAGTGAATCAAGGTAGCTTGCCAAAAAGCGCTGCTTCACCTCTGGGTTCTTTGCCTCCAGATGCCAGAAAATCAATGAGCCATCAAACAAAAAAAGACTGGGCTCACCACCGCTCAAACACATATCTCGCATAGCCCGAGCATGTTCAATGCCCAGAGAAAACTCAAGCTCCTGCCGCCGGCAGTTAACCAGCTCTTGTAGGCTTTCATGCAGCTGCGCATCCTCATCCCCTGCAAAAACGGTAGGCTCGCTGGCGAATTCAACCGCCTTGGGGCCAACGCCGTAGTTCAGATGGACAGCTCCAATATTAATCAAAAAGCAGGAAGTACCTTCATGCCGGTCAGGGTAAATCTGTGAACCGTCCATGCCCAGCACGCAGTACCGGCGCATGTCTTGCGCAACAGCAACCTGATCTTGTAATTTCCCCGACCAGGTTGGAATGAGACACGGCGCACTGACTCCCTGCACGCGATGCGCAAACAAAGGGTCGTTGGCAATAATGTGCCACACCGCCCGTATCCCATCAAATTCTTGGGAAAAATCGGGAAACAGTTTGTCGGAAATGCGCTCAAGTTCGCACGCTACCTTGACGCGGTTCAGCACTTAAACTCTCCTTGTGTTGATTGTTATGTGTTGATGAGCCACGTCCAAACATACTCCAGCCGTTAAAAGCTTCCGCCTTCACCGCCGCCGCTGCCGTCTTTATACTCGCCGATGCCTTGGTGCAATGCCTGAAGCGCGAGTAACGCGCAGCGAACACGCATAGGGCCCAGCGGCATGCCGACCAATTTGAGCATAAAATCTTTGTCGAGCTTCAACAATTCATCAATGGGCTTACCGATGCAATGTTCGGTGAGCATGGAAGCAGCGGCCTGAGAAACCGCGCATCCTTCACCTGAAAACATTAATTTTTTGATTTTGCCATTCTCGACGTACGCGTCAAATCTGACGGAGTCACCACAGGATGGGTTGAAATGGCCTGTCGCAAAGTCAGGCTTTTCAAGCGTTCCTCTGTTACGAGGATTCTGATAGTGATCCATTACTCTTTCTTTATACAGCTTCATGAACGTCTCCTTGTCTGAGGAAAAACTATTCAACATATTTCACGTATCCTAGATTTTCTACCACACAAGTATCCACGTCAATCATTAAAAAAAAACCGGCATGGTAGATATATTCATTTCTACCATGCCGCAAGCTCTTTTATAAAGAGGTCTTTATTTTTTCAAGGAAAACTCAGAAGTTTACCTCATTCAGTAGATGCACTTATCGTGCAATTACTTACTTAGTTTGAGCAACTGTGTTCAAAGTTACCGTTGTTTGAGGAACTTTATTGCCCTTCATGCGCTGAATGAACTTAAGATTCATAACAGCATTCTTTCCTGAAGTGAATTTATTGCTAATCCATGAGAAGAAGTTTGTGAAAATCTTTGCAAACCATGAACTAGTTGTTGTAATACCTTTTTTTGTTGCTTTACATGCAGCCACAAACTTTACTTTTAAAAAGTTTTGTTTTGCTGTCTTGAGTGTTTCTACCTTTGGTGTTTCTACCTTTGACTCTTCTTTTTTATCTTTTACTTCAATCTCTGGACCCTTTTTTGTCTCATTCATTGCATCTTCTTCACAAGTACACTCAGAATTACAAATATCTTTACAGATATTAAACATAGCAACTGCAGGTGTAGCAACCATCAAAGAAGCAACAACCAAAGACAAGCCAAGAGTTCTTTTCATCATACCGTTCATAGAGATTCCTTATCCATTATACCTGTTGACCAAAACACCCTAAACCACATTAATTTCTATTTTACGCGTCTGCATGCCACCGATCAAACTGTCAATTGTGTATTTTTTGCAAAGACCCATGGGCACCAAACACTGTAAAAAGGAGTATAGTATGACCAAAGGCAATGTCAAGGGCATCACCATGGAAAGCCTTTAACCCCCTCCACAAGCCAAAAGGGCCTTACCGCTTGCGCTTTCCCCCCATTCATTTACACTTTTTAGTAAGAGATACAAAGCATACATAAGAAATTGGAGGCCCTGAGAACCATGAATAAAACAATCTCACGCAATCGACTCGTCCTGTTTTTTTTACTATTTGGAATACAGCAAGTTTGCCTTGCTCCGTGGGCATGGCCATTTTTTGGGCGTAACCACATAACAAACGTACCGCGCATAACGAACGTTATCTTCGATCTCGGCGGCGTATTGATGCAAACGAACAACAAAAAAGCGGTTTCCCACTTAGGCCTTTCAAAAATTCTGTATTACCTCATTACCTTCAATAACCCAAAAAACATTTACCCCAAGTTGTACACCGTCCTTGACCAGGTTCAACCTATCGACCCTGAAGGGCCTATTGCCATGACGCCAGATGGATCACGCCAATTACCACAAATCATGCGTAACTGGTTAAGCGGTGATATGACCTGTGCACAATGCCGCGAAAGTGCGCTCACCTTTATCGATACACACCCAGATATGTTTGTTAATTCGGCAGAACGAGCAGTTATACGAGCTGCTGCAAACATGGCATTTACCCCTGAAGCGATTGCCACCATTCAGCAACCAGTTGCCGATGGCATCGCGTTTGTGAAACGGTGCAAAGCACAGGGCCTCAACGTCTTTATTTTGTCCAACCTGGACGCAGAATCGTACAAACTGCTCAAACGGGCAAATCCAGAACTATTCAGCCTGTTTGATGAAAAAAACATCTTTGTATCCGCCAAAATGGGGGTTATCAAGCCCGACCATGCAATCTATGAACTCTTACTCAGTCAAGCCAGCCTGGAAGCAGATACCTGTGTGTTTTTTGATGATCAACAAGAAAATGTTATCGCGGCACGAGCCTGTGGCATCAATGCCTTCCAATGCAGACAAGCACACGGCAAACCAGACTACGCATCGCTTGAAAAACAGTTAAGCTCGCTCATTAACACTCAAGAACATCTTGCGCTCGCCCGAGCCACAGTTCCTGCATAAGCGCACACTCTCGATCAAAAAACGACGGGACAGAAAGCATGATTTTGCCTTCTGTCCCATTTTTTATGCTTAAAATGTTTACTTTTTTAACTGCTTGGCCACCATGCCAACGATATCTGAATAAGAAGCACAGGTGTACAGTTCAACAGCCAGTTTGGAAAATGGTATGCCCAACTGCTGTGACACCAGAATATGGTGCATCAGCTCACTCGCCCGTTCACCAAGAATATGTGCGCCGAGCAACCGCCCACGTGCATCACAAATAAATTTAGCAAGGCCATGCGATTGCTCAATCATACCTCGCTCAGAATCAACATATTTTATTTTATAAACCGTAACCCCATGATCATACTTTTTGTGCGCCTGCAGCTCATTGAGCCCCATGGCCACCAACTCTTGACCGACTAACGTCATGCGAACTGCGTTATATGCATCAAATTTTTGCCGCTTCCACCACGACACGCAGGCATTGCGTCCAGCAATCATACCCTGCTGTCGTACCAAATAGCCCGGCGCGCCAATGACTCCGCCACAGGCGTAGATGTTGGAAACAGTGGTACGCAACTGCCTATTCACGCAAATACCCGGCTCACCAAAACTCATGCCCAATGTTTCAAGCCCAAGACCGTCGGTCTGAGGAATTTTATGTGCCGCAACAAACAACAACTCTGCGCGCACCATAAAGGTCATGCTGGCATCTTTATCGGCCGCTGGCGTACAGATAACCTGAACGCCTGAGCCTGCCGGAGCAACCTTGATGGCACGTGTGCCTGGTTTTATAACTATGCCATCTCGCGTAAGCTCTTTATGAACCAGCTCTGCAAGCTCAGCGTCCTCGTGCGCCAAAATGCGCGATCCGGGTTCAATAATTGTCACCTGAACACCAAGCCCATGCAACGCCCGAGCAAATTCAATACCACAAGAGTCGGCACCAAGAATAATAATGGATGCAGGAATCTGTTCACGTTTCCAGAATGTATGACAGGTGACATAAGGAACGGTCTGCAAACCTTCAATTACCGGAACGGACAGGGAAGAACCAGTAGCGATAACAAATTTTTTGGCCGACAGCTGTGTGCCATCAACCGTGATCATATGGTTATTAATAAAGCGAGCCGTGCCCTGAATAACCGTTATGCCCAGGATATCCAACTGCTGCGGTGTATGCGTTTGAGCCACCGCCTGCACCCGCTCTTTGACAACCTTCATAACACCAGAAGTATCAATGATAGTACCAGATATCTGCATGCCAAACATTTTCAGGCGCGTGCTGACAGCGGCCAGCTCTCCGGCTTTGCTGAGCGCCATGCGGGGCACACAACCGGCCCATAATGCCGAACCACCCAATGCAGCTTGTTCTATAATTGCGACCTTACGGCCGACGTGAGCGGCGGCATGCGCAGCAGCCAGTCCAGCAGCACCGCCACCAACGATAATCAGATCATAATCACGTTTCACTCGCACATACCCTTTTCTTATATCATCCAACACACGTGTCCGACGTAGTTTCAACGTAGGGGAAACCAGCCTCACTTTACCGTGCAGACCGATTGAATTCAAGATGAAAAAAGGGAATGCAAAAACTGTCGCCTCTATTAGCAGACTAGAGCCCGTTTTTTTCTCTGTATTTTTTTCGTTTGTAAAAACGCATCAACACAGGAATCAGGGCCAGAAAAAGTAGACACATCAGACCTGCAAGAGTGCTCAGAGAAAACACCTCACGCACCGACTGAATCTCCATCAATTGCTGTCCTGCAAAGGCAAAAATAAAGGTACCGGGAATCAGGCCAACGAATGTTGTCCAAATAAATGTCCCTATAGATACCGTGGTCAGACCTGCAAGAAGATTCACAATAAAAAGCGGTATCACCATCAAAAAATGTGTACTCAACAAGTAACTGTACCCATACAAAGCAAATTCTTGATTAAAATCTTTCAGCTGTTTTTGGTAATGTTTCTGCAGCCCCTTGCCAAAAACATAGCGAATAAATAAAAAGAACAGCACCGAACCGGCCGTAGCAGCAAGATTTGAGTAAATCGCCCCCTTGATGGTTCCAAAAAAAAGCCCCCCCGCAAGACTAAACAGTGCTGTGGTAGGAAGCGGCAACATGGTCAGCACGATATCAATGGCAAAATAACTTGCCAAAAAAACCCAGTAGTTCCGCGTTACCAGCGCATGCAACCACTCCCGGTTGTTCTTAAGACTGGCAAGCGACAGGTACCGGCCTACCCCCAGGTGCCACACAAGCACCGTAACGGCAAGCAACGCTCCAACAATTAATAGTTTTTTCTTGAGTCCAGATTTCATAGATTGCTCCCCCCTCGCATTGATCAAACTGCTTTTAGTATACGGCAAGCGCAGGGCAACGAGCAATGGTTTGATCCAACAGGTTCATTGACAGGCTGTACACTGGACTCTCAGTAAAAAAAAGCCCGCAGTATTTAAACTACGGGCAGAATATGCAAAATGTTAATAATAGAAAAAAGAGTTATCGCTTAGAAGTCGGACTCTCTTTCACGAGAATATTTTTGCACAACAGTGCTGAAAGCCTTTGAGCCCTTTTGTAACGGATTATTGTACACTGTTACCATGTTAGTAAGATGAGTAATCTGCTTACTTGTCCCCAATCTCTTGGCAATGTCTTCTATTTTTTTGGTTTCTAGCCCAATCTTGTGTTGATTTTCTTTTTGTTGTTTTTCAATAGTGCCCAACAAGCCGCCCATCTTCTTTTTTTCTTCATCTAATTTTAAAGATGTTCTTTGCTGAGTCTTCCACGCAAGATCCAACATAAACTTGGTCGCCATAAACTGTACCCCAAGTTGGCCATTCTTCTTATTCACCACCACCAACTTGTCACTTATCTCTTTATTTTTGACATTAGCCTCATTTAAACCTTTATTAACGCCATTTAACAGACCGTTAACCTCATCAAGGTCTTTATTATTCTTGTCGGCAAGTCTCTTAATACGCTTTCCACCAAATCCAAAAAGTCCACCAACAACGCTTCCAGCTAACATGTCCGTGATAATATTAAAAAAATTTGCCGATCTTCCAACATTGCTCGCAACGCCATAGACGCTTCCAGCACCTGCACCAACAGCGCCCCACTTAAGGTCCTGATAAAAATCAGAAACAATAAAATTCTGCCACACGGGCTTGATACCCTTTTCCCAAACAAAATTATGCATCTTTGCGGATATGAGCTTAAAACTAGCAGGTATACTTTTAATGCTCGAAAAAAATGTTCCCTGTGCAGGAACAACTGTGGAACAAAGGAGTGCGACAAAAAAAATCGCTTGTACGTGTTTTCTTTTCATGATGTTCATAATGACTCCAATGCAATATCGCTCACAATGCTGTTTCAATTTTAAGCAGGAACGATTAAATATCAAATAATGGTTTATTTTTTTTTGCCGTCTAGAAGAGCAAAATTATTTGCCATGTTTTGTCCAAATTGAGTAATCTGATTATCAAGCACTTGCGTTTGGCCATTTGTAGAAAGTTTATTCAAGTGTTGCTGTATCTCTCGCAACTCTTTTACAGAATTATCCCCAAACCGTTTTTCTTGATTGAAAATATTCTTACTCTGTGAGTATAGGTCAGTAAAGATTTTTCCAACGTTTTCCTCTAACTTTTTACCGTCATCTTGAAGTTTGTTAGCCAACCCTTTAACATCATTGATTAAATCGCCATTCTTATCCGCTTGCTGATTGGCAATATTCGTGTTTATTAAATTTTGATTCGCAAACTGACTGGCATCATTCATACCATTCTGGGCCTGATTTACTCCGCCCTTCACGTTTTGGACCTGCCCATTGAGTTTTACAAAGCCACCAAAAAAGTAGCGATATGCTCCAACAATACCACCAAGAGTTAAAACCGCACCGGTAGTCTTCCAAGGATGTCTTTTGATAAGGCCCCAGGTCCCTTTGATCGGAATGGCAAGTGTTTTTACCACAGAACTTTCGGTCAGCCAGCTCCACTCGGACTTGTCCGGTAGAAAGCTCTCGTGTATGCGTGATAACTTGGGAATCTCAAGAGAAGTCTCCAAGCGCGACTCAAAAGGAATCTCAAAGGGCGGCTTAACGGGAGTCCCAATGATGGGATCACAAAAACTTTCCATACCATAAATCTGCGTAAAACAGCCACTTGCCATCATGGCAAGCACGAAAACAAAACTCATTTTTTTGAAATTTTTCATGGGTATAACCACCTCTTACAAAAGGAAACCTTCATTCAAATCATTAATTCAATGGTACCAGAAAAACACCCTATTACAAGGGATTTCCACCCTCAAAAGCCCCTATTTACAACAGAAAACCCGCGGGTTTAATCGCGGGCCTTGTGTGAGTTTGTTACTCTAAAAAATTATGAAAACGAAAAGTTTAGTTTTTCGGTAATGCCAACGTGGTCTCTGTTGTTTTTTTAAGCTCCAGTGCCTGCTCCTTCAATTTATGCATTACTTGTGCCATCTGAAACTTATTCTGCTGAGTCTCTTTGATTTTTTTGAGTTTACCTCTAAATTCTTCTACACCCTTATGCAGCTCTGCCACATCTTTCGCTTTGGCTCCCTGTTGCACCTGCGCATCTATTCCCTTTATTTGCAGTTCAAAATCCTGCTTATGTTTTTTCACCTGCTCATCAAGCTCGCTAACTTTACCCGCAAAAGTACTGCTGCGTGCTTCAAATAACTTCTGCGTTGTTTGCACCTCATCATGAGTAATTTTTATCAGCTCAAGTGCACCATTCTTAACAGTTTCAAGCGTGGCCTCTTGGTTCTTAATAGTCTCTTCTTTGTGCCCAATTACGTCATTCCACTGCCGGTAATGATGGACTCCAAACCCAACACAACCTCCTGTACAAAAACCGACCACCGCCCGATACAGTATAGAAAAAAAGCTTGCCGGCTCTCCTGCGGTAGATCCAATACCCACAAGACCTCCTACCAACATGCCGCTACCCGTCCATCTGGCAACATTGCGAACTTGCGGGGTCCACACAGAGTTCCACACCATTGTTACTGTTGTTTTGTACAAATATTCAAACAAATTAGGCGCCTGTGCATGCGCATGAAAACTTGCAGTCATAAAAATTATAACCAGTGCTCCACCACATAAAAACCTCATTTGTAGCCTATCCATAACTCCCACACCCCATTTTTTATACTTTATTCATCTTTTTTTAACGCCTGACGCAACCCACCGGTTTTCCCTGGTTGAGATTCAAGAACCGAGACAACATCTGTTGCCAAGCCTCCAATTTCTCGCCCCAAAGAACGTAACCCATCTTTCTTGGCAAGTTCCTGTGTAGAATCACCCAACGTACCCAGCGACTTCTGAAATGAGTCACCAAACTCTGTCAGCATATTCATAACATTTTGTGTATCGGCTTCTAAGCTATCAAACCCTGTATTTATGTTCTGTTGCAGTGCACCGTTCACCGAACGCAAGCTCTTGGCCCCGTTATCCACCTGCTCAAAGGCATCAATATCTTCCGTAACTCGTTTTTCATGATTATCCAAAAGAGTGTGACTCTTGCCCGTCATCTTGGATAAATAATGGTACCCGCCCGCAAAAAAACCCATTACCAACGCGGTACCAACAATTTTTTTAGGGTGCTGCTGCACAAAACCGTAAGCCCAACGACCCGACCGTAGGGCAAGCTTCCTGAATAATACGCGTGCAACCAAGCGACAGGTGCTTTTCACATGGTGGCAGGAGTGCGATTGTTCTACGTTCAACGGAATGACGTGCGGAATAACAGAAATAAGACTATGGCCCTGACTCTGCATGCCACAAACCTGTTGACCACACATGGCAAACAATAACGCGACAAACAGCTCCTGATAACAATACACGCTTTTAATTGTAGAATTTTTTGTGTCCCTCATACAGCCCCCCTATGCCCGTGTGATAAATTATTTCCCCTTCTTTCAACAAACCAAATCGGAGCGAGCAATTCAAGAAATCGGTAAAAAATGCTGCGCAAAACGCTCACTGCCATTTTTTTAGACTACATAAAAAATCGTGCTGGCACATCCGCCGAGGGCAACAAAAAACCCGCGGGTTTAATCGCGGGCTTTTCGTGAAGGTTGTTACTCTAAAAAATTAAACGGTTGTTGCTCCTGCCGTTACCTACACGTGTCGAGCAAGCCACTTCTGCAGCATATCCTTCATTTCACCTTGGTTGCATTCAACCCTTTCAAGCTTCTTCTTGATGTCATTGAGCTCATACTTTTGGTCCTGAGCATGATGATTGATAAAGGCGAGCAGGTCATTTTTGACCTTTTCAAGCGCTTCAAACGAAACACAAGTGCTCAATGCGTTTGAAATGTTGGCAAGCTGCTGCTGAACGGTAACAAAACCCGTACAAACCTGAGAATTTAATACCTTTATTTTGGCCCGAGTCCTGTGAAAGCCTTTTTGCACATCGGTGCTCAAGGTTTCCATTTTTTGATTCAGCTCTTTGACGATTGCCTCTATTCGCCTCACGCCCGCCTTGACGCCCAGCCGCTGACTATAGAGCATTCCGAACCCACCGCCAATGACGGCGCCCAAAAAAATCTTCGTAACATTTCCCTTGAAACCACCGTTATAGGCAAAATACGCAGTCACAATTGCAGCGCCACTTATTGCCCCGGTCGTAGTACATCTGACCAGCTCAGCTGATTGAGAGTTCCACAAGGCATTACCTGCGCATCCTAAAACACTCGCCTGCACCTGTCCTGCACATGAAAACACACACGCGGTTACCAATAATGTCCGTGAGAGTCTTGATCTGTTCTGCATAGAATAACCTCCGTACGCATCCATTTATACGATACAACATATTGGATGCCCCATTTATAGACACCCACTAACTAGATTGCCACAAAGATTGAATACTCGCAACAGGTCGCAATAATTCAAATTGAATTTATAAATAATTAAAAAAAGCGATCTACTTTTTTACCGTCACATCTTTGAAATTGTGAACAGGCGCCAATGCCCCTAAAACCTGCTGATTGCCCTCAATAAGGCTCGACAACTTATTGCCCATGGCACTCTGATTTTGGTTCACCTCGTGCTGCGCGGTATCAACCTTGTGCCGACCGGCTGTTAACTTATCACTGATAGTTTCTTCCAGCTGTACAAACCGCTCATTAAGCCGCACCTCCATATGGGCTAGGCTGCCCTGCGTAGAAGCGGTACATCGCTGCTGTTCTTGTACAAATATCTGGTGAAGCACCATCAAAGTGCTTTCAACATCCTGCTTATTGGGTAATTGCTTGATTTTATTAACCAACAGGCGGGTACTGACTTTGATGTTATCACTGATTGTGCCTATTTTTGTATCGATCTCATTAATCGTCTGATTCATTCTCAACAACCCGTTTTCTATGTTTGCAACATGCGGAAAAAGCTTATTGTAACTCCAGCGATACAACTTGACCGAATCATCAAGCATGGCAATCAGTGCTGTGCCTATAATTTTAATAACTTCCTGGCCAATAATATTCTGCATATTCCCCTTAAAGTCACCGAACATTCCCTGTGCGTTTGAACTCACCAGCATCATGCCAACAAACACAAGTATCCTAATACTACATATTTTTTTAATCATATCCCTCATCCTTCCCTGTTACCATGTCATCACGTAAGCGTGTCGCCGCCATACTCAACGCTATCCCTGCTGTTGAGCTGCCTGCTTGAGCGTTTGGGTGGCATCTATAATCTCTTTTTGTCCCAGGGCAAGTTTGTCGAGGCCCTTATCAACATCCGCCTGATACACTTTGACCGTTTGCGTGTATCGGTCAATCTTTTGCTCAAGCCGTGCCAATTTTTCCTCTATTGTTTTTTCAAGACTACTCAAACGCTCATAGATTCTTGTTTCAAATTCAAACAGCTTCTGAGTCGTCTCATTATTCGCATTACGAAGATCATCTATAAGAATTTTACGCAATTCCAACAGCATCTTTTCTTGATCGTACTTGTTGGGCAACAAAATAATTTTATCCAAAACAGTCTGTATTTCCATTTTGAACGTGTCGTCAAGCCGTCCTACACCAGCATACGTAGCATTAATTTTACGCTCAATCTCCTCAGTCAACGCTTCAATACGATCAAGCCGTGCAAAAAATGTTTTATAGGCAACAACCAAAACGGCGCCACCCACAATGACCCCCATGTCTCGAATATGTTTTTTTACAAACTCACTTTGAAGCACTGAGCTTCCCAGCGAGACAAGCGTACCCATACCTTGCAAACCGGGGCTACACACCATCAAACCTATACAACACAATGTTTTTGGAAAAAAGATTCTTTTCATCATCCCACTCCCCTGACATGATTCTGACCTTTTTTATATCATGATCACACGTTCAAAAAAAGCCTCGAAGCAACCGAGCTTGTATGCTTGTCGCTTCGAGGCTTATCTATCAACAGTTCAGTTACAGTTCCATGTCCCGCATCATAACAAGAAATGCTTCAACCTCTTCCATGGTATTGTAAAACATAAAACTTGCGCGTACTGACGAGATCACGCCCAATTTTTTGGCAAGCGGCTGCGCACAATGGTGTCCCGCCCGTGTACATAATCCAAAGTTACTCAAATATGCAGCAACGTCATGCGAGTGCAAGTCATCAACCACAAAAGTGACCAAGTGACCTGATTTTTTCAGTTCTTCAATTGGCCCTAAAATTCTGACCTTCTTCATCTCTTGCAAGCCTTCAATAGCCCGCTTGGTCAGCTGCGCTTCATAGGCCGCTATGTGTGCAAAATCGATATTTTCATTGTAATAGTCAACAGCGGCTCCAAGGCCAACAACTTCTGCTATTGCGGGCGTACCAGCTTCAAATTTATAGGGTGCAGCCTGCCACAAGGCTTTGTCATAACCCACTTCAAAGACCATACCTCCACCAACTTGATATGGAGGAGTTTCATCATGCAGCTCTTTTCTAATATACAAAATGCCAATGCCGGTTGGCGCCAACATTTTGTGCCCGGAAAATGCCAAGAAATCACATCCGATTTTTTGTACATCAATTTTCTGGTGTGGAATCGTTTGTGCTGCGTCAACCATCATGCGAGCGCCAACCTTGTGCGCTTCTTTGGTGATCAACTCAACATCAACATGCGTACCCAAAACATTTGAAGAATGGGTAACGGAAACTAATTTGGTTTTTGAGGTCAGCAATTTGGGAAGCTGTTCCATATCCAAGAGTCCGCTTTCCAATACCGGTATAAATTTAAGCACCGCACCGTTACGGTTGGCAAGCTCTTGCCACGGCACCAGATTGGCGTGATGCTCCATTTCTGTGAGCAAAATCTCATCACCAGCCTTAATATGTTCACGGCCCCACGTTGCAGCTACAAAGTTGATACTTTCAGTGGTACCGCGAGTAAAAATAACTTCACAAGCCTGACGAGCATGAATAAAATCAGCGACCTTTTGACGAGCGTCTTCAAACATTCCGGTAGCCCGCTCACTAAAAGCATGCACGCTACGATTGATGTTTGAGTTATATTTCAAATAAAATTCAACCATCGTATCAATCATTTTTTGTGGGCGCTGGCTGGTTGCTGCGTTATCAAAATAGATTAAAGGATGACCGTTGATCTGTTCTTTTAAAATGGGAAAATCCGCTCGCAAATTCTTCATACCATCTCCTGCAATTTTTTGAAAATACTCTCTGTCCCTCTTTTTTTTACACTCTTGTCTGACAGGTCAAAAAAAGCTTCAAGCAATAACCGCCGCGCTACCGCTACCGTGAGACCTCGTGAACATAAATAGAGCAGTTGCTCTTCATCAAGTGGCCCTACAGCAGTACCATGTGAGCATTGCACGTTTTGTTGTAAAACTTCAAGTTCTGGAGATGAATCAAGCCGCGAACCGGCAGATAAAAGAATCGTTTTATTATTCTGCCGCGATTGAGAGCGCACAGCCTCCCGAGCGACAAAAATCATTCCCTTGTGTTCAACATGTGCGTTACCACCAAGCACGCCATGGGACAGAATTGAACTGTTTGTGCGAGCAGCATGATGCTCTTGACGGGCGTGTAACATCACACGATCATCACCGTTCAACAGATACGTCACCACACAAGAAACGTGAGCAGCTTCACCTTCCAAAGAAAGCGTTATCTTTTTTACGTGCGACTGCGTGATAACAAGATGCGCCGTACACTGAGCGTGAGCATGCGCAATAATAATAAGTTCCTCAAGTGCAGATTCTTCATGAACATGCAAAACGGCATTGGGCTCAAGAATGATAGTTAATTTTTTGTACGGAAATGTAGTATCCAAAATCATCGGCTCTGTCACCTGCATGCCAGCAGAAACGATAAGAATGCCGGTGGCTGGATGATCGCCATCACGAATTGCAATCTTCATACTCCCTGCTCCACAATCTCAAGCGCAATTAATCGATTGATCTCAACCGCATATTCCATCGGCAGCTCTTGAACAAACGCATCGATAAATCCATTAACCATGAGCGCACGAGCGCGCGATGCACTGAGCCCACGAGACTGCAGATACAACAGCTGCTCTTCATCCAAGCAACTCACTGACGCTTCATGACCAACAACGGCATCTGAACATTCTACCGTTATTTTTGGATACGCTAACGCGCGCGACGTACCATCAAGCAACAATGAATCACACTGCACATGTGCGTGAACACACGACGCTTGAGGCTCCACTTTCACCATACCGCGATAGGTTGAACAACCATCTTGTTTACAAATCGATTTAGCAAGAATACTTGAGGTGGTATTAGGCGCACGGTGAATCATCATGCCACCCGTATCATGGTGCTGCCCTGCTCCTGCAACGGCCACAGAAATCATTTGGCCACGCGCACCTTCCCCCTGCAAAATCACGGATGGATATTTCATGGTGCACTTACTCCCAAAATTACCGTCTATCCATTCTATGGTTGCACGTTCATGAGCAACTGCCCGTTTGGTGACCAGGTTGTACACGTCGGTGGACCAATTTTGTATCGTGGTGTAACGAATGCGGGAATCAGGCTGCGCAATAACCTCAACAACACCACTGTGTAACGAGCCTCTTTGATAGACCGGTGCGCTGCACCCTTCCACGTAATGCACGGAGCTGCCCGGTTCTGCAATAATTAACGTACGCTCAAACTGCCCCATACGTGGCGTATTCATTAAAAAATAAGCTTGTACAGGAAGCATAACGTGAACACCCTCTGGAATATACAAAAAACTGCCGCCAGACCAAATGGCAGAATTGAGCGCAGCAAATTTATTGTCGTGTGGCGGAATAATTGTTGAAAAATACTTTTTAAAAATTTCAGGATGGTCACGCAATCCGGTGCTCGTATCAACAAACACAATCCCTTGTAAGGCCCATTCCATTTTTAAATGATGATAAATCATTTCTGATTCAAACTGCGCGCCAACGCCCGCCAAATAGACTCGCTCTGCCTGCGGAACACCAAGATTTTCAAACGTCTGTTTAATTTTTTCAGGCACTTTGTCCCAGGAATCCCAGGACTGTTCGGCCGGACGTACGTAATAGTGAAGGTTGCTCAAATCGAGACCCGACAGGTCAACACCCCAGGCAGGCAACGGCATACGCTCAAAAATCTCAAGCGCGTTCAATCGAAAGTCGGTCATCCAACCGGGTTCATTATTTCTTTGGGAGATTTCCACAACAAGTTTTTTAGAAAGACCTGCTGGCAATGCGTCATCGGATAAAGGCATCGTACCCCTCCTTGCCAACCCGTACTGCAAGTTCAAGCCCACCAGAATGTACAATGGTGCCTTTGTGGAAAATATGAACATAGTCCGGCTGCACGTACTGTAAAATATGTGGGTAGTGAGTAATGATAAGCAATGCCATCTCTGGATTTTTTTCACGAGCATGTGCAATGCCACGAGCAACCACCTGCAACGCATCAACATCAAGACCTGAATCTATCTCATCAAGAAGTGCGAGCCGCGGATTCAGCACCATCATTTGCACCAGCTCAAGCCGTTTTTTTTCTCCGCCAGAAAAACCTTCATTCACATTGCGAAACGCCCAGGCATGATCAACGCCCAGAAGGTCCATGCTTTCAAACAGCAACCGCTTAAATTCATCCACAGCGATCATCTTTCCTGTTCGCGCATTGTACGCCTCCCTGAGCAATGAAAAAACCGTGAGCCCGGGAATGGTGCACGGCTGTTGAAATGCAAGAAACAGACCGCGACGAGCACGATCATCTGGCGTGCTGTGTGTGATATCAACACCATCAAATATCAATGATCCCTGTGTAATCTGGCATCGTGGATCGCCCAGCAACGTGCGGGCGCAGGTACTTTTACCAGAGCCATTGGGGCCCATGAGCACATGAACAGACCCATCAGTAACCGTAAGAGCCAAATGATTCAGCACTCGTACTGCTCCATACCCAACACACAGATCAGTAATTTTTAAAACAACAGCCATGAAAGCGTCCCCAATCCAAAATGCGATCAATCAAAAATATCTCTGACTACTTTCCAGCACCAAGTTCGGCTGCTTGCCCAAACGATTCTTGTTCATTATGGCCTATTTCCCATAGATTTGCATCTGGCTGAACCTGATTATTGCGCTCATAGGCATCTTGTTTGTACCGGAGCATTGTATTATACGCCAACAAGTAACTGGCGTAGATGCCGCATGCCAAAAATAAGGTTGCGGTGACGGCTGAAAAAATAAGATCGCCCTTCAACCCACTATCTGTTTTGATCTTACATAAACGTAAAGCAATCAGCATGGCGGGACGCCGCAAGGTGATTCCGGTCAGACAGGCCATGCATAAAGCACCCCAATATGGAACCTCTTGTGCGCAGACATCAAGGAAAGAAGGTTCAGGTTTATAGTGCCTGAGCAATTGGGCGGTATTCATAACCGCTTTGTGCGCCAATTGAAACTGAAAGCTTCCTTCTTTGGCATATTTGAGTACAAGGCAGGATAGGTCATACACGTTTTTTAAAAGAGCCTGCGTTTTATCCTCTTCCTCAAAAAAACGAAAACAGGAAGAAAAAATCTCTTTTATATTCTCATGCGTCGGCACTTCATCGCGCTGTGCCAAATACTTATAAGCAGACTTTATGCAAGCCGCTTTTGTGGTCCATGGCTCTTCGCACCACAGCCGACTCAAGTTAAAGTTCTCACCACCGACAACGACAGAGTACTCTTGACTACGGTCACCAACAAAGCGGTCTGTCATCATTGTTTCAAGATTATGAACACAACGTTTTTCGCTCATTGATTCGACAGGCTGTTCATCAACGGCAAAAAAATCTTGCTGTATCACCATCGAAGATGGCAGCATCTGAGATGTCGCCATCGCAGAACTGATACAAAAAGAAGCGTAAAAAAAATTTTTATACATAGACGCTCACCCCCAACATCACTCGTATAACATTCTTTATTTTACCGTCGTCACATGAAACGGACAAAACGAATCACTGTGCCGTAACACGGTCAGAAAAATTTTTACAGGATGACACGCCCCAGTTCATGCAAAGATAATGCCCCGTCTTTTACTTTTTGCAGACCGTCATCAAGTAATGTCAGCATTCCATCTTTATGTGCTTGGCGATGAATATCATCAAAAATAGGATGGCGCACAATTAATGAACGCAAATCACTGGTCATGACAAGCAGTTCAAAAATGCCAACCCGCCCTTTGTACCCCAGACCAAAGCAATGGTTGCATCCTGTACCCGTGTACAGCTGATCAGTGGATGAGCCCAGACGTTTTAATAATTTCTGTTCTTGTGCCGTCGGTTTGGCAGCAACGCGACAATGATCACAAATTTTGCGAGCAAGACGTTGTGCAAGTACACCGGTAACCGCCGCATTAATTAAAAACGGTTCAATACCCATGTCCATGAGACGCATGATAGCCCCAGGAGCATCATTGGTATGCATCGTACTAAACACGGCATGACCTGTCAGTGCAGCCTCGATTGCGATTTGTGCTGTTTCACGGTCACGAATTTCACCAACCATGGCGATATCTGGATCTTGACGCAACACAGCGCGAATACCTTTTTCAAACGTAAAGCCTGCGCCCTGATTAATTTGGCCTTGCGTGATTCCTTCAAGATTGTATTCGACTGGATCTTCCAAAGTAATAATATTTTTTTCAGGCGTATTGAGCTGTGCAAGCGCGGCATACAACGTGGTTGTTTTACCAGAACCGGTTGGCCCTGTAACTAAAAAAAATCCGCTCGGACGACTCACCAAGTGTTTGAATTGTCCGAGCATATGATCATTAAAACCAAGAGATTCAAGAGTGATCATGTTTTTACTACGATCAAGAATTCTGATAACCACCTTTTCGCCATGCAGCGCGGGAAACGTGGAAACGCGCAAATCAACGTCGTGATTGTCCGCATCTTGGTTCACCGCAACTCTGAATTTACCATCTTGTGGAATACGCTTTTCAGCGATATCAACATGCGCAAGAACCTTGAGCCGTGAAATCAGTTGCGCTGCTTTTGAAGGAGGTATGGTTTCTTGATCGTACAAAACACCGTCAATTCGGTAACGTACGCGCGCACCGTGTGGCGTTGATTCAACATGAATATCTGAAGCTGATCGTTCAATTGCCGCATGTACTAACGAGTCAACAAGTTGAATAACAGAAGCTTCATCATGTTTTACCACAGTTAATCCAATATATTTGATCGAGATGATCGGTTTGGCATCAACGAATCTAATTCTTCTTCAGCTTCGTGCTCAAGCTCGCGCTCTTCACGAAGATCAATATCATCCTGAATTTCTGATGGAGAAAGGTCATAAAACTCTTTCACCGCATCACAAATATCACGTCTGATGCCGACCATAAAATTAACATCGTATGAAACATATTCACGAATTGCACTCTCCAACCCTGGTTCTTCAGGATCGCAGGCAACTATGTTCACCATGTTTTGATCAACTTCAAGTGGGATGATACCGGAACGAAGCAAAAAACCTTTTGGAAATTGCGTTAACAAATGATGTTCAAAAAAATAACCAACAACATCAAATGCTGGAACCTGGTAATATTCACTCAAGGCTTTTAATAAATCTGGTTCTTCAACGAGGCCTTCACTGAGTAAAAAATCATCAAAGGTCTCTTTGGTGCTATCATTAAACATTTCTTGCAGCGAGGTTGCTTCACTAGCCGCAATAATTTTGTTTTTCACGAGGATATTTGATAATGCCTCTGTGAAATCCTCTCTTTTTTTTATAAGCATGAGCACGTTTCCTTATGCGCTGTGTTATGCGATTTTGAATCCTGCCAAGAAACCGATTGAAAAACTCAAAACAGCTCCAACATGAGTCTTGATCCATTCCCAGTACACAGACAAAAGACCTGCTTGACCGGAAACGGGGACCGACTGCAATCCCTGAAGTTTGCTCCAGTTAATACCAATGGTTATGAAATTGAATTGTTGTAATACAAAAAGAACAACGATGAAACATGCAAATGCAAAAATAAACTTTGCATACTTCTTCGCCAAATAACCGATCAAAATACCGGCACCAAAAAAGAAAGCAAACTCTACGAGTTTGCCCTTCGAAAGATGCATTTTCTCTTCAAGCCAATCGATTCTCAAGGCGCTTGAAATCGACTGGAACCATCCCTTTTCAACTACTGCTGCAGCTGCCGCGTTTTCCATTCCGTCTCCTTTTTTTAGACCGAAAAAAACTTCACTACCCTTTCTGAAAAACAGTATAACTTTGCGTTTAAAAATTTCACAAGAAAAATAACAGAAGACGAATAACTTTGTTGCCGCCATTCAAAACCGACAGCATACAAAGCCCATGCGGAGCATATTTTTACAACGTTATCGTAAAAAATTTTTTTTAAAAAAAAGAGGGGAATAAAAACGGCCGAAGAGCCAAGCGCACCTTAAAAAAAGTATATAAAAAAGGAGACACCGTATAAACAGTGTCTCCTTTTTCTAGTTCTTATTCAGAACAAAAGCTTACTTAACTAAGCCTTTAAGGAACTTACCAGGTCTGAACTTTGGAACTCTCTTTGCAGGGATTTCCATTTTCTTACCAGTCGCTGGATTCACGCCAACGCGTCCTTTTCTCTTCATAACCATAAAGGTTCCGAAGCCTGTTAAGACAACGGACTTGCCTTGTTTGAGTGAACTACTTACCGTAGCAATGAATCCCTCAAGGCATTCTTTACAGGTGGCTTTAGGAAGCTTTGTTAGCTTCGCCATAGTTTCAACTAACTTAGCTTTATTCATAGAAATTCCTTTAAGCTGTAACGTCTGCTCTTGAGCGAACAAAACTAGTACTAAAATCGTAAACTATTCATTCAAAAGTTTTTGTCAAGTTCAATCTAAAAAAAATTTCATCCATTTCTTCAACGGGAAAAAATTTTGAGATAAAAACGAAGAGAAACTATCGCCCAGATTGTGGAAGCCTTAGCGTAGTTTGGTGCCGGGAACCGGACTTGAACCGGTAAGGGCTATTAACCCGAAGGATTTTAAGTCCTTTGCGTCTACCAATTTCGCCACCCCGGCACATCAATCTTTTGTTCAGCTTGCAAAAACGTATTTGGAGGCGGCACCCGGATTTGAACCGGGGATCAAGGTTTTGCAGACCCATGCCTTACCACTTGGCTATGCCGCCCCATATATTCAAAGACATTCAATCTTATCGCGCGTCACGCGCATCGATTCTTTTCTGTAAATCAGCCGCTTCAATCACATACGGCTGCGCAGGAGGAGCCTGCAACTCTCTCTGAAGATACGGCTCGCGAGATGGTCCGTCAACTGGGTACCCTCGTTGGAACCACTCAGCTGTTCCGCCTTCATAGACTAACACATGCTGGAATCCCAGGTCAATTAACTGTTTTCGTGCAAATCCACTCGACGAACACATGTAATTACTGCAGTAAAGAACTACTTCTGCATTTTTATCAATGTGCTCTTGTGCATATTCCTTAACCTGCTCAAACGGAACGTTTATCGATCCGCGAATATGACAATCATCAAACATCGCTTTATCAAGCACGTTGACAACTACCAATCCTTTAAGCGTTGATTGCTCTTGAGAAACACTACCTGACCAACAGCCAGGAAGGGCTACCAAAAAGGCAATCACGGAAAAAAATGCACTTCGTTTCATTACATTCATATCAATAATCATCCATTACAGCCTTCAAGCAGCGTTATCAGCACCATAAATGTAGCATAAACCGTTCAAGTTGCAACTCAATCAGCGAATTCTTTGGAAAAATCTATTCCAACGAACGCGACTCCAAAAATCAACAGGGTGTTTAATGAGGTCCCATATCCACCATGACTCGTCGCTATCAACCGACCAAACACGGTACAAAATGCGACCATGAATGAGGCGTCCATCAATCGGACCAAACCAACGGCAATCTTTACTACCAAGTCGATTATCACCCATGACCCAATACTGATTGGCACCAAGCTTCACATTAAATTCATCGCTGCCGCTCCAGTAATTCTGTCCAGGCACTTGCTGTGGCGCATCAGCAGAAGGATGAATAGGAGTCGCTGGATAAATCAACAACGGCTCACCTTTATCAACATCCATGATAATGCGATCACGCTTCATGTGATAAAACGGTTGATGTTCAATAGGAGAACTGGGATCAAATGATTTTGGACACATCAATTCATAAATAGAATCAGGGCCTGAACGGCGCACACAAGCCTCAATATCTTGAGGATCCATTTTCCATACTCGAGCCAACGGATACTTATTAATGTGTGGCTCTTCAAGCTTTTTATCATTCAAATAAATGACCGGCTTACCATCTTCAATAGTTCCGCGGACTGAATCACCCGGAATACCAATCACACGCTTTGTCCAATTTGAAGGCCCCCAAACATATTCTTGGAATATGCGAACTATTTTATTTTTTGAATACGGCCAAATCGGATCATTAAAGGCGATTACCTCGCCGCGCTGAATGCTTGAAAAAAGTGGCGTGAGTTTATCTGCAAAAAATCGCTCTCCCACCAACATGGTTGTTTCCATCGACCCCGTTGGCACCTGATAAAGACCAAAACCAAAGGTACGAATGATAAAAACAATAAATAATAAAACAGCAATCTCTTTCACATTAACCCAAAAGCCAGGTTGCCTGGTGCGCGACGTCGACATAGAAAATCCCTTTTATTATGATGTAGAACTCTATTTTTCAATAACCGCGTATGTAGAGTTTCGTAGTATAGCAAAATTTATATATTTCATGCGGCGCTTTTTTAAACACGCATAGTTTTTTTAAAAAAACACAAAAAATACTCTACTTATTCGCATCCACCAATCTCTTCAAGAGCCTCCTCACCTTCCATCAAACGTCTATAGTAGGCAGACTTATTATGCAATGTATTACGATCATAGAAAACAAGTTGCTTGTCTTGCCCAATTAAAGAAACATCCAAAATACTCACCGCTTTTTCTAACGTATGGAGCCTATGCGCAATAACAAACGTCACCGAATTTCTTGCAAGCTCATCTATCATATCTGTTATCGCCTGCTCACTGACCGGGTCCAAGCTACTCGTTGGCTCATCGATCATAATCAGTTCTGGTTCAAAATATTTTGTACGCAAATACAGAGCAGCAAAATTCAACCGTTGCCGTTGACCAATAGAAAGGTTCAATCCAGCTTCACCAATAAATGAATACAAACCTTCCTTACACATAAATATCTTCCACAACCCAACGCGGTCTAAAATCTTAATCAGGTCCTCGTCGGGAAATAACTCTCTGTCTTTTGGCAGCCCCAACAAAAGACTATCACGGACATTGCCACTCAAACTGCTTGCCGTTTGCCCTTGCATAGCAACAAGTTGTCGCCGAGCATCATCATTCACTTCGTACATGGACACACCATTAATTTGGACCGTGCCTGCAGTTGGCCTGAGTTGACCACCAAGAATGGAAATTAATGTTGTTTTACCAACACCCGAAGGTCCGATGACACCATATAACTTATTAATTTGACTATGGGGCACAATAAGATTGAGCTTATGCTCGTCAAAAATCTGTGCCTTCTTTGAGTACGAAAATTCAAGATCATGTATCTGCACTGATGTAGCGGTACGCACGGGAAGTTCAAATTCTGGCCCATCTTCTTTCAAAACAGGAAACGTTTGCTGACCATAACCTCGAATAAAGGTATAAAGATCGTCGACACGAATGATGTTTTGAACCATTTTTTGAACCCGTTCACCAATCCGCATAATTCTAAAGCTGCCAGCCACGTAAGTGCCCAAAAAGCTCACGCCCTCTACCAAGGTGATAGCTCCTGACTTGACCAAAGATAAAACATAAAAACCAAGAACAAGTACGCCAATCGCGTACCCTAATCTTGTCACCAATGTTGTAAACGCAAAAAAGATCCACTGCGTTCCGCCAATTGCGGCGGCCAAAACGCTTTTTACATTCAGCAAATTGTCCAATTCATTCGTGGAAAATGAAGACCGCACGAGCTCAATCCGCGCCAAACTTTCCTGCCCTATATTTCGCATCTCATCTTCTGCTTCAATCAGCCGTCGCTCAAACACATAAGCATTCAATAAAACATCACCAATATTAAAAATGGTAAGGCCCAGAAGAAACGCGAGCGCAATCAAACCTGCGGTTGTATTTAAAATAAAAAGAGAAGTAATAACCGTCACAACACTGGTTATGGTATACACCAACTCATATACAAATGTGGTTAAAATATCTTCATAGGCATGCGCGCCACGATTAATTTTTGAAAACAGCCGACCGCTCGTTCGCATCGTGTGATAAATCGGATCAACCGTTAAAAAAAACTTATTTGCGCTATAACGCACCCCGTAGCCAATACGGGCCTGTTCTGTGCTAAAGAGACAAGATGATAAAAAGTACCAAACCTCAGTAATAGCCCAAATCAACAAAAGCCAACCAAAATAAGACGTTTCTTGCCACACCAAAATCTTTGCGATTAGCACCGGCAACAAAGTACTCATAATCGTTGAAACAATACGTCCTGATACAATTAAAATCCAAATCAACCACCGCTGAGTGGCAAGCACCCACCAAGGCTTATCAAAATCTATTTCTGGAAATTTGATTGTTCGGGCAAGCCCAGTGACACGCAGACCAAATGCATAGAGCCAGTCTGCAATTCTTACAAGTAAACGTGGCATAAATCCCCCTTCGTAACATAATAACTGTGATTGAGCGTAGCAGATCTGAAATTCGTCTGTCTATGCTCTGTAAAAATATGCTTACGCGAGGAATCGAAGCGGGTTTACCTGTTTGCCAAAAGAATGAACTTCAAAATGCAAATGGGATGGATCTCTTCCTCGTCGTTTCCACACGGCGCCTGTACTTCCAACCTTACCAATGACTTCGTTGGCTGAAACCTTTTGACCCGTATGCACCAAAATCTTATGCAAATGCGCGTACCGTGTTTGATATTCCCGATTATGGGTAATCACAATCGTGTTACCATACGCTCGATCAAACCGCGCCTCGGTCACCAGACCTGGCTGAGCAGCATACACCGGAGTTCCCCGAACAGCCGCCATATCAAGGCCATAATGGAATCCCCATGACCCATTTGGTTTTTTGCGAGGACCAAACTGAGAACTTGGCCACCACTCACCCTTAATCGGCCATGCAAGCTCGATACCCCGCTCTTTTTTCTTGCGCTTGGCCGGTGGTTCGCTTTGGTACGCCGCAACCTTTTTGTTGCGTTTTTGCTTGACGACCTTCTTCTTTTTTGGCGTTTCTTTTTTATGAGTCAGGCTTTTATCTGTGTAATCACCCCAATCATTGAGATTAACACGAGACAGCAGCGACTGATCCTCAAGCCGCCTGAAATACTTGAGCGTTGAATTTTTAAGATATTCAGGATCTCGGTTGACCGGCAGGAAAAAATCATCGTTGGCCTCTGGAGCATCATCAGAAGAAAAGACGCGAGCGCCTTCCATAAAATCAAAGGCATAAAACCCAAGGCCTACATCATCTATTTCTTTTTTTTTTTTGACGGGTACCGTTCCGGTAACTTCTACAGATTTCAAAATATCCAATTGTTCTTTGGTCTTGTTGTAATCTTGCAAGATTTTATTCACCGCCAACATGTAGGTTCGATAATCTTCTTGCAACTCAACCAATCGTTCTGATTGTTTCTTAAAATACATGTATTGATGGAGTAAGAGCCCCGTGACGCCGACTAATCCGAGCGACAATCCAACAATAATGATTACGGTAAAATGACGTGCAATACGTTTAATTGGACCACCTCATCAAAAAAGCATATTTCCTTTTCCGGTTTACAGAATTTTTAGTGTATCAGCTAAAACCCAACCCGCCAAGTTTTGAGATCGAGCCTTATACCAATCACCACGCTGATCAATGATGGTTACTTCTTCTGCCAAGCTGACAGCACCTACAACTTGATAACTAGAATCGGGACCTGCAAACAGCGTTGCTTGTTCTTGAACAACAAGCGCGCAGGGACACGTATGTGCTCTATATTTCATCACAACTGCCGTACCAAAAAGAAGATTGAGCGGTAACAAAACAAATACGATTCCTTTTTTGTATCGACGATTTAACCAGATAACAAAAAAAAGTAATCCCCACACTAACAAGAAAAACAACTGAAAAAAAAGTAACGAAAAACTGTGTACAAATTTATCAACAAATTGTCCCCACGCTGTGCGCGCAGGAGTTTTATTGAGCTGCCCATAAATACCGTCTATATTTTTTTGCAATTCATCAAACTGTGTAAAACTGCACCCACGCTGCGCCTTGCGCCAGCAAACCAATGCATCAACCGGCTTTTTCAAGTGGCATGCACAGTTGCCCATGTTATGCCACGTTGCACTACCCTTGCTTTCTATAACACTATAAAGCTCTAATGCTTTTTCGTAATGATGTGCCTTGTACTCTTGGTTTGCTTGCAAAAATACTTCTTCAACGGGTGATGCACTTGCGACTACCCCACACAAACACAGCATGAATGTCATTAATTTTTTATTCATCAGGATTCACTCCCTTATAAACGACCTGCATTGAAACGCTCCACGTCATTCTAACAAAAAAAAGAGGAGTCCGTTAAGAAGCTCCTCTCTTTTTTGTTATCAAACACTCAGCTTACTTTTTTTCGTTTTTTTCAGAACAACAGTCACACATGCTTTTTATAACGCCATCTTTTTTTGTTTTCTTTTCTTTTTGCACATAGGGTAATACATGGTCAAACAAAACTTTTTTTGGCTCCCTAGCATCAAGATGCAGCCAATGTCCGTTATCATACTGCCAATATTCATCATCCAATCGCCAGTTTGAGCGGTAAAGCTCTATAAATTTATAACCTTGATCACTTTTGTTATACAGTGTATTCCCGATCATACTCTTTGGCACACGAGCATGACACTTATACAGCAATCGACAAGCTAGATCATGAGAGCGCCTACACAGCGCTGCATAATGAAGAGGAAAAACAGATACACCGTCTTTTTTTTTATATTTTTCATTAACATTACACTTTGTAGCCAGATACTCCATAAGCTCGAGCTTATTTTCATTACAAGAATTGTTCTCCTGAATATCCCTAGAAATTTCAATCAGCGGTCCATGCTCAAAACACTGATTGAAAAAAACAAGTCCATCTCCTTCAATCACTTTTTTAATAATAGCTGTATTGCCGTCACGTATTTTCTTGCTAATCACACGCCGTAAAATGTCATCATCTTTTAGTTTTTGTTGCTTTTCCTTTGTTTCGAACTTTAATTTCCCAAACAAGAGCCATGGGCATGGACCAAGGTCAACACCATGAGGAGTCTTAATTATTTTTAAATTACGTTCGTCAACAAGCTTCTGAAGTTTTTCTGCGTATTCTTGAGACTCAATGATCAATTTCGCCTGGTTTGTAACACTACCATCAATCCCCAGATACTTTTCCATGTCCTCCGAATTTAACAAATCTACCAAACACACAGCCTCAAAGCCATCTAGTTTATATTTCTTTTGAACCACATGGTCCTCGTCTTTAACCACCCAATATCCCGATTTATTCGAACGAGAAGGATACAACTTCTCAGATGCCCGTAAACCAACACCAAACAAACACAACATCAGAACAATTAATTTTTTATTCATCAAGATTCACTCCCTTATAAACGACCTGCATTGAAACACTCCACGTCATTCTAACAAAAAAAAAGAGAAGTCCGTTAAGAAGCTCCTCTCTTTTTTGTTATCAAACACTCAGCTTACTTTTTTTCATTCGTCGCAGGCTTGCTGGCATTCACCATTTTTATAGTGCAGTCCTTTTTTGATTTCTTATTGTTTAGAGTGGCCGGCAGACGTTCAACAGGAACCGTTGGCACATAGGGTAAAACATTATGAAACAAGAGCCTTCTTTTGAATGCGTTTTCAGCAAGCTGCTTATTAAATTCTCTGGCCAGCTCCCTGGCTGTCTTTTTATCAATCTGCGCGCCACATTTTTCAATCAATAACGTAAGAAGATCTGGGCTCTTGTCACAGGCCATATACAAAAGAGTCATCTTCTCAGGTCCGGCAGGTTTGTTGACATCAAGCCCTTTTTGTAAAACCAGATACTCTATAATCTTTAACTGACCATTTAACTGATCCTTAAAACACTCTGTACCACAGAAAGGATTCCAGCAATCGGGATATTTGTCACAAATATAAAAAAGCGGTCCATACTCAAAACTCTTGGAATAAAAATCAAGCCCCTCTTTTTCAACAATCTCTTTTACCATTTTGAGATGACCATTGTCTGTTTCATTGCGAATCGCACACCCTAGTATTTTGGCTTTCTCTGCATCAATTTCTTGCGTTCCCTTTATCCTTTTCTGCTGCTCTAATTGTAAAGTCTCAGTCCAAAAATACCGGCGCACATTGACCCCATGAGGAGTCGTAATCATTTCTGTCTTGTATACATTAACAATCTTCTGAAGCTTTTCTTCGCATAACGGAGACTGAGCAATAGTCCATACTCGGTCTCCCTTACAATGCCCACGCTGAGAGATAGAGGTTAACCATTCATCATAAAACCCCATAAAAGACATTGCCTTCGATGAATCCAACATTTCTATCAAGGCAACTGCCTCTTCTTTCTTAAGATCATATTGTTGCTGAAAATGCTTAACTGCCTTGCTTCCCATCCCCCACGAACGCACGCCACCAAACAAAAAGAACATCGTCAACACAACTAGTTTTTTGTTCATCGTCCCCCAACCCCTTGCGTAAAACGGTTATAAAAAAAAAGAGAGCAACTCCCAATGAGCTGCTCTCTTTTTTTCGACCAATTTATTATATCAGCGTATGCCCCACGGACAAAAGGGTTTATACATCACAAAATCTTTTCCAATCTATCAATCCAGGTGTCCGCCTCATGAAACAGCTGTTTTTCTTGATCTTTTCCTTGCACCGAATAAAACACATACGCAGAAATCTGTGCAAAAAACTTTTCCCACTCGGTAACCTGCTCAAGTGAAAAGCCCGCTTTGGTGAGCACCGTCCGTGTCATTTCATCAGACACTTGTGCTGGGGTCACGCCGCAACGCAGCGCAAACAGTTCAACAAACACCGCGTACAACGCCGCAATGTTATTGTTGTGCTGTGCACGGTCAACATGCCTGTGCGCATTCTTAAACGCGCCTTTCCATCGAGCTTTAGGCCCTCGCCACATGATGAGCCGAAGCCAACCGCGCCGCATAAATGTAGAAAACCAAATGAACAGTGGGGTAAAAAATAACAGCATGAACAATGTCCATGGAATTTTACGTTCAGGAATTGAACACCACGAATCACAATGATTCAACGGTAATACATCATCATCTACTTTAACTACCGTCTCCACCGCGGTGGACAACTCATCATCGGCCGCTTGATAGTTTTTAGTAAGAGCATGTCGCAAAATTTTAAGAGTGAGCGGTGATGTTTTGAGTGTTTTGTAATTCTTTGCCATCACATCATAGTAAGTAAATACTTGCTCTGGAATATTCCATTCGCCCGGCTCCATACCCTGCACCACAAATTCAAATATTTTTTTGCGCCAACCTGGCTTGTTTTTCAGCTCTTCAATATTTTGCTTTGAGCTGTATGATTTAAAAATCGGTGGCAGTGATTGCAACTCAAGATTAAACTGATCAAAATTGCCATCACCTTCCAACGATAACGTCAACGCAATGCCGTCACCTTCTCGCGCAACCGTTTGATTGACCGATGCAGTAAAATTACGGAACACGCCAACCGCATCAACTTTCTGACCATTCGCTGGTAACTGATCCACATGAACAGTCAATGCATTAGAATAAATCTGTTGTTGTGTTGCGCCAAAACGGAACAGTGCCCCAAATCCACCTGTAAAATCGGTCTCATCACTTTGCGCAACAATATCAACACTGCATGCAGGAATAACCAGCTTGCCCGATTTTTGCGGAACAAGCTGCCAGTTCCAGCGCACATAACGATACATCTGCCCATCAACATCCTGCTCACCTTGCTCGGGAGCCTCTGGACCGGTCTTTACAAATCCTTCAACCGCCGGCTCCATCAATTGCCGAATAAGCACTTCTGAACACCGTGAATAAAAAGTGATGGTACCTTCTATTTTTTGACCAACCACAACACGGTCATGTTTCACTGCAAGTTGTAAAAACAGTTTTTTATTTTTTTCGACCGCCCCATTGTGATGACGAGCAACTTCATCTCTGCCAACCTTCACGGTCACGACATTTGATTGCATACAATGGCCACCATCATCAATGACTGCCGGCCCAACCTGATGTGTGCCTTCAGAATCAATGCGCGTTTTGTAGGTATAGTTTATTTTTGATACACCATTGACGGTGTGCATTTTATAACCAACACGCACGGCACCTGCAGATGGAGCATTTTCAATCACCGGATCAGAGAGGTTTCCATGCCCCCCTTGAATAGCAACTTCCAACAAAAACGGTTTGCCCAATTGCGCTTGAGAAAGCTCATGCCCCTGACTATCAAGTGCACGAAGCACAACATGCGTTGCATCACTGGCATACAATGAAAAACAAAAAAGCACACTGAAAAAATATGCTTTAATAATTGTTCTGATTTTTATCATACGTTCCCACCGCCTGTTTTATCTGCGCCGCCATCATCTTCTTATTCGCCTGCGCATCTTTTTTTTCAACCGCGTTCAAAATCCCCATCACCTGTTCGTCGTACTTCTGTTCCTTACCAGCTTGCTGCTGTTGTTGCTCAGCTGATTCTTTTTTATCGCCGCCTTGCTGCTGCTTCTGTTCTTGCTGTTTTTGTTCTTGTTGCTCTTGTTGTTTTTTATCTTGTTGTGACTTTTCGTCCCGTGACTTCTCATCTTGTTTTTGCTGATCAGATTTTTGTTCGTCTTTCGACTTTTGATCTTGAGATTTTTTATCTTGATCAGATTTATTTTGATCTTGTTGTTGATCTTGGGATTTATCATTCTGATCCTGCTTATCCTGCTGCTGATCTTTCTGATCCTGTTTATTTTTATCCTGCTGATTCTTATCGTCTTTATTTTTGTCGTCTTGCTTCTCTTTGTTGTCTTTGTCTTTTTGATCCTTATTCTGATCTTTATTTTGATCCTGCTGTTGTTGCTGCTCAAGCATTTTTTTCACCACTTCAAGATTATGTCGTGCGCGCTCGTTTTTTGGATTGAGTTGCAAAACTTTTTCGTACTGCTCAATCGCCTGCCTAAGTTCTTTGAGCTCCACACAAGCGTTACCACAATTAAACAGCGCTTGTTCTTTGAGTGTCGGTGAAATTGCCGGCGCAGCAGACGCGTTTTTAAAACAGGTGCATGCTCGTTTGAAATCTTTTTGTTCACCAGCAGCAATGCCAGCGTCATACAAAAGATCTGGTTTTTCTGGATAATCAGTAATCATTGCAGAGAGCATGGTATCGGCACGTTGCCAGTCACCCTTTTGAGCCGCGCTTATCGCGCGATCGTAATCTAAAAATCCCTGCATCGTAAACATTGCACAACAACACACACCAGCAAAAATATAATGTCGTTTCATAGTAACCACTCAAGCAAAAAGCAGATAAAACTCACCGCTACAAAATACACATATCGATCTTCAAGTTCTGAAATTTTTTTATCATCAAAGCGTTCTTTTTCAAATTTCTGTACAGCGTTGACCAGCTTGCGCACGTCTTCATCATCGTACGTTGTGTGCAAATATTTGCCACCAGTCTGCTGTGCAACACTGTGCAAAACCTCTTCATTAAGTCGTGAAATAATCACTTTGCCACTTTGGTCTTTTTGGTGACCGGATGCTCTGCCCTGTTCATCAACAACGGGAATCGGACCACCTTCTTGCGTTCCAATGCCAACGGTAAAAATCACCAACCCCTGGCGTGCGGCCTCAGCTTTAATGCCAGCAAGATTGGTTGAAAAATCTTCACCGTCGGTAAAGATCACGAGTAGTTTTGTTTTTCGTGTTGGCATTGATTTAAATGAATCCAGCGCGCGGCCAATCGCCTGATCGAGTGCGGTAGTTCCTGATGAAATAGTTTCTACATCAACCTGATCCAGGAACATAAAAAAGGAAGCGTAATCAGATGTGAGTGGACATTGTACGCAGGTAGCACCGGAAAATAAAATCAATCCAGCGCGCTCACACTCAAGCCGATTGAGCAACGCATGAATTTTCTTTTTTGCAAATTCTAAACGGTTGGGTTTAAAATCCTCAACCAACATACTACGGGAAATATCAAACGCGATAAACAGATCACGCCCTTGTTGTTCCACCACCTGTTCTTTTTTAGTCCACTGTGGCCGCAAGAGAGCAAGAAACAAAAACAACATGCCGACTGTCAGCAACACAAATTTTACAACATGCCGCGCGTAAGAAACCCCGCGCAATAAAAAGCCTTGCCGCTCCACACTGGCAAGCAACGCAATAGATTTACGTACACGCTGCAAGCGCCATACCAGCAAACCAACAGCCACCAGCACCAACGGTAACAAAAGTAAATGTTGCGCGGATGCCCATGTGCATCCTAAAAAAACTAGTTTCATAGACTAAACCATATCGATGAAGCGAGAATGATTTCCAATAACATCAAAATAAAAACAAGGTACAAAAATGGCATAAACAGTTCTTGATAATGACTGAACAAATTTGTTTGATATTCCGTTTTTTCAAGCTGATCAATCACATCATAAATGTTGCGCATCTCTTGCTGATTTTCCGCAAGGAAAGACTTTCCACCTGTCTTGCGTGCAATCTCATCAAGCAATGCTTTATTGATCCCCGGCTTTGCCACCATGCCATACAAAGGATGCATAAACACTTTTTCTTCCCCCGAACCGATACCAATCGTATAGATTTTAATGCCCATGCGTTTTGCAACTTCTATTGCAACTTCTGGCGAATCATCCCCCGGAGAAGGTTCACCATCGGTCAACACAATGATCACTTTATTTTTTGCTTTTGAATTTTTTAATCGATTAGCTGCGGTTAAAATACCACGCGCCAACATAGTGCCATCAGGATTGATACTCCCAATATGCAACTCCTGAACAATTGTTTTTAAAATGTTTTTGTCGGTGGTAATGGGACAACGCGAAACCGCTTCTTGACCAAAAATCACAAGCCCTATCGGATCACTCGTACGTTTTTCTATAAATCTAATCGCTTCCTCTTTTGCAACATCAACACGCGATGTTTTTTCATCTCCATAGTCACGAAAATCCATACTACCAGAGACATCCAACACCAGCATCATGTCGATGCCTTCAACCATAATATTGGAACGCTCGTCAACCAATTGGGGCCGTGAAATTAAAAACGCCAACAGCGCTAACGCACACAGTCGCATAAGAAAAAATATTTTTTTATACTGATGCGCGCTGACAAAATGGTGTTTATGCAACACCGCGCCGAGTGAGTAGCGATAGGAAGACGAACGCCGCCACTTCACTTTAATAAGAACACACAATACCAGAATGGGAATTAGTAAAAACAGAACCCAGAGATTCGCACAACGCACAAAATATTCCACCGCTCATTCTCCGCTATGAATTCGTCTGCCCAACAAACCATTGCCGTACGCGATCTTTAAACGCATCCAGTGTTTCGCCTTCATGGAACACAAATGTTGGTCCAACAACCACCTTAACAGGAGACCAGTGAATCAAAAATGATTCTGGTGGATACACTTTATATGCATCAAAGATCATAACTGGTACCACAGGACGATTGGTACGCTGTGCTAGCATAGCAAACCCGGAAAAAAATTCACGTACCCCGTTGTCCTCAATATACCGCCCGCCTTCAGGAAAAATGATTGCATGCCGCTGCTGCTCCTGAATAATTTTAATCGCCTGCAACAAGGAACGCATCCCGCGCTGTGGTGTGGACATATCAATAAGAACCGCCATACGCGTGACAATGGGAGCCAACCACGTGCGTGCCAACTCTGTTGTGGCAAGCCAAACATGGGGAAAGCCATGCATCAAAGAACCAATGAGCGGAATATCAAGTGATGACTGATGGTTAGCAACAATAATGGATGCAGTTGTTGGCAGATTTTCTTTTCCCACCACGGTGACCGGAATAAATGTGAGCAATAAAACCGACTTGTAAAAAGCATCAGTAAACCAAAAGTAGAGTTTATTGTCATAGCGCCAACGGGCGGGAAGCAGGGCGAGCACCACACAGGGGATGCCGATGAAAATAAGAACGGGAACAAATAAAATATATGAGACCAAAGTCCGCAAAACCTTTTTTATCATAACAATGCTCCATCACTGTGTGTACAACTCATCAATTAATTTTTTCATAATAATAGAAAAGAACCATCAAGCACAACTACCATCAGCCTTCCGACTTCGCCAAGGCTTTGTGGGACACGCCGTTAAAACTACAGCCGACTCGCTAAAAATTTTTCAGAATAATCATGCAGTTTTTTTGTATAAAATGTTGCCGCAAACGCAAGGGGAATAACTGAAATCACAATAATGACCAACGACACGAACAATGAATAAAAATAGCCATAAAAACCATTCATCGGCACGGTACGCACAACATAGGCCAATGGAAAAAAGAGTTGCCATAACAAAAATGAAAGCGAAAAATACCACACCCCTGCGGCCACAATTAAAATAAAATAAAATGGAAGCCCGTACCACAACATTTTAATGGTCCGACCAACGGACACAAACAGATCACGCAGGCGGCCAAGCGTGTCACAATAGAACAACATAAAAGTTGCAAGTGGAATCATCAAAAGCGGCACAAAAAGATTGGCCAACAATATCGATTCAGATAAATGCTCCATCGCCACAAAAAAATCTGCAAAAAAGATAACCGCCATCAGGACAACATGCCAACGGTAATCATAGAAATAAGCATAAGTTTTTCGCTTGATGGAGGGCCGCATGGCCAAAATAAGTGTCACAAACAGACCGAATTTTGCAATCGCCCCCACAAGCGCAGCCGACTTGGGAACGTAAACCGCTACAGCGCCAGCCACTACATACAGAATAAACAGCGGCCACAAAAACCTGAACCATACCTTATACGCCTGGCGTGCCGCGTTGAATGAAACAAGGCTGAAAAGCTTTAAGTTCCGCGGTATAAAAATCTTGAGTGAATCTTTCCACATGTGAAACAATTGCATATTTAACCTCTCCGTTTATACTCATCGTGACTTTACATTACATGCAACAGTCCTGAAAACCGCGCACGAGCACTGAAAAAAGCTCCCGTAGAAACTAGCACATCACCCTGCTCTCTACAAGAACCTCAGCACTCTGCACGTGTCTACATAAAATTTGTTTGACATTTAGAAATTATTTGTCTTACTATAAAACTATGGGCAAGCAACAATGCTTCCCTCTTTGGTGAAAAATAAGCAATGTTTGCACATAAAACTATGGGTGGGGAGGCATAAAAGGATATGAAGAAAAAAAGTCTATTGATTGTCGAGTCCCCAGCAAAAATAAAAACGATATCTAAGTTTCTTGGAAAAGATTTCAAAATTATGTCCACCATCGGGCATATCAAAGATCTTCCTAAGAAAAAACTAGGCATCACCATGGATGACAACAGCATCGAGCTTGAATACGTCACCCTTGAGGGCAAAGAAAACACCATTTCCCAAATCTGCAAAGAAGCAGCCTCATGCGATGCCATCTATCTTGCACCCGATCCTGACCGTGAAGGTGAAATTATTGCCTGGTTAATTGGTGAAGAGATCGCCAAAGTTGTTAAGAATAAAAGCTTAATCAAGCGTATTACATTTAACGAAATTACCGAACCGGCAATTCTTGAAGCCATCAACAACCCCTCAACCGTTGATCTTAAAATGGTGGCTGCCCAACAAGCGCGCCGCATTCTTGATCGCTGGGTGGGCTATCAAGTCTCACCTGTATTATGGGAAAAGATTGCACGAGGGCTATCTGCAGGTCGTGTCCAATCAGTTGCGCTACGCTTAGTCTGTGACCGTGAAGAGGCGATTAGAAATTTTAAACCAGAAGAATACTGGAGCATCGACGGGTTCTTTAAGCACCAAAAGGCAAAATTTAGTGCCGCCCTCACCCTCATTAAAAATAAAAAAATCGAAATCACGGACAAAAAAACGGCCGATGAAATCGTCAAACAAGTTGCCAAAACAGATTTTATTATAGAATCAGTCGCCGATAAAAAGCGCTCCAAAAACGCGCCGGCTCCCTTTATGACCAGTACGCTGCAACAAGCAGCCTTTAATCAGTTGGGCTTCGCCGTCAAAAAGACAATGTCGGTTGCCCAAAAACTCTATGAAGGTATGCCGATGGGTGATGATGACAAACCCGTTGCATTAATTACCTACATGCGTACCGATTCCAAAAGAATTTCAGACACGGCACTTGACCAAGTTCGCGGTTTTATTTCCAAAGAACTGGGCAAAGATTATCTGCCTTCAAAACCAAATGATCACGGTAAATCAAAAGGCAAAGTTCAAGACGCACACGAAGCCATCCGACCTATTGATGTTGGCATGACGCCAGAAAAGGCACAACGCTATCTGCCCAAAGATGCCGCTCGACTGTATGAACTCATTTGGAAACGCTTTGTTGCCTGCCAAATGACACCAGCACTCTACGCACAACGTCAAGTCGTTCTGCAAGGCGGAGATTTCACCTTTAAAGTAACCGGTTCCACGTTAATCTTTGATGGATTTTTAAAAGTTTATCAAGATGAAGATGAAGACGCGGATACAAAAGTAGTGTTACCAAAAGAGCTGACCGCAAATGATCCGGTCGCGCTTGAAAAAATCGACCCAAAACAACACTTTACACAGCCGCCTGCAAAATATACTGAAGGTTCGCTCGTTAAAGAAATGGAAAAAGAGGGCATTGGACGACCAAGTACATACGCTACTATTTTGAGCACCATTCAAGCCCGCGCCTATGTCACCATTGATGCAAAAAAACGTTTCACGCCCACAGAACTGGGTATGACCGTGACCAATATGCTTGCTGAAAATCTTCCCAAGATTATGGACATCAAGTTCACAGCTCACATGGAAGAAGACCTTGATAAAATCGCAAACGGCGAAATTGAACGAGACATTCTGTTGCGAGAATTTTATGAAGCATTCCAAAAAGATTTAGAAAAATTTCGCGGCACAAAGCGCAAAAAAGAAATTCAAAAAACAGACGTACTCTGCCCTGAATGTAAAAAAAATCATCTTGCTATCAGATTTGGCAAGGCAGGAGAGTTCTTGGGTTGCATGGGCTATCCAGAATGTAAATTCACCTGCAACTTTGAACGCACTGAGGACAATAAGCTACAATGCGTTGCAATGGAAAAGCCAAAAGAACTTGAAGAAAAATGTCCGCTGTGTAGTAAGCCGTTGCGCCAAGTGATCGGCAAATTCGGTCCCTTCATCGCCTGCTCTGGTTACCCTGAGTGTAAATACATTCACAAAGAGGTTGCCGGATTCAAATGTCCGCAAGACGGTGGCGATATCGCCAAGCGTCGCTGGCGTGGTGGCAGCTTTTGGGGCTGCGTTAACTACCCAAAATGTAAGTTTGCAATCTTTGGGGATATAGAAGAGACGCCATGCCCACAATGTAAGCTACCCTTCCTTATCTCAAAGACAGACAAAGAAGGGCATGTAACATTATATTGTTCAGATAAAAAATGTGGTTATAGCGTTAAAAAAAGCTAACAAAACTATTCAGCAAAAATATTTTTTTATCATAGTGTTACTTTATCGCTATCTTTTTTCTTAATGAGCTCTTGATAGGTTTGTTTCATCTCTTGGATTGACTTATATTCTACATATGCAAGTAAATCAGGCTTTTTTGCCGGCACAATTTTCGAAATTTCTTCCCACTTGTTTTTGTGCTTTGCAAATAATTCATCTCCATTTCCATTTTCTTTTAATTGCTTGAACAAAGTGTCTTTTCTTAATACTGTCAAGCGCTGCTTGAAATTCTTAGTTAGGCACTTAATATAGACCTCTTTGCATTTCTTATGCTCTTGCTCAGATTGAAGTTCAACGTTAGCCTTTACAATCAAATCTACACTGTCCATCATAGACTTTAAAATCGCATCTTTATTACTCTTTTTTTTCGCCAGTCCACCGCCATGAAAAAAGTGAGACTTTTTTCCAGAATCATATTTCACAGGTGTATAAGCACACTCTTCCTCGCTGGTAGAATTCTGGTTCTGATCAAAATGAACTATTGAGCTCAACAAAGAAAAGTCTTCATGCCTCAACTCTTCTTTGTTGAGCTTTTTTTTGTTGCCCTTTTCTTTTTTTGACCTTTTTTGCGATTCCCTGATTTTTTTTTCGATGTTCTTTTTTAAACTAATCAAATCTTGCGTCTTCTCCATACCGCATAAAGAACATCCAACAAAAAATACAAAAAGCACTAGCATCTTTTTAACCATAATGGCAGCCTTTCTTAATAACAAACAAAAAAACTACAACACATTGTCCTTTATATTATAGTGTTTATATAAATATATTTAATCATATCATTGCAACCCAATACAAAACTCCCTACCCATCAAAGCAAAGAAAGCGACCGTGTTGCACACAATCGCTTTCTTGGTAATCAACCCACAAAAAAACTATTTTTTATTTCTTCTCACCTTTTTTTGACCAGATTTTATTAATCATGCGTTTAAAAAACGATTGGGATGAAGTCTTAACCTTCTTGAGCTTCAGGATATGCTCACGCAGCCCCTGTGGCAGACTCATGAAAAGTTCATGGTCATCGCTGCCATCAATCAGTTCAACCGGCTCTTCACTCGTGAAAATATGGTAACAAAGAGTTGTTTGTGCAAAGGTGAGATCAGCACATGGATTAAGGTTCCACAGCCGTATCGTGTTATCATCAGAGCCCGACAAAAACTGCGTGCCATTGCGCAACACTTGAATTGCCATCACCCAATTAGTATGTCCTATAAACTCTCGGACCAAGGGGTCTTGACCTTGTTCAGGGTTGATATTCCATTGCCGTATTGTTCCATCACCTGAACACGACAAAAACTGCGTGCCATTGCGCAGCAATTGAAGTGCCATCACCGGACCAGTATGCCCTGTAAACTCTCTGACCAAGGGAGCTTGACCTTGTTCTGGGTTGATATTCCACAGCCGTATCATTCCGTCCCAAGAGCCCGACAAAAACTGCGTGCCATTGCGCAACACTTGAAGTGCAGTCACCGTACCAGTATCCCCTATAATATCCCCTGTAATAAACTCTCTGACCAAGGGAGCTTGACCTTGTTCTGGGTTAATATTCCACAGCCGTATCATTCCGACCCCAGAGCACGACAAAAACTGCGTGCCATTCTGCAGCACTTGAAGTGCAGTCACTACTTCAGTATGCCCTGTAAACTCTCTGACCAAGGGAGCTTGACCTTGTTCTGGATTGATATTCCACAGCCGTATCGTTCTATCCCCAGAGGCCGACAAAAACTGCGTGCCATTGCGCAACACTTGAAGTGCAATCACCTGACCAGTATGCCCTGTAAACTCTCGGACCAAGGGGGCTTGGCCTTGTTCTGGGTTGATATTCCACAGCCGTATCATTCTGCCCCAAGAGCCCGACAAAAACTGCGTGCCATTGCGCAATACTTGAATTACAGACACCGTACCAGTATGCCCTGTAAACTCTCGCACCAAGGGGGATTGACCTTGTTCTGGATTGATATTCCACAGCCGTATCGTTCTATCATGAGAACCCGACAAAAACTGTGTGCCATTGCGCAACACTTGAAGTGCTGTCACCCCACCATTAAGCCCTGTAAACGTGCGTACCGAATAATCCTGTAATGGATTAGCAGCCATCAACCGTTCCATCAACACCGGCGTACATCGTTGCATGACCGTAGTATTGCCCAACAAATCAGCAATCTTGATGATCATAAACAGTTCTTCTTTATCTTCTATGGTGCTTGCAAGCATTTTGCCGGATGCGATGTTAATCACCAAGCGCACCAGATCTACAAGGTCAATATCATATTTTTCTGATAATTCTTTTTCCGTACCAAAATTCTGTTCAACCAATTGCGTAATATCCCATACCACCTTAAGCGACGAGCCTAGAGTTATTTCTTTTGTGCGCTTATTTTTCAGCTCGCTTAGATCTGGAACCGACGCAGATTTTTTCAAAACATTAATTGTTTCTTTATCTCCAAATTTCTCAATATTTTTCTTTTGTGTTTTGTATACTTTAAACTGATTGAGTACTTCTAAAGAGACAGGAAATTCAGTCTTGTTCAACGTGATAAAATAACTCCTTACCCTTGTTGGTTGTGTATGTACAACCGATGGCTGTTCTTGGACAACCTTTTTTTCTGATTGTTGTGCTTCTTGCTGCTTACTTGGTCCTTGTTTTTTGATTTCCATTGGTCTGCGCGTCAATTCTTTTTGAAGCTCATTGAGCACATTTCTTGTTTGTGCCCCACCTATTCGTCCTGCGTCCAATGCATCGGCAACTTTAAACACGTCCTCAAGGTATTCTGTTGGAATATCTTTCACAGCCATTGTTCCATCAACAATTGCCGCAAAAAAATGAAGGACTGTGAATATATCTTCTGTCTTGGCTGCGATTTTTTCTAAAAGCTTATCCAACTCAAAATATATTTTTACTTCTTCCTGATCTTCCTCTCTTTTTGTTTCATGTTTATTGAGCATGTCCATCAACACCTGACACAGCATCGCACCCTGTTTGCTGATCTTGATAGATTTGTCCTGAAATTTAAAAAAATAGATTTCATTTTTTTGTTGCGACGATTCTTCTATCTGAACCTCATCTTCCTTGTTCATTGCCCATACAACTGTTGGCGCACACAGCAACGCAATCATCACGAGTTTCAGCAATCTTTTCATCGACACTCCTTGTTTGGAAAACAACTATTTTCCTTCACGCTAGCGCGCCGAGAAGTAAAAAGGCAAGAGATCGTGTGAACCAGTCGCTACAAGGAACACAGTAAAGTGCATACCTTCCGCCCCACTGCCAGCGGACACCGTGCGTGCAGCGCATGCGTTGAAACTTTTTCTCCATAGGCCGGAGAATGCCACGCATCACAAAGCGTAAACTCAAGATCATGTGAACACAGTTGCATGAGCACCTGCCCCTGGTGGCTCAACTGCCAGACACCGTCGTACACAACGGCTTCTATTTCTGGAGCCAAGGTAAAGTTCCAAGCGGACATCAGCACGTTGTGCTCGTCATACCCTGGCTGCGCTCGCCACGCATCAGTGATCGTGATGCTCGACGCTGTGTTGTCACATTCCACCGCACGGGAAAAAATTAATTTTTGAGCAGCATAGAGATGATGAACAGTTTCCAACCGCAGCGCATCTTCTTGATGCCATGACCGATTTTCTGGCAACGGCACACCAAACAAATGTTCATCTAAACTCACCGGCTCAACACCTTCCACAAACATAGTATTGTGTACCGCCACCGACCTGAAATAATTGCGCCACGTGGCCGAGGGTGTGTACACAAAACTTCCCGGGTCCACAAACACCGGCACGCCATTCACTGCCAACGTGACACTTCCAGCATCGTTGTGAAAATGGCCCGAAGGTTGTCGCTTGTTATACACATGATGCCGCAAGGTGACGTGATAGTTTTTTGTCTTGATTATCGACAGACCAAACTCAGAAAAATGCCGCGTGCCCCGTTGTGATTCGGAGGCGGCTTGAACCAAACTTTTTGGCAAACCGTGAGACAAAACACGTCCTGAATCATTATCGCCGACTGTAACAATTTGACGGGCACCTTGTGGCTTAACCCAGGCCATAAATTCAATCATACTTGATAACAAGTGACTCAGATTTTGTGATAACGGTAAATCAGTTTTTTTACAAAACTGTGTGAAGACAAAAAACAGCTCGGTCACCAATCCGTGGTAGGCGGTTGAGCCTTCATAATCTGAGCCTTCGGCAAAAATTTGCTTGTCCCATTCACGCATAATTTCTTGGTAACACCACAACCGTTTTTCTTGCACACCCGGCAGGTCAATAAAAAAACAACAGAGCGAAAAATAACCAACCAAATCTGAAAGGTAGTGATTGGATGTCCGAGAATCGTAGACCTCCCAATTTTGTTCTAAGTACACAAAATGGTTATACAACGTGCACACAAACTGTTCCCAAAATTCATCGGTGATGCGTGGCGCATCCTTGAACAAATAAAATGCACACACCCAATTGATCGCACGAATACCAACTTCCATGGGGCAGACCCAGTTGACGCCCAGCATGAATGGATTTTCTTGCATCCACGAATGTACTTGCTCAACAAAAGCATCCACATACTTTTTGTCGCACGTTGTCTGATATGCTTGCCCCAGCACGGCAAAATGATAACACCGGGACAGCTCCCATGGAACTTTGATGTCTTTGACCAACTCAGCACCAGTGCCGGTCTGCACCACCACGTCTTGATAAAATTGATGTAGGTTGAACGTACATTCGACATTCGAATCGGTTGCTCGCAACCTAAAGTCTTCATGCCATGGAATTTGGGCACATTGAATCGGCGAAGATCCTAAAAGATCAAACTCTTGTGCAACAAATCGATCTGCTTTTTCTTGGTTCTGCCCATCGTCAGCAAACGGTCGTAATAAACTCACCGGAAATGTTTGATCAGATGTATGACGTAACTGCCACAAAAAAAATGGGAAAGGTTGCTGCACGTTGTGGCGTGCCATAATCTGTTCCCATTCATAATGCGCTCTATACTCAAGCGCTTTACGTTTGCATACAGTGTATGATCTTTTTTTCTGAAAACGATTTTTGAACACAATAACACTCGCACGTGGCCCAAGTTCGAGGGCTCGTTTGGCGTAATGAATGACCTTATTGAACTGCATGTATACTCTCCCCTCAATTTTCTTTATCTAATCATCATAATATTCGTAGGATCACCAAAAATTGCGCATCGTGCAAGTGGATTACATAGTAAACAAGACAGGCTCCGAATTTTATTTCGAAGCCTATCTTTTATCTACACGTACAATTTTTCTTGAAAACTTATTTGCTGACTACATTTCCCCCGATAACTTTTCCGCCAATTGAGGAGCGACCTTCAAGAATCACTTCCCCATTTTCATCCTCAAACACAATATCGCCGGCGACCGTTGTGTTATCCAAATAAACGATAACGTGTGCATCAATCTTTTTCATGACAATGCTTTTAATAGTCGAACCATCAATATCCAATTTTTCTGCAGCAACAACAAGATCCTGAAGGTGACAGTTATCGATATCAACCTTGCCATGTATCGTGGTTGTACCAGCAACCGTTGCGTCTTCTAAATCTACTTTGCCATGAATGGTCACATCCCCTGCACACGAAAGATTTTCAATGTCAGCTTTTCCACGCACGGTTATTTCACCCTGAACATTCAAATGTTCAGCATTCAAACGACCGTTCACCTTCAGCGCGCCCTTCACTTCCACTTTTTCTAAATCAGCAGCACCATTGCAGGTTAACGGCCCGTTGATAATAACGTCATCAAGATCGGTAGCACCATGATTGGTGAGCGAATCTAATGTTGCATGACTCAACTTCATAGAGCCTGCACTGCGGTTTTTGCAACAGTTTTTTCCACACCAAGGAAAAAGCTGACACAATGCTGCTATCAACAAAATAATAACGATGAGAGAAAAAATTAATTTCAACATGATTTATCCTGTATTTCGAATTTAACAAATTACCTTAATCTCGTACCATTCTGAACCACTCCAGCAACCGTGGTCATCTTCATCATGCCGTCTTCCGCCTCTGCCAGCAACATCATGCCTTGTGATTCCGTGCCCATCATTTTGCGCGGCTTAAGATTTGCCACAAATACGCCTTGTTTGCCGATCAGTTCTTCTGGTTTGTAGAATTTTTGTATACCGGCAAGAATTTGACGCATGCCGTAGCTGCCCAAGTTGACGGTCATGCGAAGCAGTTTATCAGAGCCTTCCATCGGTTGCGCGGCTTCTATAGTTCCTACAACCAGATGAACTTTAATAAGGTCATCGATAGCGATATGCTCACTCGCAACTTCGGGTACAACAACTTTTGAAGTTTCAACATGAGGTTGCTCTGCAACTTTCTCGACTGGCTTTTCAGTCTCTATTTTTTGAAACAAAGTTCTGATTTTTTTCAACATAAACGGATGATCCCACACTGCTAATTTTTGTACGTCACATTCAGCAACTTTAAATTCAATTCCCAAACTATGGAGCATCTCTTCCATCATTGTTGGCATCACGGGCCACAAAAGTGTTGCCACCGCGCGCAAACTGTGTGCCGTTGCACTAAGCACCTGCATGAACGCGGCATGGTCATGCTTAACCACGCGCCATGGTTCTTGTGCATGGAAATAGGCATTGATGTGATTGATAAATTTCCACAAGGTTGCAAGCGCAAGGTGGAATTGATAGTTGGCCATCTCCTGCGTAAATGCTTTGACGGTCGTGTCACAATCATGCTGCAACGCAAGCGCCGCGTCCGACCACGCATGAGGAACGGGCAACTTCATCGCGTCATGTTTTTCTGCGAGCGTTACCATGCGATTAAGCAGGTTGCCCAGATCATTTGCCAAATCTGAGTTGATACGTTGTTCTAATTCTTTGATGCTAAAATCAGCATCTTGATTGACCGCAAGCTGGCGCATCAAATAATAACGCACCCCTTCGGCGCCATATTTTTCTTGTAAATAAATGGGGTCAATAACATTGCCCAATGATTTTGACATCTTTTGTCCATTGACCGTCAGCCAACCATGCACTAACAGTTTTTTGGGCATCGCAAGTCCAGATGCCATCAAAAACGCTGGCCAGTAAACACCATGGAAACGCACAATCTCTTTGGCCATAATATGCAAATCCGCTGGCCACCAAAATTTAAATTCATCTTCGCGCCCTGCCTGCCCATAACCAATTGCGCTGATGTAATTATTAAGCGCGTCAGCCCAAACATAGGCCACATGCTTTTCATCACCAGGAAACGGAATACCCCATTTGACCGTGGTACGTGAAATAGAAAGATCTTTTAAACCTGATTTTACAAACTGTATGACTTCGTTGCCCCGTTCTTTGGGCACAATAAAATCTGGATGTTGTTCGTAAAACTCAAGCAGTTTGTCTTGATATTTTGAAAGTTTAAAAAAGTAACACTCTTCACCAACCCAACTAGTTGGACGTCCACACTGCGGACATGCTGGTCCTTGGTCACCGAGACCCGGTTGCCCTTCCACCTCTTTTTCCATCACAAACGCTTCATCAGGTGTACAGTACCAACCTTCGTACGATGATTTGTAAATGTCCCCTTTATCCAACAACATTTGTAACCAATTTTGCACCACTACCACGTGCTGCTCATCGGTTGTCCGAATAAAATGGTTATACTTACATTCAAATGCTTTCCACGACGCTTTGTAGGCGTCAATAAATCCGTCTACAAAAGTTTTAGGGTCAAGGCCCGCTTTTTCTGCTGCAAGCGCAATTTTTTGACCGTGTTCATCGGTGCCGGTTAAAAAGAAAGTCTCTTTGCCCAGCACTTGGTTCCAACGCGCAACCGCGTCGGCCAGCACCGTGGTGTACAACGAGCCAATATGTGGCGCGGCCGTGACGTAATAAATGGGAGTAGTAACGTAAAATTTCTTGTCTGCATTTGTCATAGAATAATCTCATCAATTTTATGAGGGGGGGAATAATAATCTTTCCTAACCCCTTCAGAATAAAACAAATAGGGGAAAAGTAAAAAAAAACCCCCTCTTGCGAGGGGGCCTTTTTTTCGAACGTTTTTAACGTGTTCGTTTACGGACAAGGAACTCCAGCCCATCCAAGATCTTCTGCGTAGATGGTCTTGAGCCATGAGACAACACTGAGGTCTGCATTATTGATGTCGGCAAGTGTAATCAAGCAAGGAACAACAGTGTCTGTTCCTTGACCAAGAGTTGATAACACAACTTCCATTTCACTGACCAAAATATCAATATTGGTACTCGAGCTACCCAACAAGGTGCGGATATAGCAAATGCAGCTACGGATTGCATCAAGCTCTGACGTTGAACTACATGCACATGGCACCTCAGCTGAGCCTTCACGTGGAGCTTTTATAATCGTCTTTATAACCTTTGTCAAATCCTGTACGTCACGAGGAGCGGCCACGGCACTGACACTCGAAAGAGCCAGTCCGAGGAACGTGGCGAGCGCCACGATTTTTCCTGCTTTCATTACTATTGTCATATCTCATTCCCCTTGTTCAAAGAAAACAACCTGTTAATTTCAAAAACTACCAGTAGATTCCACAACCAAGATGGCACTCTAATTCTTTCATGATGTTCTTACCAGCGAACACACTCGATGCACCGGCAAAGAGTTCGCAGTAGCTCCAGCGATGGAAGACTTCGCCACGAATCTTATTCGAAATACGTTTGGTGTCTACAGCAAGAAGAGAAGCATCAAGTTCTACTGCTGTTAAATTTTGTACTGCGCATGCGCCACAGCAGCCAGCGATTGGGAACTGAACGGCGGTTGTTGTTGAACATGCTGCGCCGGTTGTTGAACAACCTGATGTTGAGCAACATGATGTTGAACAATCCCCACAAAACTTAATCTTGTCACATTGTTTTACGTACGCTTCATAACCCAATGAGAAACCAAGGTTTTGGTTTTCTGGATGGAAAAACGTTACATCAAAGTGACCAGTGAAGTAGCCCCACTTGGTTTTTGCTTGTATTTTTGGACCGATGTTTTTGACGGTTGCGCCCTTGAACGGAGCTCCGCGCCATTCTTTAGCTTCCAGAACAAAATTATAAGAAGCATCAAGATCAAACGCACACCACTTGCAGGCCTTCCAGCCAAAGTCAGCGCCCAATTTGATTTCAAAGTGGCCGTTGTTGCCGGGTGCTTGTGCAAGAAGATCTAATGGATCGCAAATCTTCTTGCCGGTTGGAAATACAACACCAGCAACAAATTTACCCCAGAAATCTTTGGTGAAATCGTAAGCCGCATAGAAATCTAAGTCCATGTCGCCCAAGCCGGTCATGCGCTTGGTTTGGCAGAAATGCACACCTTGCTCATAAAAATATTGTTCTGCTTGGATGGCACCATTAATTTCAAGATCACTGATTGCGGCCTCGATGGCGTTCATGATGATGACAGCATGATCTGTAAATCGGGTATCCGCAAACTCATCTGTTCCGACAGTTGTCCAGTCACTCTTATAAATCGGTACAATATATAACTGTGCTTGCTCTGCAAAATTAGCACCAAGAGCTGTATAATTTTGTCCCGTAGTAAAGGCTCCTCGACTGTCAGCCTGAGGCGCAGTAATTCCACCAGCCTCAGTAACAAAGTGATTAGTTATTAAATCATCAATACCACTTACAGCTGGCCGACCAAGGGGAATAGATGCAATATAACCAGCAGTTGGTGTTGCATATTGATATGCTGAAGGACATACACTGTTAACATTTTGTAACACCGCAACAGCATCCTGACCTGCGTTTTCTGTACCGGCAACTTCTATACCAGCAATGCGAACAGAGCCTTGATGATCTGCTCCCACTGTCTGTATGCCATATTCAACCATTGGCATACCATCGGATCGACATAAGCTACTTAAAAAATCAAGTCGATATGCAGGAACAATCGCTTTTGGCTCTCTTACGCTTGGAAGTGAACCTCCCGCACCAGTAGGCGTCTTCCAAAGAGTCTCTGATTTATGACACACCGCACCAGAAAAACTTTCACTCATATCGGTCATAGTCGCGCTGCATACATTGCGCTCAACATCAATGCACTTAAAAGGCATACTCAGTTGTGCACCAACTCTCCAGCTGCTGCAATCCCAGCGCTTTTCAGTCTCTACCGCAAAGTTGACACCTTTTTCTGAGTAACTAAAACGTGGGTGCATATTAACAAATCTTAATGCAGCAGGAGCACTGGCTAACGTCAGAGCCCCGCCATAAAATGCTTCTTCACCCCGAAAGGAGTCTTTTCCAAAAAACAACGTTGACAATGACACCTTATTACTATTACATGCGCCATAACCTTGGTCGGCACAACGTTCAAAACAACTTGCAAAGGTATTAAAACTCCACAGGCCATCATCAACCGGCATTAATTCATGGTGATAGGGAAATCTGGCAAGCGGCGTACGCAACTCACCGGTGGTGGCGACTACCTGGCCGCAGCCAAGCATGCTCAGCAGTGTGATAACTCTTAAAACAATTTTTCTCATCGCTCTCCTTTGTTTTTTCTTATACATGACGTCGTACATCATCGCTCTACTTTTTATGCATTGCGGGGGCATACACCCCCGCAATTGTTATATCGTTATTATGGTAATTCGAATGCTGCACCAATAGACCGTGGCGCAGGAAGACCAAGACCAAGATCTCCGTAGATAGCACCAACTTCTAGAGTATGGCTAAAGTCGGTACGCTCAACTCTTATTCCACCAGCTCCAACAATACTCGTCAAAAGACCACGTACAACATAGCCACCATCTGCATATGCAACACTCAACAAGTTATGTTCATCTTGTGATGCATTACTGTAAATAGTAACATTAGGGAACAGATCTTGTGTTGCCCAGAAGGTAAACATATCTGTGCCACTGACTGGATAGATCAAGGCAGTTTTTTCGTCAAGCAATCTCTTACTCGAGAACAAGCCAAAGACCAAATCTTCATTAATGATACCATTGTGTTCTATAACTTCTTCGTCAACTATTTCAGTGTTGTTTGCCGTAGTGAAGCCACTGATCAACGCCATGTTACCACCACCAAGGATGGTTGCTTGGGTTGTGTCGCCGGTGATTGGACCGGTGTAATCAAAGTAGAAACCTTGACCAAGCGTTGTATTAGACGTAATCATTGAACTAACAGCCAACAATGATGCATAGGGATCAAGCATGCTAAATATTCTGTCGTGCTTGAAGGTTCCTTGTGGCACTTGTATGTCTATTTTTGTAACATCAGACAACACGTCCATGGTCCATGCACTTGGCATAACATTGAAATTGTTTACAATTCCAATTCCAAGCCCAACAAAGCCACGCGAGGAGATTTGGAAGAGTGAATCAGCGCCATTCAAAATCATGGTAAAGCTAACAGTGTTCAATTCTGCTGGAGCACGTACACCAATCGTGTTACCAATTTGGAATACGCTGTTATTCACACCCGTAACTGAGCCAACAATCATCGATGCACGATCGTTAATTTCAAGTGTAATGTCAGTAATAGCAGTGGTGGTGGTTACATCATCGATTGTCTCTGATACAGATGCAAAGCACACATTGTTTTCAATACCAACGTAGGCATCATCACCAATTTGGAAAACTGAGTCTTCATCAAGTTGAATGCGCCCTTGACCAACTATTTTTACACGGAATGGGTCCGTAAAGCCGGTGTCTATTGCCTGATCCCAATCTAATTCAGCCAAGTTATGCACTGATGAAGTTTCCATACGAGTATTATCAGTGAAACGCAGAACGCCGCCGCCCAAAGCTATCACTGCACCTGGTTCAAGAACCAGTTTGACGTTACCTGCAAATTCAAGTGTCTGATAGAACGTAGTTGTACCAACAAGCGTTGCTGCAAACGATCTCAAATCAAGTACGCCGCCTTTTTTAACAAGAATTTGACGTTCACTATCTGAGAAAATCTGTAATCTATCGCCTACACCCATATTTGGACCAGCTAAAATGTGACAGGTATTGTCGATGATAATATCTTCGTTCAGATCAACACGGCCGTTACCGTCTGCAATCAGCGTGACGCCGTTCATACCAAGCGTAAACACAGCACTGTTTGAATCATAGGTTTTGTCACGTGTACCAAGACCAACGCGACCATGATTTCTGAAAACCAAAGCAGCTGTTGGAGTATCAGCTGAGTCGCAACCTGCCAAGAAGATCAATTCTCGAATCCAGCCATTGTCAACTGCAACCGTTGCTGCGTTGCCAAGACGTGAGCCCCGTATTTGGAACTGCTCAACTTGGCCCATAACAACAGGAAGCGAGGTTACATACGTCGGTGTAACAACCAAACAGGTGCATGGGTCATAGTCAGCGTTTTCAAATGGCAAGAAACCTGCTGAGTAATCCTTTGTCACCGCACGCCAGTTAAGCGTGTAATCGGAAAGCACTTCACCTGAACCAACAATGATACGTTGGGTTGGATCGGTCAAATCAAGTTGCCAGTAGGAAACACCAACACGGTCTTTAAAGTGAACGGTTGCTTCTGGTAAGACAACAACGCCCGTTCCACTTTTGGTGACCATCGTTCCAATACTTGCGCGATAGGGCGTCAACACTGAAAAAATGCCGAAACAGTCAACAAAAATACCACCTTGGCCGGTTACCGCGCTGGTCTCTGGTGAGCTTGCGTTACCGCCACGTGTTTCAAACGAGAAAAAGTCCCCGGCAACAAACAATGATGGGCTTGTACAAATATTGAAGAGACAATCACAACTCGTACTAACCGTACCGATTGAGATGTTGCTTGCATGACCCAAGTAAATGGTTTGAATTTCTTGACCAATAACAGGATTTGCCACATTTGGCATGATGGTGCTGTTATTTGGTGCAACATTCAATGTTAACCAATGATTTGGTGCCGAAGGAGGTTCAGGAAGTATATCATTTTCTTGGTATATATTGAGGTGAGCATCTGCGCCCGCGCTCAATGAAGCACAACATGAATCACACGCGGTTGAACCAATCGTTGTTCCAAGAATCATTTGTCGACCGGTACCATCTCTATATTCAATGCCGTTATTAAAGAAAGTAAAAATGGATTCATTAATAATATTGAACGCTTTGGTTCCTCCAAAACCTGAAGCCATACCAGGAGTGTAATTTCCGTTTGGTACAAACAGATCAAAACCGGTCAATGCTACACAAGTATGAATCATGAAGCGGCTGTTGTAGAAAGCGATCTTACCACGATACAAGTCATTAGTACTATTCATGATGACTTGTTTTTCACCGCCAATGTAGGTTGGCTCTGAATTAATATCATCATTTTCATACACGCTGTGATTTTTATCAGTGTGCACTAAGTTGGTATGGTCAAGATTAACTCTGTTGTTAATCAAAGCACATGCAGAGTTGTATTGAAGATAAGCGCCATCTACATCCTGAGCAAATGTTCTTAATGGGAAATTTGTCTCTGTACCATTGATAATAACTGATCCGCCCCTTGGAGCAACTTGCCAGGACAAAATTTCAATCTTGTTGTTCATAACATCGCCGTCATTAATCACATCAAGACGACCTTCAACGTCAAAGACTATTTCACCAGCGCCCGGAGTTTCATTGGCTGTATCAGTCAGGGTGAAATCAAAAGTAACAACTTCACCACCCCAGTTTATATTCCCCTGATTATCGATACCAGAACGGAACACCATTGCGCCCGCAGGAGTACCACCAAAAAGAGATTCCCAATGAATTTGCGCACGAGATGCAGACGCAGAATCGGTATATTGAAGATCTGTACCATCAACAATAAATGCTGAAGGGTTACGTGTTTTGACAATCGAGCCAACCGAACGTCCAAGTAAAACAGTTGGATCTATTGTTGGAGTTGGGCAAAAATCATTTGCCAAACCTACATAATCAAAATATGAACTTTGACCAATGGTTATAAGACCGTTTGCACCTTCAACAAAACCACGAATATTACCCGCAAATGGCGTTGTGCTGCTCCATGGGTTGATCATTAATTCTGTAAATACCGTATTTTCATTGGTAATCAAAAGACCTGCCGTTGCTGTAGAACCAACGCTATTAATTGTCTTAAATTGAGCACGTCTACCTGCAAGTGTAGTCATATCAATGTTGGCAGCCAACGGACCACAACCGGTATACGTGTTGACCTTGCTACCTGCCACGTACACGGCACCAGCAGCTGTACCAACAGGAGATGGGGTACCAGGAGCCATATCGCTACTGATATTAAGTTCCATGCGACCAACTAGCATTGGATCAACATTATACGTATTTGATGAATCAAACGTGATGAAACCATTTTCATGATCATCAATACCAGGAGCAATATAGGTCATTATCGATTTCAAACCAACATTGATGTGGACATTGGATGAGCTGTTGGTGCTTTGACGACTAAAATTAAGTCGACCTGCTTGATCGGTAGGACCAAAAACCTCACCCATCAAGACCAACATGCGTGCGCCTTCTTGGCCAGCATTCACTGCTGCGAAAGTAACATTTTTGTCATCAGAAATAACAAATTCAACTTCACCGGGCCCTTGAACCGTGATGAGCAGAGGTACTGCACTACCCGTGAATTGAAGATCATAATCTACGAAAAATGTAATCTTAAAGCCTGCCTCGGCAATAAGACAAAGACCAGGTTCCTGCGTTCCTGTTAACACAATATCTTGAGCTAGACTCACCGTAATATTTTGGGACAGAGCATGAATAACGGTGCCGTTAGGCAGGCCGCCAACATTAGAAGAACTCTGAATCATAAGGTCATCATTGACAACATCTGTAGCCGTACCATTCCAAGTGACCAGAGCCTGCGCTGAACCAAACGTCAGCAGCGCTCCGGCGCACAAAAGTCGAAACCCGTGCATGAAAAATTTCTTTTTCATATACTCCCTTTTTTTAGAACACAACACTCTTGACAACTCACCACACAATAACGCAACCCTACAACAATGAATTTTCCGAATGCAAGAAAAAAACAAAAAAATGCCCGTGTGGGCAAAAAGATTGGATAAAAATAAGACTGTTTTGATCAAAGAACCAAGACACCAGTGCTGCTCCCTTCACTAGACCTTAGACAACTATTTTCACTTCTAATTCTTTTTAAATACTATGTCAATGTTTATTTGTTTCAAAAAAATGAGATCCTTTTTACTCCTCTTTGTTGTTTGTGATTATTAAAAAAAACCTTTATTTACGGTGTTTTTTTGAGAAACTCTCTACTCTTTTTTATACAGCGATGTTAAGCATAAAGATATGCTTAAAAAGAGGTCAATAGTTTTGTGTATTTTGATGATAACTTTTGTGATAAATCAAACTTATCACAAAGCACTGATATGAAAAATTACCAATAAGACAAGACACTCGCACGATCAGCTGGTGTAAAAATCACTTGGATTTTAAATCAATCCACAGCTTGCTCAGCTGTCTATCGGATGCGACTTTTTCAAAAAAATGAAACGACGGTAACTCAGCAAGCGTTTTGTTCATTAAATTTCTGCCATTCTTTTTGACAGAAACATCAGCAAGCGCAGGCCATAAAGCATAGAGATCAACATGATGCTGCATAACATCAGCTTCATACAAAAAATTAATAAATTGATACGCGAGCTCAGAATTATCACTGCTGCTCGGCATACAAATATTATCGATGGAAATAAACCCACCCTCCTTGGGAACCACAAAACCAAGACCTGGAACATCGTGACGACGAATGTCGCCAGCCGAACAAATAGTTGCAGCAACCATCTTTGATTGCAACAGATAATTAGCACGCAGATCTGTGTAGACTTCAACTCTCTTTTTTTGCTCGAATAACAACGTTTCCATCTGCACCAATTCTGCATCATTCAGCAACCGTAAGGTGCCAAAAAGATACTGGCACGCCAATGATGATATTTCAAGCACGTTATTCGCCATACCAACACGCGCCGGGCCAACCTGCGGATCAAACAATACTTTCCATGTTGCTGGTGGCACCTTGCCGCCAAACATATCGTAGGAAAAACCGAGTCCATAAATTTCCCAATGGTACGGAATGGAATAATCGTTGGTTGGATCAAAATAATGGCCCAACAATTGCGGATTCAAGCGATGCCAAAAATTGAGTTTTGACTTATCTATTTTTTTCAGCAAACCACCCAAAGAAAGAAATTGTTGCACCTCATAATCAGAAGGAACAACAATATCGTAACCATGATGTTTGGTTGAATAGACCTTTGCAAACAACTCATCATTACTTTCATAATAATGCATATGCACTTTAATACCGGTGCGCGATTCAAACTCAGCAACACGTTGCGCATCAATCAATAAAGGAAAGGTAAAAATAGTCAGACTTTTTTGAGGAGCAAGCCAGGTACTCAGACGTGACGAGAACAGTAAAAGAAAAATTGCCAGGCACCAGAACGCCACCATGCCACAACGAATAACAAATTTGCTCATCAATCCCCTGCTCAATGCGGCACTCCCCATCAATTAAAAGAATTTTATTCGGACACGAAGCGAAGTAAGGATCAACACAATCAAACTAGCAACCACCAATAATAATGTTGAAAGTGCATTCACTACAGGCGTGGCACCGGTTTTAATGACCGAAAAAATATACATTGGTAAGGTGACCGTTGATGCTCCCGCACAGAAAAATGAAAGAATAAAATCATCAAAGGAAACAATAAAGACCAATAATGATGCGGTTAAAATTGCAGGAAACAAAACAGGAAGAATAATTTTTACAAATGTTTGACCGCGCGTTGCCCCCAAATCCATAGATGCTTCCATCAACCGTGGGTCTATCGACACGAAACGACCGTACAAAATTGGGGTCACATAACTAAGGCCAATGAGCGTATGGGACGCAATCAAAGTCATAATACCCAGCGGAATAGCAAAAAAAGAAAGCAAGCTCAGCAACCCAACCGACAACACAACTTCAGGAACTGCAATGCCACCATAAAAGAAAAAAATCAGTTTTTTTAAAAAGCTGTCAGCTCCATAGAATACAAAAAGAACCGCCATCGTGATACTTAAAGCTACGGCAGAAAAGGAAACAATCAGTGAGTTTTTAATCGCCTCAAGAATCTCTACCGACTGCAACAACTCGCTGTACCAGTGCAAAGAAAAACCTTCAAAAACATGCGTGCGGCCAACATTAAACGAAAAAAGAACCAACACGATAATCGGTATATACATAAAAAGGTATGCCAAAAAAACAAACGTTGGCAAAGAATAATGTCCAATAAAGAATTTGATTGAGCTCAAACTTTATCCCTTCCAAACAATCTGCGCAGCATAAAGTTTACCCCCATCACGCTGATCACCAGCACCACACCACTCACACAAGTGAATGCCGCACCCAAAGACATGTCTCGTGTTTCCAAAAACAGGTGTGAAATGAGCGAGCCGGCAAACATCTGTCTGCCACCGCCCAGAAGCGCGGGAATAACAAACTCACCAAACGTTGGTATGAAAACCAAAAAAAATCCGGTGCGTATACCTTCTGATGATAACGGCAAAATAATTCGTGAAACGGTCTGCCATGAACTGGCACCAAGATCTGCTGATGCTTCAAAAACGCTTTTATCGATCTTTTCTAAGCTGCTATAAATCGGTAAAATCATAAACGGCAAATAACAAAACAACATAACCAAGTAAATAGCAAAGGGCGTGTTCAAAAGATGCAACGGTTCTGAAATAAGACCGATCAACTTCAACAAGGTATTCAAAAATCCTTCGTGCTCCAACACAAAAAACCAGGCATATACCTGTACCAAAAAGTTTGCCAAAAATGGCAAAATTAATAAAAACAATAACATGTGACGCAAATGCCGCGCACGAAACGCCAAATAATAAGCAACGGGATAGGCGATCATAAAGCAAAAACATGCGTTAAAAAAAGCATAGATAAGCGAACGAAACAAAATAGTGTAATAAGAAACGTCAAACAACGCGGAGTAATACTCAAAGGTCAGATTACCAATCACGGAATAATCAAGGTGCTTTAATACACTCGCTGCAAAAATGAACGTGATGGGAACATAAAAAAAGAGTACCTGCCACAACAGCGCAGGTATTGCGACAAAAAATGAACGTTCTTGCGAAATAGAGGCTTTGATTGGATTCGTTTTCATTTTTCTAACAACACCACATTCTCTTTTTGCCAATATAAATTTACTCGATCATCATAGTCGATCACTTCTTGCTGGAAATGCTCTTCATTTTGCTCAAACACATGAAGCTTCATTCCGTTATCCAGCAAAATGCGATACTGTGTTGACCGCCCGTGATACACAATTGCGTTCACAATACCAGTCAAACGATTGGAAAATCCGGCAAGCTCTGATTTACTGAGCTCAATTTTTTCAGGACGCAAACTCATCAGGGCACGAGCGCCATCAATCGCCCATGGTTTATCAGCCGGAATCGCCACATCAAACTTACCAAGACCTTCAACTTCTATTCTGTTGCGACCATTTTCAATGCGGACAATGCCCTTGAAAAGATTGGTCGAACCAACAAATGAAGCAACAAAGGAGGTTGCTGGAAATTCGTAAATCTCTTTGGGTGTACCAACTTGTTCAATCTCGCCGTCAGAATTCATAATCGCCATTCTGTCAGCAACCGTAAGCGCCTCACTTTGATCATGCGTAACATAGACAAATGTTGTTTTGAGTTCATCTTGCAATTCCATCAGCTCAACAAGCATCAGCTCTCGCAAGGCAAGGTCGAGCGCTGCAAGCGGCTCATCCAAAAGAAGAACTTCAGGTTCATTCACCACGGCACGAGCCAGCGCAACACGTTGTTGCTGTCCGCCAGACAATTGGTCTATTGATTTATAAATATGTTTTTCAAGGTGAACTGCCCTCAAAATTTTGATAACCCGTTGCTCAATAACATCTTTTTTGAAGTTCTTAAGCCGCAGGCCGTAAGCCACGTTATCAAAAACGTTAAAGTGTGGGAACAGTGCATAATTTTGGAATACAGTATTCACGCGGCGCTCATTGATAGGCATATTGGTAATGTCTTTGGTGCCGATAAATATCTGGCCCCCATCAACCTTTTCAAATCCTGCAATGAGCCGCAACAGTGTTGTTTTGCCGCTTCCGCTAGGACCAAGCAATGCAAAAAACGAACCACTGGGAATAGTGAGGTTGATCTTATCTAAAATCAACTCGCCATCAAAACGCTTTTGAATACCTTTGAGTCTAATTTCTCTCATTTTTTTTGCCAGCCTTTGCAGCCGCCATCGGAACTACGACGTCAGATAGCGTACATGGAACAACCACCGCAATAACCAAAAACAAAAACAACATACCAATGACATGGTGCCAGTGGGTCAACCCATGGGACACTATATAAAATGTAGCGGCCAAAGAGCTAACTAATATGTGAAAAAAGTGGGAAAAGACCGAATAAAAGCCACCACGGGCAATGTGATATTTCCCCATCACAAGACCGTTACACACACCGACGAACAAAAAGGGAAGAATATTCCTCAGCTCAGAAAACAAGCAGAAATGAAAAGACATCTCAACACCCAGCAGCCTACCCGCAAGATACGGAAGCACAGAATCTGACAAGGTACAAAAAGTTAACGTAGAAAAAATACCGACAAAGATACCGCGCGGAATATTATTGGAAAATCTAAAAAAGGCAATGAGTGTACCGGTTGCCGCAAAAACGATATGCAAAAAGTGAAAATTATGAAATGCACGATTCGCACTTTTACGTAAAATTTCAGGATCGGTCACGGAAGAAGTGAGGTATCCCAAAAGACTCAAAATTGCCAAAGAAAATGCTACCGAAAAAATAGCATACGGGAGATGGCACATCAATTCAGAAAAAATTGAGCTCCCATGATGATGCATATGGGTATGGTCGTGTCCGTGATTTTCTTCTACAACTACCGGCTCAGGCGAGCACTTACATTTATCATTTTCATGATCATGATTCATAGACGTTCCCCCTATACGACGCTCCACTTATAACCACCATCCTGGGCGTCAACCTGATACATTAACGAATAGTGGTTTTATTGTATATTTTTTTCCCCAAAAATCAAAGAACGAATTCAAAAAAAGCCCCTTCATTCACGCTTATTATCGCATAATAAGAGTAGTGGCTTCCATCAGAATGCATGCCCCAGGGTCAAGAACCAGGAATATGAATAATCATTAGGATGGGAAAGCCGCCATTTCCAACCAACGTCAAACCGTAAGGGACCAATGGGGGTATTATAACGCAACCCAAACCCGGTTGCCGCCAACAAACGCGAGGAATCAAATTCATAAACCGACTGCCCAATCAGCGTGCCAAGATCCTGAAACACAACCCCGTTTATATTCTTCCAGATGGGAAATCGCAACTCTGCATTAATGTGAGCCATGGTCTTGCCCCCTTGGGGAACAGTATAACAATTACCCTCGTCATCCTTAAATGAACAAATAGGCGGACATAAATCAGCTTCATAAGAACGGATGGAGTTTGCACCACCTAAATAAAACCGTTCAAACGGCATAATGTCCTGAAACTTTTGAAAAAAAATATGCCCAAGACGCAGATGGAACCCTCCGGTGATAATCGGCGTGAGCGGATAAAACATTGAATGCTCCCCCATCACCTTCACAAAAGAGGCATCCTGCCAACGGTCACACAAAGAGAGCATCCCTTTGGCGGTCACTAAGCTAAACGTTCCAAACGTCGGATTCATTTTTTCATCAAGACGATCCACCACAATAATCGGTTCCATGAAAAAATAAGGAAGCTTACGGCCCAAAAGATCAGATTTAAAGTTAATCGCCTGAGCAACCTTGGCAGCAAGCGCCATCGAATCTTGTTTCATACTGGTGCGCATCCATTCACAACCAAGATTCAACCCATACTCACAATTATGCCATTTTTCACGTGCACCGATTAAAAAGCCCTGCTGCAAAATATCATATAAATCCTTCTTGCTTCCCACAAAGCCAGGCTGCTCATAGGTACTCAAATAACCTTTTATACGCGTGGATGATGGAATGCCAAACAGATGCGGCCGGTCATACTCAATATCAAGGTGATTGCGTGAACGAGCAATATCGCCGTCCAACATAAAACAATCACCCGCATTGGTAGGGTTTTTGAACAAAAAAGTGCCGCCCAGCTTGTAGGTCACGCCACGCCCAAAAGCAAAATGCCGGTCAACCCCCTGCAGCCCCAAACCAGAACGGAAACGAACTTCAAACGGATCATCTTTATATAACTTCAACAAAAGATCTTTGGAACTGTCTAAACACGAAGTCTTAGATGGATACAGATTGACCGACTCAAAAATCCCCAACTTGCGCAGCCGATCAACCGATGTTTTTAATTTCGCTTCATCCCACGGCTCACCCTCATGATGGGCTAACGATTTCTCAATCACATCAAACGGCAACCCACAACATCCTTGTACCACCGTCTTTCCAAAAAACGGAGCAGGATCTCCCTTGGTAATACGCCAGACAACCGTGACAAAATGACCGTCCAACTCCAAATCAGCCTTCACGTACGCGTGCGGGTACCCTTGAATACGTAACTGCCGTTTGAGCCACTCCCGTTGTTCTTCCAAACGACTTGGGTCAAAAGGAAGGGAAAGATTATTATCAAGACAACGGACAAACCAGGGGTGCGTGAGCAGCTCTTGAAAATCAGGAATGGAAATTGCCTTGAGCACCGACTGCTCACCCTCCTCAATAGTGATCTGTAATTTATACTGTTCATCAGCCCCCTCTAGCTTCATGCGTTCATACTTGAGCACATTAATGTTCAAATAACCATGCGCCTGATACCAGGCAATCAGCTGAGCGGTGCCATCATCCACAAGGTCCTGGTCAAACGAATCCTTATGCAATAAAGTCCGAAAAAATTTACGCTCCAACATTTTTTTATCAAAAACCTGTGCACCGACACATTCAACCTGTTGTATGGTGCAACGTACCCCTTCATGAATAATAAAAAAGTCACGATGCTGCTCTTCTTTCACTTCTATGCGCACCGCCCAAAAACCTTTTTTATGATATTCCTTTTCTAAGTCTTCCACCAAAATAGTGGCCGGGATCATGTGTACCGCATCACCAAGTCCAAACAACTTGTCAAGTAACTCATCTTGCGTAAAAAACGAGTTACCAAAAAAAACAAACTGCCGCTTTTCCAAAAAGTCGAACGTAAACGAAAGATCAACCGTTCGCCTTGCCCGTTTAATCTTTTCTGACAAATTGATGCCAACGTGCAAAAAACCCTTACCAGAAAGTGACCGCTTGAGTGACTCGATTTCCGCTGTAATGAGATCCTTAGAATAGTTTTTATGCGCAAGCTTTTTATGGAGCACATACCGGACGTGTTCAAGTTCAGATGATTCATCAGTATCACGTTTGTCATGAGCACGAGCCACCACAATCTGCCCAATTTTAAACCGTGATCCACGCGACAAACTCAAATGGGTGGTGACCGATTTGGTTGCCGTATCACGCACCAACTCATCCTCAACCGTCCCTTCAAAATATCCATTATTCTTAAAAGACTGCACTATCCGCTCAAGTGATCGCTGATGTTTGTTCTCGTCAAACGTTTCTCCCGGCTCCATAACATAATATTGCCGGTATTTTTCTTTGCCGATGAGCATGCCGTGGAATTTGAGCTTATTAAGCCGCCAGGCACCACACAGTTGCCACTGCAGATGCTTGCCCGCACCAGAATCGGTGAGTGTTAAGCGAATGGTTTCAAACAACTTTTTTGCAAACAAGCGTCCGACTGCCCGCTCAACGTCTGCGACAGTCACTGTTGCCCCCTCACGCATCCCCACTAAGTACTCAAACTCCCGTGGCTCAACGCTGACATCGCAGACGTACGTGAGTGAGCTCAACAGAAAATCCTGCGACACCGTAGCACGCAGTTGCGCACCCCAGTCCTCAGCAGAACTTGAAAGGTCTAGTGTGATGGCCGCTTTGCATGGGCTAACAACCAAAAAAGAGACAAAAAATAAGGTTCGCAAGACCCGGCACACAAGGCGTTTGGGCCTTATATTAAAGGTAAACATGGTAAAAAGTGTAGCATAGAACGCAGGAGCAAACGAGGGGCGATGGGAATTATCACAATAATACAAAACAAAATTTGAGCTCTCAAGCCACACCCTACTACACCCCTCCGGAACGACGACGTGCCCACCAGCCTTCGTTAAAGCTTCGGAGGGCAAGCAAAAAAAGATTTTACGCCGCCCAAAATACAGTGTACATTAGGTTTTATTCACGGCTCCATCGTCTAACGGTTAGGACATTGCCCTCTCAAGGCAGAAATAGGGGTTCGATTCCCCTTGGAGCTGCCAAATCTTGAGAATCCCCCTCCACTTATTCAATCACGCGGAATGAACTGCGGTAATCTTTGGTTTTTAAAAATGGCTCAAGCTCGATGTTCTCTATTTTATACTTCGCGCTTTTGGCATGAAGTTCATCAATAAAAAAGTCCACCTGCTCACGTTCACCACACACCACCATATTGACGCTTTTGTCCCCTACAAAATGCGCCGTACCTTCCAATTCAAGGTCTTTTGCCTGTTTTTGGATAAACACACGTACAGCATCACTGCCCGCCTCCATCGAAAATCTAATTCTGATACATAGGCTCATCGGACTCTCCTCCCCCTTAAGTGCTTCACTACCCTTTTTTTTAAATCCACTAAAAAAGTAACAAATCAGTCTTTCATATGTCAAAACTTATACTCAAAATGTTGTTCTAGACTTAGACTAACTTCCTAGTAGACTGATTATTTGTTGTCTTTAAACGCCCTCGAAAGCATCATAAAAATGAATAAACCTTCCATCAGAGTTCGATTCGCCCCCTCCCCAACCGGCTACATGCATTTGGGAAACGTGCGCACCGCACTTTTGAACTATCTTTTTGCTCTCCAAAAAAACGGCACCTTCATTCTACGTATTGAAGATACCGACACCGAACGTAACTTTGACCCCGGCGCCAAACAGATTCTTGATGATTTGCGTTGGCTCGGCCTCACGTATCAAGAAGGCCCTGGCGTTGGTGGACCGCACGCGCCGTACTTCCAATCAGAACGCACATCAATTTATGATGCTCAGCTTAAAAAACTCATTGCTCAAGGCGGCTGTTACCGTTGCTTTTGCACGGCTGAAGATCTTGAAAAAAAACGGCAACGCCAAGTGGCAATGCACAAAGCACCGCGCTACGACCGAGCCTGCTTGGATTTGACACCACAAGAGATCCAACACAATCTTGATACTGGCATGCCCTTTATCTGGCGCGTCAAACTGGATTATGACAAATCGGTCACCATTCACGACTTAGCCCACGGCAACGTGACCTTTGAGTACAAAAACTTTTCCGATTTTTCCATCACACGCCCTAACGGCACGCACACCTTTATGTTCGCCAACTTTGTAGATGACATGGAAATGAAAATCTCGCACATCGTCCGCGGGTCTGACCATCTGACCAACACCGCATGTCAGGCAGCGCTTTATGAAGCATTCAACGCTACGCTGCCAACCTTCTGGCACTTGCCTATTTTGTGCAACGTTGAAGGCAAAAAACTTTCAAAACGTGACTTTGGTTTCTCATTGCTCGATCTGCGACAAGCGGGCTACCTGCCGGAAGCAATTTGCAACTACCTGGCAATTATCGGCGCCTCATTTGAGGAAGAAATTATGTCGCTGACGCAGCTGGGTACAACGCTCAACTTTGACCAGGCACATGCTCAAAGCCAAGTGAAATACGATGTAGAAAAATTACGATGGATCAATCGCAAGTGGCTTGCGCACTACGATACTGTCAAACTTGTGTCACTGTGCCGTCCCTATTTAGAAACAGCATTCCCTCAAGCACACACCATTGATGACGCACGGCTCATGCAGCTGATTAAAGCCATTCAAACCGACCTGGTGACACTCAAAGATGTTGAGTTCGCACTCAAGTTTTATTTTGAAGCACCAACACTAACAAACGCTGAAATTGCAACGCATCTTGATACGGCAACACTTCCTGCCGTCGCACAACTTGTCGCCGCACACTTGAATCTTATCACCACTCCCGCGGAATTTCTGACCGCCACAAAGACAGCAGCCAAAGCCAGCGGTCTTGACCTTAAAAATCTCTTTTCATTCCTGCGCTTCGCGCTCATGGGATCTACTAAAGGACCAGGCATTCAGGAACTTATTGATATTTTAGGAATTAATGAGGCGCGACGTAGACTTGATACGTTAATCGCATCTATTCAAACACGATAAAAAAATACAGAGGCCTTGTAATGTTCAAGGCCTCTGTATTTTTCTTTATGTTATTTTCCCATTTTCGATACTACGAATTGCTTCATAGTTTGATATCGCTTGTAAATATTCAGTTTTTTAAATATTTCCACAACATCGTCTGTTTCTGGCATCGAGATAAAAATCTTATTGAGTCGCTCATCTCGCATAAGATTATCAAATACCAGAGGCTTATGTTTATCAAAAAAACTTAACATTTCTTTCAATGAGTTCTTTGTATTTTTCTCTGGATAATCCAATTGTGGGCCCATATTACTAACAGATAAAGCCTTAAGAAAAACTTCAGACGCAAACGTCATATATTTTTTCTTCGATCCCATAACCTGCCAAATCTTTACTACAGGCACATTACCATTTTTGTAAATCAGTAACCCATCAGAAAAACTGTATAAATGGTTTCGATGACGTTTGGTATTGACATCAGCAGATTTTATATCAGTCATCAGCTCATACGTACTGTCTTTGCCAAAAATTTTTATTTTCGCCAATAGATCAGAGTCATTTAAAGATGCACTGACACCTGCCACACTCCCTTCAGGTAAAAAAAACAAAATCAAAAAGTTTTCCAAGATTCTTATCAGACAAATTTGTTATGACACCCTTACGTACATCAAGGAGTAAAACCTGTTGATCATCCAAAGTTCTGAATGCAACCTGGTCACCAGACACGGCAATAATACCGATCAAAGAAAAGCTTTGCCCCTTGTAAATGAGCACTGGACGCTTGTGTTTTACATCCCACAGTTTTATATCACCAGAAAAGCTTGTCGTAACAAAACGACCTTGAGACACCGCACATATATGATGAACATCACTTCCATAGCTATCACTCGGTAATGAAATCGTACGTTGCACTAACTCTGACGCATGAGGGTTTAAAATAAAAAGACTTTGTCCCGAAACTGCCACCACAAGTGCTCCGTTATCCAATTCAATGAGACCTATAAATTCAAGTTGATCCTGCAATGACATTTTAATGGGGTATGTCTGTAGCAATTTTCCATCATGCTTCATATCAATAATTTGCAAGGCCTTTTCTTGGTCTGTTGTCACAACAGCAAGCCGCTCGCCCGAAAGAGATTGTACGCCTATGACATGCCCATCACATTTAAATTGCCAACGCGTCACCCCCGTACGAGGATCAATAAAAGTAATCGACGTTTTTTTACCTTCTTGAAATGCATCAACGTGAGCAATCATTCCCTGCGAAAGAACAAAATAATTCCCCTGCGATTCTGAAAGCGTTCTGAGTAGTGGCGGTGTATCCAGTAATTCATAAAACATTTTATGAGCAAGTTGATCCAAAAGATCATCATTCAACTCAAGCACATTCCACAAAACACCTGAACCATTAAGCCAATCAACAAAATCTCTATCCCGAATTCTTGTTGCCAGCTCATTCAATAATTCATCAACCAAATCACGAGAAGGCCGATATCCAGCATCAAAAATATGAGCTCCTAAATAATGAGCTAACTGCAACAACGACAACAATTGCACTGCTGACTTTTCTCCCCATTTCAATGTGCCATGTGCAAGTTCAATAAATGCTTTCACATCACGAATGGTCCATGGCCTGCCTACAAATAAATCATCCAACGGCATAGTGAGCGTAGAATTTCGAACGTCAAAATATTGTTCATCATCCCCATACTCGTCTTCAAATTCCTTGAATTGTTTTGATAACAAAAATCCCTGTGGCGAAATGCTCACCTTAATGCCATGAAGAGATAAAACATATTTTTTCTGATGTACATCTACAACAGGCTGTATTTGTTCTATTTTTTTCGGCTCCGCAAATTCTTGATGAGCCGTGGTCTTCCCCTTTACTGAAGCTTCCGACGTCGCCACTCCTTCCTCCTTCGTTAAAACTACGGAGGACACGTCGCCAAAGATTGCATGTGCCCCAGACAAGGCTTTGTCGGACGCGTCGAGGAACAAGCACATACCACCAGTTATGCCCAAGCAAACGGCACCAAGTAACAACTTTTTTAACATCAACAACTCCTCTTTTGTTATGCAACACTCTCTACCATCTGCAACCCTACAAAAAAATCTTCTCACAACTCAACACTTTATAAACCTACAAAAAAACCGAGAGAAAATTGCTCTTCTCTCGGTCTCATATTTTTGTGTGATTCATTAATTTACAACAATGAGCCTGGTACAGCCAAACGATTGGGCAAGGGTTGCCAATCAATAACAATATCTTGTGCGTACAGCTCTTGCATGATGCTTTCAAACATCTCTTGCGCGGCGTGCGGCACAAAAATTTCAAAAAGACTGGTTTCTTTGTCGAGTGTTCTGTCAAACGACATATGTTCAAAACTTCGCAAAACTGCAACAAAAAACCAACAACGTTGTTTGTCGACATGGGCCTGGTAATACAGACAGGTGTTCATGATACTATGCCTTGTTAAAGAGTGCTTTTTATGGGAGAATTGCGCATTGAATTCAGCGTACCGTAAATAAAATCTTTGTAAAAGCGCAACAGCCCTTTCCCCATTTTTAAAATCAGATAAGGAACAAACAATGTCTAGCGACAACGCTCATAAAATTGGACTTGCAACGGCAACCATCACCGGCATGAATGCCATGATTGGCGCCGGAATTTTTACAGCACCCGCCATTCTTGCTTCCAACATCGGACCGGCCGGAATTTTGACCTACCTGTTTGTAGTGTTCGCGGTCTGGTTTATGGCACAATCAATCGCCCGTGTTGCTCAACTCTTTCCACAAGAAGGTTCATTTTACGCATACGCCAAACAGTGGGGCGGACACTCTGTTGGTCTTGCCGCCGGTGCTGCGTACATTATTGGTATGATCGTTGGCGTAGGGCTGTTCACACGCATTGCCGGCTACAACCTTGTTCCATTTTTTCCCAGCACGAGCCCTGAACTGCTGGGCGCAATCACCCTGGTTATTTTGGTGGGCATCAATCTGTTTGGCACCGAACTTTCACAACTCGGGCAACGCATTCTAATCTGTTGCACTATATTTCCCATCATTGCGGTCATCGGCATGAGTTTGACCAAAGCGGACTTGAGTCTGCTCACTCCATTCGCACCGTTTGGATTTGGCAACGTAATGCAAGCGACCAGCAAAGTGATTTTTGGGTTTTTCGGTTTTGAATCAGCAGCATCTTTGTTTGCACTGGTCCGCAACCCGGAAAGAAACGTTCCCCGTGCACTCACCTACTCAGTAGCGATTGTGGGCACCTTGTATGTTCTTTTTGTCGGCGCGCTCATTGTTACCGTGCCGCTTTCACTCTTTACCTCGCCCGATATTCCGCTCGCGCAAACGTTAAAACAGATTTTTCCTCACGCCGCATGGCTCACCACCACCATTCAACTAGGGATTCTTTCTGCCATCTTGGGCACGATGCATTCAGTTATCTGGGGCGCCAGCAACTTGGTCATTTCACTCACCAAAAAAATAAAAAATTCCCGCACACAAGCGCTGCTTTTATCAGGAAAGCTCACTACAAAAACGGCGGTGATTCTGATTGGCCTGTGCAGTTTTATTGTTTTTTACACACTGCATAACATCGATCTTTTTTTCTTCTTGGCATCGGTGTTTGTAGTTTTTGCGTACATCGCCTCGATGATCACACTGCTCACCATCAAAAAAGAATGGACATCGGGACGCAACATAAAAACGGTAATTGGCATCGCAACCGCAACAATGATTTTGCTCTTTGCTCTGCAGGGAATCATAGAACATAGTGTAAAATTGATTCATTAATTGACTGGCAGACGCGGACAGTGCTATACCTTAACAAGAATTATGACCCCCTGAAAGGAGTACTATGACTACGAAGTTCTTTATAAAATTTATTTTCCCCTGCGTGTTGCTACTTGGATGTGAAGTCGCACATGCCTCTTTTTCTAATTTGTCACGCAACGATTACTTCCCGCTCCATAGCACGCTGGACCCGCATGCATATTTATACACACGGACCAAAGAACAGCTGCATGCACGCACTGACGAAAAACCAAAATTGAATCACATTGGATTTTCAATTTCTCCTTTTGGGCAAAACGCAGACCTGGGCAAAGATTATTGTAATGTCGATTCTCAACTGGGCAACCTCAACGCACGATGGTCGATGCTCGCGCTCATTATGGGCGACATCCCCACAGGGCAAAGTTTTAGCACAACACTCGCAGATGCACGCACCAATCTTTTTGGTGCCGGAGCTGCAACAATTATTGATGAACCAAAAGATCTTGATCCCAAAGAAGAATTCGGATTTTTTGAATTTCCAGCAACCTACCGTAAACGGGGTTTGCGCTTTGACCTAGAAGTTGGCCTGTGTGCTGGCTTTGGCTTGGCAATTAACGGCGGCGGATCTGATATCAATTTCAGGGTCTGCGAGTTTAAGAATCTGACACAAGAGCCACCGTCCTGCGTTGTCGATCAACCTCTTATCACCAAAGCCAACGTCAACAAGTACTTGATGTGCAAACTTGATGAAATCGCCGACGACCTTGACCTCAACTTGGAAAACTTCCACAAAACATCAGCCGAAGATACAACACTCAGCTTGTTTTGGCGGCATGCGTTCACCATAAAAGAGGATGCAGACCATCAATGGGAACAGTTCTTGGTCATCCCACACTTTAATGTAGCTTTCATCGCACCAACAGGGGATGAAAAATGCCCTACCCGTGCCTTTGGGTTGCAATTTGGTAACAATGGCCATAAAGCGGTCGGCTTTAAGGGCGGTATCGACCTTGATTTTACCGCAACCATAGAACTGGGTTGGGAAGCTGCATTCGTACATTTCTGGCGCCACGGATTTAATAACTACTTTGTACCAACTTACGATCGTCAACAAGGCATCTTCCCCTTTAAAACAGACGTGAGCATACAACCTGGCTTTAACTGGCACTTTGGGCTGCACATGCAGGCCCACCACTTCCTTGAACACTTCTCGTTTTATGGCCAATGGGTAGTCATGGAACACATGAATGATTGCATCACGGTCTGCAACGGGGATACCGCCTTCAAACCGGGTACGCTTGAAAAGAAAACAGGATTTAAAGCCCAAGTGTTCAACTCAGCCCTGAATTACGACATTTCACCCAATATCGGCTTGGGAATCTTGTGGCAGGCTCCTCTTTCTCAAAGAAATGCGTTTAGAAGCTCAACATTGATGTTTGGACTCAACTTTATCTTCTAGTCAACGACAAGCTTCAGCGATAGAACCTTTGACAGACACTATTCAACGTTACAAAAAGCCCCAAGTTCACCAACGCTTGGGGCTCCGTCTATTGGGGCAGAATCAAGCTGGACAAGGCATTTCGATTCTTCTATAATGAAAAAACTGAGGTATATGAAATTTAATTGGTAAAAACCCTATTGGAAGGTGGCAGAACACGTATGTCAAAGAAACAGTCCAACATCGAAATCCACGTAAACAGCAACATTGAACGCGCACTCAGACAACTCAAGAAAAAAATTGAGCGTGAAGGCGTCGTTAGAGATATGAAGCGCGGTGTGTATTTTGAAGCTCCAACACAAAAACGTCGTAAACGTTTGATGAGAGCGGTTAAACAAAACTTCATGCGTATGGCCACTCAAGGCATCTTAAAGTTCTAACAATCTAACAAACTGTCTGGCAATAAAAAAATGGTGGAAAGAAAACAAAGTGACGTTCGCAGAGCACGTAAAGAATCCCTCCTTTACCGAGAGATTTCTACGTACTTCATGCAGATAACACAAAATGACCCGTCTTTTTCAGGTCTCTTTATTAACGCGGTCAAGTTTTCGCCTGACAGAAGTTCCTGTAATATTTTTTTTGCCGCAGCCGGCGGGGAAGAGGATTTCAAAGCTCGTCTTCCCACATTAATCTTATATAAACCGGCGCTTCGCAAAGCTATTGCCCAGTCAATTCAAGCTCGTTACACACCACAGTTAATCTTCAAGTACGATGCGCAGTTTGAAAAACAAAACAAAATCGATACCTTATTTGAGCAGTTAAAGGTGGAAGGCAGATTATAACATTCTTAATTCTTGTCCCCCTCCTTTTATGCTGGGGATCATTTTTAAATGTTGTCGCCTATCGTTTAGTTACTGGAGCTGATATCATTCGAGGTCGCTCCCGATGCCCAAAATGCAATCATATAATTGCTTGGTATGATAATATCCCGGTCATTTCTTGGTTATTACTGCTTGGTAAGTGTCGCCACTGCCAACAGCCCATTTCCATTCTCTATCCCTTTATAGAACTGGCCACCCTCGGCTCGCTACTTGCCCTGTTCCATCTTTCATTGCCCTACTACGCAGCTTATTTTATCTTCTTTTCTGCCCTCATGGTCAGCATCCGCTCAGACCTTGAAACGATGCTCATCTCACGATACGTCACCATTTTCTTAATTCCCGTGGCCTTTTTGTGTGCATGGATGGGTTGGTTGCCCATCACGCTCATCAACAGCCTTGCCGGCACCCTGTTAGGGTACGGAACACTGCTGATTGCATCAAAAATCTTTTTATGGCTCACCAACAAAGAAGGCATTGGCCAAGGTGATCTTGAGCTGCTTGCATTTGTCGGATCATTTGTAGGGATTGCAGGATGTTGGATCAGCCTGTTTTTTGGCGCACTCATCGGCTCAATTGCAGGCGTAATGTACATCACCCTGTTTAATAAAAGTCGCGAGATCAGAATCCCTTTCGGACCGTTTCTTGCCTTGGGCGCAATCATTTACGTCCTGTTTCAAGAACACCTGCTCTTTTTTCTGTTCGGCTTTTAAAACATCCCGCGGCGTGATATCAGGCCAAATCGTCCTGAACAATCTGTATGTCACCTTTTTCATTGATCGTTAACACATCAAGCTGCCCATCACCATCAATATCGCCAACAGCTGCGGCAACAAAACCTGTTTTATCAGCATGGGTCATGCTCATTTGAGCGCTTGCGCCTTCCAGCTTTCCCGTAAAAAAACTCGTACCCTCACCACCTTGGGCAAATCCATAAGTGTAGTAAAACTTTTCTGATGCCCCACCGCCACTATAGCCTTCTGGCTGCCACCCTGCGCCCGCGCCTCCGGCAAGCTGCGTTGTATATTCTCCGTGCTCAGACCAGTAAACCTTCTGCGCCGTATGAATGGAATGCAGGTTCATATACGCCTCGGTACGCTTTGCCTTGGCCAAAAATTTGAAAAAATTGGGAACGGCTATCACCGACAAAAACGCAATAATGGCAACGACGATCATTAACTCAATTAACGTAAAACCCTTTTTATTCACCATCATCCCGAGCCCCCTTCATTTTATCAGTTATTCCCTTTATTTTACCCCTGGGTTTAGTATATGCTGTTCATCATGGCAAAGGTCAAGAGTTCAACGCATATCGCCCCAGGAAGTCTTATGAAAAAAATAGTTATGTCCTTTTCGTTGATCATCGCAGGTCTTGGGTTTGCAACCATGTCGCAACAGGCATATGGAATGGATACCAAGACGAAAAAGAACGAAGAAATTTTAAATAACGCTCTTAAAACCAAAGTTGTAGCAGAAACACTTAAGTTTGCTGAAAAAGCGCTGATTCAAGCAAATAAATTTATCGACGAAATACCAGCACGATACAAAACAAAAGTGTGTATTGGCGCCGCGGTGGTCGGCGTAAGCGGTTTAGCCTACGCGAGCTACGAAGCTATCAAAACCTCTCCTAAAATTTTTCTTGTTACAGCCGTCTCTGCAGGCTCACTGTATCTGGCGTATCGAACATTCCCAAGTGGCAATACCGTTTCTTAAAACTAAAATTATTCCCTACAACCTCTACCAAAGGAAGATCTGATGAAAACCATATTAAAAACATCGCTCTTCCTTTGTAGCATCTGTCTTTCTGCCCTACCACAAACGGTCTACGGAATTAATCAGCACCAATTAGAGTCCTTTAAAAACCAAGCGCTCACGACAGGCAAACAGTTGCTTCTCAAAGCGGATAGGCTCACTACCACCTTGGCCCAAGAATATCCAGCCGTCGTTTTGGTGACCGGCCTTGTTTTGGCAGCCGGAGGAACGTACGTCGCCTTCAAGGGCATCGCCTCAAAACTGCCCAAGGTTGTTGTTAGCCTTGCGGTGGCGGGCATTGGGGTGTTTCTGCTCATAAAATTCAGCCAAAACGGTAAAATATAGACAACCCTCACAATTAATCACCACAATCTGATAAAATCTAAAAATAATTAAGCGACTCACATGAAATCATTCAGAGCCACTTTTGACCATATCACAATGGCAATATATCGAGCAGATAACACTATCAGTTCCATTACCACCTTTTTTTAGCCCATCTACCCCCATTACACCTTCCAACCACAACCTCTTGCTTGCCGGAATAGCTCGATCCAAAAGAGCGATCCATTGCTTTGTCCAAAAAAAACCCAAAATCCAATTATTTTTTGACACATAGTAATTAATGTGATCCCTAGCTGTTTATAATTTCTTGATTGACATTTTCTTAAACACCTGTAACTTAGAATATAAGGCAGAGAAGTCTCGGGCCATCCCCTGAAAAGAGGGGGTTTTTTAGGGTATAATGGCTAACTGAAGACTTATATGAGAAAATCAAACTAACCACGATGGGAAGAACCATGAAAGATATAAAACAAAAGATATCCCAGGGTGACGTAATAGCCCCTGGTAAACAAAGAAGCTACAACGAAATTGTAGAGTTTTTTGATGCACATTGGTCCACAACGCCACAAGCTACCAATATTACAAAATTGGATCTTGCTCTTGGTACTCCATCAAAAAAACTCGATACCATTTTAGTGTCTGGCACAAACGGCAAAAGTTTGACCATGCATTTTGCTACCCGCCTTTTAAAGGAAGAGGGTATTTCCGTTGGTGCATTTTATGCTCCACACATCTTGACCTACAATGAGCGATTTACACTGAATGGCGAAATTATTCCCAGTAAAGCGTTCGCAGAAATAGCCAACGAAGTTATCAATGCAGCTGATGCGCAAGGTCTGACCCCAAGCACCGCTGAAATAATGACCGTTATGGCGCTTGTTTATTTTGCCCATAATAAGGCAGAAGTAGCACTTCTTGAAGTCAGCGAACATTATGTTGAAACCCTCAAAATCTGCTCACCAAAAATTCTCGCAATTACTCGCATCACACCTGACGATGTGAATTCAACTCAAGAAAAAATTGAAAAAACACTCGAAGGCGTTAAAGCCGGCACCTGGACCGTATCAGCTGATCAAAGCAAGCTCAACTTGCAAGTCATGCTTGATATCGTTACCAATAAAGGTGGCGAGTGGGCTATGCCAATCAGAAAATTGGCACCATTAAATTATCCGTTTGAACAACTTCATGGCCGTTGCGCCGCACTTGCAGAACGTATAGCACAACTATACGTCACCAAGTTCGCAGCAAAAGACGCCGTCATTGGAACAGCAAGCCTTTTATTAAAGCCAGCTGCTCAACGTGGCCGCCCTACCATTGAAGCAAAGCGTCAAACAGAACTCAATCCACAAAAAACATTGGAACAGTTCTGGAAAGAGAATCATGGAACACTTCCTGCTCGATTCCAGATCTTAGATAAAGAAAAACCAACAGTTATTTTAGACACAGCAAGCAATCTTGATGCGTTCAAGAATCTGTTGCTTGGTGTACGTCTTTTACATTATCAACGTTCGCTCAAAGGTTTGTGTATCATCTTGGGTGTTAATAACTCAAGCATTGATATGGATGAACTTTTAAAACAATTGCGTTACTTCTTTAAAAAGACGTCCGGTCAAGTTATTGTCTGCCCAGCAGAACCACAAGCGGGCCAACTTGATGCTCAATCGTGGGACATAGAAAAAGTAACCAACGATTTGAAGAGCATGAAAATCAAAGCACTCTCGTGTAAGACCTTCAAAGATGCTTTTGAAACTGCAACTAAATCAGTTGATGAACGTCATGGCTTAGTTGTTGTCACCGGGTCTACAGCAATTGTTGCTGAATACTGGCGCGATTACAAAGGCATGAAGAAACTATAAATATAAAAAAACTATGAGCATTACTACAGCGTTGACGTCTCTTCTTGCTGGCTCTTTGTTTGGAATAGTTTACGGGCTCTCCTTCGGTTTATTCCGAAACAGGAGAGCCCTTTTACCTATCATGACAATGGCTCGCCTTCTCTTTTTCAGTTTAGTTACCATTTATCTATTGCGCTTCCCAACAATACATTTTATAATCGTTTTACCAGCGTTTTTAGTAATGTTTTGGCTAACTGTCCTTAATAGGAAGGCCGTGACAGATGAGCAGCGGTTTTGAACTCAGTGAGACTCCCTGGCAACCATTAGCCCAATTTGGACTAACGCACCCATTTTTCAATTTAAGTAAAACAACAGTTGTTGATACCTGGATTATTCTAGGCTTAATGATTCCAGTCTTACTTGTTGCCCGCTGGGCCTTACGAAAAAAAGGCAGCGTGCTCTACTACCTCGTAACGGCGTTTATGAATTCATTTGTTGGATTGTGTAAGCAATCAATCGGCAACGTTGAATTTAAACATCTTGCATTCGTTACCGCCCTCTTTACCTTCATCTTCTCTTCCAATCTTTTCGCACTCATTCCCGGACTAGAAGAACCTACAAAAAATATCAATACCACGCTTGCACTCGGCGTCACCGCATTTTTATATATTCAATATTACGCCATCAAAACGGTTGGCCTCTGGGGCTACACTAAAGAATATATGTCCCCCTTCTTTTTAATGTTCCCTCTTAACGTGGTCGGCAAATTAGCAACCGTCGTTTCACTTTCATTCCGTTTATTTGGCAATATTTTTGGTGGATTCATCATCACCACCATTTATCTAAGCGTCGTTAAAGGCAGTGTGCTGACAGAAACAGTTGGCATGCTCAGCGGCATCGACCTCCTTCTTAAAGTCTTTTTTGGATTATTTGAAGGATTTTTACAAGCTTTTGTCTTTTCAATGCTGACTCTCACCTATTTATCAATTGCATTGTCTGGTGAGGGAGGCCATTAAGGAATCCAATGGAAGGCGTTGCTCAATTTCTACACTATTTAACCGTTGCACTAATTGTTGGCGTTAACTCGGTTGCCGTAGGCATTGGAGAAGGGCTTGCCAACTCGGCAGCACTTGATGCGATGAACAGACAGCCCGCAGCACGCACTGATATCATGAATGCATCACTGCTCGGCATGGCGCTCATAGAAACAGCCGCACTCATTGGTGTTGCAACCTCCATTCTTGTTTTACTCGGATCTGCTGGCGAAAAAACTATTTATACCAGTCTTGCGCAACTGGGCATCGCTCTTGCTATCTGTTTTTCAGGTGCCGTTGTCGGCCTAACCTCTTCTTTCCCTGCACGCACAGCAGTCATGGCTATCGCACGCCAGCCATTTGCCTCAAAAACAATTTTACGCTTTATGCTCATCACACAATCAATTATTCAAACACCGGTTATCTTTGGATTTATCGTCGCGATTTTTATTAAAGGACAAGCCGGATCCGCCACCACCTATTCAGACAGCTTACGCTTGCTTGCCAGCGGGTTGAGCATCGGACTTGGTTGCGTCGGCCCTGTTATCGGCCTTGCACTCTTTGGACAAACCGCCTGTGAAGGAATTGGGGTCAATCCCAAAAGCGGCAAAGAGGTCTTTTCATTTACCTTCGTCTCTGAAGCGATTATTGAAACTCCCATTATCTTTGCCTTGATTATCTCACTTTTACTTCTTTTTACCGGTCAATCAGTGACCAACCCTCTTTATGGCATTGCCAGCTTGGCTGCAGCATTGTGTATTGGCATTGGAACAATCGGACCCGGTATCAGTTCAGGAAAAACGGCAGCGGCAGCATGCAAGCAGATTGCCATTCACCCAGACCGATATCCAATTCTTTCTAAAATAAGCTTATTCGGCCAGGGAATGATTGATACCAGTGCAATTTATGCGCTGCTCATTTCACTTTCACTATTACTATTTACCCGATAAATCGGTTCATTATGATCGTATAGCTATAAAAAAGGCAGATTAATGAAGCAAAAAAAGGAACTGCACGTTTTGTATATAATCACCAAACTTGAACTTGGTGGTGCACAAAAAGTGTGTCTTGCTCTTAAAAAAGGACTTGAAGAAGCCGGGCATACCTGCCCGTTAATTTCAGGCTCCACCGGCAAACTAGCAGACACTGTAAAGGAATCTTCCCACGTGTACCTCCTTGATTCCTTTACGCACGACGTGTCACTGCTGGCACCGCTCAAAGAGCTCAAAAACTTTTTCAGCCTCATCAAGCACATCAAAAAGTTAAAAAAACAATTCCCTGACCTTATAGTACACACGCACAGCACCAAGGCCGGTATTGTTGGTCGTTGGGCCGCATTCTTTGCCCGCATCAAGCATCGATTTCACACCGTGCACGGCTACGGGTTCCATAAACATCAAAATAGGTTTGTGTGGAGCGCCATCTATCTATGTGAACTGGCAACCAGCCTCATCACCACACACTTTATCTGCGTGTCCTCAGAAGATGTAAAAACAGGCATCTACCTGTTTCCCGGCTTTGCACATAAGCATTCCATTATTCGTGCCGCAGTCGATTGGGAACAGTTTTACCAACCAGCTCGCGTTGCTGCCCCCTTTCCACAAGTATCAACCCCTTTTATTTTTGGCACCGTTGCTTGCTTTAAAAAGCAAAAAAATATCATGGACCTCTTTCAAGCCTTTCAACTCGTGCACAACCAGCATCCGAATGCTCGGCTAGAAGTTATTGGTGACGGCGCGCTGAGGCCACAGTTTGAAAATTGGATTATTCACAATAATTTGACGGACGCCATTACACTCCACGGCTGGCAAGACAAAGTTGCCCCTTTCATGATCAACTGGCACGCATTTGTATTAAGTTCTTTATGGGAAGGGTTACCCTGCGCGGTGGTGGAAGCACGACTCCTTAAAATCCCCGTTCTATGTTACAACACAGGCGGCATCCATGACGTCATCATGCATGGCGAAAACGGATTTTTATACCCTCAAGGCAACATCAAAGCCCTGGCGGACGGCATGCTAGAATTGACCAAAAATCAAAAGTTATTCCACAAAATTCAGGGATTTACCGAGGACTTGAGTGATTTCGATCAACAACAAATGATCCAACAACACCTCGACTTGTACCAAAAACTGCTTTAATCTAAACAATAGGGATCATTATTTTTTTCATTTCAAGCCAAGGAGAATCACAACTATGACAAACAAAAGAGGAACAAAAACCTCAATGTATGACAGCATACTTCATGCTATTGGTGATACGCCTCTGGTTAAAGTCAATTTCGACTCGCCAGCAGCAGTTTATGCCAAACTTGAATACCTGAACCCAGGCGGCAGCATGAAAGATCGCTCAGCATTATATATGATTGAGCAAGCAGAAAAAGATGGCACACTCAAACCAGGCGGTACCATTATTGATGCTTCATCAGGAAATCATGGCATTGCCGTTGCTATGATCGGCCGCATTAAAGGTTACAAGGTTATCATCGCGGTTTCTGAAAAAATCAGCCAAGAAAAACTGCAAACCATTAAAGCATACGGCGCAGATATTATCATGTGCCCGCCAACTACCTTTATTGAAGACCCAAAAAGTTACCACTCCCAAGCGGTAGCCTTACAAAAGAAGACACCAAACTCATTCATGCCTAACCAATATTTTAATATTGTTAACGCACAGGGACATTATAGCTCTCTTGGTCCCGAATTGTGGAACCAAACAGACGGTAAAATTACCCACTTCTTTGCAGGCGCAGGAACAGGCGGAACCATCAGCGGTACCGGTAAATATTTAAAAGAAAAAAATCCAAACATCAAAATCATCGCTATTGATGCCGCTAACTCTTTGTACTCAACCAAAGGCAACCCAAAACCTTATAAAGTTGAAGGCATCGGAATTGATTTTGATTCAGAAGTGCTTAATAAATCGGTGATTGATGAGATTATCCCGGTTACAGATGAAAACGCAATACCTATGCTCAAGACTCTTGCAAGCGAGTATGGAATTTTGGGTGGACCAAGTACAGGGGCAGTTGCTTACGTCGCCCGTGAGTACGCAAAGAACCTCAAGCCAACTGATCTTGCCGTATTTATTTGCGGGGACTCTGGACGAGCTTATTTGACGAAGAACTTTTACTAATAAACAGGATTTTATGAAGAAATATATATTTTTAACAATCATCACAATTGTAATTTCAAACCAAAGTTCGATCGTTTTTTCTATGGAAGAGGCACTGGCAAAGGAGTCTAAATGCAAAGTGATGTCATCGAAGACATTTAAGCTTATCAATAATTCCAAGCTAGAGAATTCTAAGCTTCAAGAATTTAAAAAGCTTATTGAGGAAAAAGAAATTGATGTTAATCAACCAACCTGCCATGGCGAAACCCTAATTAACATAATTTGTTCTACAAATAATCTAGCTGCCGTGGATATACTATTACCTCATTGTTCACCAAAAACAATTAATCTAGAAATGCCAAGTCTTTTCAATCAAGTTAATAGTCCTCTTATGTGGGCTTGTAGATTCGAAAATGATGATATGGCCAATCACTTGATAAGTTTTGGAGCGGTGGTTAAACAAAAACATCTAGAAAAAGCTCAATCGACCTCCTTACTAAAGCTACTTAAAAAACATCTAACGGAATAATCTCCAATCTGCATGGCCCCAAGGATACTTGGGGCCAACTCAATCACTCTGTTCTTTATTCAAGAACCTCCTGCATGTTGCAACGAACAACTGATTCATTTGTTCTCAATACCCTTGTCTCTCTCAATCGAATAGTCGACTCTCAAAAAATTTCCACAGTGCCAAAAACCTATTGCTAGATGAATTGTTGTACAGCGCACTATTGGGCGACCTGAGAATCCTTGGCGAAGCAATGAATCGAATACTGCAAACAGAAACAGCAGCACCGTTCGCTCAGCCGAATTGGCAGGCCATTGTTGATTTTGGAAACATTGTTAGATATGAATATTTTAACTTACATTCTGATGAGGTTTATAGAATTATCAAAAAAGAACTTCCCGTCCTCGAAAAAGAAATCATCACCCTCTTCACACATCTTTTAAAAGAAAAGGCAATGCAACTTGACTTTGAGGACACATTAAATGAACTAGAAAATATGGAGCGCAATGAAAGCGTAAACTATCTCAAACTCCTCAAAAAAACAGTTGAGAAAAAATAAAAATCACTTCAAAAACTGTTCAATAGTTTGCACATCAATGGGCGCTGGCCGCTGGCAATAGGCACCATCAAAAATATTGCTCCCCAAACATTTTCCAAGATTATATTCTCGAGAAATATTTGATTGTTTATTCTGCACTTTTTCATATCCAAATTTAGTGAGCAGTTGTGCAACACGGGACGTATGCGATCCGCCTGCAAACATCAGATATGTACCTCGCTGCTGTTCATTCAGAACACTATGCAACATTCGTAAATCAAGAACAACACTATCAAATGTCAACAGCCGCTTTATAAACTCAATCCTATCTTGAGATGTCGTCATGAGTTCAAGATAATCAGCCACCGACTTATTCTGATGCGCGTACAAACCAAACCGCTGCATATTTCCCTTCACCTGCACACTACACAAATTATAAAAATCACGCATCACGGCCCCATCCTGGTACGCACGAATTTCATCAAAAACCGTCTCAATTTCTTTCACTAACGCAGCAACCAAAATCTGCGAAGTCGAATCAAAGTTGTGCATGTTCAAATCTACATTATTAAGCACGGGACCCAGCGCCGCAACACGGCAATAACGATATTCAAAATTATTAAAAGGAAGTTTTTGAGAGCGACACGCTTGTGCAAATCCTGCCAAAATACTACCTTCGGCCCGGATGCCAAATTTGCCACAGGTTTCTGATCTGGTTATTCCAGGCGATGTGATATCTTCTGACCCAATGACTAAACCAGGTAAAGATTGTTGAATGATTGTTTGCAACTGATTAAGTTGCGTACTGTTGGCCGGATGAGTGTTGTCATGAAAATCGCTCAAGCCAACAAAATACTGATACCGCCCCAACTTTCCATTCCATTTTTTAAGGACACATGACTCGTACACAAAGGCGTTGCAACTGAATGCTATACTCAGCACAAACAATAAACACTGACGAACACTGTATCCCATTACGTCCCCCCTAGAAATCGCAAGCACGGCCCCTTACCTCCGTGCCTGCGACGATATATTATTTTTAATTACCTGGCAGCGTCATGCCCTGTAATTCATAAAAAAAGCTCTTTGGTGTTCTGACAACCCCCCAGGTGTGTGCAAGCTCCGTCACTATGTAACCAACTTTTCCTTGAGCTTCCAAAATTGGATCCTGTGTAGCGACCAACACCAATGGTACTGCTAATGCAGTCAGACCCTTTTGTTGAAATTTGATATAGCCCAATGAAATGCCCGACATAGTTGCCACATCAAAACCCTGAACAATACTTGGATGAATATCTTTCAATGTTGTTCCAACACAATCATTTTGTTTTCTTGTTTGACACGCATTCATAACGCGCTTGTCACCAGCAAATGAAACAATTTGACCATGACGGCCTTCTTGCTTGGTTTCACTTAAAACAAGATAGATAAGGCGATATGATTTTACGTGTGCAACAGCATTGGGAGCCAACATGCCTTCCCCTGTTTTTGGTTCTAATTGTTGCTCAAACCATTGCATTACTTTACGATCCTGCGCACCCGCTGCGGGAATACTCAACAAATCCTGACCAACGTTATGATAGCCAACTTTATAGTACAAAGGCTTGGGTGTTTTATTGAGCAGGAAAAACTCAGTTGCCATGGCACTACCACAACTCATTACCAGTACGCTGAGCAGAAAACTTCGTACCATATTCATGATAAATTCCCCTTATTTTAAATCTTTACCTTTGACGTAATAATAAAATGGCTCCCGACCAGTCAAACCTGTTGCTAATTCACTCACAACAAAATCCTGTGTTCCCGGTTTTCGTGTAACTGCAAAAGCCACGGGAAGTAATACATTCTTGATAAACTGATTAATGACAATCTCTCCATTAACCAATCGAGCGCCCGTATCTCTTAAAAAACCGGTAAAACATCCTGAGCTTCTGGCATTTCCTATGGTCGCCTTACCATATTTTTGTGGATTGGCGGCAATGTACTCATCACAAGCGCGTGTCACCACATCATCGCCCATAATGCTAGCAATTCTGCTTGTCACAGCTTCATCTTTTGAATTACGTATACGAATCGATTTAATTGCCGGACTACCATACAAACTCAACTCTTCGTTGTAGCGTAATTCTACTCTCTTAGTGTAAGGGATTAGTAAGACAGAGTAAGAAACTTCTACGTAAATTGAACCCTCTTTAACCTTATTCAAAATCCACACATTCGAAGCCACAGTACATCCAGATGAAAACATCAAACCTAGTAAAACTAACCGCTTTATGGTCACCATGACAAAAACTCCTTTCTTATTGATATATTATCCTATTTGAAATTATATCATGATTGGACCGCAAAAAGCAACGATCATGAAGCGAGAGGACAGCAACACGCCCTGTAACAAAGAGATCTAGAAAAAAAGAAGATTGTTATTTTGAGATGAGATGTACGTGACCAAAATTGATTGCTTGCCCAACCTTGGCACAATGTAGCGTTTTTTCATTCAATTGAGCCTGATTTTCAACCCACCAAGATTGCATCAGCGTTATTGCTGTATCAAAGGGCTCCACGCCAAAAGGAAAAGCTCCCCAGTGCATAGGGATCATCGATTGAGCACCAAGATCAAGAAACGCCTGCCCCGCCTCATGGGCGTCCACATGAGCATCTTTCATCATCCGCCGAGGTTCACGTGGTGCAATGGGCATAAGAGCAATAGTAATAGAAGGAAAGGTGTGTGCTATCTGCTGAAAATGTCCGGCATAGCAGGTATCGCCGGCAAAATAAACGGATTGCCCGTTAAATTCAAGCAACCAACTTGCCCACAACGATCTGTTTTTATCAAAAAGACCACGTTGCGACCAATGTGCAGCAGGAAGACAGGTTATAGTGAAATGTGTATGCGCATCGTGCGCCGTCGGAAATGATTGTGCAGTCCACCAGCTCTGTTCATACGTGCATGCAAACTGTTGTCTATCAAACCACGCCCTATTGCCTTCAGGAAGCATAATGGTCACATCTGGAAATCTTTTTTTAATCGCAAGTAAGCTTTTCAAATCCATGTGATCACGATGGTTATGGGAAATCACCACAAAATCAATGCGCGGAAGTTGCTCAACAGTCAGCCCAGCAGGCAAAATACGTTTGAACAATGGTGCAATTTCTCCAAAGACAGGATCCAAAAGAATGTTAAAGCCACCCATCTGCACCAAAAATGATGAATGTCCAATCCACGTAATGACTGGACTGAGCGAGCAAGCAACGGGTTGTGGTGAATTTTCTATCCAACAGGATTGCCCCTCTTCCGTCGGAGTTTGATGGCGATTAAAAATCATTCTGAAAATATCGGTAAAAAAAACTTTGTGTGTTTCGTTTGAATGATTATAAAAACATTTGCCGTGTTTGTGTGGTTTGCGAAATTCTTTCATAAACCCTAGAAAAATTTTACCCCCATCCAGACAGAACGTCACGGACAGGGGAAATGGAGGTTATCTTTTTTAAGCGATTTGGTCGGTATTTCATGGGATCTAAAACAACCAAATACAGGTAATATGCTACTGGAACCAATGCCAAAAAGCAACTTTTATTTTAGAGCCCGCCCGGCTTAATGCCCCATTTCCACGATTTCTTTCATATCTGGCTATAAATAGCCCATAATCGCACTATTGCCTGCCACCAAAATGACAAGAAGAAATAAACAGCTCCCGGTACGCCGCGACCATGGTATGGGCTGCGAACCGACTTTCCACGGTCCCTTTTCCCGCTTGCCCCAACCGCATGGCATATTCTTGAGTCTTAATTAACCGCGCGAGGCCCAAGCTCAGCCCCTGCACATCCCCCGCGTTCACAATCAATCCATCCACCTCCTGCTTCAGCACTGAGTGTTTATCGCCTGTATTAGTCACCACACAAGGTACTGCATGCACCATCGCTTCAAGCAGCGCCATGGAAACACCTTCCTTATTGGACGACTGCACAAAACAGTCAAACAGATGGAAATAGCCATGCGCCTGTTTGCCAACCACAAAGGTCACCACGTGTGCAATGCCCAAATGTTGTGCCAAATCACGTAACTTCTGTTCATCAGGCCCCGTACCCAACAAGAGCAACCGTGCATACGGAAACTGTTCATACAAAAGCATAAAGCTTTCAAGGAGCAGCGGATAATTTTTGACCGGGCAAAACCGCCCCACCGACCCGACTACAAAATGTTCTGCGCACAAGCCCAGACTGTCTCGTGCCACCGCCTGTGCCTCACCAATGCTCAACAAATCGGCAGCGTTCACGCCATTGCGAACTACCAGAATGTTATCAAGCGACAACCGTCTATCCGTGACGACAACCGACTGCGCAACTTCCTGAGACACGGCAACCAACTGCCGTGAAAACCGCCGCGTTAGTTTATCCAGCCAATTTCGTAGCTTCCCATCTTGATCAATATTATTGTGGTACACGCTCACGTGCGGAATGGACAGCATACGCGCCACCACGCGACTGGAAACATTCGCCGCCCACAATAGTGAGTGGATACTCTCGGGATTAATTCTTTTTATAGTCTTATAGAGCCGTGCACAAAAAACCGGGTCGTACAAACAGATGCCCCCACGCACGTGATACAACTGTACCCCCAACTCCCGCAACTTCACCTCCCACGGCCCACCATAAAAATAAATAACATAATGCTCAAACTCATCATTACCCAAACCGTTAATGAGTTCATAAAGTACCGCCTCGGCGCCGCCCATCTTCAGGCTGGAAGTGATGTGCAAAAGAATGTGTTTGTGATTGTGCATGGTGAATGGCCTTTGTAATGCGATCATTTTCATATAAACTTCATGGATAAACATTTTACACAAAAAGGACTCACATGACATTTTTCAACCATCTCACAGCAAAATTTAAACGTTCACAATTTTCATACGTCATCATGCTCGTCCTCTATCTACTCTTTTGCCTGCTGAATGAAGCTGCGCGCAAAGAGAGCGTCAAACTATTTCTTATCATCGTGAGCGTTGCGTTTGTTACTCTGTTAATACGAACCATGGGAAGCTACAAAAGAAATCAATAAACAACTGTGCATAAAGAAGCCTCTAAATGAATAACATGAATACATTCAACACACGCTGGCTCAGATTTAAACAAGAACTCCCTTCAATAGTATGTCTCTCTACCATCAGTGTTTGGTGGTGCTTCCATTACCCTCTTTATATGAGAATGCAAACTCCTTGGAATACGCTCGTACCTCTAGGTGTAAGTATTTTGGGCGTAGCATGCATTATTTATTTATTTTCATTCATGGATAAACTAGCCCCCTCTTTCAAATTAGATTCCATAAAGGTGACTACGCAGGTCATAGTTTTTTCAGCCGTAATGTTTTTTGCGTGGCACAGAAACTGGCTAGGCATGTCGAATATCCATTACGCAATCTTTTATGCATATTGCTTTATAACATTTGCCCTTATTTATCGGGCTGCATATCGCGTCAATTCAGGGCGCTAATCATCCATTCATAAGGGGGCCCTATCGCCCCCACCCACAAGCGTTTGCGTTCCCCTCCGGCCATGTTATTCTTTTCCTTGACCCTGACACAGTGTCATACCTTAGACTGCATTTCAGAAGGGAACAAACGATGGCACAATGGCGGATCAGGCAGATGAGCGATTTAACCAAAGTATCGGTGCGAATGCTACACCATTACGACAAAATCGGTTTATTGAAGCCATCCACGCGCGCATCCAATGGCTACCGTTGGTACTCGCAACAGGATTTGGCCAGACTGCAGCAAATCATCGCTCTCAAGTTTTTTGGTTTTAGCTTGGAGCAGATTAAAACCATGTTGCATAAAGCGTCCAACGTTCGCGAGCATTTACTGGCTCAACAGCAGATGCTCAAAGAACAGGCTGAGCACTTTCGGCAAGCAGGAGATGCCCTTGCAGTTGTGTTAAAGCGCTGCGGGGAGTCCGATTCCCTTGACTGGAAGGATTTAACCACATTAATCGACAGGTATCGCATGATGGAAGACTTAAAAAAAACATGGGTCGGCAAACTCAGTGAAAAACAACAAGAAAACTATTTAGACATGAGGCAAGCTTATCCCCGCGAATTTAATGCATGGGACGAATTGATCAACAATAAACAGCTTGGTGATCCTGAGGGGCCTGATGGCGAACAAGCTGTCAAGGTGTTTACAGACTATATGCAAGCCTGTAACGCGTGGACAAAAACACAACAGATGACGTGGGACAAAATAAAACAAATAAACACAATACAAAAAGATGCAGCAGATGCTTTTGCTTTTGGTCAAAAAATAGCAACTAAAGAGATTATGCCGATGAGCCCAGAATTCTCGCTGTGGTTTGCAAAAGCACAAATTACTCATCGATGGCGATTATGGGAGCGTCTCCATGAAGAAATCGGAAAAAATATAGACGCTGATCCTGAAAGCGAAGCAGGCAAAAAACTCGCTGCACAATGGCGAGAAGTCATCTCTGCTCATTTCCCTGCCGAAGCACCGCAAGATTTTCAAATTGGTCAGATGCTGATGGGTCAGGATTTAGGACAAAAAGTTGCACTGCAAGGTCCAAAAGCACCCGGAGAAGCTCAGAGCATGGTTATGGATACCATGAAAAAAATGATGGGTGATTCAATGGCCATACTGTGGATTGAAAAAGCATTGCGCGTACATTAATTCTGTGAGGGCCTGTCTTACGGATAGGCTCCCACAAAAAGACTTAATCCACTTGTTTTTTTGCAACTTAGGCATAACCTATTTATTGGAAATTTCGGCACGCTTCTGAAAACCACATTCAAAGAGGATCGCTATGAATAACACGCCGCAACTGATTGTCCGTTACACCTCGACGATGAAGCCTCGAATCACAACATTCTTGGCCATGGGATTTCTTATCTTCATGTTCACTCTTTCACAATCCCCATATCCCGCTCTGTATGGCTTTACCTGGATGCCTGCGCTTATAAAACCAATGCTGTATATCGGCACCGGACTCTTATTGCTATTCGCATTCTTTTCACATGTCTTCACCTATGAAGGTCCGGCCGTTGTTCTTGATCAACATGGCATCTGGATAAGACATTTCAATTTTATTCCCTGGGAGAATGTTGAAAAGATGAACCCTTATGTTATATGGGGAACGCCGGTGGAAGCCATTGGCATCAAAGTGAAAGATATTGCTACGGTGTATCGCGACTCTGAACGTATTGGCAAGATGGGACTCATGTGGACAAGGCATTTTGGGCCTTATCACATAACGCTGACAAAACTCGATATCGACAATGCAGAGCTCATGAAGTTCTTCCAGCAACATGTCAGCACTGATCACCCGCACATTGCGTATGCGCTCACACAAAATAAAGAGAATACCCAGCCATAACACCCTTGCTTAAGCCCCATATTCCCGTATTCTGACTAATGAAAAAGATGGTCATGAAGCAACGTTTTGAGTTAACAATAGATTATTAATATCTCGAAAGAATGCTTCATGATGACATCCCGCTCCACAACAGCCTTATGCTTGCTCAGTCTGCTCTCAACAAGCTGTTCAAGCCTCGCCTCAGCCCCTGTAGTTCAACAACAACCATCAATTACCTATAAAGAAATCGGCGATCCATTAATTGCAGCAATCGGTTTTGTTGATAAAGAGAAAAAAGAGCTCACCCAAGAAGAAAAAACAAAAGCGCTCAAAGAGATTCCACAGCTCAGCGATGGCGAAAAGCTCAAGTTGGTTTTTGAGATTCTTGATGCTCACGGCCAAGTCAATGCTCAAAATATGCCCGTTTCTTCTTATCAAGCCATGAGAACAACATCAAAAGAATTAGAACTGTTCTTTGCCCAAGGGTCCAATTCAACAAAGCACCTCTTTTCAAAAATCAACCACACAACCACGGTTATGGGACAGGCGGCATTGGCCAAAATGATGATGGAACCAATTGATGACATTCAAAAATTACGCAACCGTCAGGCTTTCGTTCGTGAATTGGTGAACAACGGCAATCTTTTTAATGAGCTTAACTCTCTGCTCAGTTCCCTTGCCCAAAAAGAATCTGACCTATTTTCATTCTGGCAAAAAACAAATCCGGTCAGCGAGCAGGTTATTGCAATGCTTTATCTGCCGATAGCAAAAACACTCAACTCAAACTCATTTGCCTTGTCTTCTTGGAGAACATTTATCAATGGATTAAGGCTTGCTCAAACAACATTTTATGCATCGGCAACCTTTTATCTCGCAAAAACAGCCTATGCAACAGGCAGTATCGCCCTACAAAAAAATCCCACCCTACAAACTCAAAAAAAGCTTTTAATTAATGCAAGCACCGCAGGAGTGCGTTGCCAAAATTTTTGGCGATTAGGCTATATCCCTGAGCATCAAGAAAAAATGCTCAAGGATCTGACACGAAATCTTGAAAATCCAAATATAGTCGCTGAAACATATGCCCAAAGCCAGCCAACTTTAAATGCTATAGCAATGCAGGCAGGCTCACTTGGTTTAAATGGTAGCTTCCTTGCTCTCATTATGTACATGACGGCTCGCCAAATGAAACAAGAATATGTCGCCCTCAAATACATGCAAACAAGACTTTCAGGCGTCGCAGCACTCCTGACAACAACAGAAAAATTACAAAATCTTGTTTCACACAATGACGTTGCCACTCATGGTCTCTTTATGCAGCAGATGGGTATTGCACACCTTGAGCAACAAAAGAAAAAACTCGAAAAACTTCAAACATTAATTAGCCACCTTGAAGCAAAAACTTTTGCTGGCGACTACTCATTTTTCTCCAACAGTGGACGCATCCTTGCCGCCTTTAACTTGATTCAAGATGTTAAAAACGAATTTGTCGGTCTGATGCAAGCAGTTGGTGAAATCGATGCCTGCTTGTCTATCGCAAAACTTTACATGAGTCTGCAAGAGAACAGCAACGCAACCTACTGTTTTGTGGATTACGTCGAGCAAGACACACCGTACCTGCATCTTGAGAATTTCTGGAACCCAATTATTGATCCAAGTCTTGTGGTCACCAACAGTATTGAACTTGGTGGCACGCAATCTCCACGCAATATTGTGGTCACTGGTTCAAACACCGGCGGTAAATCAACAATACTCAAAGCAGTTGTTGCCAACATCATGCTGTCCCGCCTTGGTATTGCACCAGCACGCGTAGCGGTCATGACTCCGTTCACCTACCTGGCCACCTCCATGAATATTGGTGATGACACAGCCGGCGGCGTATCACTCTTTAAAGCTGAAGTATTACGCGCAAAAAGCATCTTGAGCAACGTGAAATCATTGCAACTAAACCAATTTGCCTTCTTGGCAATTGATGAGCTCTTTGTAGGCACCGCATCAGAAAAAGGTGAAGAAGCTGCCTGCAGATTTGCAGAAGCATTAAACGCTTTGCCAAACACCATGTTCACGTTTGCAACGCACTTTAAAAAAGCAACGACGCTTGAACAACGAACCAATGGCACCTGCAAGAACTACATGGTTGAAGCATTCAAAAATGATAACGGTGAAATTGTACGTCCGTTCAAACTGGAAGCTGGCATCAGCACCAGCAATATCGCCAATGATATCTTGCAAGAAAATATCAGCAGCATCGACTTCTTGGAATCATCAGTGGACGTGTTAGCGTAAAAGTTAGATCTTTCAATTTCAACGGCCGGACAGTTATTCATACTGACCGGCCCCTTTTTTTTATACACCTCCCCACCAACTACTTCACATTTTTTTGCCAAACTCTTGCATCCGGCACGCAAATTTTTTCATACTCATCTGCAATGAATCTCACCATAAAAAAAGGAGGAAAGGGATGAATCACAAAAAACTACTCGTGCTACTTGGTGCCATGTGCGGGTCGACACAAATACTGGCAATCGTGCTACCGGTCACACAACCAATCGGCACGCTGGTCAGAAACTGGAATCCAGGTGACCCTCGACCATTCCCCATCCAACCTCCTGCTCAACCCAATTATCCAGTCGGTTACAACCCAGCAGACGCTATCAAAGAAGTTAATTATATTTGTGCCCAATGGGACCTTGAAGAGATTCCTGAAACCGCCCCCTTTGATATCAACTATCCAGCAAGTGAAATTATTTTAACGCAACCCCAACACTTTGTTCGCCTGCTCGTCGCTTCAAATAGTAGTCCTAACGGCTCATGGATTATGCGCTCCGAATATGTTCGCGGCAGAACACCAGCAGAACTCAAGGATATTTTTGCATTGGCCAACGATCCCATTGATATTGTGGATGTTGAAATGCCCGGATCTCCCAACCTGATCTCCGGAAAAGAATATGCTCTATGGACTGGCGTTGCCGGCCCCATCAGATTTCTTCCCAATTATAATTGGGGCGATGGAGGCGCACCACAAAACCGACTCATTGTTGATTTTAATGGAACCAATTATTTTCCTGCCACCTACGGATATACCAGCGCAAGCACCCGTTTTCATAGGCGGCCGGTTGGCGCAATCGCACTTGCCTACTCACCCATGGCCGGTAATGGCAACCCTGGACAAGTTGCTACGTACTTAGATGATCCATTTATCCCAACCGCATATTCAGATTTAGAGAATGTGTATCACGCTCTTGATTGGCTCAACTACCCCAACTTTGGTCCCGTGCCATTGCAAAATGCATTGCAACAGATCAGCCCTGAACGATACTCAGCTCTCGCATGCACCAGCCTGCGCAACTCAGTTCTCTTTTCCACAGCACTGCTTGATGCAAATCCTTACCGCCGTCACCAACGCCAAACTGAATGTCAGGAAGCTGACGGCTGTTTTTCCTGCGACCCAAAAATAAACGTATGGGCACAAGGCCTGGGCGAATGGGACGCCAACACTCGCAGCGACATCTACAACGCCTTCTCCGCTCACTCGGGCGGCATCATGGCCTGCATCGACGTAGCTGAACGACCAAATTTTGTATGGGGTATCGGTGCAACCGGGCTCTTTAACCATCTTGAATGGTGCGACGAGACCGGCAATGCTCGTGGCGGAAACTTTAAAGTCGGGCTCTATGGTTCATACTGCCGCTCTTCATTCTTTGTAGACGGAGTGCTGTGCGCAGGCGGTCACTGGAACACGGTTGCTCGCGGCATCAAATTCACCGGCGTCAATCGCACAGCATGCAGCAAACCAAAAGGTGGCGATTTTGACCTCAGCCTACAGATTGGTAAAACATTGAAAGGATGTGTAACACCGCTTGTACGCCTTGCATATCTTTTTAATCGACACAACCAATTTTGTGAAACAGGAGCAGACAGCTTAAATTTACGCGTCTGTGGATTTAACAGGCACACCTTCCGTGCACACCTTGGTCTTGAGATTGATCCTGTTCTTGATACGGCCAACGGGGCGAAAATTATTCCTCACGCATCATTGGCATGGGTTGGGGAATATGCATTTCATAAACGACCAATACGCGCACAACTGATCAACGGGCCAACCGATTACATGTGCATCAACAGCACCTGCTGCACCGGAAGCACATGCCAACTGGGCGTTGGCTGCAACTTTATTTTCCCCTGCAACGTTGCGCTTTCCTTACGCTATGATGCACAACTACGAAGTGGCCTCACCGCACAATCAATGCACATTGGTTTAGCCACAACATTTTAGTTTCAAAAACTCACGGGCCGGCCAATTGTTCTATTGGCCGGCCCGTCGTGTATCACCACAAAAATTCAGATCTTTCCCTTATTCACCTTCTTTTTCCAAAAACACCCGCAACAGTTTTTTATCAACTTTATTGGTTGCCGTCAGCGGCATATCTTTAATAAAAATAAATGAGCGCGGAACTTTGTAAGCAGCAAGATTTTTTTGGCACAACTGAGCAATTTCAGGTTCAACATCATGCGCCAATCTACCCGGCAGCAGCTGCACAAATGCAATGGGCACTTCGTTATGTGAAGCATCAAGCTTGCCAACCACGCCAACATACATCACCGCAGCGTGGTCCAAAATGACGTTCTCCACTTCTTGTGGATAGATTTTTAAACCCTTGTTACTAATCAAATCTTTACTACGACCACAGATGAACAGTTTTCCTTCATCATTAAACCGCGCAAAATCACCCGTGCAAAACCAGCCGTCAACCAACTCAGCTTCTGTTTTTTCTGGTGCATTGTAATAACCGAGCATAACGTTGCCCCCCTTCACCCACAACGTACCGATCTCTGTTTTTTGCACTTCATTGCCGTACTCGTTGCGAATGGAACACTCAATTCCGAGCGCCGGCCTACCGATGCAATTAGTCAACTCAGCAACATCATCAAGATCGGCTGCAATAAACGGAGATGTTTCAGTGAGCCCGTATCCGTTGCACAGCTTTCTGCGATAAATAAGTTCAAAGCCCGCACGAATTTTATCGGGCAACGCGTCGCCTCCTGAAATAAAATAATCAACACCGGCAAGCGGTGCCGTCTTTAACATACTCAACAAACCATAGAGCGCCGGCACGCCTAAAAAAACGGTCGGTTGGTGCTTTAATGCATCCAGCATGGCGCGCCGTTCAATCTTAGGCACCACGATAACTGAAGAACCAGAAAAGAATGATGCCCAAATGCAGGTGTTTTGTGCAAAACTATGGAACAACGGCAGTACACAAAAAACACGCTGCGATTGATTAAGCGGTATGCGCGCAAGAATTTGTGCAACGTTCGTCATAATATTTTTAGAACTCAGCATCACCCCTTTAGGCAACCCCGTAGTTCCTGAGGTGTACAACAAAAGCGCGAGCTCATCTTCATGGTGCGCATGCACCTGAAACTCGGCAGGAACAGTCTGCGCCACGTCCCCTTCTAAATTCATGTCCTGTTCAGTCAAAATGAGCGGTAAATGATCCCCCTTGAGCAGCGCAATTTTTTCTGAATGCGCGACGATCATGGCCGGGTTGGCATCCTTGACTATGTGGTCCAGCTCACGCTCCAGCAGAAAAAAATTGAGCGGTGCAACCACAGCCCCCGTTTGCCAAATGCCAAAATAACCAACATAAAAACTGAGCGAATTTTCTACAAACAGCAGCACACGATCATGCGATTTTAAACCTTTGGCAACCAACAGCTTACTGAACTGCGCTGCACGATTAAACAACTCTTGGTACGTAATGACACGATCTTTGTAAATGAGCGCAGTGTTGTAGGGAAACAAGCTAGCAGCACGATGCAACAGCGCACCGGGAAACATAGTACCCCCCTGATGACCCATCACCGAATCATGCAAAAAAGCATACCGTTCTTTCTCATTTTTTCCATCCAGACGAGAAAAATCAAAAGGTCGCCAGTTACCGTTGATCATCGTCACTCCACGCAATAACTTGTACGGGGCAGTTTTTGATAGCCTTATTCACTTTTTCTTCATACCGTATCGCATCAACATCTTTTTTGATATGAGACACATCAGTAACCTCAAACACATCTGGTGCATAAAATTCGCACGCGCCACAAGAAATGCAGCCGGGGTTGATGATAACTTTTTTCATAATCTCCTCTTTCTTTCTCTACGCTTTCTCATAAACCGCTATAAAATAATCATAATTGTTATACACTAAAAATGTACCCGCTATGTTCACATAAAGTCCAAGAAAAAAACCATGAAAACATTAAAAACAGGTCTTTTGATCGCCGTTGAAGGAATCGACGGATCAGGTAAATCAACACTCGCCAGCTCATTACGAAAATCACTTGAGCAAGAACAACTTCCGGTCATTTTAACCTTTGAGCCGGGCGATACACAACTGGGCACACACATACGCAAGCTGCTGCAAGAACGACCAACAGCAATGAGTGATACCGCTGAATATCTTCTGTTTGCCGCCGACCGAGCACAACACATGCATGAAGTCGTCAAACCACTGCTTGCAGCACACAACATTGTAATATCCGATCGCATGGCAGACTCTTCACTCGCCTACCAAGGTTACGGCCGCGGACTTGATAAAAATATGATCCGTGAGGTCAACTCATGGGCTCTGCAAAATATCAAACCGGATATCACACTCTATGTCAAAATTTCATTAGCAACATCCCTTGAACGCCTCAAGGCCCGCAAGACGGTGCCAACCGCAATTGAACAAGAAAAAGCAGAGTTTACAGAACGTGTCATCAACGGATTTGAAACCATATTTAAAGATCGTCGGGACGTCATTGTGCTTGATGGTGAACAAACGTACGAACAGATTCATGCCGCCGCGCATCAAACGATTATGCAGTACCTCAACAAAAAAAACCTGCTGCTATGAATACCCCAATGACACCAATCCCGCCAGCACAACTTTTGGTCGGGCAAAATTCAACCACCATCGCACATACCAAGAATCTACTTAAAAAAACATTCTGTCCAAAAAATGGATGTTTACGCTGCAGCGTCTGCATGCAGATTGAACAAGAACAACATCACGCGGCAATGTGGCTTGAACCAGAAAACAGTTATACGCTTGACGCGATTGAACCGATTTTCAAAACCATCGCATTTGCACTTGAGCCTGACGATCATCTTTTTTTTATTATTCAAAAAGCTGAATTTTTAACGACTGCGTGCTCAAATAGCCTCCTCAAAGCTGTTGAAGAGCCACCTGCAGGTTACCACTTTATTTTCCTCACCGAACGCGCACAACAGATTTTGCCAACCATACGCTCGCGTTGCACCATCACCAACTTGTACGCAACATCACAGCTCAACAGTACATGTGACCTTGTTGAAATCTTTAAACAAAAAGTCTCCTGCTTCCCTTCAGCTTTTATGTCTTTACTAGCACAAGAAAATCCAACCGAAGCACGAACGTTAGAATATCTTGATGAACTGCTTGCGCACTGGACTATAGAACAGAAAAAGGCCCCTGAAACCAAGGGCCTTAATGATTCTTACGGGAACCAGATGATTGAACTCATCAAAGACGGGTTACGTAAACCGCCCATGCCAGGTAGCAGTAAACTGTTTTGGAAAAACTTTTACCTGCTTGCCAAAAGCATTACCACATAACAATTCATTTACGCCATTGCCATCGCCATTGCCATCGCCATCGCCATTGCCATGGCCATCGCTTTTGCCATCGCCATAGCCATAGCCATCGCCATTGCGGTGTTCGACGCCTCATTTGCATCATGCTTGAGTGTTGAAAAAAAAGTTCCTACGCCCGCAACACCAGCTTCAATCTGTGCGATCAATTCGTTATATGTAGCAGACGCTCTGTGTACAGACTGCGGATTACCATGGGCGGCCAATGCGGCATCAAGCGGCATCATATCAAAAGCCATATGCTCAAGTTGCTCTAAAGATTCTTCAGTTGCTGAAAGCTTTTTTTGCTCGAGCCATGCCCTTTCTGCATCCCCAAAACCAAAACAAGGGGATACCACAACAAACACTAAAGATAAAACTAAAAAAAATTGTATCGGCTTCAACATTTTTACACTCTCCTTATACAGGACCTACCACATATTTCATGCCGATTATCCTAGTCACAACAAATCTGTGTGGTAAAGAGTACATATTTTTTTGCCTCAAACAGGCCGGTAACAATGCAATTACTGCTCATGTATCAACCACCTTTGATCACTGCAAGCGGCCTGAGTCGTGCAACCTTACGCGCAATATTGGCCTCATGCACAATATTCACCACATTATCCACATCTTTGTACGCCGATGGCGCTTCTTCAGCCAACCCCGCATCAGAGGTACAACGAATGGTAATCCCTTTACTTTCCAACTGCGCACGCAGTGTAGAACCGCGCACCGTTTTTTTGGCCTGAGCTCGTGACATACGTCGACCCGCACCATGACACGATGATCCAAATGATTGCTCCATTCCCTGCTCATTACCAGCAAGCACATACGATGCAGTACCCATGGTTCCCGGAATTAAGACCGGTTGACCAACGGCGCGGTAGCGCAACGGAATCAAATCTGATCCTGGACCAAACGCGCGCGTTGCACCCTTGCGGTGCATCACCACTCGAGTCATTTCACCATTAATTTTGTGCTCTTCAATTTTGCCCAGATTGTGAGACACATCGTACACCATAGAAAGATGCGCATCAGCGCCCAACGCTTTTTGCCACGCTTCCCGTGTCCAATGCGTAATCACATGCCGGTTTGCCCAACCAAAATTGGCAGCCGCCGCCATTGCCGCAAAATAGTTTTGCCCTTCATGGGATGTGAATGGAGCACACACAAGTTCACGATCGGGAAGTTGATACTTCCACTTGTGCAAATTATCCATCATAATTTTTACGTGATCGGTGCACGTCTGGTGACCAAGTCCGCGCGAACCACAGTGAATCATCACGGTCACTGCACCCAGCGTTAACCCAAACACTTGTGCCGCCACCGCGTCATAAATTTCATCAACCACCTGAATTTCAAGAAAATGATTACCAGAACCAAGCGTACCCAACTGATCACGCCCCCGCTCTTTTGCTTTGTCAGACACCTGTTGCGCGTCACCGCCAGACATGCTGCCCCGTTCTTCACACAGTTCAATATCAAGCGGATCCCCGTACCCTTTGGTAAGCATGTGCTGTGCGCCCTGCAACAAAACTTTGTCCATCTCTTTGGCATCAACTTTCAGTTTCCCGCCCTGACCAACACCGGATGGAATTGCATGGAACACGGACGTTGCCAAATCTTGTAGATGGGAATGAATGTCTGAAGCACTCACGTTTGCCACCAACAAACGAACGCCACAGTTGATATCGTACCCGATGCCGCCAGGTGAGATGATACCGCCTTGGGATATCGCGGTTGCCGCAACGCCGCCAATCGGAAACCCGTACCCCTGATGAATGTCTGGCATGGCAAGTGCGTATTTTTGTATACCGGGCAAAGAAGCAACATTGATCAGTTGTTCTAATGATTTGTCAGCAAGAACATCGTCGATCATCGACTCGTTCATGTACACCCGCGCCGGAACGCGCATGTCACCACGATACGATAATGGAATTTCATACAGATTATCGTTGAGGCGATTCAAATCTTTACGCGTTAATTTTTCTTGTGCCACCGTCTTTTCCCCCACACTTTAAATATCAAAAACAATTTCAGCAAACCATTGACCATCCACCTCTTGAATCATCAAGTCGTTGTAGGTGACCGCCTTAATCTCAATACCAAAGCCATCAATCGGCACACCATGTACCGTTGCACGCAGATGCGTGTCGGCCAGCTCTTGAAACTCAACGTTAAAATACGCTTCGTTGTACACGTCAGATAAATAGAGCGCGTGCGATAAAAAATCAACAAGCAACAGCTCACGATCGCCGGCCGTTACATCAACGGCATGGTGCATAGGAAGTTTATCGCACACCAGCCGATCATGGACCGTTCGGTCATTTTCACACCGGCACAAACGAGAAACAGGCTCGATGGATTGAAACATACCAACGAGCGCGTTACAAAAAAGTTCTTGGATTGTTGCTCCGTACACCCGGAGCTTAATATCAGCAGTATGGTCAAGCAGTTCGAAATCTTTTTTCATGAAGGCTCCACTCGTTTTTTGTTACATCACAAGACTCTCAACATACAAAAAATAAAAACGCGATGACAAGAAACCTTAATCACTGATACATTAAGACTATGGCATACTCAATAAAAAATATCCTGCAGTCGATCCTCAAAACCGACAGCAACTGGAAAACAGAACTTCTTACCAAATGGCCCGAGATTGTCGGCGACTTGGGCAGTAAAGTCACACTGGAAAAAATTCAGGACTCAACCCTGGTTTTAAGTGTGGCAAACGCGTGCTGGATGCAAGAACTTTACCTTCTCTCTCCCCTTTTAATCCGCACGATCAACGAAAAACTGGACCAACCAAGAATAAAACATCTACGCTTTAAACAAGCAGAACTTAAAAAGGTGCGTCCATCACTCCCGGTTAAAAAACAAGCATGTGCTCCAAAAGAAGTAACACTCTCATCACAAGAACGTGCAGCTTTGGATAAAATCAGCGACCCGCAACTGAGTTCTGCGTTGAAGCGTTTTTTGAATCGTTGTTATCTAGAAAAGGAGTAAACGATGGTTTCAGTTTCTTATTTCCGAATGCTCACCTTAGCGGTAGCATGCGCACCGATTTACATGCTCGCACAAATGGCGCCCGCTCACGACACCGATATGAATAATCCGTACACCGCATCCATTATTGCCGGCATGCTTCCACTCAACAAAACAGAAGAAAAAATAAAAATTCTAGAAGGCATCGTCGCACAGGTGGAGAGTTTAGCCCCCGATCTTGGACTGCTTGAATCATATTTTGAAGCAAACCAATTTAAAAACGTGGTCGCGCTGCTTGAAAAAACCAAGGGACTCAAAGAACTGATTGTAGAACATCCACGCGCTGGACTGGTTGTGGTTAAATCATTTGTAAAATTGGGAATGAATGACGAAGCAATAGACCTGCTGGTTAAACTCAATGTAAAAAATCCAACCGATCAAGAGATCGCCTTTTTAACCGCACTCTTTTATGAACAAAAAAATGAAGTCACCAACGCACTTAAAGTTGCCGATAACTATCTGAATAAATCAATCAAACGACAATCCAATTTCGCGTTCCTGTTTTTAAAAAGCAGACTCTACACCAAACTCGGTGATACCAAAAACGCACTGATCAACATTGAAGAGGCACTCAAAATTCAACCGTCCTTTGAGATGGGCTGGTTTATGTTTGCGCAGATGAAAGAAACCAAAGGAGAAATGGAAGCCGCCATCAAAGGGTATACCAACTACTTGGATAACGCTGCATCAAAACCATCTAACGCAGCAACCCAGATGCTCATGCGCTCTATTGAGACAAAATTATTAAAAATGATGTTTGAGCTGACCATCAAAAAAAATCCAAATCCAGAGCACACACATATTGAACGTTGCCGCAACCAGGTCATCCAACTCTTCCAACAAAAAAAATACAAAGACGTACTCCAAGTTCTTGATAACTGTTTGGCAGGAAAAGAGAATACCGAAGAAGCTCGGCTGATGAAAATTCAGGCGCTCGGGGCACTGAAAGAATATGACCAAGCGGCACAACTCATCACCGGCTGGATTATTGAAGATCCGCAAAACAGCTTGTGGTTTGAAGCCCTCCATCTTTTGTATTTTGCCGGACTTGATTCACAAAAACTCATCGCCGCACTGTTGGAAATCGACAAAAAATGCCCACATAATCTCTTTGCATCCTTGTACCTTGCCGATATGTACACACGCACCGCTGAACACACGTCTGCAATTACGTACCATAAAAAAGCACTCGAGCTGACCGATGAAGCGGACTTGCAAACCAGCATCTACTTCCAACTGGGACTCCTATATTACGAAACAGAACAATACCAAGAAATGAAGACCGCGCTAGAACGTGGCAAAGAATTGGGACTTGAGTATGCGCCGCTGCTGAACCTGCTCGCCTACCACTACATCACCAAAGATAACAATCTTAAATCCGCGCAAGAGCTCATGGAAACAGTCTTGAAAGACTCGCCCGACAACCCACACTTTCTTGACACACAAGCAATGCTACTCATCAAACAGGGCAAAGAAAATGAAGCGGTCGTTATTCTTGAAAAAATTGCCAAACAAGAACCGGATGATGCAACCATCGCTCACCATCTTGCCAAAGCCTACAAAAAATTAGGCCGAACGGCACAAGCGGTTGCATGCTTGCAAGAGGCGGCTCAACTTACCTTTGATACCCATAAGAAACAAAAATATCAGCAAATTGCAGCAGAATGGAAAACAGAAACCCATGGAAAAAAACATGACAGCGTGCTTTGTAGCAGGTAGATCGGGCGGGCATTTAATTCCCGCATTGACGCTTGCACGAGAACAAAAACAGCAGAATAAAAATATAAAAGTTCTTTTCTTTTCAGCCAACACTGCCCTTGATAGGCAACTGGCAGGCGGCTCTGACGTGGTTGATTTTTATGTGCCGCTCAAACTTGATAACGTGCCGTTGCGCAAGCCATGGCTCCTGCCCATCTTTGGTTGGCAGTTTTGTGCTTCGTTCTTTACCGCACGTAAACAGCTGCGCCGCCACCGGCCGCCATCAGTACTGAGCACCGGCGGCTACATCTCCATCCCGGTCTTTTTGGCAGCCCGCACGTTGCGCATTCCGGTTGAACTGTTTGAACTCAACGTCGTGCCGGGCAAGGCGACCAACTTCTTGGCCCGATTCGCACGGACTATTTTTATTTGTTTTGAACAGACCAGAAAATATTTGCCGCAAGAAAAATGTCAGTTCGCACAGTACCCCATCCGCCACACTCAAGTAACCAACACAACGGAAGCACGTGCAGCAGCCCTGACAAAGTTCCATTTTTCACCTGATGCAAAAACAATTCTTATTCTGGGCGGCTCACAAGGGTCCGTGTTTCTGAATAACATGATAAAACAATGGATTACGCAGTACCCACAAGATGGAAAGGCTTTACAAGTTATTCATCAAACGGGAGCACGTGATAACGGCCCGTGGCGCGACGTGTACCGACAAGCGAATATCACCGCCTTCGTCACCGACTTTTCCAATGACGTGTCCGATTTTTATGCAGCTGCTGACCTGGTGATCTGCCGCTCGGGAGCCGGTTCATTATTTGAAACGTTATTCTTTAAAAAACAATGCATCACCATACCTTTGGAGACCACAGAAAATAATCACCAACTTGATAACGCTCGGGCAATGGCGGAATCGTATCCGGATCTGTTTACAGTCTTGAGGCAACAGGAGGTTCAGGAGAATGGGGAGATTTTGGCGAAGGTAATTGAAACGAAGCTGAAACAATAAGCATCAAATATCGATTAGAAACAAAAAGAGGCGGGGAAAATATCCACCGCCTCTTCTGTTTCTATCATTTTTACTTTTACTTTTTGTTGTCTTCAAAAAGCTTTATTAAATCTTGAACGTTATAAGCGCCCATCACTTCTTTATCTTGACGAACCGTTTTTTCAACACGATCGCGCGCCTTGGAGCCTTGTGGCAATACCTGATACAAGGACTGCACACCACAGTTAACATTGAACAAAAAACGACTCTTTGCTTGGTCTCCGCCATTAAACACTTGTGATGGCTTCATGGTATTCGGTTGTTCTGTATCTAAAATAACCAACTTATTCGTTTTGGTCACCGCGATATTGTCGCCGGTCAAATTCCACAAGCCTGCATGTTTTGCGGCCAAGAGTAACTGTTCCACTTTTTTCTCAGTCAAAAGTTCATCAAGCTCTTGCGATGAATAGTCTTTTAATAATTTATGGCCCTTCAACATTTGTTCTACAACAATACAGGACTCATCATCACAACGCTCAGTCGGACTCCACAAATACTTTTTAACCACTCTAAGCTCATCGAGCTTGTGGTGCTTCTTCGCATCATGTAACTTCATGGCGCCCAGTACTCGACTTACAGTTTGATAGGTTGGCACAGTCTTAGTTTGATCAATCTGTTTCACCTGTCCATAAGGTTTATCTTGAGCTGCAACCTGTAAACACAAACGATTTATTATGCCACTGATTTTAACAAGCCACCCTGGTGCTGTAGGCAATTCAAAAATAATATTATTTTGTGAAAGCGACTTAAGCTTTTTTTCCTGCAGCATCTGTGTAACCAGCTTTCCTTTGTCTTTATACTCATCAACTTTTCCTGGTTGCTCAACAAACGCCTTCCATGCATCTTTATTTTCATCGGTCCACGATTTTAATTTTTTCTCCAGATCTAATGATACTTTGGGCGCACGCGCATAAAGATTTTTAGCGGTGATCTCAATTCCTTCACATTTATTAAGTTCTGAAAGAGCACATGATTCCAACTCAACTTCTTTATTCATTGCCCCAGCCTGTAAACCGACCAATGAAATCAAAGCCAATAAACTGATCTTTGTTAAATTCTTCATAAAGTTCCTTTAATTTAAATATACCTTATACATTTCTACACTCTCAAGCTTCATCTAAAGCGGATTGAAGGCTACCCTCATAATTGGCTTCCCCCACTCTCACTACCCAGTTTAACAAAATATTTCTATTTGTAAATAAATAATTACAGGTTTATTATGGCCTGAAAAGGCCTATTTTTTGCCCAAGGAACAACGTTTTTAAAGTTTTGGCCTGTTTTTCGATAAAAAGAGAGGATTATTGCCCATTATCAAAACAAAACCCCGAGTTTCCCCGGGGTCATTTTTTCTTCTATCAGAGCCTTTAATTAAATTGCGCTCTTAAAATCATGCATGCATGAATGTTCAACGCCAACTCTTTTTTCTCTTGTTCACCCTCAGGCGAAAACTTCATGGTTGCTGGATGCCATCGTGTGAAAAGTTCATTGATGAGCACGCTTACCGCCGCCCTCTTTTCATCAAGCGAAAAACCATTATTTTTTAACTCTTCATGTATTTCACATGCTCGAATTTGAGCTTTTAAATAACGCTTATCAAATAAATAGCTGACCAATCCACACAGAACTGCCGCTCCAACAATCTTGAGTGGATAGCCTGCGGAACGAGTCAAGAAGCTATCTGATGGTACAGTGCTGACCATCGGCGCAATTTTTTGAGCGCCCCACAATACAACACTAGATCCTAATAACAATGTTGAAGCCCATCCTGCAACTGTGGAAATTCCCATGCAGCAACGAGTACTTATTTTATTCAAATCTTTTTCAATGCGCGCTTGTGCAGCTGCATCAAAAACAGTATCCATATTCTCATCAAGCGTGCCTTGAGCAGCAGCTTCTTCAGATACATGTACAACCGCTTCTTGCGCTGCAGCTACTGTAGGTTCTGCCGCTACAACTTCTACTCCTTGCGCTTCCATTGCTGCAATCCCACTTCGCTCAGCAGCTTCGAGGGACAAGCCATGTGAACAGACAACTAAAAGCAGAACAAATAAACTAAAATGTGTGAATTTTTTCATAAAGACCCTTCCTAGACCTTTGTACACTCTACTGTAAACCAATAACCATGACAGAAAAAAATCTTCACTCGCAACTCTTCCTTTTAAATATCTAGCCTAGGCCTTCTTATTACCCAATAGCTTACCGCCCTCCTGCTAATCTTTCTTTTGAGCCTGCTTCAAGTTCTCTTGTTTCGCTTTTTTATTAGCTTCAAAGAGCGGCAGCAAGTCATTGGCATTGTTGCTTGCCCCCATAACCTCTAAATCTCGCCGGGCCCATGTTTCAACCATATCACGTAGCTTCGAGCCTACTGGTAAAGCCTGATAAAATGACTGCACGCCACTATTTACGTTACTCAAATAACGCGATTCATCTTTATTAAATGCCTGCGAAGGCTTTGTTGTATTAGGTTGTTCTGTATCCAGAATAACCAACTTATTATTTGATTGGTTCACTGCAATATTATCACCCGTCAAATTCCACAACCCAGCATGTTTTGCTGCCAACAACAATTGGCCAATCTTTTTCTCGGTCAACAGTGCTTCAAGCTCTTGCGGAGTATAATCACGCAACAATTTGATATTTTTCAAACGTTTTTCCATCACGACGCACTGCGTATCATCACAACTTTTTCTTGGACTCCATAAACGACAATCAACCGCCTCAAGCTCGTCCAAAGTATATTTTTTAATCGCCTCTTGTAGTTTGAGTGCGCCAAAACTCCTGCTTGCCGTTTGATGCGTTGGGACAGCTTTTTTTGGATCATACGCTTTCTGAAGCTTGTCTTTATACCTTGGATCAAAAAAATCATACGGAATATCTTGATGTGCTCCCTGCAAATGAGCACGGTTAATCGGACTACTGATTTTTACGAACCAATCAGAATCATTGGGTAGGGCAAAAACAATGTTATGTGCTGAAGCTGATTCAAGCCCTTTTTGTTGCAACACGTGCCCTATCAACGCTCCCTTTTTATTGAACTCCGTAACACTGCCAGGCTGCTCAACAAAAGCAGTCCATGCATCTTTGTTTGCATCAAACCATGCTTTTACTTTCCCCTGCAAAGACCACGATGCTTTTGGTGCATGTTTATACAGATTTTCTGCAGTAATCTCTTTTTTATTCCACTTATTGCGTTGCCCATAAGCGAACGCCCCCTTTTCTTTCTCTGATTCTTCTTTCGCCTTTGCCCTGGCCAGCAGATAAAGCCCAACAACCGTCAACCCAACACCAGCAAACAGTTTTGATTGAACGGTATAGCTGGCAATAAGGCGAACAACGCTTGTGGCACCACGGTACATGCGCGTGAAAAAACCAACGCTCAATGACTGAATAATTGCAGTCAGATCACCGCAACGCTGCACATTCGCATCAATTAATTGGTCAAGCGCATGAATATCGTCAGGAAAGCTATCAACTTTAATTTTTTCAAGATTGAGACCTGCACTCAAAGCATCGCTCCCCAAAATGCTCGACCCACTACAGGCAACCGCGTCACCACGAGTAATATCATCTCCACGAGAAAGCCATTCAATACATTCAAGCATGGTCGTGCTCAACGCACACAAAAACTGGAGCGACTTTTTGTCCGCCGGACACTCAACACAAAAGACAACCTGGCTGATCATGTTCCGTAAAAAATCAATCCGCTCAAGAAACTCTGTACTGTCCGCGCTCGTAAACACATTACCTTCTGCTTTTTTGGCAAGCAAACTCAACGCAACATCAAGCTCTCGCATATGATCAAGAGTTTTTTTGGTCAGGGCAGAGCGCGCTGACTCATCAAAGGAACTCGGTGTATTTTGATTGCACAAGTCCTCAGGTCGGAGTGAACAACAGGAAACAAGACTGAACAGACAACAAAAAATGATGGCGCGTTGCTTAACTATCATGGTTATAAGATCCTTTTCCATATTTTTTAATAGACCAGGCACAGTCTAGCCTGCTCACGAAAAATTATACAAGAATTGTAATCGCCTGGTTGTCCGAATCTTTGGACGTGCGCTTTCCAGTTCTTGGATTAATGCAGATTTCTGTCAAACGAGGATCAAATGAAAATTTTTTGTGCGAGGACTCAAGCTCACGATTCAGCCCTATCCAGATAGGAAAGGCTGTCCGCAAAGGATACACGCTTTCTTGAGTTGCTGCAATTTTCATGGAACGGTTATCATCACAGCCCACATAGACCACCGTGGTTAAGGTCGGAGTTGCTGCCGCAAACCAACAAGTACGAGAATCATTGGTTGTTCCGGTTTTACTAATTCCATCGGCCCCTTCCCATTTTTGTGGCAACCAGGTCCGCACACGATTAAAACTCGCCTGCAACACTTTGGCAACTTGCCCACTGGTATGCGCACTCAAAATACGTTCACGCACCGGCTCTGCTTTCCAAATCTTTGTTCCCACCTTATTTTTAACCCACTCAATACAGTGCGGCTCCACATAAACACCGTCATTGGCAAACACGTTAAACATGCCGGTCACGTCTTTAAGTGTCACATCAGTGCAACCAAGCGCAAGTGACGGATACGGGTACAGCGGCCCAGGCAGTCTCATTTTTTCTGCAAGCCTAACAATCGGCTGCGCACCAACCTTCATAAATGTTTTTGCAGCAACCGTATTACAGGAAGTAGAAAGTGCGTGAGCAAGTGTCATCTGCCCATGAAATTCATTATCAAAATTTTTTGGCGACCAAGTTTTTCCATTCAGTTCAATGGCAATTGGTTCATCAGTTTCGATATTATCAAAACGCATACCGGCCTGCATCGCCGCTGCGTATAAAATCGGTTTGAACACAGAACCCATTTGTCGCCGAGCCTGGAACGCACGATTAAACTGCGAACGGGTAAAGTTATAACCACCCACCAACGCCTTAATTTCCCCTGATGCTACATCAACCGAGAGCAACGCACCGTCAACGTTAGGAGCGATGGAGGTACGGAACTCCGTGCAATGCTGATAAAACTGTTCTTGGGCAATCCGCTGAATCTTTTGATTAAGTGTTGTTTTAATCTTCAAGCCGCCAGTATACAGCTCGGTTTTACCGATTTTATCTTCCATAAACTGACGTATCCATTCACGCAAATGGGGAGCTAATGCCTCGTTTTTCTGATTGATAGTCGTGACAGCTGTTTTCTTGGCCTTTTCATAGTCTTCATTGGAAATAAACTTACGTTTTTTCATGAGCCCCAGCACAACGTCTCGCCGTTTTTGGCAGGACATAGGGTACGACAACGGACAATAATCACGCGGTGCACGCATGATGCCGGCAAGCGCTGCAGCTTCCGCTACCGTGACATCCTGCACATTCTTGCCCCAGAACCGTTGGCAGGCAGCCTGTACACCGTACACACCGCAGCCAAAGCAGACGTGGTTCAGATAGGTTTGCATAATCTGCTCTTTGGTGAACTGTTGTTCAACAAGCACAGCAACAACCTGCTCTTTCACTTTACGTATAAATGTTTTTTTGGAATCAAGGAACAACAGCCGAACGAGCTGTTGCGTAATGGTGCTGGCACCCTGGGCCTTACGGCCACGGTACAAATTGACCACCATAGAACGAATAATACCTTTGAAGGAAATGCCCGAATGGTTAAAAAAGCTCCAATCTTCGGTCGCTACAAAAGCATTGATGAGATGCTGTGGAATCTGGTCATAGGCTACCGGCTCACGGCGATCAAGCTCAAACCGAGCCCATTCACGGCCTTCATCATCAAGTAAAAGGGAAGGATTACCCGGATTATAATGCTCGAGCGCAGAAAAATCGATCACTTTATTGTGGGCGATAAAAAAAAGTCCGCCCAGCGCAAAGGTACAAATGAGTACAGATAAAAATAAAAACCAACGAAGTATGCGCATGAAAAGATAATCCGATTTTTGTTATGCCCTACAAATGCCCTGTTTTCTAGGGTAGCAGAAAAAAGACAGGGAGAGAAATGCGACCGCCGCACAAATGCTTTGAAACGCAAAACCCCCAGGGTTTGTGGCCATGGGGGCTATATTTCTTAACTTCTAAAAAAGAGGCCCGGTTTCCCATGCCTCCCATTTCTTGGTTGTGTGCTTGTGCATCACAGGATGACGCACTCTTTCAGCTTATCCATCCAACTCTTCGCATTTTCTTCACGAATCAGTCGTTGCTCTTCTAAAAAATCGTTCATTTCTTCTTGAAGCTGCTGCTGAGCTCGTGCACCATAGTTCTCTATTTCTTCGTCAGCAATTCTGCCAAACTCAAAATCTTGTAAGCGACCATCTTGTTGCATCAATTCAAAGGAAAGATTCATTTGTCCCAATTTATTATACGTTTTTCCAAGTTTCGCAACCTCTAGCAAATCTCCATCATTCATTTTATCTTCTATCATAATTCGAAGGATTGCTTTATCAGCTTCAAGCTGTTGTACCATTTTTTGGACATCGTACGTCTTACCTTGTGGTGGCACATTATTGTTATTGTTATTCATGCAAACTACCGTACCAACCATGCCTAAAGAAAAAATAGCGCAGACAAAACTCTTTTTTAAAGAAATCATAAAATCCTTCGAATATAAAACATGCCCCGCATAATAAAACCTACAACTATTCAAGCTCATTATGCCCTATATTAAGGCTTTTTTGCGCAAGAGCAAGAACCACCAGTCAAACGAATACCGCCCCCCCCATTTTTCCTGTTTTTTGCCAGATGCACTCGAAACTGCTACCGTGGTACTCAACACAACAGATTTATAAAACTCTCAAAAACGTATAACGCTCAGATCAACCTATGTTTGGAAACTGCCTTTTATACCTCTTTGCCCTCGCCCTGTGCTTTACCGACGTATTGGCGGTAGGGTTTTTCGAGCATAAAATTCTACTTTCACTGCTCTGCTTGTATACCACAGCGCTGCTTCATAAAAAAAAGCCACTTTTTCTCATCTTAACCCTCATCCTTTTGGCCTCCCAGGCCATGATGATGGGGGATTCATTCGGCTTTATGCTACTGTATCTCCTACCACTGAGCATCATTACTCTGGAAATACAAAACCTGTTGTGTGACACGCAGTGGCTTCCCTACCTCTTTTTGGTGATCAGCATCATCATCCCCAACCTCCTTAACCCCAATCTGCCATTCACATCGATAACCGGAATCCTTTTTATCTTTGCCCAAATCTGTGTTAACTTAGTGATATTAGTTCTCTTTGAAAAAACTTTATCCCAAAGGTAATCTAGGCAATCGCTTGTAGGTCATAAAACACTTATGAGAGGAAAGTCCGGACTCCAGATGAATAAGGCACCTTGGAAGAGTAACATCAATCAAGGGGGGCGTAAGCCCATGGATAGTGCCACAGAAAGGAAAACCGCCATACTTGCGCAAGCGAGCTTGGTAAGGGTGAAAACGTGCGGTAAGAGCGCACGCGCTGGCTCAGCAATGTGTCAGTGAGGTAAACCCTGCTTGGAGCAAGACAAAACAGCATGTCCGTTCGTTCATCACGATTTAAACATGCGGGTATGTCGCTCAGATAAATGGTTGCCACCATGCACAGCACTGTGCGTGGACAGAATCCGGCTTATTGATTGCCTTTGGGAATTCATTCTCAGAATGAATTCCCATTATTTTGGGGTATCTAAAACAAAAAGACCCCCATTATTTTGGGATACTCAAATTTCTCCCGTCCCACCTTGTATAAATGGCTAACTCAGCCTATACTTTCACATTATGAAACTTTCAAATTATTTCTGGATACTTCCTTTTTTCTGTTTCTTTGCCGGCTACCTGCTCCTTCAACGCATGTACAACGTAGACCAGCTGGAGGCCCCAAGCCTTGTTGGTAAACAACTGCAAGACGCTGTGGCTGAATTATCTATTCACAACCTCAACATTCGCCTCATTGACCAAAAAGAAGACCCTGACTTACCACAAGGGACCATTTTGAGCCAGACACCTGCCGTTGGACAAAAAATTAAGCCACACCAAGCCATTCACGTGGTCATCTCAAAACAACAGCAAAAAAAGGTCTGTCCATCACTGCTTGAAAAAACGGCAACCGAGATTGAAACAGAACTGACTGACCTGAAAATTCACAATAAAAGTTACATGGTACCCAGCACGCAGCCAGTCAACACCTGTGTGGCACAATTTCCCAGCGCAGGCGCCGTGCTTGATGAACCCCGAGTGATTACATATCTTTCATCAGGCAATGATAAACCGATTTTGATGCCAAACCTCAAAGGCAAAACGGCAGCACAAGCGACTGAGTTTTTCAAACAACACGCTGCAACCACCACACTTGAAATAATCCATGCCAACCCGCAACCAAACGACCATGTCTGCGGCGAGCAATGCATTGTCGTTGACCAGCGGCCACTCGCAGGCTCTATCGAGCGCTTGGACCAACACAAGCCCCTGCTCGTGCAGCTACAGGTTAAATAAAACCATCATCCTTTATGTATTACTTTAAGTTTTACCTTCTTCCACAAAATCTATAATCTGACAGGCGTCTCTCAGCAGTACATTCCAAACATAAGGATCATAGCCAATGAATTTCAAATCACTTCTTTCTCTCGCTGCCTGTGCAACATTCTCCCTTGCAGCCCAAGAGCCTGCACAACCAACCCAAGCCGAACCTACCAACGAACAGATCGTCGCCTTTCTTGGCAACACTCAAGACCTCGCCCACAAGGTAAAAGCTGTTGAAATAAAGATAATCATCCAAAAGGGAGATGCGGCAGATGATGTTTGGCAAACATTTATAGGAAACACTGCCCTGTACATCAAAAAATGCCTCAACGACGATAAATGCTCTATTGCAGAATTTGTACCGTTCATTCAGTCCACCTGCGCACAACTTGATGCGCAAGAGGCACTAGCTGGAACCATCGCCGTTGATCTGACCGACCGGTATTCTTTCGAGGACTCGGAAGCTCCAGACAATCAATAAGGCTCAACGCTCGTACAATAGACTATAGGACGGCATATGCCGTCCTTTGTTTTAAAGCAAAAAACTACCCCAAACAGGGCTCTTTCTCGACCTCGTCAGCCCCCTAGACCATTAAAAACACCAAAACAACGGCCCAGCCTACCCCAAAACCACCTTAGGCCATACAAACACCGCCCTAAACGCATTATCGCCTGGCCATTGACAGATAGCAGAATATATCATATAATTACAAGTAGAAATAGAAATTACATGCTTAACGCGTAACTACGCACCTTTTAAGTGGTGTTGACAACCGGTAAAATATAACATATAATTACAGGTAGAAATAAATTGAGTGTATATTTTAATGTTTTATGGAGGTTCTCATGAATATCAAAAGAATGTTATTAGTTTCTGGCTTATGTGCGATGAGTTTTATGGCGCATGGTGAGGGAATGTGGAGTAGAATTACATCATTTTTCCGACCAACACCATTTAGCGGTATGACTATTCAAGAAGTCAACAAGATACAGGCTGACTTGAAAAGAGACTTACAAAGCAAATCATACTTAGCAAGAATAATTGCAAAAGATCGCGACTACAATGGCCTCATCAAAAATCAACAAAAAAATACTGCTCGAAAACCAGTAGTCAATACAGAACTTGCTGACATGTTTGCAAAGTGCTTAAACAATGGACGTACACAAAAAGAATGCATTAACGAGATTGATGAACAACACCGCTATAAGTTTGGTCTGGGCAAAGAACAAAAAGAAGCATTTTACACAACCTTCTTAAAAGGTTTCTGCCCAACAATAATGCAATGGTTCAAGGTTAAAACACAGCGCGAACAAGAAGAAGCACTCTTGAATGAAGAACTTCAAAAAGTTACGCAACAAGTAACTATGCACCAAAAAGAGACTGCTGAAAAATCAAACGAGTTTTCAAGCTCTCTGGCCAAAATCTTAGGTAGCGACCGGTTCTCATTAAGCAAAAGCATTATACAAACGCCAAAAATCAAAACTTCATTGCGAGACGAGAAGCGTTTAGAAATCTAAACAATCCCAATTAAACTGAATCCTACAACCCCTGGTCACTACGACCGGGGGTTTTTGTTTGCGCTGAAAGTAAACTTCTATCGAATTGACCAGTGAATTTGAGACAAACATTTGTAAGGGCGAAGAACTTCGCCCCCTTTTTTTAGCCAACAATCAACGCATGCACTACATCCTGAATTTTCTTTTTTCCTTCAACAACTGCCTGCACACCGCATAAAACCGGCAGATCAAAACCAATTTTATTGGCCAAGGCCTCCATAGACAAGCAGGAGTTCATTCCCTCAGGCATGAGCCCCGGTAATATGGCTTGCAGGCAAACAGGCGACTCGACACCCAATCGTTTGCCGAGGGCCAAATTTTTGCCCAATCCGCCCATTGCTGAGAGGGTTAGGTCACCAAATCCAGGAAGACCATGCAAGGTATCAATTTCTGCCTCCAAAGCAAATCCACTCACCAGCATTTCCTGAAACCCGGCCGTCAAAAATAATGCGCGGGCATTATCCCCATACCCCGCCCCTTCTAGCATGCCGACACCCAAAGAAAGAACATTTTTAAGAGCACCACACAACTGCACCCCTAGCATGTCGGCTGAAACAACCGGCTTAAAGTAATCACAGGCCAAAAGCCGAGCCACACCATGCGCCACCGCCTCATCTTTGGACGCGACCAGAGCTGCGGTCGGTTCACCATGTGCAAGATTCTTTGCAAACCCCGGGCCACCAACCACGGCAACGCGCACATCAAAACCGAACATATCCTGCAGCATGTCAGTAGGAAACAGCAATGTGTGCTGCTCTATCCCTTTGCTTAATACCACCCAGGTTTGGGCGGGATTAAAAAATGGCGTACAGTTTTCAAGAACAGAACGTAAAAATTGTAACGGTGTTGCTTCAAACACGTACGTGGCGCCAGTAAGCGCCTCACGCATATCAGTCGTTGCAGAAATCAATTCACTCAATTGAATGTCGGGTAAATAACATTGATTGGAGTGGGTTGTATTAATACTGGCAGCAACTTCTGGCTCATGGCACCACAGCCGGACCTTGTGCCCGTTGTGGGCCAATAATGTAGCAACCGCTGTCCCCCATGCCCCCGCTCCTAAAATACAGATATACTCACTCATTTCAGCCCTTTTTTATCTGGCTTTTTATGCCGTGTAACTACTTACCAAATCGCCTTTTGCGGGCCATAAACGTTTCATATAAATTTTCAAGATCAGCCACAGAAATATCCGGCCAAAAACAGTCTAAAAACATTAGTTCACTGTACGCCGACTGATACAACAAAAAGTTGCTTAATCGTTGCTCGCCACCAGTTCTTACTATCAAATCTGGGTCGGGTTGATTGCCACACCATAGTTCGCGACCAAACAGATCTTCATTAATGGCATCTACAGTGAGCTCTCCCCGTTGTATTTTTTGAGCTACCGATTTAACGCCCGCCACAATCTCTTGCCTGCCGCCATAGCAAAACAGAAAATTCACGGTCAGTTTATTCATATGTGCCGTTTGCTGCTCCAGAATTTCACAACTTGAAAGCACACTTTCTGGAAACAACGACCGGTCGCCCAAAAAGCGAATCCGTACCCCTTGTTCCACAAACTCATCAACCCCTTTTGCAGCTTCTTTAACGATTAAACCAAAGAGGTACGATTTTTCTTCTTCTGCGCGTTTAAAATTTTCTAATGAAAAAGTATAGAGAGAAACGTAGGGTATTCCCTTTTTTAAACAAAACTCCACCACGCGTCTGACCGAATCAACCCCGTGTTTGTGCCCTAATACTGCAGCAAGCCCCTGTTTGACAGCCCAGCGACGATTTCCATCCATAATAAATGCTATATGTTGAATCACTACACCACCTACGTGTTTTTTATCACTCCAACCCTGCCAACAAAAAACAGTATACACGGCATTTTTCGTTTATGAAAAAGTTAGGCTCTGGAGTGTCCTACCCCCTCTACAAGGCATAGCCGTTGCGCAAAAGAGACGAACACGATACCATAGTGGTATAGAAGAACAATATAACAATAAGGCAACCGCAATAGTGCGCGTTGCGAATGTAAGGATTTTTATGAACAGAAAAGCGATCATCTTTGATCTTGACGGCACGATTATTGACACCAGTTGGATCTGGAAAAAGGTCACGCGTGACCTGGTCACCTCCCGCGGCATTGAATGTAATGATCAACTTGCCGACGAACTAGAAAACGAACTGTGCGGCCTGGAACTTAATGCGGCCTGCGCGATACTTAAAAAAACCACCGGAATTACCGATTCTATTCCCGTATTAGTTGCCGAAAAAAAACAACGTGCTTGCGAACTCTATGAACAACACGTCTCATTTATTCCTGGTTTTGAAACATTCCACCAAACACTGGTATCCCACGGGCTCAAAAGCGGTATCGCAACCAACTCAGATACCACGTCGCTCAAACAAGTAAACAATAAACTAAACCTTGAACGTTTTTTTGGAAACCATATCTACAGCATCGCTGATGTTAATTTTTGCTTTAAACCAGACCCTGCTGTTTATTTGCACGCGGCACAAAAACTGGGCATCTCCCCAGAAAATTGCATCGCCATTGAAGATTCAAAACATGGTGTAACCGCCGCCAAAAAAGCGGGCATGTTCTGCATCGGTATCAACTCAGGTGGATTTCCTGAACTCATTAGCCATGCAGATATCATTGTTGACCATTACCAAGAGATAGACCTTCAGTCTTTGATAAAAAAATAGAAACCAAAGGTTTGTATGAATCAAAAAACGACCGTATTTGCTTTTGATTTGCATGGTGTTGTGTTCAAGCGTGACTACCCACAGATGGTAAAAATCTTATGGAAAACACCACACAAATTCAAACTCTTTATCGCGCTCTGCAACCCCTTGTTTTGGTTTGATGCGCTCAAGCTCCTCTATAACAACGGAGTCGCCGAGCAATTTATTGTCAGCCTGGCACAGCAACACCAACGCCTGCTGCCCTTTGTACCACTCGGCATTACCATTGCCAATACACAAAAGCCGGTGCCCGCTGTTGTCAACCTGCTCAAAAAACTCAAAAGCAACGGCTATCAGCTTCACATTTTTTCAAATATCGGTGCTTTGTGCCTGACCGACCTGCAGCCTCACCACTCAGAGATTTTTGCTCTCTTTTCCAGCATCACTATTCCCTCGCAAGAAAATGGCTACATCCGCAAACCCAGCAACCAGGCCTTTGCCAACTTTTTTACCAACAGTGGTGCAACGCCACACAACGTCATTTTTATTGACGACAGTCGCTCAAATATCCGCGCGGCACAGCAACATGGCATCACGGGAATCTACTTTAAGTCTGCGCAGCAATTACGCACAGAACTGGTAACACGTGGGCTCAATCCACTTCACTAGGTGAAACATGCCTACTCAACGACCCGCCCCTGCGACCCCTAACCGGTCAAAACCCTTGTTTTTAAGCCATTTTCTTATAACCTGGGTACTAGAATAGTGTGATTTTTTTTATGTAAGGTGTGTATGTCTATGTCAGTAAACAGGTCCGCAGTAGCTTTCTTTTCCCTTCTTGTCTGCACGTGGTCTGCCCAAGCAATGGAAAATAAGGAACCAACCAACAAAGACCTAAATAACGAACTTAAAAACCTTCGCGCTCTCAACAAACAGCTGGAAAATACAATTAATAATCATAAAAATGTCAATCTCAAATTAGCAAACGAAAAAGGAAATCTTCAGATTCTCGTTCCGAAACTCCAAGCTGAAATTTCTCAATTACAACAAAAAGTTGCGGCACCAGCCCAGAAGGATGATTCTACACAAACAGAACTAACCCTAGAGCAGCCCGTGCCAACGTCCAAAGAAAACCTCTCCACAACCAACCGCAACCTCACCTTGTATGGCGGAGCACTGATCGGCATCGCACTTGCAGCCATCGCTGTTGATTGCATGGAAAGCCAAGTCATCAAAAAGACCTTGCGCTCCTGGTATAAAAGCATTAAGAGATTAATCCATCAACGCCCTGCAAAAAAACAATCAGGGTCAGCACATCCTGCCTCCAAGCAACACTTAAGCCACTAAAAAGGCTCTGCCTACTACGCCCAAAAATATTGTTTTTAAGCCATTTTCTTATACAATCAAAGTGGTACAGAGAATATTTTATTGTTTCGTAGTATGTGAGGAATTTTATGTTGAATGCACATGGTCAAAAATTAATGGTTCTTGCGCTTTTTGTGTGTGCCGGACAGGCATGGGGAATGGATAAAAAACAAGAGCCACAAATTAATCAGATCTTGTGTGCCGGGCAGCCATATACAATGAATAACAATAAAAAATTTGTTAGCGATAAAAAACTAACACTCTTTCTTTCCAATAAGCTCAAAAACACCCTGAAAACACAAAATACCCTAATCACCGAACTCAACGAAAAGCTCACAGAAAAAGACACCAAAATCTACAAGCTCAACGAAAAGCTCACAAAACAAAACACAGAGATCAACGATCTCAATGAAATTGTCACAAAAAAAAAAGAATTCACGAATATGGAGAACAATCACTTAACAAAAGAAGATCTCGAAAATATCCAGGCGAAAGAAGCAATCTCCAATCTTAAATCCAGCAATACCGAGCTTAAATACATAGCCGCAGAAATTGCAGTTTTCTCCGTTGCCAGTATCATCGCTGTTGATTGCATGGAAAGCCAAGTCATCAAAAAGACCTTGCGCTCCTGGTATAAAAGCATTAAGAGATTAATCCATCAATGCCCTGCAAAAAAACAATCAGGGTCAGCACATCCTGCCTCCAAGCAACACTAAACCACTAAAGGTGAAAACATCCCTCACAATATCCCTGCAGCCGTTTGGTGCTTGGCGCCACAGGGTTGCGGACATTAGACAGAGCCGTAATGCTCTGCTACACTCCTCATAGTGATCTTTTATTTAATCTCAGGGGCTCTCATGAATTCATCTTTATGCTCTGCATTTTCGATACGCGCACAAATAAGCATGAACTCTTCCATCCACTTTTCCATCATTTCCTGCTCAGACCATACATACCATTGCTAATCCTCTGTCTTTTTTAATAATCTCATTTTTATATATCCCCTTGTATCCTACATTGTCATAACAGACGAAGGAATGCGTATGAATACTCTCTTTTTTATATCTATGTTTTTAGTACTCGGAATTGTTTATTTCATCCTTGGTGCATTCGCCTCGCGCGGCATTAAAAACACCAGCGACTACTTTTTGGCCGGACGATCACTGGGCCTGCTGCCCGTCACCTTTACATTAATCGCTACGCAACTGGGCGGTGGCATGCTTTTGGGCACGTCGGCCGAAGCGTATAAAGTTGGTTATTACGGCATTTTATACACGCTGGGCATGAGTCTTGGCTTTTTAATGCTCGGCCTTGGATTTGCATCAAAACTACAAAGTTTAAATGTTGCAACCACAGCAGAGCTCTTTGAAACACGCTACCGTTCCCCGATGCTCAAACAGGTTGCATCATTTCTTTCCATCATGACCTTGTGCGGCATTTTAATTGCACAAATTGTTGCAGCTCGCGGCTTTTTATTAAGCTTGGGCATCGGCAATGAACTGATTTTGATTCTTTTTTGGGTCGTTGTGGTGATCTGCACTATGGCCGGCGGACTCAAAGCGGTCACAATTGCCGATACGTTCCAAGTGGGAGTCATCATCGCAACATTCGGCGCGATCTTTATCTATGCACTCATGCAAGAACCAAGCTCATTCTTTTGGATCTCATCACTGGCCGCACAACAAAGCTCGTTTGCCCTGGGCAATTTTGGCTCAGCACAACTTATTAGTATTGCCCTCATGCCGGCCCTCTTTTCTTTAATTGAACAAGACTTGGCACAACGATTCTTTGCAGCCCGTACCAAAAAGATCGCAACAACTGCAGCACTTGCTGCCGGCGGATTTTTACTCGTCTTTTCTTTGGTCCCTGTCTTTTTTGGTATGAAAGCAAAAACCATGGGCCTTGTTTTTGCAGGCGGCAGTCCACTGATGCCAACCATCGGTGCCATCGCTGGTGAAATTGCAGTCGCACTCGCGGCAATTGGCGTCATCGCAGCAATCACCTCAACGGCAGATTCTTTGTTGTGTGCAGTGAGCTCAAATATTTCTCAAGACTTTAAGTTCTTTTCAAGAACCCGCAATCACTTAACTACGTCTAAATTCATCACGCTGGCCGTTGGCATTGCCGTGTTTATTGCCTCATACCTGGTACCACAAAACATCATTGATGTTCTTATTGGAAGTTACGAACTTTCCGTCTCTTGCCTGCTGGTCCCCCTGCTATTTAGCTACTTCACCACGAACCTGAAAAAAAGCGCGGCCATGGGAGCCATTGCATTCGGACTCATCGGATTTATCGTCTTTAAAATGTTCCCCATTGCTATCCCGCATTCAATTGCAGCCCTGACACTCTCATTGTTCGGCTACTGGTTGGGTGGCATGATCAAACAAAAATAATCGGTATTTTACAGGGGGCCTTTCGGGGCCCCCTGAATATTTCAAACTGAAAACATTTCGATATATCTTAATAACACCTCCAAGTCTCAAAAATGGATAACTCGGTCACAACGCGCTTGTGCCTACCCCTTTTTCAAGCAGGGAACAATGTGCTACAGTATTTATATCTCCACAAGTGCCACCTAAATGAGGGCCGCTGGAGCATAAATGAGGTTATAACCGACATACGGAGGTTTTTATTATGTTGAATCAAAAAAGATCTATTCGATTTATGTTATTTACCCTTATGGCTGCGGTCATGGGTGCAGGCGTTTGTGCGCCGGCAATGGGTATAGTAAGTAGCAATTTTATTGCACAACAAAAAATACAACCAAAAAATCCTATGGGATCACCTGAAGGCAAAAAAGAGACCGTCAAAGCTCTTATTGGTGGTGCAATCAGCGGCGTCATTAAAAGTGCGTTTTGCATCTACCTGAACAACAAATTAATCATTCCAAACAAATCCGGCACCTTCCCCATTGTTTTTGCACTCACCACAGCACTCGAAATGTTTATTTTGAAAAAAACATTAAATATTGCGGGCGGAGTGACCATTAGAGCGCTTCTCGCCTCTTCTTTCGTCACTGCTATCATGATAAATCCTCAACCAACACAAGGCGCAAGTACACTTGCAAATGTAATGTTTGGCCCCATTAATGGCATCCTTTCATGGATTTTGTCCGGAGGAACAGCAACGCCAGCAGTTACAATAACAGCCGGCGTTAAAAAATAACCTACTCAACGAACTACTTTGAATGAACATCCTGGGCGATAAACTGCTGACATACGTCATAAATAATTTCATACGCCTCATCAATACTGTCTGTTACGACAAATAGTTTGGTGAGGTGTTCTTCTAATAACCCCTCTTTCAGTGCAAAATCATAAAACCAGGTAATAATCGGACTCCAATACTCTGTTCCAATCAGCACCACCGGAAACGGCGGAACCTTGTGATGTTTTAAAAGATTCAAAAGATCAAACAGCTCGTCCATAGTGCCTATGCCACCGGGAAACACAACATAGCCCACCGAATAACGAATCAATAACCATTTACGTATAAAAAAATAGCTGACACGTAAGGTATCAGCACACGGATTTATAAATCCTTCATCAACACCAGCTACCATAATTCCTAAAGTGCGCGCCTTTTTACCCTGTTTTTGGCCGTCCGCCGCGCCACAACTTGCAGCGGTCATAATACCCGGACCACCACCGGTTAAAATAGAAACACCATTTTTGACAAAACGTTCTGCAAGATCATGCGCTTGTTTAACACACTGCCCACTGCTATCTGCCTTGGCCCCTCCAAAAAATGTCACCATGGGCATCGGCATACGGGCAAGCCGGAAAAAACCGGCCGTTAATTCATACCCAACTTTCACTGCGTGAAAAAATATCGAAATACATTCTCTTGTATATCGCATACACATATATTCCCCCAAGACGTATCAATTTTCATGCTACAAAGGGACCGTGTCCTTATAAACTTCACACAGGGTAGCAAAGAACATCACCGCCTCGTAAGAAAAAAATAAAAAAAATTACTTCTTTTGATGGCTTACCAAATCACATCGATCTCTAACGATACAAAAGACCTCTTCCATGTCATCAGTTATCGTAAAAAAATTCAACTCTTCCGGTGCAATCAGATCAGACTCTACAGCATTAACTCTCACCCAATGCAAAAATGGCTCCCAATAAGAAGTTCCCACCAACACAATAGGCACTTGTACCAATTTTTTTGTTTGAATCAATGTTAACACTTCAGACAATTCATCCATCGTCCCAAATCCACCGGGAAACACCACAAAGGCAGAGGAATAATTTGTCAGCAACCACTTTCTGGCAAAAAAATAATCGAGCTCAAAATATTCTTGCACACAGGGATTGACGCCTTCGCCAAGATCTTTAACGCCAATGCCAACACTTTTGCCCTTACCATGGTTTTTAGGAATAATCGCGCCACAGTTAGCCGCATGCATAACACCCGGGCCACCGCCCGTCAGTACCGTAACATCTTCTTCCACCAATCGCTGTGCTAACTTATTCGCCTTCATGGCATAGGGACTTTCCTGCGACAAGCGTGCCCCACCAAAAATAGAAACAAACGGTTTTTGCATATTTGACAAGCGCCAAGCACCATACACTACCTGCCACATAACCTTAAAGGCTCGATAAAAAATCTCAATACACTCCCAGAGCCGACTAAAAAAATTCATACGTTTCCCTTTTTATAGCTTTATATTTTTAAGCCGCAATGCATTCAGCACAACCGACAAACTGGAAACCATCATGGCTGCGCCTGCAAGCATCGGATTGAGCACTATGCCAAATGCCGGATACAAAAGTCCCATCGCCACCGGAATTAACACTATGTTATAACCAAATGCCCACACAAGATTTTGCTGAATATTGCGCATTGTGGCACGTGATAACGTAATGACCTGAGGAACTAAAGAAATATCCGACCGGAGCAATGCAGCACCCGCTGATTCTAACGCAATATCAGTGCCGCTCCCCATGGCAATTCCAATGGTCGCAGCAGCCAAGGCCGGCGCGTCATTAATGCCATCACCTACCATCGCAACCTTGTGCCCAGCTTGTATCAGCTCATGCACATAACGCTCCTTATCTTGTGGCAATACTTGAGAAAAGAATTTTGTAATCCCAACTGCTTGCGCAATCGCTTGTGCAGATAAAGGATTGTCCCCTGTTATCATAACCGGCTCAACACCCATGGCTACCAAGTGCGCAATAGCCGCGCGTGCTTCAGGACGAATGACATCAGATACTGAAAAAACTGCGACGAGTTGTTTATCAATACTGACGAATGAAACAGTGCCTGCAGATTTTGGAATAACTGTGGTCACTACAACACCACGTTGTTGCATCAGTTGCGCAGAACCAATAAGAACATCCCGCCCCCCTTGCACCATCGCATGTAACCCGAGCCCAGAGATTGCCTCAAACTGTTCCACAACCAACTGATTATTTTTATTTCCACTGCGCTCATGCTCAAGATACTGTACCGTCGCTAGAGAAACAGGATGAGAAGACAAACGAGAAACGGCAAGCACCATCGCCTTGATAAGTTCTTGTTCTTGCTGCACATCACCAACAAATTTAAATTCTTGTACTTTTTGTTTGCCCTCAGTTAACGTCCCGGTTTTATCAAACACCACAACATCAACGGTTCCGGCAACCTCCAACATAGAGATATCTTTTATTAAAATTCCCTGCGTCGCCCCGCGTCCCATACCAACCATAATAGAAGTCGGTGTGGCAAGACCAAGAGCGCATGGACAGGCAACAATAAGAACAGAAACCATGCTGACAATCGCATGCACCAGCTTTGGTTCCGGCCCCCAGACAAACCACAGCACCGCTGCAAGAACAGCCGCCACAATAACTATAGGAATAAAATACGATGAAATAGTATCGACGAGTTTTTGGACCCGCGCCCTGGATGACTGTGCCCTTTTGACCAGCTCAATAATACGGGCGAGCATTGTATCTCCACCAATCTTTGTTGCCCGTATTTCTAAAGACCCCGTGGTATTAATGGTTGCACCAATAGCAGAGTCACCCACACGTTTTGTAACCGGCATACTTTCCCCGGTCACCATACTTTCATCAATAATCGACTCACCTTGCACCACAACGCCATCAACAGGAATCTTTTCCCCTGGCTTGATGAGCAGAATGTCACCAACCTGCACAGCACCAACCGACGTTTCAACCCATTGCCGCTCTTGCCCAACACCAGTTGCAACAAAAGCTCTTTGTGGTTGCAACATCATGAGCCCCCGTATCGCCTGGGATGCTCGTCCTTTTGCCCTTATTTCCAAATAGTTGCCCAGCAACAACAGGGTAATAATAACCGATGAGGACTCAAAGTAAGTATGAGCTAGAATGTTGAGCGCCATCAGTTTTGTCTCAAACAAAACAATAAACACCGAATACAGGTAGGCCACCGAAGTACCCAAGGCGATCAGCACATCCATATTAGTGGTCCCCATGCGCAGGGCATACCAACTGCTTTTGTAATACCGCCAGCCAATCCACAACTGCACTGGGGTAGCGAGCAAGAGCATAACTAAACTGTTTTTCAAAAAAGCAGGTGCAAACGGCACCATCGCCCCAATAACAAGCAGGGCCGAAAGCACTCCGCCAATCGTCAATTGAGTGCGAAGCCTACGCAGCTCACGCTCACGATCAACATCATCCATAACAACCCTGTGATCATGCCCCATAGACTCATTTCTGGCAGATGATTCGCCAGCATGGTGATGCTCGTGTCCCACAGACTCATGGCCCGTGCCCTCATGGCCGGCAGACTGCACAGCCCGTGCAGTGTACCCCAACTTTTCTATCATTTTAATAATCGACGCAACATCGGTTTTTTCATCATCAAATTCCACAATGGCATGGTCCATGGCGTAATGGACATTGATTTGAGACACTCCAGGCAACAATGCCACCGCTTTTTCAATAGTTTGAGCGCAGCTCGCGCAATGCATAAGTCCAATTGAAAGTTCTACAGATTTTTTTGGCATACCAACTCCTTTATATCTACCCACGTACCATTCGCAATACACTAACCTACAGCTTCTTAACGCGCACTGAAAACAATTGAGAGTTTTTTACCACGAATGTTGGCTTACCACCCACATTACCCTCTTGTTATATCTCATTATGCCGTCATAAAATTCCAAAAAAACCGGTCATTCAACCCCGATTAACTTTTTTGCATTTCTTTTTGAATAAATATAAAAATTTTTGATATAATGATTTTAGGGTTAAAACAAAAGGGAGAACTTTCGAAGAGAAAAGAAAATGACAAAAAAAGGAAAACTTCAACTTATCATTTTTATGAGCATTGTGGTCATCGCAACACTGACGTTATATCGCATAACGGCAGTGCAAACTCATGAACATCCTGCATCTACCCAACCAATCGAACTTCCGCATATCAACATACAGACCACAACACCTCAAGACGACGTCTGGATGACCGTGTTTGTGCATGGCAGCATTACCCACTTGGTTAGAAAATTTAATATAGAAACAATTAGAAGTATCTTCCGCGACGAAACAGATGGAACGTTGTATGAAAAAGCAACTGAACATATGCGCCATAACCAGTTTTTCAGACGCGATCAGGCGATGCAAGACCTCGGACTGCAAAAAATAGATAAAACAACTATCATGCCGGGTAAAGCCTCAACCGCTCTTGCCAATATTTTCGACCAGATTGATATGTGGAACGCCGGCAGAACACCAGAAAGCAATCTCTATTACACCTTTGGATGGGACGCTCTTGTCAGCGAAAAAATCCGCCACAAAAATGCAGAAAAATTTTATGCCGAACTTTTTGAGGAGATACAACGCCTCAAGGCTCTGGGACTAAATCCGAAAATCAGAATTTACGGATTTAGTCATGGCGGAACGGTATCGTTAACTCTTGCCAACATTCACTACATAAAGCCAGTTGATAAACAGATTTTCATTGATGAGCTTGTCCTTCTTGGCACCCCACTACACATAAAAATGTACGACCAAATCTGTAGCCCATTATTTAAAAAAATCTACAATTTCTATTCACCCAAAGACCGCGCACAACGACTTGACCTGACAACACCAGGGTTTCTTTCACAGCACATTTTTATTGCACCAAAAGATAAAAAACTTCCTGATAAGCTCACACAAATTCAACTCAGCATCACGCGCAACAGAACGACCAAAAGAAAAATAAACCCTACTCAAGATCAACGCTATAACTTTGACCAACCAAGCATTTTGCATGGCAGCTCCGACCTGTTTAGAAGAAGCTCGCCAGGACACACAGAGTTATGGTTCTTCCAATGGGCAGTTTTTGGGTATAGAGACAATTTCTCACTGCGACCACTGCCAACAGTAGCAACCGTCCCCATCATTCTTGACGCAATCAAAAAGCATACAGAATTGGGACAAACACGATATAACGTTGACCTCCGCCCCGACCAAGAGCTCTTCCTGGTCAAAACACCAACCAACCACGTAGTGGTACCGCTACTCACGCATAACCAATTTAATGAACTCAAAACAATGGCTCGTGCTTATGAAGTAAAACAACACCCTAGCCTTGAGTACAACGACCAAGCTCGTATGGCGGTTATGTGGGCACAGCAAGAAAGAAAACTGCTCAAAATTAATACGGCGTCTTGATCAATCACAACACGCACAAAGCTAACAAAAAAAGGAAGACAGGTTATATTACCCATCTTCCTTTTGCATTTTCTGGTTCACAAATCAACTATCTCAACTTATCCCACCCTACTACGCTCCTTCGGAGCTACGAAGGGCAAGCAGCTATCGTAATTTGTTCCACAAATCCAAGAGATCGCTCATGCTCAACTGCTGTGCACGCAAATCGAGCAACTTATCTTCTAAAATTGCCACGTTCAAGTGCGTTTGAACCAAGTTGTTACGCAAGGTGCGACGCGGTTGGTGAAAACACAATTTAATAAACTTCCAAAATCTTTCTTCTTCAGGAATCTCAAAAACTTCTGCCTTAGGCACAAAATGCATGAGACGGGAATAAATCTTGGGAGGTGGAAAAAAAGCCCCAGGCGGTACCTTATTCATCAACTTCCAGTCAAAGTAATGCTGAAAGAAGAGTGATATGTACCCGTATCCCCTGCCACTTGTTTTCATAATCTTTTGGGCAACCTCTTCCTGTACCATGATGACCCCTTCACGCAGCTTGTGCCGCTCACGTTGGAGCAAACGCAAAATGGGAAAGGTCACTTGGTAAGGAAGATTAGCGATCAACGTCCATGGTTGATGTTCATCAAACATGCCCCAATCAATATCAAGAATATTATCTTCAAAAACCTCAAGCCGCTGATCTGAGCCAAAATAGGTTTTTACGTACGTCGCCCATTCAGGGTCAATTTCAAAAACCCACAGCCGAGCACATTCTGTTTTTAAAATCTCTTGAGTCAAAAAACCGTCGCCGCATCCAATTTCAAAAATTGATGTTTTGCCCGGTTCAATAACCACACGATCAATTGCGCTCAGAACGATATTTCTGTCGCGCAAAAAGTGTTGTCCAAAATGTTTTTTCAGCTGAATATTATTAGAAAACGGCACAGTTCAAAACTCCGGTTATTTCATCAGAGTATCGCGGAAGAAATCAAGATTCTCCAACGCCATACCTGCACCATTCACAACACACAAAAGTGGGTTTTCAGCAAGACGCACTGGCAAACCGGTTTCCCGGGCAAGCAATTCATCAAGACCACGGAGCATCGATCCACCACCGGCCAACACAATACCACGATCAACAAGATCTGAAGAAAGTTCTGGCGGTGTGTTTTCCAACGCAACACGTACAACTTCAACAATGCTTGCGATAGTTTCTAACAAAGACTCACTCACTTCAGGAGCGGTCAGACGGATGGTCTTGGGAACTCCCGTTACCAAGTCGCGTCCTTTTACTTCAACAGATTCTGTGCTGTTACAGGTGCTCAGCAACGCAGAACCAATAGATATTTTAATATCTTCAGCCGTGCGTTCACCAATCAACAGTTTATATTTACGTTTTACGTACTGAACAATAGAACGGTCCATGTGGTCACCGCCAACACGAATCGAACGACAGAACACAACGTTTTTTAATGAGATCACGGCAACACCGGTTGTTCCACCGCCGATATCAACAATCATATTTCCTGATGGTTCTTGCACCGGTAAACCTGCTCCAATTGCAGCAGCCATCGGTTGCATAATTGTGTGTACTTCACGAGCACCAGCTTGACGTGCCGTTTCTTCAACTGCCCGTTTTTCAACCTGTGTAATTCCGGAAGGAACACCAATAATAATGCGAGGACTAAACAAGGTGCGACGATCATTGTGAATGGTACGAATAAAAGTCCTGAGCATACTTTCAGTCAACTCAAAGTCGGCAATAACGCCATCACGCAAAGGACGGGAAGCGATGATATTTTCTGGTGTTTTACCCAACATCTCTTTGGCTTCTGCACCAGCAGCAAGCACTTTATTCGAACCTGTGCGAACGGCAACCACGGATGGTTCGTTAAGCACTATTCCCTTATTTCTTACAAAAATAACTGTGTTAGCAGTCCCTAAATCTATAGCCAAGTCGTTAGAAAAGATTCTGAACAATCTGGCAGGCACAAACTTCATAGCAATTCCCCAGCAGTTCCTGTGTCCTAAAAATTAACTTCTATACCCAATGTGATGCGATGCGTCTTACAATTGTTCTTCGATACCAGCAACATATAAGGAATGTCCCAGCCGAAGGTAACGATTGGCTTACTACTACGCTCTACATCTACTTTTCCAAAATCGTAATATGCGTTTAATACAATATAGTCAGCGCCCCAATCAGAAGCCTTCTTTAAACCTTTTGTTTCTGACGGCAGATCAGCACGTTCAGCACGGGAACGTTGATCACATATATAATCATCTTGATGGGCCGTTACATTAATTCCAACGCGGGCACCGAACCCTTCACGAATATTTTCCAATGCTAAATAAGGAGCAAAGTTAAAGCTCACGCCCGGCTCTACGTTAACTGGTGCTACCAGGGCACCAAACAATGGATGTTCACCGGCAACCGGAAGCCGCATATTGTAGGTTTTTGCAAACCGTTTTTGCAAACGCATGGAAAATCCAAAAAACATATCTTCTTTTAATTCAAAATCAGCATCACCCGCAAAATACACTCCCCAGTGGCCGTTGCCACCGAATGGAATTGCCGCTGCATTATACAACTCCTTGGCGAGCCCGGAAGGCATCACAACACCCAACGTTACACCGGCATCAATTTTTCGGCACTTGAATGAATAATCCCAAATGTCGCCAACGCGTAAATACAAATCAAAATCACTCATACCGGTTCTTGTCGACTGCGCCTGCGTGAGCCCGAGCGCTTTGTGCATTTTGAGCCGCGCATCTTCCAATTCAATAAAATAACCCGGCTGACTCGCACCTACTCTTAACTCTTTTTTTTCTAATTCAAACGTTTGACGAGAGACCATGTGCATTAAAAAGGAAGAGAAACCAATATAAATCGGAGCGAATGGATGATATTCAAAAGAAAGGCAAACCGCCTGACCTTCTATTTTTTGATGAATGGACCATGGAATTTTATTACCACGAAACTCACTGGGCAGATAATTAGGCTCACCAACTTTGACTAAAGCATTTGCAAGCTTATTTTCATCGTATTTGCCATAAAGATCAGTAATCGGCACATGATTTTCATTCTCATCATATGCAGAATCACCAGTCACAAAAAAAGCATCAACAGCACACCGCGACGGAAGATCACAATGCCTGGTAAAAATACGAGGGAACAACGGCATAAATTGGTTGTCACAAACCATGGAAAAGAGTGGACACGAAAACAGTGAGATTCCGAGTAAAATCTTTCTTCTGATCATAAATATCCAAATGTTAAAGTGGCCTATCAGCGGCCCTACTTCCTGCTATTTTTATTGCTTCTGTCAAAGGTCTTATTGGTGGCCTGCCAGCACTACTACGCTCGTTTCCGAACTTCCAACGTCGCTCTCCGAGCTATGTTGGACACAGTCAAAGTGCATTTTTGCCAAAGGCAAAAAATGGAGGAGAGAGGGGGATTCGAACCCCCGATCCCGTTTGCACGGGATAATCGCTTTCGAGGCGACCGCATTCGACCACTCTGCCATCTCTCCAAAACTATATGTCAATGACACCTCTTTACAGATGCTCATGATAACCTAATTTGAATCGTTTGAAAATCACCGTTTATAACCCAACGAAGCTCATTACCGAGCTGCAAAAAACAGGCCCTTTGTCTACAACCCTCCTTGCCCCGTACCAGGGCTATGCACAACAGCCTTTTTTGTGCTACAGTAAATGATATTTTAACTGAATCTTCTTAAATCAAACGGATCCATTATGTTGAACAAAAACCTCCAAGCTGTCATTCTCGCTGCCGGTCAGGCCAAACGATTCAAAACCGGCAAAAACAAACTCTTTGCTACGCTGTGCGGCCGGCCACTCGCCCTACACATTACCACCATGCTCGAGTCCCTCAACATAGAAACCGCCTTGATTGTTGGATACCAAAAAGAAGAACTTACCGAACTCATCCAAGAAAATCATGACGGCGTTCAATTTTTTACCCAAGAACAACAACTGGGCACCGGCCACGCACTTGCCTGCTCCCGTTCTGGCTGGACCAAAAATAACATCCTTGTACTGAACGGCGATATGCCACTCGTGAGCGCCGCACTTATTGAACGTCTATGCACTGAACATGAACAAACCAATGCCGCCATCAGCTTTGTAGCCGCCTACTTTGAAGAAACAAAACATGGCTACGGACGGGTTATCACTCAAAATGGTACAACACACATTGTAGAAGCAAAAGATTTCAAAGGTGATGTTGAAACCAACCGCATGATCAACGCCGGCATCTATCTCATCGACACAGCATTCCTAAAAGCAAACATCGACAACCTTGCACAAAACAACGTACAAAAAGAATTTTATATTACCGACCTTGTTGGCATGGCCAGCGAACAAAACCGCGTTGTTACAACCGTGGCAGCCCCATTTGATGAAGTCCGTGGCATCAATACCATTGAAGAACTCTGGGATGCAGAACGCGTGAAACAGACAGAACTTATTAAATTCTGGATGTCACAAGGCGTACGGTTCATGAAACCAGACACCGTCTGCCTTGACATTATGGCAACCATCGGCGCTGGAACACAAATCGGCGCGGGCGCACACATTCTGGGCAGCACCGTTCTTGGCAAAAACAGCACCATTGGCGAATATACTCGAATTGAAAACGTCAGCGTTGGCGACAACACCATTGTTCGCTCACACTGCATCATCAGCGATTCCATACTGCAAGACAACGTAATCATCGAACCCTTTGTACACATTCATGACACCAGCGTTATTGAAAACAACACGCACATCGAAACTTTTGCCGATATACAAAACGCAAAAATCAATCAAGAACAAATTGACGCACAAGAGCATGAACATAGCGGCGGTTGTTGCGGCAGCGATGATGCGCACACTCACGAACATTCACTGTAATGATCCGGTTCGTTCACACAGCCGACACACATTTCGGCGTAGAAAATTATGGCAAAATAGATGCAAAGACGGGTATCCACTCCCGTCTTTTGGATTTTGAACGGGCTTTAAATTTCTGCGTGGATACTGCCATTGAACAACAGGTCGACTTCTTTCTCTTTTGCGGCGACGCCTATAAAACCACCAATCCAACTCCGACACAGCAAAAACTATTTTTACGCACACTCCTCAAACTGTATCAAGCAAAGATTCCCGTCATCTTATTGGTCGGCAACCATGACAACCCTTTGAGCTTTGGTAAAGCACATTCGCTTGATATTTTTTGCGACCTGCCGTTTGACGGATTTCACATCATTGAAAAACCAGGCATCATTAACCTGATCACCAAAAACGGCCCGGTACAGATTGTTGGCATCCCGTGGCCTACGCGCAACACTGTGGCAATTAATGACAAACATGTGAACAAATCAGCACAAGAGATTACACAGTATATTTCCCAGGCGGTCGGCGCAATTATCCAATCACTCGCGCAACAACTTGATCCAAAAATTCCTGCCGTTCTTGCCGGACATCTGACGGTCAGCTCCGGTATTTTTTCAGGTTCAGAACGCCGCGCCATTTACGGCAACGACCCGGTTTTGCTCCCTTCACAACTTGCCATAGCACCCTTTGATTATGTAGCACTCGGGCACTTACACCGTTACCAAAACCTCAATTCAGGCGGCCATCCCGCCATTATTTACTGCGGTTCCCCAGAACGTGTTGATTTTGGCGAGCGAGCAGAAGAAAAAGGTTTTTGCCTGGTCACAATTAAAGCGGATAAAACAACGCATCACGAGTTTATCAAGACGCCAACACGTGAATTTGTGCACATTGAAGTGACCCTACAACCTGACATCAACCACACACAACAGTTGCTTGATGCACTGAAACAACATCATCTTGCGCAGTGCGTGGTAAAAATTAAATATCACGTACCGGACAATCAAAAAGATATGGTTGATCTTGCCGCAGTTCAACGTGCTTGCGAAGAAGCACATTATCTGGTGGGCATCACGTCTATCAAAAACGTAGTAGTACGGGAACGGCGTTCCGATCTTAAGGTCGACATGGACTTTTCCACCCTGCTGGGCGCCTACCTTGACACCAAGCCTGCACTGCAGCCTAGAAAAAAAGAGCTGCTCGAAAAAGCAGCCCTCTTGTTTGAACAAACGAAAATAATACAAGATGAGGTCTAGCCTCTCCTCTTGTTACCCCACTGCTTCACAGCATAATCAACACTCACGATGCAATACAGCACGGCAAACGCCAGCATGCCCAGCAAATAAAAGCGGCCGGGAAGTGCAATAAATCCAAAAATGGAACTGAACGCCAAAGCCACAAAAAACATAAAATCAATCTGCCATTGCTTGCGGTACATGAGCGCGAGCAGTAAGCCGATGTTGGCAAACAGCAACAGGTAATAGAGAATCACGCCGAATTTGGCAAACCAAGTCTGCAACACAAACTGCGGATGTTTTTTAATCAAATCAAATACCATGCCGCGAACCACGGTATCATAATAGGCAGAAGGGCACACAACGTTGGGATCAATCAGCCGTGCATGGGCATACACCAGTTCATCCCGGGATTCAATGCCAAAATCATTGCGCAAAAAACCAAAGCCCGCATATACGTTATGCCACAAAACATGCTCCTCTTTGAACTGCTGGTATGATACATCAACATGTTGCCGTCGTGTCTGCTTGAGCAGATTCATATGCAACAAGGGAATCATTATTCCAGCGCCCAGAGCCACAAACAACAGCACTCGCCGCCACCAAGTAGTCGGCATAAAAAAAACGGCAAGCAGCACAAACAAAATAACCGCACCGCTGGAGTACGACCGAATAAAGTGCGCATAACCCGCAACAACTCCGACAACCCCATAAAAAATCATAGTCTTGCCATCCGCTTTTCCCCGCTTCATAAAATAAAGAATCCAGGGAATAACAGCGAGAGCACAGGATGAAAAAACAAGATAAGTATCAGTCATTCCCATGCATGAATAGTATGAAAAGGCAGCCAGATATGCGGTCGCAAAAATGCGTGAAACCAACGACTTGGTCAGCGCACAAAATCCCGCAATTCCAATCAGGCATGCGCCTATCACCATCCCATAAAAAAAGAAGTTGATGGCTTGATCGAGCGAACAATTAAATAAACGCACAAATTTGGGAACAAAGTAGTACAACCCAATGTCATCACTGATTCCCGATGGAAAAACTTTTGCGCCATCATATCCAACCAACTGCGCGCCCGTTTTTTGGTAACCGGCAACTGTCGCGACCAGCTCATCATAACGCCATGGCATCATAGTCATACTGGCTCTCCATCACAGGCTCTTTTTTCAATCTTTTTGGCAACAATATATAACGGTCGGTCACTGATCTGCCGATGCATCGCACCGATATATTCTCCCAACAACCAGATCACCAAAAACTGTAGCCCCAGAATGCCAGCAAACAGTTGCACCAACCAAAACATGAGGCTTACATGCGTGCCAAAAAAAAGACTACCCAACACAGCACCGACACTCATGCCACCAACCACCAATAAAATAAAAAAACCAATGTAGGCTGCAAGGCGAAGCGGAAAAAGTGAAAATCCAGTAATCCCATCCCACGCGAGTGAGAACATTTTTTTCCAAGTGTAGCCGGTCACCCCTGCATGCCGTTCATAGTGAGGGTACTCAACAAACTCTTGCTTGAAACCTACCCAGGCAACCAAACCCCGCAGGTAGGGAAGTTTTTCATGACACGACTTGATAACCTCAAGCACTTTTTTATCAAGCAAGCGAAAGTCATTCACTTTACGTGGAATTTTAACATCGGAAATAAAATCTAAAATTCTGTAAAACATCAGCGAACAATATTTTTTGAAAAAGCTATCGGTGCGGTTCACCCGACATGCATAGACAACTTCAGCACCCGCTTCCCACTTTGTGAGCATTTCCAAAATCATATGAGGCGGATGCTGCATATCACAATCAAGCGAAACAATTGCATCGCCACGTGCCGCCTCATAACCGGCCATCAATGCGGCCTGATGCCCAAAGTTGCGACTCAAAGACAATGCGGTGACCTGCTCATCACGCGCCGCCAATTGTTCAAGAACTTGCCAGGTGCGATCACGGCTTCCATCGTTCACAAAAATAAATTCAAAATCATACAGTTCTATCACTGTACTTAACGATTGCAGCACTGCATCATAGAGCACCGGAATATTATCCTGTTCGTTGTACGCAGGCACCACGATGGAAACTAGTTTTTTTGCCGACATCATATAATCCATAAGAGGCTCCTGATTCATTCGTGGTTCATTTTTTTGTGTGTTATCATTGCACGGCCTCAACAATCGCGTTGATCAACCAAAATGTCAAGAATGAGCGGTCTTAAAATGAATAATTTTTTTCATAAAATCTCCACAGCACTTCGATTGCCACTGGTTAAAAACCTCTTCATCTTTTCTTTCGGCTCACTTTTGTTGCGCGGCATATCAATCTTCTTGGCCCCCATCACCATGAGCATTTTGGATCCCAAAGATTATGGTATTCTCGCGCTCGCAAACAGCTTTGTCAGTGTCTTTGTTGTCTTTATCGGACTCGGACTGCGACAAGCTTTTTCCATTGAATATTTTCACTGCACCACGGAACGCAGAAAAACGATGCTCAACAGCATGATTCTTATGTACCTTGCCGTAGCCACACCGCTTATTCTTATAGCAAGCTTGTACCCATCCGTTATCAATCGCCTCATTTTTATGAACAGCGCTTCAACAACACTCATTCTTTTAAGTCTCGCGTACAGCTTTTTATATTTCTTTGTCGAATTCTTTTATCAAGTACTCACCTACCATGCACAAGCATTGCGCATGATGCTCATCCAAACATCAATTGCCATACTCATCATTGCACTCAACCTTCTGTTTTTGTGTTGGTTCAAATGGGGCGTCATCAGCCTCATGGCCGGACAGGTGATTGGACTTGTGATTATTTTTGGCATCGGCCTGCGAGCATACATAAAAACATCATGTCATCTGCATCTTAATATTCGCCACACCATAACAACCTGCGGCACCTACATCAAACTCGGTTTCCCTTTTGTTCCAGGAACACTCTGTGGTTGGATTTTGGCATCCTCAGACCGCTGGGTACTTGCCCGTTCTGCATCAATGCATGATGTGGGAATATATTCATTAGCAACAGTTTTTGGACAACTGTTTTACATGCTCATTATTGTTCCCTTGTCCGGCGCGTACATTCCGCATGTGCTTAAAAAATTTGCAGAAAACAAAGACAATCCACTACCGGTTGAACGGTGGAACCGAAAAAATATGATCTATAGCATGGTGGGCCTCAGCATCGCCGTCACGGTAGGTTACCTTGCCTGCAAACCACTGCTCCACTTCTTTTTGCCAGTACGGTACCAACCGGCCATCAGTTATATTTGGATTATTGTGATGGGAAATATTTTTTTAATGGGAGAACACTTTGCATCGATCTTTGTCATTTTTAATAAAAAGGCATACTTTCAGGCCGCCTCACTCTTAGTTCCTTCAGCGCTCAACCTTTCACTCAACCTGCTCCTTGTACCGCACTTAAAAATCATGGGCTGTGTGCTTTCAACCTTAGTGGCGTACATTGCCTATTTTGGCATCAAGCTTACCTATAACCTCTCTCTTCAGAAAAAAATCAACGCCCGGTACGGTACTGCTGTAACCCTTTCCAGTATCCCTTCAAATACGCCTTGTCCCGCATCACCGCTGCCTCAACAAAAAGTCCCAGAATCGTCCACCAGTAGGCAACAACTTTAAATCTATTGCGCGGATAAAAATTTTTGAAAAACAGATAACTATAGTTTCTGATAAACATCGCACGGTTGTCCTCCACCCGGTCGCGTGCCAGCGGACTGTGATGATGTTCCAATTGTGCCTGCGGATTAAAAAAAAGTGGATGATCATAGGAAACTCGCCGGGAAAAATCACAATCTTCCATGTACGAATATCGTGACAAGGTTTCATCAAAGTGATGTGTTGTAAACACCCACGAGCGATAAGCCATACAACAACCACCCAATACTTCTACCGTTTTAAACCTCGCAGTTCCGTACGTGTGCGTTGGCATACCAGATACCGTAAACTTTCCATCCGCATGGTCACGCTGCATACAAAAAACGGTACGTATGAAACGATACCGATCTTTTATTTTCGGCCCAACCCCTTTTACGGACCCCATGCCGCCTGCATAATCGGGGTGAGAGACAAAAACTTCAGTCATACGTTCTAAGTAATCAGCGTCCAACACCGTATCATCATCAAGAAAATGCAAAACTTCTGCAGTCGCCTGTGCAGCACCAACATTACGCTGATACGTGAGGCCAGGAGTAGTATGCGTATACACCAATTTTGTACAAGGAAATCTGCTTTGCACAAACAGATCAAGAAATTTTTGATCGTCAGTTAATTTTTGAGCGCTCGCGTCAACAATAATCAATTCATCAGGTTGCACCGTTTGCCGCGCAACTGAATCTAAAAAAATAAGAACGTTTGAAAGCCGATTGTACGTCGCCAACACAATAGCGCACGACAATTTTTGTTCGGCAACTACATTACTTTTTGAGGCTGTTTGATGATGTTGTTCAAACATGTGTATTCTCCCTTGCAGAGCGCGCTGATTACTTTTTCATAAAAATCTTTACCGTCCCCAACCCTAAAAAGAATGGTTCCTGCTGGCCGCATGCACACGTTGCTGGCCACGGCCGGGGTACCAAAATATATTGCTTCACCGATACTAATACCAAAACTGTCACTCAAGGTCGGTCGAACAAAAAGATCCGCTCGCTTGAGTAACGGCCATAATTCTTTTTGATTATGTAACATGTAGACATGATCACTCAGCTCCAATTGCTCTATTCTGTTGCACAGTTTTTTATACAACTGCTCATCACCAATATTTGCAAGCGCGAACACCAGACCGGCGTTGTGATAAATCTGTTTCAGCTGATACAATATTTCCACACACAGATCAAAACCATACAAATCTTTACCGTCAAGTAACGCAAGTTGAAACGCATTAGCTACAATGAGCGGACGTTGACTGTTGATAAACTCAAGCAATGACTGCGGATAGGTTGCTACAATGGCCAACTCTTGTGATTCATCTGGCGGCAAAAAGGCTGATTCTATAAAACTTTTTTGTGGCAGTTTAATGCCAGTATCAACATAACTGCGGTAGGTTGAATCACCGATCATAATCAATGTCTGCCCTCTCATGAGTGCACTCAGCGATTCTTTAAATGCTGTACTCTTTGTGTACATATAACGGCAGTCATGTTCTATATAGGTTATTTTATAACGAATAAATTTTTGTAAAAAAGAAATCAAACGCAATTCTGGCAGGCTGTTCACCAGATACATCGTGTTGTACATCAGATGATCGGGCCGCGTACATATCAACAGCACCGCAAGCCTGAGTAAATACAATCTAAATCGAACATACCCCCAACGATTCCGCGCCGTGGTATCAAAACACCAGACGGTATTATTTTGTCGTTTTAATTTATCCAACACGCGCTGCACATGCACTGCAACGCCACCCAACGGCGGTGGATAAGGGCCAAGCACAAGAATTTTTTTACCGGTCACATTATCTGAATATGTATGACGCAGTTCTTTATCGATCTGCATGCACAGCGTCCATAATTTTTTTGGTGTGATCTTGCCATGAATATTGTTCTATGGCTTTACGGCGGGCATGATTGCCCAGCTGTTCACGATCAACTTCATTCATCTTAATCAGTATCATTGCAGCAGAAATGAAACCATGCACGTCATCGGCCGGCACCAAAATACCAACTTTATTTTCACAAGTCTCATCAACATCATTGATGCGTAGTGCGGGATATAAAAGCTCAGACAGCTGCTCAAGGTCAGAGGCAATAATCGGTTTACCCAAACTCATATATTCAAACATTTTGGTCGGCGAGCCAAAAAACCGGGAACCATCCTGATTTTGTTTTGTCGGGGACAGAAAGGCATCACAGGCTGCCAAATAGTTTTTTGCCTGCGCTTGCGGCACGGTACCCAACAATGTTACAACATCAGAACCAATGCCAGCCTTTTCAAGCTCCGCTTGTAACCATCCTTGCAACGGACCTGAGCCTATTAATAAAAAATGCACGTGCGGACATGTACGGCATACGGCTGGAATCATCTGTGCAATTGTTTCAATTCCATGCCACGCAGAAAATGAACCAACAAATCCAAACACAAAACAATCCTGTACGCCCAGCTGATCTCGGACCGCCATTCGCTCTGCACACAGCACGGCAGGATTAAATTTTTGTGTATCAACACCATTGGGATTCACCACAATCTTGTTCGCATCAAATCCTTGAGCCACCAAATCATCTTTTAACACCTGGGACACCACAATAATTGAATGCGCTCTGCGCAGGTTAAGATGCTCGAAATATCGAATTAAAAAATGCAAACGCATCCATTTTTTATTGACCCAATGTGTATCCATCCACACTTCAGAGCCATTAAATTCAAGCACGAGCGGCACCCGCTTGCACCGTGCCACCAGCACACCAACACCGTTCAACAAACTGTACCGCTGATACACAAACAAGATCTTTGTGCGTCGTAACATCCACAAACATTTAAGTGTAAAAAATAGATTTGAAGCGAGACAGTTCAGCCGAAATCCCATCCACGCAAGTACCCGGGGCATCTTAAGGTCACAAAAAGCATCAAGCGGCAACGTACGTATCAAAGCAACCATAGCCGACGATGCACAGATTACTTTTTTACCCAGCCCCAAAAATCCTTCAACAACACCAAGCGTATGCGCAACCGAACCACCGGCTTGCAAGTCGTGTGCACCGAGATCGGTACGCAGATAAAAAATCGGCAACCCTGTTGTTTTATCTAACATCGCATCCCATCACGTTATGTAGCACCCACAAATGAAGTGAATAATCAATTTTTCCCGCCCCATGGTCAGCAAGCATCTGATCCAACGCACCAAAGTTAAGATAATCTCTCCAGCCTGACGATTGACTATGCACCATGTCTTGCATGTGCTCACGAAATAAACCACCTTGGCTCATCCAACGAGTGATGGGTGCTGCAAAGCCCATCTTTTTCCGGTAGATCACGTCGTGCGGCAAAATACCTTCGCACGCTTTTTTAAGAATATATTTGGTAATCCCATCTTTATATTTCAGTTCCTGCGGAATCTGCAAGGCAAATTCAACCAAATGATGATCAAGAAACGGCACGCGCCCTTCCACCGACGTTGCCATGGTCATCTTATCAACACGCATCAACAGAAGTTCCGGCAAACGCTGCTTGAGTTCCAGGTAAATCATCGACTTTAAAAAGTCCGCCTGCGGATCAAGTGCCTGCAACCGCTCAAAATGGTACTGCACCACCGCGTGACTGTCGGCCCGCTGGTCAAAACGTGGATAAATCTGCGCAACAATGGGGTCATACTCATCAAACGTCTGCATGATACCGGTGGAACGTTTTAAAGTTTCAGAAAACACAACCGCGCCGCCCCAAAAAAGGGAACGATCATGCGCCCAGTTATTTGCTAACTCAATCTTGTCGATTCTTCTGGGAAATGCGGTTTCAAACACTGATGCAGCCGCCCGCTTGAAAAACCCAGGAACGTAGCGCTGAGAAAGACTTAAAGATGGATGGGCATCAAGATAACGGGCATAGGTGCTGTAACCACAAAACAGTTCATCAGAACCCTCCCCCACTTGCACCACGGTCACGCCAGAATCTTTAAGCAGCTTGGACACGTAGTACAGCGGAACACAGACACAATCACCCAGTGGCTCATCTTGGTGATAGACCATTTTTTCAAAAAATTTGAACGCATCTTGTTCCGTGATCACAATTTCATGATGATCGGTACCATAGTGATGCGCAACCTTGCGGGCCCAGGCAACTTCACTGTACTCGGGGCCGTCCGAACAAGAAACATTAAAGGTTTTTACTTGATCAATGCATTCAGACATCAGTGCAACGTTTAAACTTGAATCAATACCGCCCGATAAAAACACGCCAAACGGAACGTCCGACATCATCTGCTGCTTAACGGAAGCTCGCAACATCTTACGGATGGTGTCCACACAATAATCTTCGTCTGCAAACAGTTCTTTGGATGATGCAGGCGTATGGATAATGGGCGTGTACCATTCCTGGAACGTCACGTTTCTGCGTACATCAACTTTCAAATAAAAACTTGCAGGCAGTTTATACACCCCATCGTACAACGTCATGGGAGCGGGAGTGACCAAATACGTGAGATAGTGATACAGCGCGGTTCTTTTAATCGCCTTTTCAATCCACGGCAACGTCCACAGTGCTTTGATTTCTGAAGCGAAACTCAGCACGCCACCTTGTACAGAAAAATAAAGCGGCTTGATGCCAATGCGATCCCGCACAAGATAGAGTTCATTTTTTTTAAAATCAAAAATCACAATCGCAAACATGCCATCAAATTTATGTAAACACTGGATACCCCACTGTTTATAAGCATGCACAATCGTTTCCGTGTCAGAGTTTGACTGGTACACATGGCCGTACGATTCTAATTCTTTGCGCAACTCAGAATGATTATAAATCTCACCATTGCAGCAGACCGCCACCGTTTTTTCTTGATCAAACATCGGCTGAAAACCAGCATCAGACAAATCAACGATACTCAGCCGGCGATGCACCAACGCAAGCCCATGTTCATGTGACGACCAGGTTCTATAACCGTTGGGACCACGGTGCTCCAGCGATTTTTGCATCGCGTACAACAATGACTCATCAATAGAAAAACCTGAATTGGAAAGATTACAAAAGCCGGCGATTCCACACATACAGCTCCGCTTTTTTTATAGTTGCTTTGATTTTTTTGGATTTTTGAATCGCATACTAAACAGTGCGCCTATCATACGCAACCCAGATTGCATATTAAACTTACTGTCGGTTTGATCATGCCATACCGTTGGAATCTCACAAACCCTTAATCCTTGCTGCTTGCAGCGATATAATAACTCAACATCAAATGCCCATTGTTTTGAAATCAAATCAGGAGCAATTTTTTCCATCGCCGCACGAGTAAACAATTTTGCACCACACTGATAATCAACGTACGGCATTCTATACAAAGCACGAATGATAGGGTTATACACCAACTTGCGCCCCCACTCCTTAATCCACGGACGATTGGCAGGATATATTTGTGATGCCTTCATGTATCTGCTTGCGATAATGCCATGAGCATCACCAATTTTTTCTGTGAGTTCACAAAACTGCTGCGGCGCGGTTGCACAGTCTGCATCCACAAAACCGATTAAGTCATTATCGCGTGTTAATGCGTCTTTAAAACCTGCCGTCACCGCAAGCCCCTTGCCTGCAGCTGGCAAGTCAATCACACGAATTGACGAATTGTTTTTTTGTGCTTGTTGCACAACATTATAGGTTTTATCTTTACAGCCATTGAGCACAACCACCAGCTCATACTGTATGTGGTTCAGTTGTGCCTGATTGTCAAAAAAAGTAACGTACTGTGAAATGGTACGACCGATTCTTTTTTCTTCGTTGTAGGCGGGAATGATAATGCTCAGTTTCATGATTATCCCTTATCAACAGACTGTTTATCGTAACTTAAGTTTACGTAATGCAAGTATACTCATTCCAACCAAAATCCAACCATGCCAAAATCGGTTGATCTGCGTTGTACCATACGTACGACTTTTATAATGAATTGGCATATCAGTAATTTTTAAATTCAGCCGTGCAGCGCCAAACAAAAGATCAAAGTCACCAAATGGATCAAATTCTCCAAAAAAAGCACGATTGCGAGCAATTAAATCATAATCAGATCTGAATAACACTTTTGTTCCACACAACGTATCGGTCACCTTTTGACTCATTAACCAGGATAACACTACACGGAAGAAAAAGTTTGCCCACACACTCAAAAACCACATCGCATCAGATTCAAGACCATAAATCAATCGTGTGCCGTTGATCAACTCACCCTTACCAAGAACCAGCGCATTAAAAAATTTGGGCAGCTCTTCTGGGGGCACGGTCAAATCTGCATCAAGAATCATCAACACATCGCCGCGCGCATGCGCAAACCCTTTACGCACTGCGTCCCCCTTGCCCTTGCCATCTTGTTGGTACCACGAAATGTTTTTATCAGGATACGCACCGGCAACTCGCTCAATTTCCTGTAAAGTTTCATCCTTCGAATGCCCTTCTACAAAAATAATCTCCGTAAAAACTCCCATCTGTGGGCAGCGCTGTACTGCCGCTTCAATATTGCCACGTTCATTGCGGCACGGAATAATCACGGAAACAGAAACGTTTTTCCGTGGCTGTAAAGACGATGTTAAACGAGCAACCGTAACGTCATGCAAACATAAACGACAAATCAAAGGAATGTGCACCACAATAGAATTGAAAAAAGCGGACACTAAAGGAATATAAAGTGGCAACAGTGTATGCCGATAGGTGGTCACCACATCAAAGCCAGCAAGATACAAAAAATTATGTAAATCGGAACGAGAAATCCAATTTTTAAATTGAGTCGGCCGACGCAATCCCGTTTTTTGGGTCAGCCACAAAAGGGGCTCCCACACATACGAACAAGCATCAACAACAATGCGTGTTGAGCTTGTACAATATAGCTGAAGTGCCACAAAAAGATTTTGAATATCATCCTCTTCCATAGTCACCGACGTCAAAATAATATAATCAAATGTTTGTGGTGGAAGATTTTGAATCGTACCTGCGTACCAGTGGTACTGAGGATAACGATCACTAGCAGCAGCAATTGCTTGTGCATCAAAATCAATACCTACACCATACGAAGGTTTTAACGACGCGAGCTCGTAACCGTTTTTACAGTTTATTTGTAAAACGCGCGAGCCTTCCGGAACAGCAAACTGATAAAACGAAAGCAACTGCTTGTAATAATATTTGTTTCTATTAAACCAATAATCAAACGACTTTTTTTGTTTATCCACAGCATCCTTGTATGATTACACAATCCTTTTTTTAAGCATGTTTGCTTATACCGCAAAACGATTTTTGTGACAAGCAATTGACAGCCGGTGCGGTTATTATAAAGTGAAATGAAAAAAGGAACCCCTTATGAACACCCATCGTTCCGCATTTTTAACATGCATGTGTTTCATCTTCTGCTGCACCGCACAAACCACTCATGCAGAGCACAAAAAATATCTTCCCCTCAGCTACCCCAAAAATAATTATTGGGCGCTTTCGCAACCGTTTTTAAAACAACTGGTAGAACTTTTCGGTACCACAATTTTTGTAGAAACCGGAACCTGTGGCGGCAATACAACAAAAAGCGCACTGCCACTTTTTCAAGAGATTCACTCCATAGAACTATCACCATATCTGTATCAAAAAGCGACCGCACGGTTTAAAGAGTTTACACACGTGCATCTGTACTGTGGCGATTCTGCTCGCCTGCTGCCTGAAATCCTCCCAACACTCAAGGGACGCATTCTCTTTTGGCTTGATGGCCACTATAGCGGTGGCACTACAGTCAAAGGCGATACCAACACACCAATTATTGGCGAGCTCCAGGCAATTGCTGCAAGCGGCGTCACTGACGCGGTTATTATGATCGATGATATCCGTTGCTTCCAAGGCCCTGATGCAGCGCCTGAAGATTCTGTGTTTTCTGGTTACCCAACCTGCGCAGAGATTGAGCAGCTCGTGCTCCAAATCAACCCTGCGTATCAATTTAAAATTTTTCAGGACTTCGCATTCGCCTACCTGCCGTCCGACAACATAGAAACTTCCCCGGTGATTGATGCCTGCACGTTCTGCCGTATGGCGGAAGAAAAAGGAAGTGCGCCTGAACTCATCGCTCAAGCGCACACCGTTATTATCGCAGCATCAGGCCAAGAAAAAGAAACACTTAAAATGATGAATGATTCTTTGTATGGCCCTGAAAAATTTAGAATTGGGCATCACTACCGCGTCTGGTATGGACTCACACTGGCGCATGAAGGGAACATGGATCAACTGCATCCGCTGTTTGCATGCGGCATAACTTATTATCAATAACAGAACTGATCTTGACCATTCAACCGTTTACTTCCCTTGACTACTCAACGGTTGATAGCGTGGTTTTGTGCGAATAAAATTATCAATAAAAAGTTGGTACTGAATATTGACCTTATCATCATTAATCGCATTCGCACGGTTGTAGATGTACAAAACCTCTGGGATGAAAACAAAACGCCCGCCTGACATTTCAAGCATCGGAAACATAAAAGCAACATCACAGGCCATAGAAACAAATTTGCCCTGATATTGTAAATCTTCTGGTTGTATTTTTTTAAATAACCATGCATAAAACGTTTTTGCATGTGAAGATACCCACTGAAATTCGCGATACGCATTTCTTTTAATAATATCTTCGGGAATCAACTTACAACAACATCCTTGATCTTGTGGCCAATTAACATAAGAACCATAGGTCAACCACACATTGGGGTTTTCATACGCCTTATTGATAATCGACAAAACTTCAGGCTTAATGCACCAATCATCGCCATCATAATCCATGACAATTTCATTACCTTTGCACAACTCATGTACCGCGTTGTAAAAATTCTCCATTTTCAGTTTGCGCTCTTTATTTTTAATAAGCGTCACGCGATCAGCCCAACCACGCTCCTGAATATACTGCTCCACAAGCTCAGCTGTTCTATCGGACGAACAATCATCAATATAAATAATGCGAAAATTTGAGTAATTTTGAGCAAAGGCGGCATCAAGATTTTTTTTGTACCACTGACTATTATTATAAGAGGTAATCAGCAAAACAATCGGTTTTTCTTCTACCACTGCCTGCGCAGTGAAAAATAACATTAAAAATGAAACACAAACCAAAAACATCATACGACGACATAAACGACGATTACAATTATCCATGGAATCTCTCCTTAAAAACTGCTCCTTGACATATCCCGCCCCAGGATGATAGACAAGGCATGGGAAAAGTCAAAACGAAATATGATTAAATAACAAAAGGGGACCTATGAAATCTTATTCTCTAACACTCGTAATTTTCTTACTCCTTCCTACGCTCCTCATAGCGTCATCACCGCAAACTATTCAAAAACCAAAACTGCGCGACTTTTCTTACAATAAATACTCTCAATGGGGCGAAGATGGAATCATAGAAAAAATTTTCAACATCATCGGAACAACATCAAAAATCGCTATTGAATTTGGCGCCAACGATGGATTTTATTTTTCTAACACCGCTCTTCTTTGGTCAACTCAAGGGTGGCATGGAGTTCTTATCGAGGGAAATAAAAATGATTTCCCTACTTTAGTACGCAACACACAATCATTTAACTGCTTACCAATTTCGGAATACATTGGCATAGAAGAACACTCAAACCTTGAAGCCATCCTTAAAAAATACAATATCACGGATCAAATAGACCTTTTATCAATCGATATTGATGGCAATGACTATTACATTTTTGATAGTCTCAAAACTCTCCACCCCCGTGTGATCATTGTAGAACACAATGCAACATTGCCCGCGACCCTTGATCTTTATCAACCTTATGACCCTGCAAGCACCAGCCAAGGATTTGGGTGCTCCGTTGCAGCTCTTAATAGAATTGCAGAATCAAAAGGATACAAACTCGTTTGCATCACTGATACGAATAGTTTTTTTGTTCAAAAAGAGTTATTCCATCTTTTTGATGGATTTGAAACATCATTACGAGAAATTCAGCTCGAACATCACCTCAAATATCTCGTCTCAACATACCGAGGGACATATCTGATCGTTGGCCCTCAAAAACACTTCTCTTACAACATAACAACACAATTATCACCAAACGCATTACTAGGTTCAGCCTACATGCTTAACATTCCAGGCAAGTAAGTATCATGAATAAAAAAACACTCTGTTTTATAGTGCTTTTTCAACTATATGCATTCAATCTTCAGGCATTCCGCTCTTTTGAAGAATCATGGAATAATACTCAAACAAACTATTTGCAGCTTCGCACATCCCTGAAAACATTAGCTCTTGATGAATCACGATTCTCCCACCCTTTCTGGCTCGAAACTCAAAAAAAATTACATGCTATAGTCATGGGTCCTGCCAATCCAAATGTACTTAAAGAACAAATTATTCAACACACTATGGTTCGTATGGGATTTTCAACAACTCAGGCATACGAAGAATCTTACCTCTTAAAAAGCCTTTCACCCCAGACAACGCAACTAATCAAAAGCTTCAAGGATATCGACTTTCCCTTTTTACCACGAGAATGCAGCGCGCTTAATTGCTCAAGCTCAAGCCTTGGCCATCTCTTTTACGCCGCTAAAACACTCGAAGCATGGAAAGAAGATAAAGCAATTGAAATAATCGTTGAATTTGGCGGGGGGTATGGCAACCTTGCCCACATTTATAAAAAACTACTTCCCAAAACAACTATTATTATCCTTGATCTTCCTGAAACGATTGCCCTCCAAAAGCTCTTTTTGGATATTGCTTTACCTGAAACCGAAACAATTATTCATTGCGTGCCACCACAAGAATTTGAAAAAGGCGCGATCCATCTGGTCCCCATCTTTTTCATAGATGAACTTGCCATAAAAGCAGATATTTTCGTATCAACCTTCGCCATTTCAGAAGCACCAAAATACGTGCAGCAATTAGTTATTAACCAACATTTCTTTCACGCGCCAGCCTGTTATATTGTAGGACAATTTGATGGATGGAATGGAATGTTTGAAAATCATGACCTTATTATGAAAGGCGTTAACGAGCTCTATTCATCAATTCTATGCCAGCCCTTTCACATTCAAATAGGCGCCCTCAAAAATTATGAACTCTTGGGTGTAACTCAGATATTAGGAAAATAAATGAAAAAAACTTCATACATTTTTTTATTCACCTGCATTTATGCATCACTCGTTGCTACAGCTTTTGGTGAAATACAAAAAGAACAACAGCCATACATGCTTACACTCGAATATATCAAAGGTACGCATGGCGCACTCAGCGAATCTTTTCTACAAAAACTAATCGGTCTTTTTAACGCCGAGATTTTTATAGAAACCGGCACATATCTTGGTAAAACAACCGAAAACGCAGCCCGTCATTTTAAAGAAGCTCATACTATAGAACTCAGCCCTCAATTAGCTCAACAAGCTCAACAATATTTGAATGCTTACTCAAACGTTTATGTATATTGTGGCGACTCAACTACTGTTTTACCCCAGATATTAAAACACTTAACTAAAAGAATCTTTTTTTGGCTTGACGGTCATTATAGCTGGGGAGACACCGCTCTTGGACACAAATATACTCCTATTATCGAAGAACTTGCAGCAATAGAGCGCAGCGGTATCAAAGACTCAATCATTCTTATTGACGATATTCGTTGTTTTCAAAAGGCGAGTAATAGCCACGGCAATGACGCATTAAAAGATTACCCATCAATGGAAGAACTTGAACAAGCAATCATTAGAATCAACAAAGATTACCAATTTTATGTCTATGGAGATGCAGCTCTTGCTTTCCCTGCATCAGATAACGTTATTGTTTCACCCGTTATTCAAGCATGCACTATCAGTAGATTGTCTGAAACAAAACAGATTAATACAGAAAAAATTGTTGCAGCAGAAACCATCATTGCACAAGCAACAGGAGATGAACAAAAAACACTCAAAACCTTAGTAGATCTCTTTACAAGCCAACGTGGTATCGGCGGCCATTATTATTTATGGTATGCCCTCATACTTGATCACCAAGGAGATATCGAAAATGCAAAAATACTTGAACGCAAAGCAAACTCTTTAGGTGTATACCGTCATCGTCAATAATTATCTCCTTCAGGAAACATATGAATAAAAATTTCTTACTCTTATCGCTTATTTCTCTTTTTATGATGACCACGCACCACTGCATAGCAGAAAATCCTCAACAACCACGCAATTTGACCCTCAAGTACATCAAAACTCCCGACTGGTCATTGAGTGAAACCTTTTTGCAAGACTTGATTCATCTTTTTAAAGCGGACGTGTTTATAGAAAGTGGAACCTTTTTTGGGACAAGTGCTGGACGAGCAGCTCACTTTTTCAAAGAAGTGCACACCATGGAATTAAGCCCATCATTATATCAAGAAGCAATAAAACGCTTAAACTCATATCGCAACGTTCATGTGTACTGTGGCGATTCTAGCCAGCTACTCCCTAAAATACTCAAATCCATTACTAGCAAAATCATTTTTTGGCTTGATGGCCATTATAGCGAGGGCTCAACGGCACGCGGATCAAAAAATACACCAGTCATGGAAGAGCTTGAGGCGATTAAAAACAGCGGAATCACAGATGCTGTTATTCTAATTGACGATATGCGCTGCTTTCAAGATGTTGATGATCGGCCAGAAAACCAGTCGCTCAAAGGTTATCCGGCTGTTGCAGAACTTGAGCAAGCGATTCTTGAAATCAATAAAGATTATCAATTCTGTATTTTTGGTGACACGGCGCTCGCCTATCCTGCATCAGATAACGTTATAGTTTCGCCCGTTATTCAAGCATGCACCGTCAGCAGATTGTCCGATAAAAAACAAACTGATCCACAAACCCTCGCACAAGCCGAAAATATTATCGCTCACGCAACCAGCGAAGAAAAAGCGACTATCAAAACATTGTGTAATCTCTTTTCCCAATCAACACAACGTCACGGTATCGCTGGGCATTATTATTTGTGGTACTCATTGATCCTTGCACAAGAAAAATCATTCCAGATCTCAAAAATCTATGCCAATAAAGCAAAATCTCTGGGCGTCTACTGTCATCAATAATCATACCGGGCCAAAATACTTCATGCATGCTGGCCCAAATATTCATTCAACCGCGCAAGAGAAGCACGATGCCGCTCAGTTAATGCAACCGATTTATCATAACCAGGTTCAATAGCCTCAAGAACAATATCAACATAATAATCAAATGAAAAAATAAGAGCCTGAGGGCTACCTAAAAAACATTTAATATTGTTCACGTACTGCTGATACTCATCTTCTTTCATGGCCTTTAAATACTGATACAGCACCTCATCACTGGCAAATTCTCTCCTATCAATAAAACAATCTTTTGGGATATAATCCGTGACATTATCCGCACCCCAATAAATCGGTACGCAACCCGCCCTAAATGGATCAAACATTTTTTCTGTAATATACCCCTGTACATTGCGCATATTTTCATACGCAAAACAAAAACGATACAGCTTAATGCAATCAATCTTTGATTCAACGGTTCCTTTGTAATTTTTAAAACCACACTGTTGCCAGCCAGGTCCATAGAGGTCAAAATCATCACTATGATTCTGTTCAAAAAATGAGATCAGCTTTTTACGCTCACCATACAATGAACATGCATGTCCAGAATCCTTATTACAATTCATCATGACGCACAGTTTTTTGGCGTTAAATAAAATTGACAAATCAATCGTAGAATAACAACGTGGGTAATAAAAATGAAAATAATGCACGTTATCAACAAGACACTCATTCCACGTATACACCTTTGAAAAAAGATTATGCAGCGTTACATCATAGGTATCTAGACAAGTGGTTGGCGGTTCCCACAAAAAAGCGATCAACTTTTCTTTTGGGTAGCGAGCAAGGGCTGGCATCGCCCATGTTCCAATCTGGCTGCAACACACAAGCCGATCAAAGTTTTGTAGCCCACTCAATGAGTGGGTCCAAATTGGTGTATATCCAAGACGCTTGAGTGCATCTCTAATCTCATGAATATAAAACCCATGAGATGGCAGTGTCATCGCCCACTCGGGGGCAACATCGGTATCATACAGATAAACAATACCGCGGCAAGCAACATGTCCGCTGTATAATACAATGACTAACATACCCAATAAAAATACTAATCGCTTTTTCATACTTCAGTTCCCAATCAATGTATTTTTACTACTTGTGCCGTATCAAAAAACAGACCAACCCTATCTGGATGTGCATTATGTTTATTCACACCAACAAGGTCAGACTTTCTATACAACGCCACTCGCGTGCTGTGCGGATTGCTCCATTGTCCTGTACCATAGCGCAACTGCCATGCATACAGACCACCAAAACCATCAACATACACAGGAACATCTGTACGATCTTTACCGAGTCCAAAAAAGACACCGCATGCTTGCGTTTCTTCCAGTGCTCGGATGCAAGCGCCCAAATTAACGTCGTGATTAAAAATGTACTCATCAGAAACAACCAACAAATAACGGGACTGCGTCTTTTGTACTGCTTCTTGCACATCACTCACAACAAATAACTGCCCTGCCCCCTGAACATGACACTTAACTGACTCAAGCAATGCTTGCGATTGATCACGAGATAACACAGCAACGTCCGCCTTTTCTTGTTCACAGGCATCAAAAAAACCAAACCGTGGCCTAGACAGTCTTTCATACGGCTGCCTATTACGAGCTATATCACAAATTGTAGCCGACGTTCCATGAGTATCAACTTTATGATCATTCAAGGAACTCAGCACATTATGAATCAGCCACATGTCATCGGTCACAAAAGAGAAATGATTACCCGACATATCAAACATAGGGAACATAATCGCAGCGTCTGATGTGTAAGGCAAAAACTGTCCATTGTACAACAAATCTTCAAGTTTTACCTGTTTAACCAACCATGCATAGTACGTACGCAACCCTGCCCACATGCATCCAGGAAGTTTTCTGACCGTGCGATTATCAATTGCTGATTGAGGAATGGCACGCATAATTTGCGGAGCACCAGACGGGCATTCAACAAAATGACCATACGTCATCCACACACCAGTTGAATATTTTTTGTTAATGTTTGCAAAAACCAACGGATGCATTAATGGGTCATCGCCATCAAGCTCTACAACAATTTCATTATCTTTACAGTACTCATGATAGGCCATATAGGTATTTGCCATCTTCAATTTACGAGTTGTATTTCTAATCATCGTAAATCGATGCCACTGTCCACGCGCAGTCACATAAGCTTCAACAAGATCTGCAGTTCTATCGGATGAACAGTCATCAATATAAACAACCCTATAATTTGAATACGCCTGCTGAAATACCGAATCAAGGTTCCACTGGTACCATTCACTATTGTTGTAACTTGCTATCACCACAACAAGAGGTTTTTCTTCGAATACTGCATTCAACTGCGAGAACCTAAAACTAATTGCTAAAAAAAACATCAAACCGTATAACAACCTATTTTTCATAACTCACATCCTTCTTTTTTGAAAATTTTACACAACAAACACTGTTGATGAAAATATACGGCTCCAAACTTTTACTATAGCACCTCAAAAAAAACAACAGATTTACCGAATTTCATTTAAATACAATACACATCGAAAGCGAATTGACATCACAACATAAGATTGCTAAACCAAGTGCAATTCAGTTCAAAAAAAAAGGAGTCCCACAAAAAAACAACCAAATCAAAAAACATCCCCATCGCTACCACAATAAACAACAGATCAAGGAGACATTTACATGAAAAAAACACTACACATTATTTTAACACTTTTAATAGTCTTACCGCTCCCATCAACCATACATGCACGCATGAAAAAAGCGTTGGTGTGTGGCGCTGGAGGATTTATTGGTGGGCACCTGGTTAAACGACTCAAACAAGAAGGTTTTTGGGTTCGTGGCGTCGATAGAAAATATCACGAACATTGCCCTTCGCACGCAGATGAATTTATTTTAGGTGATTTACGTAAACCTGAAGTTGCACAACTTGCTTTTGATCTTGCCGGCGATCAATTTGATGAGGTATACCAATTAGCAGCTGACATGGGTGGCATGGGATTCATTGCTTTCCATGACGCAGAAATTATGCACAACTCATGTCTAGTAAACTTAAACGTATTGGAGCAAGCACGTCTTTCTGGCGCAAAAAAAATCTTCTTCTCATCTTCTGCTTGCGTTTACCCAGAACGCAACCAACTCGACCCGAACAATCCCAAATGCTCAGAAGATTCTGCTTATCCTGCAGCACCCGATACAGAATACGGTTGGGAAAAACTATTCACCGAGCGTATGTTTTTTGCCTACGCACGTGATTATGGCATGACCGTCCGCATAGCACGTTTCCATAACATTTTTGGTCCTGAAGGCACCTGGGAAGGTGGGCGCGAAAAAGCTCCTGCCGCACTTTCACGCAAACTCTCCTATGCACAAGATGGTGATGTGATTGAGGTGTGGGGAAAAGGGGACCAAACACGCTCATTCTTATATATCGATGAGTGCCTTGAAGGTATACGTAGATTGATGGATTCAGACTTCACCGGCCCGGTCAATATTGGTTCGGAAGAGATGATCTCCATCAATGATCTTACAAAAATGGTCGCTCGAATCTCTGGTAAAAATATCATTATCAAAAACGTCCCTGGCCCTGAAGGTGTACGTGGCAGAAATTCTGACAACCACTTGATTCGTGCAAAATTGGGATGGGAACCAACAACCCGTTTGGAAGATGGCATGGTCAAAACCTACAAATGGATAAATGAGCAAGTTAAAGACAAACAAGCAAACGCACAATCGTAAACGTGGAGCCTTTTTATGAAATCATTCACCATAAAAATCACTCCATTACTGCTGTGTATTGTCTGTCTGCTCAGTTCACACCACAGTATGACGGCACCAGACAATAATATAACGATCATTGGAGTTGGCCGGCTTGGACTATGCACAGCACTATGTATGGCTGAAGCTGGTTATAACGTTCTGGGCGTCGATGTCTTTCCAGATTACGTTGAAAAACTCAACAACAAAACACTGACTTCACCAGAACCCGGTGTTGATGAAATGCTCAAAAAAAGCACAAACTTCAGAGCGACCTGTTCGCTTGATGAAGGCTTGGAATTTTCTGATCTATATTTCATCATCATCGCAACACCATCAACCAACAAAGCTGAGGCCTATGACCACAGCGCGCTCAGCAAACTGCTCAACAGCATCAACAAACGCAAAGTCAAAAACAAGCATATTGTGATCGGCTGCACGATTTTTCCTGGATACATCCGTAACGTCGCATCGTTTCTTGTGCGAGACTGTGAAAACACAACGCTCAGCTATAACCCCGAGTTTATTGCTCAAGGAGCCATCATTTACGGATTTCAAAATCCAGACATGATACTGATTGGTCAAGGCAACACAGAGGCTGGTAATAGACTTGAAGCGATGTATCATCGTTGCTGCAAAAACACGCCTGTAATCTGCCGCATGTCTACTGACAGTGCTGAGATCACCAAACTTGCTGTCAATTGCTTTCTCACCACAAAAATCGCGTATGCAAACATGGTTGGTGATATTGCAGACAAAACGCCAGGAGCCAACAAGTTTGATATTCTCAAAGCAGTTGGCAAAGACCTGCGAATCGGCTCAAAATGTCTTATGCCAGGGTATGGATTTGGTGGACCCTGTTTCCCTCGCGACAACCGTGCTCTGGGCAGCTACGCTCACACCGTTGGCGTTCCTCCGATTATTCCTGAAGCAACTGATTCATCAAACTACACGCATGCGCAACTTATGATTGAACAGTTTCTAAAAAATGAGCAAGACGAGTATATTTTTGAAGGGGTCAATTACAAACCAAACTGCTCTGTGATAATTCTTGAAGAATCACAAAAACTGGTTGTTGCTTCCGCTTTGGCAAAAAAAGGAAAGCGCGTCATCATTCGTGACAACGCGCTAACAATTGCACAGGTGCAAGAAGAATTTGGCAACCTGTTTGAATACGAAGTTATACAATAAAAAAAAGCATAATCTCAACGAGGGGTAGATAATCCTGCCCCTCTTATTTTTTCAAGAACCAGCCGCTGCTGTTGAGTCAAGGCAATCATTTTGTCATAACCTGGCTCAACGGATTCTAGAAAAATATCAATAAAATTCTCCGGTGAAAAAAGTAATGCCTGTGGCGATACCATAAACTGCTTGATATTATCAATATAACGGAAATATTCCTCCTGAGTCATCCCCTTTAAAAATTGATATAACTCTTCATAGCTTGCAAAGTCTCGCTTATCAATAAAACAATTTTTGGGAATATACTTTTCTACGTTTGGCGCACCCCAGTGAATAGGAACACATCCTGCTACAAAAACATTTAAAATCTTATCACCGGTAACATATCCTTGGAAACCATTATTGTTTTCGTAACAAAAACAAAAACGATAATGCTTCATACATTCAACTTTTGAAGTAACCGTCCCCTTATAATTTTTTGAACAACCAGCAGGCCAATAAAAACCATAAAAATCAAACTCACCTTGATAATTCTCAAAAAAATTAACGATCTTCATTCGTTCTGCTGACAAAGAAGAAGGATGAGCGTAATGCTTATTACAAGTCAATAATACACTGAGTGTTTTTTGTTCAAATGGCATCACCTGCTCTTCAACATCAAATCGAGGCTGTGGATCATAAAATTTAAAATACTTTTTGTTATCTATAAGATCATCTTGCCACGTATAAATCTTAGAAAAAAATTCATGATACGACTTATCATAATCCGAAGGCCACACCGATTCTGGTTCCCATAAAAACAATATCCTGTTTTCGTATGGATAATGATCCAAATCATTCAGTTCTATCGTTGGGCGACCAGCAAAACAAACAATCTTTTCCACATTAACCAAGTTCCTCACAGATTTCACCTGCTTAACGGTATATCCCAACCGCTCTAAAGCAACTTTCAAATCATACATTGGTCTACGAACATCATCACGATTAAGCATTGTGGTAATATTAAAAACATCTGGTTCACCGCTGACTATGTACACACAACCCTTACCATCAATCCCCAACCAACTAAATAGTAAAAGAAAAAAAACAACTAATTTTTTCATTACCACCTTCCAATAAACTTCGGTACGTACTCCGTATGCGCACCATTATTTATAATTCTAAAAAACGGAGCGATGTCGATTTTCTGTCCCTGATTAAAAAGATCAAGCAACTCCTGAGGGCTCAATAAGTTCATATTCCTATTATTGCAGTCATTTTGCACCCTATTAAGCGGCACATTCACCATTTTAGATACTACATAAAACAGTCCTTTTTTATTCATAATACTACTCGCTATTGCTGCCCACCTTCCCTCAAATGTGTTGGGTGAACGATAGTCCATAGTTTTAAGATCATGTTCTATATCTTTTTTTCGATACAACGTCATATCAACCGTATATGGATAGCCCCAGTCATATTCTCCGTCACAAAAACGCCAAGTACACAAATCATTTTCCAAGCATTCATAAACAGGAATCTTCTGTACCCGTGCCACGGGATGGCAATAAGAAAGATGTAGACCCAAACGGTAAAACAACGCATAAGCACCATAACGCTCTAACTGCGCGATGCTTTGAGCAATGTTTATACAATCTTTAACGATGTCATCATCCACCGCAAACAAAATATAATCATTGGGGGCATCAAAAACCGCATGCAACGTCAGCGGTTTAAAGTCCTGCGCCGGATTGTCACCCTGTTTTAAAAAAACAACATTACCAAACCAATGTGCAACTTCTTGATACGCCTGCGCAAACTGTTCATTCGACGCACGATAGATGACCGTCGTTTGACCAAGCCCCTCTATATACAACTGGGCCGATTCCAATAGCGCAAACAGTTGCAAGGGACGGTCATAAGAAAAAATAACAAAATCAGCTTTTTGTGATTCACCAGCAAAACACAAAAAAACCTGCAAATACAAACCAAGCGCTAAATACTTAATCACCTTCATAAAGCTATTCACCTTTTTTTTGGGGCTACAGACTACTCAAACAGATTTTTCAACCTATCATAACAAGGCTTCTTGCGAACATAACGCTCTATCCGTTCCTGGAGCTCACGATCCTGCTTAAAATCATTCAACGGATTATCCATATTGTATTCATACACAATGGTTGGATTAAACTTAATGTGTTCGCCCGCCATTTCCAACATCGGGAACATGAATGCAAGGTCCCATGCGGTCGAGAAAAACTTCCCGTTAAACAGCAAATCTTCTGGCAATATTTTTTTAAATAATTTCACATAAAACGTCCTTAAGTGCGACGTTATCCAAGGAATCTTTCTAAATGCCTGCTGCTCTATCACCCAGCGTGGCATCGGCTGACACTGACCAGTTTTTGTTACAGGATATTCTTGGTACTGACCATACGTCATCCATACACTGGAATCTGCATACAGTTTATTAAGAATACAAAAAAGATCAGGAACAATAATCCTGTCATCCCCATCCACCGTGCAAGCAACTTCATGATCAGCACATGAATGCACAGCGTTGTAGATATTGGCAAGCGCACCGACTCGCACTTCATTTTGTATGACCGTTATTTTGTGCTCAAAACCACGCTCTTTGACGTACGCAGCAACAGCAGCTCCTGTTCCATCAGGTGACTTGTCATCAATGTAAATCATGCGCCATTTGGTGTAAGTGTTTTCCTGCATCATGATGGAATCAAGGTTTTTCTTAAACCACTGCATATTTTTGTACGATGGAATAATAACCACAAACTCTTTGTCTGAGCTTGCAGCACCAAGACCAGCAGAGCCACACGCCACAAACACAAAAAAAAACAAGCCCAACAACCTCGTATTCATGTAATAACCCTTTCTTATGTATTACTTTTGCCACCCATCTTTCTTCAACCAACTTCCTGCCCAATGATGCACAGCAAATGATTCTGGTCGAATCCACTCACTCCTCGGTCTGCCAGCCTGGCCGTACGCACAGGGGTAAAAATAACTTGCCGGCAACACCACAGCCAACAACTTTGTTACCGCCAATCCCGTTGTGCCCGTAACCATGACAAACGACTTTGTAAAATGAATCGGCCCTGTTCTTACTACAATCTGCTCATGCTTGCTATCCTCAGCAATTGTTTTAACGCAATGCTCCAAAATAGGGTGATGGGGAATAGCACCAAACAGTGCGGCACCCAACTGCACCGTATCAGTATCCAATGGCTGGATGCCAACGTAAAAATCGTACGTGCAGTGTAAAATATCAAGCGGTTTGAAACATTCACAGTCAACGTCAATATAGGTGCCACCGTAACGGTACACGGCCTCCCAACGTATAATATCGGAGCGCTCGCCGTAATTTTTGGTGCCCTCAAAATACACACGGTTCGGGTACTCAAGATTTTTTATATCAACCACCAGCCGCTGCCCAGGTGTCGGATGCAGCAACACACTATCAAGCTCTTCAAATTCAGGCGCGCATGCGCTGTTGCCCAAGTCATAATTTTGTGGGTTATCTACCCAAAACACAAAGGTCCAATCGGGGTGCAAATCAAGCCAAGTCTGCAAGAATGGTCGATACTCATCGGGCAACCGTTTACCCAGCCAAATGTAATGAATAATATGGGGAATTTTAACAACATCTCTTGATGTAACCCTGGCAAACGAGGCCTGTTCATACATCTGCTCAAAAAAGCTCAAAAGCCTTCGAGCAGGCGGATATTCAAGCGCCTGAGGGAATTCACGCACACGCATAGATTCGGCAAAAGGGACATACCCCGGAATAACGCACACAGCTGATGGAGATAAAAAAACAAGACTCACAAAAACTGCAAGACGATGTAATGGGCGCATGATTTTTCCCTTTTTTCAAGACTGAAACGTTCAAAAAACTACGCAAAACCTAACACAGCAACAATCCCCGTCAAGAAAAAAACACAGCATATTGCAACTCTTGGCCAACCACCGGCACAAACAGGACAAAAGAATGCATTGCATTGCCCACGAATAATATAAAAATGTACAATATAAACAGAAAAGTATTATTAGTAAGGCATAAAACAAAAAAACAAAGAAGTTCTATATGAAATAATACTGCGTTGTTTATTGTTAAGAAAAAGGGAGAATGTATATGAGAGTACGCTCTATTTTTTACAGTTGTCTTACTGTGTCATTAGTGCTCAGTGAAGCTCCTGCCACAGGAATGTGGTGCCTTCATCTCATCTTGTGTTGCAAAAAAAAACATCATGAAACTTTTCCAGCGAATGGAACAATAGCGCCTCTCAATTCTCCTGCCAGCCTCATAGAACTCCATAGGTTTAATCAACTCAAAGAACGCCAGATAAGTCTCCACAATAAAAAAAAATTCGCATTACAACTCACATCCGCACTCAATAACTCAAGCGACAACCTCAATAAAGAAATTCTCGAACGACAGCACATACAATATTGCCTTGAAGAACAACTCCCCATTACCATACAAACAAGCCCACAAAAATCATTCGTCACTCCAGCTCAAACAATTCCATCAATTATTATCAAATATGAAGCACCAAATACAAAAGTAAGCATCATCCCTTTACGGTGCCAAAAGGCAGAATCTCCAACCAGTCAAGACATTCAATGGCACAGCATGCTCATACAACGAGAGCTCAACGACAATGAACAAGATGTCTTACAAGAATTCTCCTTTCTCAAACAAGAATATACCGAAACCCAAGAGGATCTTTATCAGCTGAGACAAACCAATCTTAATCTTACTCAGAAACATACTGCATATTTAGCTCAAAACTCCATCCGCCCATCAAAAGATAAGGAAAAAAAATGATTTCACACAAAGGGAGCATCTTATTACTTCTTCTGATACACAATTCAACAATGCCCATGTTGAAGCTGTTCGATTGTCTTAAAAAAAAACAAAAAATTTATCCAACTCAACAAACAGAGCAACGAAAAATTAATTCTGAAACAAATCTGACCATCAAAAAGTCACAGCCCAACAATAACTCTATCGATGCGATCACAAACAACACCCTACTTAAACAAAAAATGGCTCAGCACTGCGAACACAACAAGGGAAACCTATCAACTTTAGCAACACTCAATCTCATCAGACAAAAAATAAAACACGATTTAACCAACAATGAAGAAATAAAAAATATTACCCAGTCTCCTCAATCATCGCCAATAACACCACCTATAACACCATGCAATACTCCACGGCAATCATTGAGCCGATCTTCATCAAGCTCTGATCCCTGCGAACAACCCACGAAAATCTTGTGCGATAGCCCCAGAAATCAAAATCAACCATCCTCTCCAAGTTCGAATTCATCTGTGAGTGATGGCAGCACATCTCCCATTGATGAACTCGTGCAACAAAAAAATTTTTACCCCCTCTATCCCAGCATTGATCCTTTACCAACTGAAATCAGAACTACCAGATCTGATGTACAAATCAGTGAGCTCACTAAAGAAAATCAACAACTTGAGCAAAAACTTAACCACGGTAATCAATCAGAAAAACAAATAAAAAAAGAGTTACAAGAATCCTACACGTTACTGCGCATGCAACGTTTATGGAATACCTTTAAGAACGACTTCTTAGTCGCTTGTACCGTAGGCCTGCGAAACAAAGCCGTAGAAGATACAAAAAAAAGAAACCAGAAAATCCGGCCAGAATAAAACTCTCTCTCTTGCATTTACTCCCCTACTCATGCGAAACTAGCAACCGCTGAAAAACATAATCGGTTGTATGCAAAGGAGCCACGGTGAATCGAACTTATACAATAGCCCTCATTGCACTCATGTGTACCTCAACACACTTAGTTTTTTCTATGGACTGCTTTGTTGAAACATGTCTGTGTTGTTTTGGTTGTTGCCAGAAACAACTCGATGAAGCAAGTAAACCGGAAGAAAATGAAGAAGAAACGGTCAGTGAGGCCATTGATCTTGCAAAAACCGTTAACACCCTTAAAACGATACATTTCAACAAGCATTCAAAAAATTCCGATACGCCCACAACACAAAAATAAAATAAACCCCCGAACATCCCGGGGGTTTATTTTATCGTTGCTATTTATTCAAATCCCTAAATTCAGCTCGACGGTACTCTGGCCTCAACCAGCTTGCCGCCCAGCGGTGAATACCAAACGACCCTTCATACAACCATTTTTCACGCAAAAGGTCATATTCCTTGCAACCCAGCGGATATAAATAGTGCACGGGCAAAGCAACATCAATCAAATTCGTTTTACCGGCATAAGCCAAAAAAAGTTTTGTAAAACAGACTGGCCCCGTCTCCTTGGGAACATCATCCCCGCAGCCACGCCAGTTGGCACGAATATCATCAATAACATGTTTTAATAAGGGATGACCAGGAATAGCGCCTATAAGTCCGGTACCTAACTGCACAAAGCCACAATCGAGCGGCTGAATACCAATATAAAAATCATACAGGTAGCTCAGCTCATCAATCGGCTGCAAACATTCAAAATCAAAATCAATGTACACGCCGCCATAGCGATACAAAATTTCATAGCGCATCAAATCAGAAATAGCGCCGGGATTGCGTGATTCTAAAATCAGATCAAGATTACGAAACCCAAACGTTGCAATATCTTTGTCCCGCCATACACGGCACTCCCAATCAGGATGCTGCTCAATCCAGCCCTGTTGCAACTTTTTAAACTTTTCAGGCACGGCTCCCCCAATCCAAATGAAATGCATAATCTTTGGAATTCTGGCTGCCCGGGAAGGGGTGACGGTTAAAAAATTATTTTTTATATACAGTGATTTAAAAGATTCATAGACCTTCTGCCCATCAATCCCCACATCTTTCAAAGTTCGTGGCCCTTGAATCACATCCATATACTTTTCTTTGTTCATCGACACGTCAAAATCAACATAGACCAGCTCGCTGTGCAAACATATGCTCATACACAACATACTCAAACAAAATAGTCTTCGCGCAATCACAATCATCCTTTCTTAAGTTCTACTGCTCTATACCACTTAACTGTTCTTGTAATTCCATCTTCCAACAGCGTACTCGCATGCCAACCCAGTGCATTAATTTTACTCACATCAAGGAGTTTGCGGGGCGTGCCATCTGGCTTACTTCTATCAAAAATAAGCTCACCCTGAAATCCAACAATCTTTTGTATCAATCGCGCAAGATGCGCAATTGAGAGATCTTCCCCTGTTCCAATATTAATAATTTCACTCTCGTTATATCGTTGCATCAAAAAAATGAGCGCGTCGGCCAGATCATCAACAAATAAAAACTCACGTCGCGGCTCACCTGACCCCCAAACAACCACCTCTGCCTCTCCACGCTCCTGGGCCGCGCAGATCTTTGCAATCAATGCTGGAATCACATGCCCCTGCTCTTGATCAAAACGATCGTATGGACCATAAAGATTCGTTGGCATGCACGAGATGTAGTTGGTACCACACTGAGCATTATACGCAGCGCACAATTTGATACCGGCGATTTTTGCAATCGCGTACGGCTCGTTAGTCGGCTCTAGCGGCCCGGTTAAAAGATATTCTTCACGAATCGGTTGTGGACATAAACGAGGATAGATACAAGATGACCCAAGAAACAAAAGTTTTTTCACCTGAAACTGGTACGTAGCATGAATAATGTTAGTGGCAATCATCAGATTGTCATACAAAAAATCAGCAGGAAAATCTGAGTTCGCCTGAATGCCTCCCACCTTTGCCGCCGCCAAAAAAACATAGTCCGGCTGTTCAGATGCAAAAAAACTATGTACCGCCAGCTGATTGCGCAGATCAAACTCTTGGAATGATCGAGTGATTAAATTTGTGTATCCAAAATACTGCAATTTTCTTATGAGCGCTGCGCCCACCAACCCCGCATGTCCGGCAATATATATTTTTGCATCCAAGTTCATAGCGGTGCCATCACCTGACGAGACTTGCCAAACGAACAAGTTTTTTGATGCACTTCATGGGCAACTAAAGCAAGATCTTCTTTAACCATCAAGCGCACCAACCCCTCAAAAGTCATGGTCGGCTGCCAATCAAGCAGTATTCGTGCTCGCGATGCATCACCAATTAACACGTCAACTTCTGTGGGCCGAAAATAACGCGGGTCAATTCTGACAACGGTGTTACCGGTGGCGTAATCTCTACCAACTTCATCAACCCCGGTCCCGTGCCACACAAGCTCAATCCCGGCGCAGGCAAAAGCACGTTGAGCAAACTCACGCACCGAATGGGATTGACCAGTAGCAATCACCAAATCATGCGGTGTATCTTGCTGCAACATCAACCACATCGCCTCAACATAATCTTGTGCATATCCCCAATCACGCCGTGCATCAAGGTTACCCAGGTACACAGCATCCTGTAACCCGTGCACAATGTGCGCAACCGCACGTGTTATTTTTCTCGTGACAAACGTCTCTCCTCGTAACGGTGATTCATGGTTAAATAAAATACCGTTACAGGCAAACATGTTGTATGCCTCACGATAATTCACCGTCATCCAATAAGCGTATAATTTTGCAGCGGCATAAGGAGAACGAGGACGAAAGGGCGTCTGCTCATTTTGCGGCGCAGATTCGCTTCCCCCGCCAAACAGCTCACTTGTTGACGCTTGATAAAATCTGACCGTGTTTTCTAATTTTAAAATTCTGATCGCCTCTAAAATTCGCAAAGTACCCAGTGCGTCAGTCTGCGCGGTATACTCAGGTGTTTCAAAAGAGACTGCAACATGACTTTGTGCAGCAAGATTATAAATCTCATCAGGCATTATTTCACTGATGATCCGAATCAGACTGGTCGCATCAGTCACATCACCGTAATGCAAAATAAAATTTCGCTCAGCTTGCACATGCTCATCCTGAAATAGATGATCAATGCGTGCGGTGTTCAGCGATGATGAACGGCGCTTGATGCCATGGACTTCATACCCCTTTGTGAGCAACAGTTGCGCAAGATATGCGCCATCTTGGCCAGTAATACCTGTAATTAAAGCCTTTTTCATGATGCTTTTACCTTTTTTTATGTATTACAGAAATTCATGCGAACCGAATTGTTGGAGACGCTGAACAACCTGCATCACTTGTTGCATATGATCGCGCTGTACAATTAACAAGGTGTCTCCCGATTGCACAACACATAAGTTTTCAACACCAACCAGCGCTACCAATTTGTCATTCACGTGCACAACATTATTTTTTGAATCGACACTCACCACGCGAGACGGAGAAGATCCCGCCTGCGTACGCAGGGAAAGAAACGGCTCTAGCGTTCCAATATCAAACCATTCAAAAACGACGGGAAAAACTGACACGCACTCACTTTTTTCAATAATGAGATGATCAATTGAAATTGCCCGCGCATCTTCATACGCCCGCTCGCCCTTTTTGTAAGCAAGAACCGCCTCGTACACATCAGGGGCCAGACGCTGAAATTCTTGCATAAAAACAGTTACGTGCGCACAAAACATTCCAATGTTCCAGAGCATATTTTTCTGCTGACAATACTCCTGTGCAACTTCACTTGATGGTTTTTCATGAAATTTTTTCACTGCATGCGGCTCACCATCAGGCAGACTCACCGTAGCATCGTACTCGATATAACCATACCCTGTTGCAGGATACTGCGGCTTAAGGCCAAACAATAAAATACGATCACTGGTCTGCGCATAATTCATCGCACGTTCAAAATAGGGCAAAAACTGCTGCTGTGATGGAATAAAATGATCAGCCGGTAAGAACATAACGATCGCATCTGGATCTTGTTCATACAGATTCAAACAACTTAATAAAATCGAAGGACCGGTGTTACGCGCCCCCGGTTCAATAACAATGGGGCCGGCATGAGATGCTGCATATTCCTTAACAAGAAGAACATAATCCTGCGTCGTGCTGATCCAAATATTTTCTGGCACCACGACTGCGCGCATACGTTCAAGCGTATGCTCCAGCAATGTTTGCCCCGTGTGCAATGTCAAAAATTGTTTTGGTTTATTTGCCCGGCTTAACGGCCATAAACGTGTTCCTCCGCCACCAGCAAGAATGACACAGTAACAATGTGATTGATTGACCGCTACCATATTTGTCGCAACATCATAGACGTTCGCCCCTTCACCTTGTCATACAAAAAAATAACAGACAAAGAACTTAATATCAGCAAAAACGGTTCAACCAGAATTCGGTAACGGCAACAACCATCAAATCCAGTGATCCCAACACCGACAATAATAAATGCTAAAAAAAAGAGCACGGTTGCATATCGCCGTCTATACAACAACACACACAAGGCAATAAGCACTAACAAATATCTGAGAATTGAAAAAACAGCCTCAAAAAGAGCGATCGCGATTACAACACCCGATGTAGATCCTCTGACCACATACTGATACGCACGTGAAAGCCATGAGCCCTGTTCTTTAAAAAATGAAACATCGCCGCCTACTAAGACTGGATTTAACAATAATTTAAGTTGCGTTGAATACAGACCGCACACCGTTTTTGCAACATTTTCCGTCCAGACCACAATGCACGTCATAGGATAACTTTTTACATACTGCCAAAACAAAATACGCGCTCCCTCCCAGCCTCGTTCATCAAGACTGTTGGTACTAGAAAAAGGAGGTATCTGTTGTTCGGCTTGGGAGATAGGTATGTTATGCACACGCGCAATCACTTTTGACAAAAACACATAATACATATTCAAACTTTTCATCGGCGCCAGATTAAAGTACCCGTAGTGCACCTTGTTGTACGTTAAATATCCCCCAAATGGCAATAAAAACGCACATATAAACATTAGAGCAGTGAGCATTCGACGTCGCCGCACCAGCGGAAAAAACAGTAAAAATAAAACAACGACCGGTAAAAACAATAGCATTGATGGCTTGATGAGCAATGATATCCCACCAATCAATCCTGCAACCACTAATGAGCTCATGCGCCCTGTTTTGAAAAACGATAAAAATCGTTCCACAAACATAAGCACCAAAGTCAGTAAAACTGTTTCTGCGAGCAAAAATTGTGGGTAGACCAAAAAACCAACATTCACTGCACACAGAAAAACCGCAAGCACAGCAACCCGGTCATCAAAAAAAAATCGGCCAATTAAAAACGTCAGCCACAAAGAAAGCAAGGCCAAAAAAATTTGTACCATGATAATAGGCAACGTACTCTGCCCAAAGAGCTTGTATATGACACCAACAAAAAAATGATATCCAACCGTTTGTACCGGAGCTTGATCGGGCGTGAGTGGATCACACAAAACGCCTGTGCTGTAAAACTCGGTTGCTATTCTATGGTAACCCATTGAATCAATATCAAAACATGATCGCTCTGTCGGTACTGCACGATACAGAACAAAAGAAAGTATGATAAACAGTAACGCACTCGCTCCAATAACTCGCCGTATCATACAGATCCTTATGTTATATCTGTGAAGTATATTCCTTTTTGCCACCGCCCTCACACGCTAATTGGTCAATGGTGAGTGTTAACTCCGCCACGCTGCGCAAACGCTCAAAGCTGATGGGGGGAACAAAAGTATCATGCTTGATACTTTCAAAAAACTGGTTCACCAACGCATCATGCCCTTTGTCAGGACTGCTTGTTTTTTCATTAAACGAACTGGGCAGACCAAAACCCTGTAACTCTTTATAGTCGTTCATAACAATCGTCTTACCATCAAAAAAGAGCTCAAGTCGTTCTTTGCCCAGGCCGGCATGCCCAAGCGCGGTATAGAGCAACGTGCAGACCGATCCGTCACTAAAACTGATTTGTGCGGAAAAATTATCGGTTGGGAAAATATCTTTTTGGCATGGATGTACTACTTCAACAGAAACGGTTACCGGATGTGCATCGGTTAAAAAATAAAACAGATCAAAAATATGGCACGCTTCACCAATAATTCTGCCCGCCCCGATTTCTGATTGCACCCAATGCTCTGCGGGAATATAACCAGCGTTCATACGGTAGTGCGCAATGATAGGTGTCGTTCTACCCTGTAACGTCTGTTTTATTTTTTGAATATACGGCGCAAACGATCTGTTGTAATCAACACACAAACGGGAGGACGCACTGGTGCCTAAAAATGCCGAAAGCTTATCAAGTTGCTCAAATGTAGTGACCATCGGCTTTTCACAAAACACTGCTTTACCATGACGCAAACCATTCAAAATCTGTTCGCAATGGAATTTATGCGGCGATGCAATCACCAGCGCATCAACAAGATCTTCTTGCGTAAACAGATCTTTGTCGTCCACCATCGCTTTGGCAGCTCCGTACAACGTCTTTGCGTTCATGGAGTTGGCGATGTCAGAATCAACAACTGCATTAACCTTCACTTTGTTCAGCTTGGCGATGATAGGCATCAACTTTATTTTTGCAAAACCACCAGCACCAACCAATCCAACACGCACGTTACCATTGACGGCCGGCTTGAAGATAGTACAAGCCGAATCATCAATCTCTTGCGGTAATTTTATAGCTTCAGCAGCAACTCCATAGTTCAACACCAGCCCAAGCCCACTGCCTTCTTTCAAAAAATCATATGCTTTTTCAAGATCATGTAACGGCACTTCATGAGCAATTAAACTGTGAACATCAATTTTTTCCTGCTCAATAAGGCTCACAAAGGCCTGCATGTTTCTGTTTTCTGTCCAACGCACAAATGCGTATGGATAATCTTTACCTTCACGCTCATAGCTCGGATCGTATCTACCTGGGCCATAAGAACAGGAAATTAAAAAATCGATCTCTTTTGCATAAAACGGCGCTCGTTGCAAATTAAGCCCCACGTCACCAACCAGCACAACACGCCCTTTTTTACGCGTTACTTCCATCGCCTGCTGCACAATCGCGTCACTTTGAGAAGCTGCTGTAATAATGGTGCTATCAACACCGTAATGCTCCGTTAAAAAAGCAACTTCCGATTTCACATCATCGCTTGTTGCATTGAGTACTTTGTCAGCGCCCAGCCGTTTAGCAAGACGAAGACGGTCAGGAATAAGATCGATACCAATCACTCTGCACCCTGCACGCTTTGCAAGTTGCACGGTAATTTGCCCTAACAGCCCAAGGCCAATAACACAGACCGTTTCACCAAGTTGTGGTTGTGCGCGCCTGATACCCTGAAGCGCAATTGCACCAATGGTAGTTAAACTGGCAGAGCGCAAAAACTTTTCATCACTGATTTTGACCACAAGATTTTCAGGTACACAAACAATGTCAGCATGGTTGGCAAGCCCGGCACCAGCACAGGCAACAAAATCACCCGCCTGTATCCCCACCACTTTTTTGCCAGCGACAATCACTTGTCCAGAACAGGAGTAGCCAAGCGACTGAAGGTCACCCTGCAGCCGACCACGCACCAATTCCATTGTTCCTTGCACGCCATTTTTGGCAACCGACTCAAGAACTTTTTTAACTTTTTGCGGAATATTTGAAAACAAAACACTTTGCTGTGCTTGCTTGAGCGTTGCAACTTCAGTTCCGGAGCTTATAAACGAGTAACGAACGCACACCAACACACTGTAGTCATCAAGCAACGGCTGGCACACATCCTTAAGCTGCACCGCCCCTTTTGCTATAAACACTTGTCTCATGAACGCTCCTCATCAAAAAGGTCTACGTGACGGTCTTGTGTGACAACATCGTCAGAACCATAGTCTTCATATGCCACGGTTCGCGCCGGCCAGAACATGCAGGATTTCCCTTCACATGAGCGTGGTTCGTGCCGAATACCACAAAAGTCAAAAACCTGTTTACCGTGCAAGAGTTTTTCATCAAGCACACGGAAACGGTTGTGAGCAACGAGGTACACAATAATATCAGCGCGTGCCACGCCGTCCTGAAGTTGGACAATGCGCTCACCAAAAACAGCTTCCAGTTTCTTTTTATTCACGTGCGGTTCGGCAATCAAAAGATCGAGTGACGAATCGGTTGATAATATTTTGGCTATCGCCATGGACGGAGATTCACGTAAATCATCAACATTTGCTTTGTAGGTGAGCCCAAGGGTGAGCACCACCGGTTTGCGCACATGTTTTTTCTGCCAATCAGCAACAGCGGCGCGTAGTTTTTCAACAACTTCCAACGGACGTGCATCATTCACTTCCCGTGCCGTTTTTAAAAGCACCGACTCTTGTGGAAAGGTTTCTACCAAGAACCAAGGGTCAACCGCGATACAGTGACCGCCAACGCCACAAGAAGGTTGCAAAATGTTAACGCGCGGATGCTTGTTGGCAAGTTCAATCACTTCATACGGATTCAGACCAACCGATGCAGCCATAGAGGCAACTTGATGCGCAAATGCAATTTCAACATCGCGAGAACTGTTTTCAACCAACTTAACCATCTCGGCCGTTGTTGCATCGGTCAAATATAAACTACCTTCCACAAACAGTTCATACAGCTCTTGTGCTTTGCGCATGGATTGCTGATCAATACCACCAACAATCCGTGCGTTGTTAACTAATTCATAAAAAATCTTGCCGGGCAACACGCGCTCTGGACAGTGAGCGACAAAAAAATCAACGCCCGATTGTAAACCTGTGCGCTCATGCAACCGTTGTGCCAACGCTGTTGTTGTTCCAACCGGCACCGTGGATTCAAGCACCACTACGCTACCTGCTTGCAACACGGTAGCAATAGAATCAGCCGCTGCAAAAACATAAGAAAGGTCAGCTTTTTTGTCCTGCAAAAAGGGAGTTGGAACGGCAATGACAAAATAATCAGCTGACTCGATCTGTGTCGACGCTCTAAATGTTCCTGCACCACGAACGATTTGTAATTTTTCAAACGTCTCTGGCTCTTGAATCACCGGGTCGCCGGCGTTAATCGCATCAACACGCGACTGATCAATATCAATTCCCAGCACCTCAAGGCCAGACTGTGCCATGATCAGCGACGTAGGCAGCCCGATATACCCCAAACCGATGACCGCAACTTTTTTTGTTTTCATCGCCACCTTTTCTGCACGCGCTTCAGGTGACGCCACGGAAGGTGACGCCATAATCTCTTGTTCTTGTGTAACCACGTGAGCTCCCTGTAGTTCAGGATTCAAAATTTCAGCAATAATATTAACGATCTTTTCCGCCGCGTAACCGTCACCGTAGACAGACATCTCTTTTTCTGCCGCAACACGCACACCACCAACAAGGTTACGTAGATGTGCTGCTATTTTTTCACTATCTGTTCCTACCATGGTAGCAAGTCCCGACCACACTCCCTCTGCTCGTTCTGTTTTTTCACGCAACACCAGCACCGGTTTACCAAGACTCACCGCCTCTTCTTGAATACCGCCAGAATCGGTGAGTACCCAATCAACATGGAGCAGTAAGTATGCCAACTCACGGTAGGCAAGCGGTTCACATAAATGAATGTTATTCAAATGCGAAAGCCCAACATCATGAATTGCTTGCACAACACATGGATTGGGATGATACGGATAAAAACAAAACACATCAGGATGTTCGGTCAAAAAATGTTTTGTCGCCTGCAGCACTCGTGCAATACCGCCCTGAAATGATTCACGACGATGCGCGGTGAGCAGCATCATTTTTTTATTATTTTTTATACATTGTTCAACACGGTGAGCAATGGTGTCATTCACACAAATGGTTCCCGAATCTATCTTGCTGCGAATCATGCGCAGAGCATCAACAACAGTATTGCCCGTGCAAAACACTTTTGAACGATCAACCCCTTCGCCCAACAACTGCCCAGCAGCATGTGATGTTGGCGCAAAATGAAGTGACGCAATAGTACCAACCACACGGCGATTCATCTCTTCAGGAAATGGAGACAAAATATCATCAGTGCGCAGCCCTGCTTCAATATGCCCGACCGGAATGCCCAGATAAAAAGCGGAAAGCGCGGCAGCCATGGTGGACGTTGTGTCTCCCTGGACTAACACCATGCGCGGATTGATACGCTGAAAGATCTCCTTTGTTTTATGCAACACAGACTGTGTTATATAAAAAAGATCCTGCCCTTGACGCATTATTTTGAGGTCAAAGTCAGGATCAATATTGAACAGTTCAAAAACTTGAGTCAGCAACTCATCGTGTTGCATGGTGGAACAAATAACGGCCGGGATGCCCGCTTTTTGCAAAGCGCGAAACACCGGAATCATCTTAATTCCTTCTGGCCGTGTTCCAATAATAACAACGACAGGCTGAGTAGTCTTTGCGTAAGATGTCATTCTACCTCCCTTGGTGTGCGAATCGCATCATTTTTGGGGATAAGATAACATAAGGGCATCACTTGGCAAACTAAAAAAATTATCAAAAGAGTGCCGATTATGCTATGACATACAGCTCAATGAAGCACCTTCACTTACGTTTTTTTGGAGACTTGTCATGCAGACACTCACCATCGCGTCTACACGCAAAAATCTAATCATTCTTTTTTTCGTTACCTTATTCATTAGGGCGCTCACGTTTCAACTGTACGTACAACATGAAGAACGGTATAAACAACCAGATTCTACCGACTATCACAACTGCGCTTTGTGTATAGCTTTGGGCAGCGGCATGCATCGGCCTGACACGCATGAAGCGATTTTTTGGCGAACGCCAGGATACCCGTACTACCTTTCTTATTTTTACAAGATGTATGGCATACATAGTGGCGATTTTACCCCCAACAAACCTGCGCAGCTTACCAGCATTTGGATACAGATTATTCTCTCATCATTTCTGCCGCTGCTTATTTTTATGCTCGTCCTGTCTCTGACCGGAATTTTAAGCATAGCGTGGCTGACTGCCTTAATCTGTTCGCTCCATTTTGGCTTTATTCTTGCCAGCACCTACCTGCTGACCGAAGCGCTTTCACTTCTCTTTTTTATTCCGTTTATGTTCTTTTTTTACAAAAGCTTAACGCCGTGCAATAAAAAAAAGCACCATCCATGGGTACTCACTATCATACTTGCTGCGCTCTGCCTGGGGCTGATGGCCTGGATCAGGCCGATGGGGGAATTTGTGAGCGTACTGGCGCTGATCATTTTGGCACTGTTGTGCTGCTCATCATGGACCACCAAACTTAAAAAAATACTACTTTTTGTTTTGGTCTTTTTTACCATCACCAGCGGCTGGTACATAAGAAACCATCAGCTCACGGGAAAATGGTTTTTCTGTCCGATGTTTGGCCCGTACTTAAACTCTTTCTGTGCACCAAAAATTATTCGTGACACGCATGGGTTTACCCTGGCAAAAAGTATCAATCTGTTATACGCAAAATCTGAAAAGCTCGCAGAGCAAGAAAAAATAATCGCCCAGCAACGGGGCCTTGTCTGCTGCCCACTCTTTTCTGGCCTGACCGTTGCACTGCCTATCATCAAGGCACACCCATGGCTCTTTGTACGTGACTGGACCAAAGAGGTGTTCAAAACAACCTTTGACCTGTATTCCAGCCAGCTCGTCAACTTTGCAAATAACAATTTTATGTACGATCCGTTAGAAGAGTTTGTAACCGAAAAATGGCGCGACTGTGCCTATAGAGTACCGATGCCATGGTTTATGCGACTACTCGTGTATCTTGAAATTATTTTTGAGCTGCTCAAATGGATTGGATTATTGTGCGGCGCATGGCTCTTTTTACTCCTGCCGCTTATCCGCAGAAAAGCAGTTCCACTGATGACCCACCTGTGGCTAATCACCACACCTATGATTGCAGGAATTATCTTTATGACCGGCGGATTTGGATACGCACGATTACGCCTGCCCATTGAGCCGCTGATGATTATGTTGTCGCTCACTTTTTTTTGGTTTCTTTATACAAAAAAACAAAAATAAAAAATTAAGGAACCTTTATGAAAAAACTCTTTGCTCCCTGGAGATCCGGCTACACCAACAACACCGCAAACCATACCACCGGCGCAGAAACCAAAGATGAATGTGTTTTTTGTGCACAGTTTGCTGAAAATAATGATCAAAAATATTTTGTACTCAAACGGGGTAAACATTGGGGCGTGATGCTCAACCGCTACCCCTACAACGCAGGCCATCTGTTGATTACAGCGCTCACGCATACCGCCAATCTGCAGGATTTGTCGCAGGAAGCGCGCATTGAATTGATGGAATTGACTACGCACAGTTCATGCATTGTTCAGGATGTGCTACAGCCAGGGGGAATGAATATTGGATTGAATTTAGGGAAAATAGCAGGGGCCGGATTACCGGCCCACCTGCATCTACATATTTTGCCACGTTGGCTCGGGGATACTAATTTTATCCCGGTCTTTGGTGAGACGAAAGTTATCTCATTCGATCTGACAGAGATTTATCTACAACTAAAGCCGCACTTTGATACGCTCAAACTTTAACTTATTCTTGTGGCTGCGTTGGTTGTTGTTCTGGAGCTTTCTCTTTTTCTAAGGCTTCGCCCTTGTCTAATTGAGTAGGCTCCACCTCTTGCTCAGACTCTTGCGTACCAATAATTTTCTTTTCAGCCTCTGCAGCCTTTACTTCAGCTTCAGAGATTTTTTTCTTGCTCAACGGTGTCACATACCCCTCTTCTGAGATATCTTCACCGACCTTCTTTTTGACCGGCTCAACGAGCGTGCTCACTCCTTCTGGTTTACCACCACCATCTCTTTGTTCCATGTCGGACTCAAAATCTGTTAGTGCTGGCTCAAAACCCTGAAATGATTCTGGCGAAGATTCTTCTATCGGCCCTTCCTGAAATGGCGACATGCCTGGGTATCCAGAGGGTGACGACGGTGATACTGGTGAAGATGCAGGTGTTTCACCTGCTCCACCTTCTTGTTGCGTACCGGAACCTGATGGTTGACCATATTGAGATGATCCTGATGATGGTTGCCCTGTTCCGCCCGGCATCGACGACCCTGGAAATGATGTTATTCCTGGCGCACCAGGAACTTGTGCTGGCTGTGTACCAGACTGATTGGCTCCCTGTGGCTGTGGTGCAACCACTGGCTCAGAAATAATTGGATTTATTATTTGAGATTCAATGCGCTCTTGCTCTATCGGACTATAAGGAAGAATGATTTCCCCGGTGCCACTACCCTCACCCGAATAATTCCTGCCAAAACCACGAGGTTTAAAACGATCACGCCGTGGTGCATTACGTTTTTGCTTAAATTTTTGCTCGCGCTTTATAAGCTCGCCCTTTTCCCTTGCCATAAGCTCAGTATTTTCTTTCAGCTCTTTCAAAGCGTCGTTCGCCTTCTTTTCAAGGTCGACCGTCTTCTTTGCAAGCTCAACAGTCTTCTGTTCAAGCAGATCTTTTTCTTGACCTATAATACCTTTGCTTTTCGTAAGCTCTTTTATTTTTTTCTGTGCAGCTTCAAGATCACGCCCCTGAAGCGTATGTCTTGTTTCTAATGCCTTTTCACGCTCACCAAATTCTTCAAGCGCTGTTTTTTGCTGCTTGATAATCTTAGCATAGGCGTCCTTTTCCTTTTGTAACTGGTCAATTTCTGAGTCCTTTTTAGAAAGCTTTGTATCGCCTTCTGTTTTAATCTTCTCAACTCTTGCATCTGCATCTGTCTTTACATCGCGCAAATCGCCTTCATACTTTTTGACTAAGCCTTCTTGTGCTGTATCAAATGCTCCTTGAACTTCTTTTTTGCCGGCCAGCTTGCCTTCTTCTTGTGCATTAATCAGTTCAAGCTCATGTTTTTTGACCAAGCCTTCTTTCTCTTTTTCAAGCGTTTTTATTCGTTGCTCAAAACCATCTATCATGTTCTTATATTTTTTTTCTACAGCTTCAACCGCTTTTCCAGACTCAACCTGAAGATTACTCAACTGCGATGTCAGAGCTTCTTCACGCTTAACAAGCTCAGCTTCTTTAACCTTAATGGCGGCCTTCATCTTGCCAACCATAGTTTCAATTTCTTGCTTAACCGTAGCTTCAATTTCACGTTCTTTTTTAGTCTGTGCTTCGCGCAACGTATCCATGTCTTTTTGCACAGCCGCTAGCTCATCATCACGAGCCTTTAATTCTTTGACATGCGTCTCGTTCAACTTTTCAATCTCTTTATTTTTTAACTCAAACTCTTCTTTCAGTCGTTTTAACTCTGGATCTTCAACGCGCGCTTGAATCTCTTTTGATTCCATGACCGGTTTGACAGGCGCTTTTTTCGCTTGTACCAACTGATCTTCAAGAAATGTTTTAGCAACAACAGCCTGTTCTAATTTTTCACTAAGCTCTTTAATCTTGGCATCCTTTTCGAGATCACCAGTCTTACTCTTTTCTATAGTCAACTTCATGGTCTCACGTTCACGACCCAGCTCTTCAATCTGTTGTTTTGACTTACTAACACGCTCCTCTGCCTCTTGCGCTCTTTTTTCGGCTTCTTGTGCGGTCTCTTGTACTTGTACTAATTCTTTTCGCTCTTTTTTTATTTTTTCTGTTAATTGTTTCGCCCTTGTTATAAGTTCTTCTGTCGCTGATGTTTTCCCTTCATCCTCAGGACGCGACGGTTCAACAAGCTGTTTTTCTACAACAACCTCTTGTGGTTGTACCTTCAGACGATCTTCCAAATCCTTTATGTACAATTCCAAAACCCATCGCTGTGGATTACCGTTTTTATCACGGACAGGTAGATCTGCCTCGTTACTCTCTGCATCTTTAATGTAATTTTTAAAATCCGTCGATTCCTCAAAACAAGACTGTCCTTGCTCTACCTGTGGCTGTTCAACACATTGGTTGTCTTTTGATTCAGGAAAGTTTGTCTCATAAAAAGGTGACGAAAAAGGCTCAGACACATCCTGCATTTGAACAGGAACACCTTGCGATATTCCGCTACGCGAAGGAACATTTTCTTCCAACTCAGAACCAGACTGCTTTGTAAATTCCTCAAATTGTTGCCTATACTGACCGGTTGGCAAACTCGTTCCAACTTGTGCAGGCACACCTTCTGTGATACCACCACGGGCACCATACGTTCCCAATATTTCAGGCCGCTTAGCAATTTCTTTAACCATAGTTTGCAAAGCTTTTGCACCCTGTTTAACCATACCAAAAACCTGCCCCTGCCCAATGAGCATGACAGTAACAACCGCCAGGGCGATTGCTCGAATCAATTTTTTATTCATAATCTTCATAATGTAACCTCGTTTTTTAAGCCGTTTTAGGCGATTTTTTCAAAACTACACATTTTCAGGGCCCCGCATGGGTACCCTTTTATGCTTATACTCATCGTAGAACAAATAAATAGAATTGTCAAATAGAAAATATCTCATGATGGTTTAACCTGGCCAAACAGGGTAAATAAACCTTCTAGAACGCCAAATATACCATTTTAAACCCCCTTTTTTACCCCTTTGACAAGCCCCCTGTTTTATGGTTTAATTAAATACAGATGGAAAATATTAGGTTTTGCACCTATGAACAGGAGGTATATATGGTTAATATCAATAAAATGGCTCTTCTTGCCCTGTTTTTAGGCCCCTTAGCGGCCCCCAGCAGCCTGTTCGCCTCAGATTGGCTTACTTCATGCCCCCAAGGGCAGGATCTTGCAGCCTGGTGCCAAAAGAACCTAGAAAACGAGGAACGGGAACTCCAAACCGAGCTCTTTACACTGGTGAATATTGACGGCCAGGAAGAATGGAATCAGACCAAACAAGAACTGGCTTATGAATATGAGACGACGTGTACCACCTCACGGGCCGAAGAATTTGCCAATAAACCCCTGCCCAAAAAACTAATGGCCCACGTCAAACATGTTTTGAATAACAAAAAAATTCGCGCACTCTTACAAATAACCTCACTTGAACAGGCACCCGATAACATGTTCATCAAAGCCCACCGAGCCAATGGAAAAACCATTACCATCGCCCGCGGCAACCACAAAGTTGAGTCGCCTGCAGCTACCGACCAATATACAACGCTGTTATACCCAGAAGAGCTTTTAAAGGCTCCAACCACGTGGACAGAAATTGAGGTAACACTCGCACACGAATTAATGCATATCGCCAACGAAGACAGCTTTAACATGTACTGCCTCAATCAGTTCTATGAAACCAAAAAACAGACCCACAGCATCCCCACAAAAAAATTCAACACCATGAAAGGAAAATGGGAACGGCTCCAGGAAAAACGAGCCGACCTGCTGGCTGGCCTCATTGACGTTCAGTACGCGCAGGCATTTGCACAAGAGTTTAAACGGGACATATCCCCCAACGAAAAACTCAAGCCGACCAGTACACACCCTACGGCTCAGGATCGCTATGAATACTTGACCACTTTGACCACAGTAATGCAATCCAACCAGCCACTAGAGGCATCCGCCTCATCGCAATCGTCACCTTCCATCTGGATACTCCTGCTGAGCCTCATGGCACTCGCGGCCGGCGCAATGATGATCCAGAAACACAAAAACATGGCTTAAATAAAGGCTTTTCTTGAAGAACAACATAAAAACATTTAAACTTTTCATCGTGTTGAATCTGAGAATATATATACCCTTTTTATTTCAGGAAAAGTTTTATGGATTTCTGCCTCAAAAAAATCAGCCTTGCCACACTCTTCACGCTTGTATCCATAACGAACATCCATGCCATGAAAACTATGGAACAACCTTTTAAGATTGACGAGAAGCTTATCGATAAAGCTTTCCAGGAAGTAAATGATGAAATGCTTATCAAGCAGGCGCTGGAACAAACCGTCACAAACTATACAACGAGCAAACAAAAGACTCCAAACATCAAACAAGCACAGATTCACAACATAGCTCAAGCATATCTTTTGGGGCTCACGACACTCTGCAAATGTGCATGGGCCACGCAAACAGCAAATAATTTCATCCAAAAACTTCCAAAAAAAGTTAATGATCACGTTTTTTATAACGCATGTATCAACGCAAAAAAAACAAGTGTCGATACATATTATTCAGAGTTCAAAAAGAAGGGACAGTTTGTTGACTTCAATAATACCGCCGTCGTTGAAGATTTTTATAGCAACTATCTTACGCTCGGCATTCTTACTGCTCTTGAAGCACAATTACCACACGCACCCTACCGCCTAGCAAATGAAGTCCTGCTATTTAAAAAAGGCATTCAAAAAAAACCTGAGTCTTACAAAAATATGCTGCCAACCATACTAAAAAGCTGCCATGAAATGGCATTGAAAATTATCCCACAACTCGAAACTCCCACCTATAACTTTGACGCTGTCAAACCAATTAAGTTGCGATATCAAAATCCTCACACCAAAAAAACAATGGAAATAGAGAATAGTCTTAAAAATTTCACAGAAACATATCAATTCATCGGTGGTGAAAAATACAAACCTCAAAACAACAGTAAAAATCCTTATTTTGATGCTGAACGAGACTACGTGGTCCCCATGTGCGTCAAACTCTTTACCACAAAACATCCACACGCAACCGCCATGAAAGAACTTTCGGCACTCAAAACCTGCATTGAAAAATCGAAAAATAAAGAATTTTCAGAGCATATGAAACCTGCCGTTGAAAAAATTGAGCAAGCATTGCAACAACTCGAAAACAAAAAATAAACTCGACTCCATTCTGGCCGGGCAGCATAACCGCTGCGCGGCCTTTTTACTTTTTATAGAGGCTCACGTTATTCTGCCGTGCAAAAAAAATGTAATACTCCGCAAAGGACCACTCCTATGTTTAAAAAAATTGTGCTTATGCCGCTCATCACACTCTTACTTGCCCTCCCCGTGCTCGCAAGCGAACACCCCTTAACCAAACTCAACCAACAGGCACAAAAACTCTTGGGCTTTAACCCGCAGGCTCAGGCAACAGAAGACTTGTGCAGCAAACAAACCCGCAAAAAAACAGCGCTCCTGTGTCTTCCCGGGTTGGGTTGCAAACAGGGGAAAGATTACACCACGTATTTTCCGGGCAATAAAAACTACTGCACCGTGACGCTTAACTTTGAACACACAGGCAAGAAAAACATCTCGCCGAGCGCACTCAATCCTGACAAAGATACTCAACTTGGCCTGCTCACCCTGATGCACCTGCACAAAAAAGGATACAAAACAACATTGTTTGGACACTCCTATGGCGGAGGCATTGGCATCAAGATACTTGACGCACTCAATCATCAAAATGATTACAAAAAAATGTGGGAGGCTCTCGGTTATACAAAGTTTAAAATCATCTGTTCGTGCGGCATCATTCCTATCGATTTCAACTTCATTCCTGACACGTCATCCATTACTCTCCTTAAAAAATCGATTATTGGTGCATATTTTGAAAAACCGATTCTTGCATCTTCTTTCAGAACCAGCATGCAGGAAAACATCTATGGGCAACCAGCTCGCTGTGAAATGGACCCCATCGAATTATTATCAGATCTCAAGTCTCACATTCCACTTTCGTTTGTTCTAGCACAAAAAGACGACGTTCTGGGCAATGACTCAGATAAACAACTAAAAAAAATCGCACGTTACGAGAATTGGACCGTTGAAACCATCAATGAAGACCACAATGACATTACCCAAACACCAAAATGGCTCAAACAAGATCTGGAGCACAAATAACCCCTGGCTGCATGTACCAAACCATGTTACACTACCTGGGTTGGTGGGTATAAAAACACGTTTTTTAAAGTGAATAATCATGATGAAATCGCCAGAAATTCGTAAAAAGTTTTTCGAGTTTTTCAAACAACGTGGCCATGAGCAGGTTGCCAGCTCTTCGCTCATTCCCGCACAAGACCCAACCCTGTTGTTCGCCAACGCCGGCATGAACCAATTCAAAGATCTTTTTTTAGGCAAAGAAAAACGCAGTTACACCCGTGCCACGACCATCCAAAAATGTATGCGAGCAGGTGGCAAACATAACGACCTTGATAACGTCGGATTTACCAAGCGCCATCTGACCTTTTTTGAAATGATGGGCAACTTCTCATTTGGCGATTACTTTAAAGAAGATGCCATTAAATTTGCCTGGGAATTTTTGACCGTTGAAATGGGTCTACCCATTGAAAAACTGCACGTCACGGTTTTTGAAACAGACGACCAAGCGTACGAAATTTGGCAAAAAAAAATGGGCATACCCACAGCACGAATTCACCGGCTCGGCGCCAAAGAAAATTTTTGGCAAATGGGCGACACCGGCCCCTGTGGACCCTGCACTGAAATTCATATCGACCGTGGACCTGCTTTTGGCTGCGCCGACTGTGGCCCGGCCTGCGACTGCGACCGATACTTAGAAATCTGGAACTTGGTGTTTATGCAATTTGATCGCCAAGCGGACGGAACGGACAAACCGCTCAAACAAACGGGCGTAGACACCGGCATGGGGCTTGAACGATTGTGCGTCGCGGTACAGGACAAAGACTCGGTGTATGAAACCGACATCTTCACCCCGATCATCAAAAAAATTGAACAACTTTCTGGCGTTACCTATGCAACATCAAACGCTGAAGTTAAAGCTGCGTTTCACGTTCTTGCCGACCACGCACGCTCATCATCACTGTTAATTTCAGACGGCTGTGCCCCATCCAACGAAGGTCGTGGTTACGTGTTACGCAAAGTGATCCGTCGCGCGGCACTGTTTACACAAAAACTGTCGGACAAAAACTTTTTCCCTGAACTTGCAGCTACCGTGGTGTTTGAACTCGGGGACATCTACCCCGACCTGCTGATCAACCAAAAACTGATCATCAAAGTATTGGAAAGTGAAGTTGAGAAGTTTTCCACCAACCTGCTACGCGGCCAGGCTATTCTTGCCGACTATTTTGAAAAAAATAAAGCGGACAAACTGGTCAACGGTATACAAGCGTTTAAGTTGTACGACACCTACGGATTCCCACTTGAGCTCACCATCCTTATGGCACATGAAAACGGCTTCACGGTCGACTCCGATGGCTTTACAAAAGAAATGGAAAAGCAGCAGGAGCTTTCGAGCAAAAAGGAAACGAACGTTGCAACCAGCTTTGTGTTGCCAGAAACCTTAACAACAGAATTTGTCGGCTACGAGCAACTGGGTTCTGTTACCACCATCACCGCCATTGCGTATGATGACAAAGTCACCAAGCAGGCGCCTGCGGGCATGACCTGCTGGATCTTTACGGAAAAATCTCCCTTTTACACAACAAGCGGCGGCCAAGAAGCTGATACCGGCTTTGTGATTATTGGAAACACAGAAACCAAAGTGTTGGCTACTCAAAAGTTTGACGGGGCCATCGGCCTACAAATTACACCACCGATTGCCATAAAAACCGGCGACCACGTAACGCTTGCAGTTGACGGCACCTACCGGGCTAATATCATGCGCAACCACACAGCAACGCACATGATGCAAGCAGCACTCATGAATCTATTTGGCAAACATATCAAGCAATCAGGCTCACAAGTGACGGCTGACTGTCTGCGCTTTGACTTTACGTACCATGAAAATCTAAGCGCTGAGCAGATCAAGCAGGTTGAAGATCTGGTGAACGAAAAAATAACTGAAAATATTCCGCTCCATACACAGGTAACCACCTACAAAGACGCAACCAACCGTGGAGTCATCGCCTTCTTTGGCGACAAATATAATCCCGACTCTGTTCGCGTGGTTGAAATTCCAACCTTTTCTCAGGAACTGTGCGGCGGCACCCACGTACGAAGAACGGGCGACATCGGCTGCTTTAAAATTGTGGAAGTCACGGCACTGTCTGCCGGGCATCGCAGAATTGTAGCCGTTACAGGCAGCGCTGCAGTGGAACTGTTCCAATCATGCTTTAATGATCTTAAAGAACTGAGCAACAGCTTTAAAGTACAACGCAGCGGCGTGTTACACGCGATTCAAAAACAAGCGGACCAACTCAAGACCCTGCAAACCCAAATCAAGCAGCTCAAGAAACACAGCTTAAAACTACAACTGGCCACCTGGGAACAACAAGTTACTGAAATTAAAGGCATTCCATTCTTGTTCCTGGTACTTGATGACGCATCGCACGAGGACATGAAAGAAGTCAGCGCGCACTTGATGCAGAAAAAACCGGGCCTCTATTTTGTGATCAGCGGCAACCAAGAAACCAGTTCATTCTTGTGCTCACTGGACAAACAGTTTGCAGATCGGGTGAATTTGAAGGAATTTTCAACGATATTAAAAGATAAGCATGGATTGCGAGGCGGAGGCAGCCCCGTATCATTGCAAGGCGGTGGCGGCAAATTTGATACTGAATTGAAAATATCTCTAGAAAAGCTTCTCAAGTCACTGTAATTTTTTAGTGTAATACAAAAAACCGGCTCGGAGATTAATTTCCCCAAGCCGGTTTTTTTACTTTATTCAGTTTATTGAGCGCTTATTTTTTGTGTGCGTCTCCTGCCATTGCCGCCTTAAGGTTTTCTTCTTCTTTGATCTTTTCACTGATCAAATCTTGTAACCGTGTTTTTGTATGCTCCACGGCAACCCTTGCAAGCTGAAGCCACTCTTGTGTGTCAGCAAGTATCTCACCCTTTTTAAAGGAGTCACTCTCTCTCATTCTTGCATTCAGTCCATTCAATTTTTCATACAACATTATTTTTTGTTCTGACAAGTTCACTATGTTTTTAAGGTTAGGATGCTTCATCATAGATTCGTCAGCCAACTGTGCATTCACCGCAGTATAATTATCAAAGGTAGCTTTCCAGGCAGCGTGTAAGGCAACGTACACAGCATCATCCACAGGTGGACGTAATAAACCATAAACATGTACAGCAAAACCACCTACTACAGTGCCCGCAAGTATACCAATACCAAACAAAGCCTTTTTCTGATCATTTATTTCAGCTTTTATCGCCGCACAAGGAAGACCTAAGGCAACGAGCAACATCAGTTTTTTAACACCAGAAACATGTACCATTCAACAAGCCCTTTAGATTAAATTATTCATCCCTCTATAATGCTCTAGTATAATGCACAAAAAGGCCCAGGAACAGGGCTTGTTGATAATTTTTTTCATTGCTATTTGTATTGATATCGAATCAAAATCACAAAACAAAACACGGAAGAAACCTGAACTGCTTTTTACTGCTGCACTCATGCCCAGCGTAAAAAATGGGCAAAAAAAAGGCCCACCGGCTTATCCTCTGAGGCAACCGAAGCTGCAAGAGAGGTGGGTTAAAGCCGGCGGGCTTATTTGACCCCCAGGGCACGAAAGCCTCAGGGAAATTTGTCTCCCCCGAAAGTATCCCACAAGAGCGTATAAAACGCAAGGGGAAGCCAATAAAGGCATCGGGGGAAGTTTTTATTTCAAGGTATACACGGTCACAAGGGACCGAACGCAATTAATTAGACCTGTTTTTCTTCTGTTTTTTGTTCTACTATTAATGTTGTTGATGATTTTTTCTCTTCGACCAAACCGCCCTTATCACCAATCACAACCAATTTATGCCATGCTACATAAATAAGAGCTTCAACCGCAACAGTTCCTAACACACCTAATATTGCGCCCAATCTATGAGCAGAAAAAATCCTGTCTTCGTACGTCTTTCTTTTAAGGGTAACGAGCTCTTTACCCTTGAAGTTCTCTACAGAAATGCCTGCAGCTGTGGATGCTGATGTGCTCACTCCTTGAGTTTCTTCTCTGATGACCTTTCTCATTCTCACTTCTAGAGCATCCAGACGCGCTGCTTCCTTGGCCTTGCGCTCTTCATCCTTTTTAGCCTGCACCGCTTGCTTCAACGAAGCTAAGGATTCTTTTGAAGTACTCTCTGTTTTTTTAGCTGGAGCAGCAGCAGGGGTAGGGGTATTAGCCGCTGGATCATTTTCCATGCCACAAACCGCAATTGGAAAAACCAATGAAGCAACAACAAGAAGTTTTTTTATACCGAACATAGACAGGTCCCTTCAACATGAAACATAGATGGAAAAAACAATAAACTTTCACACAACAATTGTGTCGATTTTAATACAGAAGGGAGATGATAGCAAATAATTCATGCCTGCTCACAAAAATCGGCTCCCAATGAAATTAATCCACAGGGAGCCGACCATACATTCTTACGTTCAAACTATCGACTTTTTGTTCCGCCACAACCGGATTTCAAATGCGTGTCTTGCACAGGAACACCCTCCTGCGCGATAACCTCAACAAGTTTTGATGGCGCGGCAGCAGTAAAATATTTCTCTTTGATCTCACACGATTTTTTATAGATCCATTTCACACAATATTGGCTTTGGCAGCTGTCAACAACAAAGGCCGCAACACCCGCCGCCATCAGGGCAACCACACTCAATCCGAAATTAGTCCAGCCACTTTTCAATCCGGTGGTGTCAATCCGCTTCAAAGTCTCGGCCAATTGGGTTGAAAGCTGAAAGGCCATGTGAACATCATCATTCTCCTGGCCTCCGCCCCCTATCCCCAAAACCCCGCAAGAAACTGTCAAACCAACAACAATCACCGCCCGTTTGAAATGCACTGACACCATCATCTGGACCCCCTGCCCCGGTAACGTCATGAAACAATAACTATTCCCCTATCGTTAGTTGTACCCTGACAGCTGGTGGAAGCGAAAGAAAATGAAAAAAAAAGGCTCCCGAGGAAGTATATCCACGGGGAGCCGAATGTTTTTTGATCACTTCAATAGATGGAGTTTTTATTTACCAGGATTACGTAAGGTTGCTGCACCCTTATGTTTGCATACAGGAGCTTTTTCCTTAATCCCCAAGCACGGTCGCACTACCCTGCGTATTCCATTGCGAACTTTTACGCCAAAAAGCCCGGCACAAAAATTATACAGGCGCACACACCATTTTTGCCCATACTTGTGGTCGTAGCCTAGAAACAGAGCGGCAATAACGGGCAATGCAACTTTAATGCCTGTTTTATAGTGGGTCAGGGAGGAAAGAGCGATTTCTTTGTCACAAATCAACGCTTTTGCAGTCTTGCTTTCAACCTTTGAAATAACCTGCTCAGTAAACAACTTACAATCCCCTTGGGTCTTTTTTACTTTTACCTTTTTTGTCTCATCCAAAGCAGCTTGCTTTTCAAACCCAAGAAGAATCACTTCGTCACGCAGATCTTCGTTTTCTTTTTCTTTTTTCAATAACTCTTGACTACGCTTATCTATGAATACCTTGTCATCGAAGGAGGAATCTGCGGTATCTGTTCGCATATTAGTCCCTTTTTGCTCAGAAGCTTCAAGAGATATGCTCACCACACTCGGCATCACAAGAATCATCACAACCAACAACTTCCTAAAATCAAATCCAAACATATCTGTCCTTTTACTCCTCGCGGCCTCACAAGCTCCATGAAGCCAATATGTGTTTAATTACCACTTCAATAAAAGCATTTCTATTTACCAAGTGTGCGTAAGCCTGCTTGCACGTTTTTTTTACAACTGCAGACATGCTGTACTACCGAATTACGGGAAACAAACAGGCAGCTCAGTTTTCTGGACAGTTTTTTCACAACCTGTTTACCCCAAATGTGATCCGCAAACCCAGCAATGATTAACGCACAGCCTACCAACTCTAGGGCTTCACGCTTGTTGTGGGCAGAGAGGCTGCCGTTAAGTTGTACTGTCTTTTTTTCTTCTGCCGCAAGATTGATGACGACTCGCTTCTTTTCATTCAAAATATTTTTTATATGGCCAATTTGTTCATCATTGGACAGCTCAGAAAAATACTTGTCATTGGTACCTATAGTCTTAAAATGCTGGCAGCCTTTACTATTATCAGTCGTATTTTTTAATTTTTCACTAAAAATAATTTTGTTATTCTCTGGTTCTTTCTGACCATCTTTTTTTATCTTATAGTTAACTTCACCTTCTCCAACGCCCTGGGTATAGTCATATCCTTCCACCGTCTTCTCCATCCCCAATGCCATACACGGAAAGGCAAGAATCATCACAACCAACAACTTCCTAAAATCAAATCCAAACATATCTGTCCTTTTACTACTCGCAGCCTCACAAGCTCCATGAAGCCAATATGTGTTTAATCACTTCAATAAAAACGTTTCTGTTTACCTGATTTTTGCAAGTCCTGCTGCGCGCTTATGTTTGCACACCGGAGCTGTTTCCTTAATCCCCAAGCACGGTCGCACTACCCTGCGTATGCCATTGCGAAATTTTACACCAGAAAACCCAGTCCAAGAATCATACAGAGACGCACAAGATTTCAACACTCGTGCATAAAATTTAGACACAATTTTTTGCCCATACTTGTCGTCGAGAAACAGACCGGCAGTTAAAAGAACTATCACAATAGAGCCTATTTTGTAATTGGTCAGGGAAGAAAGAGCGGCTTCTTTTTCAGTCTCAAGAGTTGTGACTGTCTTATTCAGCTCTATTGCAGCCTTGCTTTCAACCGTTGTCATAACCTCCTCAGTAAACAAATGCCAATCCATTTTGGTCTTTTCTAATATTGCCTTTTCTTTCTCATCCAAAAGATTTTTCTTTTCTTTTTCCAAGACTTCAGCACGTTCTGCCTTCTGCCTGAAAGTAGCTAAATCTTTCAGTTGTTTTTGTAAGCCAGGAACAAGATCGGCCTGCGTCTTCAGAGTAGAAAACTCTTTTTGGTGTTCTTCAACGAGATCTGCGTTTAGCTTTAAAGCACGAAGCTTTTTCAACTCTGCTTCCTGCTCGTTTATTCGCTTTTCCTGGTCCTTATTCTGTTTGATCAGTGGAGCTGTATTACCAAGACTCAACATTTTTGACAAAAAACCTTTATCCTCTTCTCCCTCTTCCTCCATCCCACTTGACTCAGAAGCTTCCAAGGACACAGTGGCCACACACGGCACCACGAGTGCTAGCACCAACAAAATCTTATGCAGATAACGATTAAACATCATCATCACCCTCAACGTAAGCAATCAAACTACCTACAATAAACGCTTCTTGATCATTGTAACGAACAGGATGATTTATAACAAAAAATAAAGCCAAAAAACAATACGCACTTTTAAAAGCACGGCTGTGTTTTTTTGAGAAAAACAACCAACTGGCCTGTTGCAAGTCTTTTTTTAATGGCCTTGCGAATCATCGGGACAGTTCCCGGCACCACTCCGGTACCCTTGTGCTCCGCAGCTTTCAGCGTTCCTGCCTTATTGCGCTCAACAAACAGACCGCTACATTTCCGCCCAACCCATGCAGACCCACGGGCACACAGCTGATAACCCCAGATATGGTCAGCGGCTGCAGCAACAACGGCTAGAAGAGCTACCCCCAAAACGATTTCTTGGTTACGGGCAGAGGTGAGCTGGCAATTAACATCGTTCAGCGCATTATTGTCGAGATTTACCTGAACTGCGTTTACTTGTTCGGCATGGGCAGTTTCAAGTTCTTTTATTTTTGTGGCATTGGTAGTTTGAAGTTCATTCTTGGACTTCTCCTGCTCTTCCAGCTGCTGCGCCTTATTCTTATTGAAATCTGCCTGAAGGGTTTCTAGTTTTCTTCCATGTTCGAGTTTAAGTTCTTTTAGTTTTTCGGCATGGGTAGTTTGAATTTCTTCAAGTTTTTTTTGCAACTCTGTCTGCTGTAATAGAACTTTCTCTTCCAACTTCTGCTTAAATTCTTTCTGAGCATTAACTTGTTCTTGTTTAAGCTTGGCATTTTCCCCTTGAAGAAGGTCAAACCTACCCACTTGCAACGCATCACACCACAACTTGTCTCTTGTATGTACCCCTAAAAGACCCGCCTCTGCATTCTGTTTATTTATAGGTTTTGCTACAAACACCGGGCTCTTCTGACTCGGCTGCGACGGAATCAAATCGTTATTTTGTACTAAACCAGAGGACACTACCTTCTCACCAGTAAATGGAATAGCTGAGCTATAAATATCAGACGGAGAATCAACTTCAACGAATGAAAGAGGCTCGTTGCGATAAAAGCCATTACCGAGCATGTTATCACCAGAATAAAAAGACATCACATGTTTCAATAAAGGCACCGTTGCACTAAACATCGCCTGTGCACCGCAAGCAACACGCACAGCGCCATCACTTTTTTTACTCTGTTTTGTAGACGTATCATGGTGCCCTACTTTCGTGCAGTTACAGGAGCAGGATGCTGTTTGCGCAGGCGCTCGATCAATGCATTCATTTTTTCACGTAACGCTGTATACGCCTGTACTCCAAGAGCCTTACTTTGTGCAAACTTTGCACACACAACAGCCCATGCCCGTGCGCACATCTCTTTACTTTGAGTCACCTTCTGGGCCACGCGAGCTCGACCCGCTGTGCAGACACGTGCACCAAATGCTTTACCCTGTGCCAGTTTTTTGCCCATCAGAGCATACGACTTCGCGCCCAACTTCTTACCCCAAATATGGTCACTCAGAAAAAAAATGGTCACCATACACAGACCTAAACCCATGCCGCAACCAAGATCTTTGTTTTTTTCCCATGTTGATGCTGCAGGACGAGTGTTCTTGGCAGCCTCACTGAGCTTAAGATTCAACTCCTGAATCTGTTTTTGATCAGACGCACTCTTCTTGTGCAGCGCGGCTATTGTGACTGCTTGCTCTTCAATAATGGGTAACTGCTGGTTTCCATCATCCTCATCAAGGACGATGACTTGTTCTTCCTGAGCATTTGCATATTTCAATGTTGCTCGCTTCCCATTACCCTCTTCCTGTGCATTTTTCACACCACAAGCCACACACGGCATGACGAGCAGAACAATCATCAGATTTTTATATATAAAACGACAAAATGCCATTTAAATCCTTCACCATGAAAATTGATCAAAAAAATAAAACCACCATTGCAAACGTTCATAATCAATTTTAATGCAATAAGAAGGCTAGAGCAAGGGGAAAGGCTTTTAATTAAGGCTTTTACAGCAAATTTTAAAAGGGAAAAAGATATGTCATGGTTTTTTGTACCACATCGGGGCGGAACTCGGAAGCGCAATGAAAAGGGGATAAAAAAACTTCCATGAACTCACCAACCTGGCGAACTCATGGAAGTTTAAATCTAGAGGACAAAGCTGGAATTAATTACAGGAGTTACCCCGGGTGCATCTTATATTCACAACAGATTTCCTACAGTACTTTATGCTTTCTACACCTTAAAGACTTCAAACAGCCGCCGCATTTTGTAACAAACTTTTTGATGTAATTAGTTTCACACAGTTGGTCAAGACATGCGAGGGTAAAGAGGGTTGCTCCGGCGGCTGCAAAACCAATGACAAGCTTCTTGTTTGAGGCCTGAACGTGAGGAACTTTCTCTTCCTTTGGCTGCTTCTCGTTAAGTTGCTTGAGCTGCTTTTCCAGTATGTTTTTTTTATCCATAAGCGTTGTATTGAGAGCCTCAACCTTACTTTTCTCTTCTTTCAATATTTTTAGCTCTCCTCCCAATTCTTCGTTTTTTTTAAATGACGCACAAACGTCCTTAATAATTACCTTTTTAATCATATCTTCTGTAATATCTTTATCAAAAATTTCACTCTGTTTTTTAGAAAATACAATATTTTCAAGCTCTATATCTAATTCCATATGACCATGCAATTCCATCCCCGAAGACGTGTCTTTTAATGTCTTCCCCGCATCCCCACGTTTGTTGTTTATTTTTACCTTAAGAAAAGGATTAGGCTTACAATCAAAGATAGGTGTATAATCGTTGTTTATAAATTCTCTAAACACCAACGACTTTTTATACTCAAAAAACTCCTGGTCCTCTTTCTCTTCCCTCTTCTTCCGATCCTCTTCACTTTCCTTCTTCTCCCTTTCCATCACACTTGGCTCAGAAGCTTCGAGGGACAGGCTTACCGGCGCCCCAACCACCAAAACTGCAAATACCAATAATTTCTTGATATCAAACATCATAAAATCTTTCGCTACGAAACTTATATAACTCTTTATATCCATAATAAACCATTAATATTCAATTTAATTGTTTCTCTCAGAAACACAACAACCGTTTACGCCCCACCAACAACCTGCTCTATACGCCCTATAGCCATTTCAATCAAACGTTCCAGCTCTTGCCCATCTTCCATGAAATTTTGCAGCACATACGTGCCCACCATCTCTTTGCGCTCGGGCCGGCCAATGCCAAACCGCAGACGCGCAAACCCCGTGCCGCACTGTTCGATAATCGAACGTAGGCCGTTATGCCCACGGGCACTGCCTTCAAACCGCACCTGGAGTTTGCCAAACGGAAACTCCAGCTCATCGTGCACCACTAAAATGTTCTCAGGCTTGATCCCCTGCTTATTTAAAAACGGAATCACACAGCCTGAACGGTTCATCAACAACTGCGGCTTGATGAGTAAAATTTTATGTTCCCCAATGCGTACCGTGGCCAGATCCATGAGCTCCTTGTGCTCCCAGGTGCCGCCATGCCGATTGGCAAGTTGGTCGACAATCATAAAACCGATATTGTGGCGATTAAAACGGTACTGCGCGCCGATGTTGCCCAGGCCAATAATTGCCAAAATGGGAGCTGTCATTTCAGTCTTTGTTTCCATCAATTTCTTTCATAACATGAACAAGTGCTTGAACTATTGAAAATTCTTCTAAACATGTACGCGCTTGTGCGCTTAAAAAAATGGTATCCGATACGCACAATTTTTCAAATGGCCCGTGCTGCAAACGAGTCAGAATGTCACCCGATAAAACAGGATGCACAAAATAACCATACAGATGTTTTACGCCCGATTGCTGCAATTCGTGTGCTACATTGAGCGCCGTGCTGCCGGTGTCGATGATATCATCAATCAAGATGGCACAATCACTCATGCAGCCCCCGTGCACACCAGTCACGCGAACCTTATTAACCCCATACCGCTCTTTTTTAAACTGAACCAACGGTGCACCCAATAACTGAGCCACTTTTTCTGCTCGTTCCCGCGCGCCGTGGTCAGGAGCAACGATGCAGCAGTTGTGCGCATTGGGAATCTTATGCACACAATGCTCAGCAATCAGGTCATGAAGGCGCACCGGATAAAAAGGAATTGAAAAAAGATTTTTAAGTTCTTCACTGTGCGGTTCCACCGTCACCACGGCATCAGTCCCCACCGCTTCCAACGCCTTGACAATCGCCTGTGCATGCCCCACCTTACCGTCCTCTGCTTGGCACTGCCGACTGTAGGCAAAATAAGGAATCACGGCCACAATTTTGGCGGCACCCCGGGCCTTCAGTGCGCTGATGAGCAATAAGAGCTGCATAATAGTGTCAGACACGGGAGCGCTGGTTGAATGGACCACCACAGCAGTGGTATGAGCGGGAAGCTCAGGAACAGTAAGATGCAGCTCACTATCTGCAAACCGAACAACATCAATAACATTCACTGGTTGATGGAAACTTTGTGCCAATGCCTGCGCACATGGAAAATCTTTATTAAGAGCAAAAAACAGGTACTGATTCTTCATAACAACCGCTCCTTTTTGTATCCGACCAAAAAAAAGATCGACGGATTTTTACTTCCGCCGACCTTAATTCATTTACTTATATGCACGTTGTGCGTGGCGCTTACGCCTTTACTGCTGGCTTTTTGCTCGCTGAAGCAACTACAGCGTTTGATTTACCACCATTGTTGCGTGCCACATAGGTCTTATCCATGTTTTTAACAACATCGAAGGTGCAGTTTGCTTTTTCTGATGCATACACTACGCCGCCTGGACCAAACACAAGGTCAACGTTGTTAACACGGGCATAATTAAATACGGCATCGTTATGTTCACGTAAAAGACGTTCTTGCGCTGCTTGCATGGTGATCTTCATATCTTGATCACTCTCTTCAAGCTTTGCTTTGTACTCACGTTCCATCTTGGTCATGTTCTTTTGTTCACGTTCACGGCCAGATTCTGTGAGGGTTGAAGCTTTTGCAGACAATTCTTTGGCTGCAGCTGTGAATTTGTCTTCCATGGTTTTGATTTCTTTGGTCAACTCATCACGTTTCTTTTCAAGCTCCTTGGCGATCTTTTTACCTTCTTCAGATTCACGAATCGCAGCATACGAGTCAACATATCGAATGGAAAGATCAAATGTTGGGTCAACTTTTGCAGCAGTCTTGCTGGCAACTGGAGCTGCTTGTGCTGGCTTGGTTTCTGCAACTGCTGTACCGGCCATTAATGTTGCTGCAGTGAGCATTGCACCATAGAGTTTTTTCATACCGTTCCTATCCTCAAAATGATTATTCAGACGCTATCAACACAGGGTTCAAATCTAGCTCGATTTGGTAAAAAGTCAACGTGATGGGGGTGCGCCACAGAGTCATCCTAGCTTAGGATCTTTTTTCTGTTGACACAGCTTTCCTGCCAACGCAGAAATAATATTCACACAGATATTTTCACGAACATCTGCATCCCAACCATCAATAATCATCTGCCTGACCTTCAACTGCTCTTGATTCTTTGAACCTTGTTCTTTTTGTGTAAGAGCATAAGAAATCAACATTTTACCACTTTTATTTTCTTCCCCCTCTGCGGGCACTTTAATGGTGTAAACACCTCCCATACAAAAGCTCGTACCATTTATACCGGATTCCATAACATTAGATGGTATCTTTATGCTGTAGCATTTATCGGTTTTTTCAACCGTAATCTTGTCCTGGTCAACCTTGCTGAGTATTTTCTCACTTGCCATCGCCGGCACACCACTCAACAGTGCAACAACACACAACAACCGAGCAAACATCTTGTTTATCAATATAAAGTCCCTTCCATATAGGACGAGCCAGGAGTTACCCCGGCTCATTTTTTACAATCTCAACAAATGTGCTACGACGCTTTATGCATTCTGCGCTTTGCTTTTTTTACCAAAGACTTCAAGCCGAGGCCACATTTTGTAACAAATTTTTTGAGGTAGTTGGTTTCACACAGTTGGTCGGCACCAAAGGCGATAATAGCTAAGCTTGCCACTATTATAGTAGTGCTTTCAACTCTTACAGCTTTGCTAATATCACCGTTTAAATTTTTATTGGTAGCGTTCATCTTCTTTTTTTCTTCATCCAGGGCTTCATAGGATTTTTTAAGGACTTCATAGTTCTTGTTAAGATTAACCTTGTCATCAAGTATATTTCGCACTTCCCCTATAAATTTGGTTGTTAACTCTTTTTTGTTTTCTTCCGTTATCATGCCTTCAATATTTTTAAGCTCAATATTTTCAGTGTTCAATATTACTTGCCAAGGCACATTTATCGACGAAGCACCTGCCTTTTTAACTTCCTCAAGCACTACTTGATTGACCTGATTCAACGTAACCTTGAAGTCAGTTACCACACCCTCTTTTTTCTCTTCCATCGCCACAACAGAACCGCCCACAAACAATGTGGCAACTACCAACAAATTCTTGATATCAAACATCATAAAACCTTTCGTTATGAAACTTACAAAACTCTTTATAGCAACACGAGACCATTAACATTTAATGTAATTGTTTCTCTGTAAAACACAATAATCTTTTATTACCCCAACCAGCGCTTCCAGCCGCTGCACAGCCGCCACCATCTCTTTGTGTTCCGGCCGGCCGATACCACATCGCAATCGGGCAAAGCCAGTGCCTTAAGCGCATGCACCAAAAATAACAGCTCCGTCGTGGTGTCATTCACCGATGTTGACGTTGCATGAACCACCACAGGCGTTAGTTACCCCTGACTCCAATGTTGGCACTGCCAATCAGCCACTCTTTAAGGGAAATAATCTTTTGATCATTATCGTTGTCAAACTGGATACCAATTGAAATGTTACCCTTGTGTTTCCAGTCTCCATGCGTATCAGCCTTCACTTGTACCGTTGGCACCACTAAACATGATGTTCGTTGAAGCACCTTCTCAACTTTACCTTTTTTGGTGTGCACGAATGATGCCAACCACGGCAATAATTTTTTAAACCGAGCTGAAACGTCGCCTGACGTTGCCTTCGTACCACATGTATGCGCAACTGAAAGAGTAATCTGCGGGCGGGCATGGCCCAAACAGTTGGGCATCAGGGTTTCATCATAGGCGACACTACCTTCAACCTTACTCGTCATTTTTAAGTTATCACAATTATACTGTAAGCCAGCTTTGAGTTTGATTATAGATGGTCGCAAGCGGCCCATCACTGCGGGTAACAGTCTTAAACCTGAATACCTAACGTCTCCACTCACCGCAACCTTTTTATAGATCATCTTATTATTATCTCGAGGCCGCAGTATATTATCATGCTCACATACACTTTCTGCATGAAGAGCAATAACATCTGGTCTCAGACCTTTGAACCATCCTGGTAAAATCTGCCAACCTACAAACCAACAAGAAAGTTTTTCTGTGATAGATCCCACATTTTGAACAACATTGGGATGATTCATTGATATCTCGTATTGAGTTATCAATGGTCGGAATCTACCCATCCATGTAGGAAAAAGCTTTTTATTAGCGGTCACACTCACCGCAGCACCATACGACTTATCAACCAACGGAAGCCCTACGGTCACACAGGCATGATTTAATTTTTTAATCCCCATAGCCTGCAGATCTGCATCAAGGTGAATGGTCGTTGCTAATTTTTTACCCACATCCTGCGTATCAGGCAAAAGAGAATTGTCTTTGCTTTTCGTTATTTGCCCGTCGCCTACGGTCACCATAACTGGCGGAATTCCGGGATGCAGCTTGCGGCCTTCTTCTTGTGCAACCCAGCCGGCACAAGACACACAAAAACTTCCAACAAATTGCTTCTTGTTGTTACTCTTGAACGACAAAAGATTGCCGCCCATACGTACTAATGTACCGAGCACTTGGAGCCCTGCTCCCTTCCATTTTTGCAGCGCACTGACCGGCTTATTTTTATGTGGAAGACTATAGGGACCTTTTGGTGTTGGTATCTGCTCAGATAACAACGCTGCAACATTCGCTAGAGCATTCACTACAACATTCCACCACGTAGAATTCTCGTTTTTTTCAGCACGACCAGCAACAAATGATTCGAGAAAAACTTTAAGCCCACTCCTATTATCATAATCAACGGTACGTTGCTCCGGTAAAATATCTTGCTCGTGCGCCCAGACAACAGAAAATCCCTGGGCCACGCAGAACGCGCAGACCAGGGATACTTTGATGTGTCGTGAAAATAAGTGATGTTCCATCATGCTGCGTTACTCCACTCTAACCGTTTTAGTAGTTAAACGGATCGTTCCAAAACTTGTTAACTTCTACGTTGTCCGCATTCACGCTTGGGGTTGCAGGTTGCACTATGACCGGGTCGGTCTGCACTGCTACAGAATTCTGGACAACTACCGGCTGTATAATTTCAACATGCTGATGATTATAGATAACCGCTGGTTGCTGAACATCATCGTGAGACACAACAATCGGATCAAGGTAACATGTACCGTGGTTATAATAATCGTGGTAATAATGGTCATCGTGAGTGCAAGAACAGTCATGAGAAACTGAATAACTTCCGCTGTCTCGAGACACGCTCATCAGGGCCGATACCATCAACGCCATAACTCCAATTCCTGTTTGAATCACCATCGTCTCGCCTGAGCTGTTTACCAAGGCATCAATAATCGCAACAAGGCCGACTGCACTGAAACCTGCTTGTAATGCTGTCTTAAAAATCTTTGCCGCCATAGATTTTTTACCTTGCATTGACTCTACGGGAACAACAGCACCTGAAACATCTGACTGAGCCTTTACAACAGGGTCTAGAGCAGGAGGTGTATCGTTATGATCTGCCGCTAAGAGTGGCGCAGAGAAAACGAGCGCTACAAGAACAAATCGACGAATAATCTGAGTAAAAAACATAAAACTCCTTACTTTATAACCAACGCATCGGCGTCTCCACTTAAAACGCCTATCAATCTCAGGATAATAGAAGCGAAAAACGAGTCAAGGACTAGCTATTCAAAAAACTAAATCATTGACTCATTGAAATTTAAAACACTCTTTTTTATAGAACATGCTTCTTATTTTGTCGGCGCACCACCCATTTACGCCCCTCTTCCATCACAATAATCGATGACGCGGCCAGCAGCACCAATCCCCAATCACTCAGGCTGATTGGCACGGTTTTGAACAAGCGTTGCATAACAGGGTTATACAGCACCAGTATTTGAAGCCCAAAAACAACCCCCATGGCCAGCACCAGCCAGCGGTTGGAAAAGAGACCGAGCTGAAAAATCGACTTGGTCTCTGAGCGGCAATTGAGCGCATTAAACCACTGAAACATCGCCATTGTAACCAGTGCCATAGACCGGGCGTGCACTAAATCGGCAGTACAGTATCTGCAAAACAGGAGTAGAGAAAAAAAGGCCATCGGAAGAGCCATATACAGCATCTTCAGTGCCGTTCCCCAGTCAACAACATGGAGCGAACCGGTATGTGCCTCATGCCGCAAAAGTCCGTCTTCCTTTTTTTCCGTCGATATCGCGGTATCCAAAAAGCCATCAGTAATCAGATTGAGCCACAAAATCTGTACAGCAGTCAGCGGCAACGGCAAGCCCAGCAACAACGCAAACAGCACAACAAAAACCTCGCCTGAATTGGTAGAAAAAAAATACAGAACAACACGCCGCAGGGTGTAAAAAATATGCCGACCGTATTCAATGGCGTTAACAACACTAACCAACGAATCATCAAGCAACACGATATCTGCCGCCTGCTTGGTCGCCTCGGTGCCAATGCGGCCCATAGCAACCCCCAAATCAGCCGCCATGATGGACGGAATATCATTTACCCCATCACCCGTCATAGCAACAATATTGCCCTGCTTTTGTAACGCGACCACAAGATTCATTTTTTGCTGCGGTGTAACACGGGCATAGACGGTTGTGGTGGCCAACGCAGACTCATATTGATGATTTGAAAGTTTTTCAAGCTCAGGCCCCTCAAGAACCCCGTCACCTGCCTGAAAGAGACCAACCCGTTGGGCAACAAACAAAGCAGTCTTTTTGTGGTCGCCGGTCGCCATAATAATTCTGATTCCGGCACTACGCGCTTGAGCAATGGTCTGCGCAACCTCAGGGCGAATGGAATCTTGTATGCCGCACATACCCATAAACGTAAGGTCAAAAGCTACTAATTTTTCAGCCCATGCCCTACGACCGCCATTTTCAGTAGCCTCATGAGGCACAGTTGCCAGATCAAATTTCTTGACCGCGATAGCAACAATACGCAACCCTTCGTGTAACATGGTTGCCAGGTGCTGCTTCATCGACTCATCAACAGAGTGCGAACAGGCCATTAATCGCTCAGGCGAGCCAGAAATAAATGCTATCCCTGTACCCTGATGCTCACAAAAAAGCGCATGGTACTGCAGCTGAGCATCAAATGGAATCTCATACAGATTTTTGTACTCATGAGCGAGGCCTTCTTGGGTGATGCCCAATTTTTTAGCAAAAACAAACAGAGCTATTTCGGTCGGATTACCTTTGATATCAAACAGATTCATCTCAGGCACAAAATCAAGCTCAGAGCGATTGAGCAACGCTGCGGCCGTAGCCACGGTGGTCAGTTCAGCATTTTTTTGCAGATCGACCGGTTCACCGGCCTGCGTCACCTGCCCCTGGGCAAAATAACCAACGCCAGAAACTGAAAGTAACGTACCCCCAACCGCAACTTTGGAGATCACCATCTCATTCCGGGTCAGCGTGCCTGTTTTGTCGATAATAATTACGTCGGCGCGACCAAGCGCCTCCACCGCCTGCATACGCTTGACCAGCACATTTCTACGGGCCAAAGCATAGACACCAGAGACCAACACCAACGTGAGCACAACGGGTAAACCTTCAGGAATCACGCAAATAAAGAGCGCGGTTAAGGTGGTTAACAGTTCTGCAATAGGTTTCCCCCAGGCGAGTCCTATGCCAAATAAAAAGACACAGATACCTAACACAAACCACAAAATCCAAATGGAAAGCCGATGTATCTCCCGCTTTAACGGCATGTCGGTATCCACCGTTTCCGCCATCACATGCAACTGACCAATTTGTGTTGCCACACCGGTTGCTATCACCACCGCCTTGCCAGAACCAGACAGTACATATGTGCCTTTAAACACAATATTCTTTTGCTCTTGCACAGGTGTTTCAGGCGCAATGACATCAACTACCTTTTCAACAGGGACCGATTCACCCGTCAGCATCGCCTCATCAATGCGCAGGTCATTTGATTCAATAATCCGGGCATCGGCAGGCACACGCTCACCTTCTTGCAGCACGATAATGTCACCCACCACCAGCTGCTCACTGCTGGTGAAAATCTTATGCCCCCCACGCAGAACAACCGAGGATGTTTTGACAAACCGCTTGAGTCCCTCCAAAATGCTGCGTGCACGCCCTTCCTGAAACATACCCACCATGGCATTAAAAAAAAGCACACCACACACCACGAATGCTTCAAGCCGGTCATCACCTACAAAAAAAATAATGGCGGCGGCCAGCAATAAAATGTAAATAAGGGGGCTTTGGAATTGTCGTAAAAACACAAAAAGCCAAGAGGAGTGCGATGTCTCGGGCAACTTATTCAGCCCGTAGGTTAACAATCGCTCTCGGGCTTGGCCTTCGGTCAATCCGAGCTCTTGATTCGTTTTAAGTTCCTGAATAACATCCGTTACTGTTTTTTCACTCCAGCTCATCTGCTCTCCTTGTTTTCTTGGTTAAGACCAATAACGCGGAGTATAACATCAACGATTCACAGGAAGCTAGAATTGGATGTGTCGAGAGAATGAATGGATTTTTTTTAAGGATGATTTCTGTTTTTCATAGAAATAAAAATCGCGCAGAATGCTCAGATTTTTTCCCTAAATGGCTTCACCCCTCTCCCCCTCAGGCTAAACCACATGTGAGCATTCCGCGCGTATCTTGTTTCAAACATTATCACTGTACTGAAGGTCGAAAAATAAATTCAACAGTTTTTGTTAAAAAAGAGAGAAAAGTGGCTACGCAAGCCAATGAGAGCAGACTACAAAGAGTATAAAAAAAAGAGCCATGGGTTTATTCATGACTCTTTTTTATCAACAGATTTTTTATGAATAATTAAAATTTATTCATAGCATCCTGATAACGTCGCTGAAACTCTTGATGCACAATCTTTTGCAGATCAGGATCTATAAACTCATACCTGGCACCAAAATGTGTACAGACCGTTTTGAGATTGAATTTATAGACTTTTTTATAAATCTTATCGCACGCCTTCTTTTCATGTTCATTTAATGGCGTAGCAGTTCTGCTTGCCGATTGGCACAGCAACCATGCTCGGAACAAATCTTTTTTCTCATCTATAGCTTTTTGCAGTATTTGTGCGCGGTCATTTGTTCCAAAACGTGCTGCCATTTCTTGCTTAATCTTGTTGTGATGCAGCGCAACCATTTTATTAAATTCTATTTTTTCAGCAGCAGTCAATGGTTTACCATCAGCTTTATCATATAAACGATATTGAAGTAATTTACAGAGGTAATAAGTTGAGTCAGATTCTTTTTGAACATCTAGCATGAACTCACCTTTTGGCTTGCCTTCCCATCGGCAACCCCAACCAGAAAAAGCCTTCTTACAGGTCTCTTTATCTATTGTGCCGGCAGGCTTTCCATAAAAGCAAAGATCCCTTAATGCTGTACATTCAATATATTTTTTTGGTGCAAGTTCTGCCTTTTTCTGTTCAATTTTCTGAGCTGTAGTCACTTGCTTGGCAAATCCAATAAACCCCAAAACCGCGCACCATGAAATACCAAGCGCGCTTCCCGGCACCATCATCACAATCATCATCAATAATATTATTTTACGATTCAACATGATTTTCTCCATTTTTTATTTTCTTTCATTAACAATATCGCATATTCCAGGGAACATCTGCTTTTGTTTTTCGGCCCGTTTTTTATTTTCTTGTGCCAAAATATCTCGTAGGTAGGGCAGCTGGGCATTGTTGCCATACTGATATTTCACAACATTCACTGAATGGTTCTGTACCATTTCAATAATCAACTTACCATCAACCTTTTCAGCATCGGTTAATGGTTTGCCTACAGCATGCGCATGCATCACACACTCAGCCCCTTTAAGCAGCCCTTTTCCAGTCTCACAACACTTTTTAAGCAACGTGGCACGATCATGTGATTTAAATGTCTTGGAAAGATAATCAAAAGATTTCTCATAAAGAACTCTTTTGAACTTTTCAAACAACAGTTTTTCAGTATCATTTAATGGCTGACCAGCTCTCGTGGAACATAAAAAAAGCTGAGTTACCGTCACAATTTCTGAAAAATTTTCTTTCTTAAACCAATCACAATCTTTTTTATTCAAAAGGTGCTGACACCAAGCAGCTCTATCTGTCTGCTTATAGCACTCAACTCCAGCCCGCTTATTGTCATCATAATATTGAGCAATAACCTCTTGAGGTACTACATTAAAATCATGTACCAACTGGCCATCTTGTTCTTTAATTCGTAGGCCACACGTAACTGCAGAGAGCAAATTATGATAAGCATATTCGGGATCTTTCTTTTTATACTCTTCCCACTGCTGTTGCGGAAGGTTATCCAGCTCCTTGCAAGGCATTTATACTATAAGAAGGCTAAAAGAATCTAATCGTTGGAACTGTTAGATCAATCTGAATCAGAATCGGTATCATCGGAATAAGAGCCATTAACTAGCCTTGATCTGGCTAAATACAACAACTTATTAAATCTAGCCTCTTCCTGGTACAGCTTCATTTCAAGTTCAGCCTTCTTTGTTTCCAACTCTTCATCTTTATCAATCCACGCACAAAGAGAAGGAGAAGGAAAACGAGTCAGGCCCAAATCACCGCCAATGAACGTGCAATTCTTTTTGTAGGACTTCCATGTGCAATACTTTTTAGAGCATTGACGACCTTGTTTTTTATTTTTTTGCACTAATGGGCGTTGTCCATCTGATTTTCTTATTTCACTCTTCTGACAAACCTTTTTTGGCCGCAGAGATCCACACTTTTTGTAATGACGGAGAAGGGCTTTTTGAACCTTAAAAAAATCTGCTCGAGTTTTGTGCTGCGAAAATGACCGCTTTAATGAATTCTTTGCATGCTGAGACGCAATAAATGGCTTTACATCAGCTTGTGCCTGGAAGCAACTGATCACGGGCAACAGAAAGGCAATTATCGCGAGTAGATAGGTTCTTGTTGTTCTAACGTTTAACATACGTTCTTTCCTTGATACATTCGCCCATTTATTGCATAGAGTCAAAGCATCGATTCTTTTTACCTAAACACCAGCGGCCTCAAAGGGCTACTGACTTATGTTTTTTACCTTTTTATCAGGATACCAAACAGGCACAAGAGCGCAAAGGGGTGGAGAGGTTTTTCAAAAAGTTTTGAAAACACAAAGAGCCCCGATTTTATTCGGGGCTCTTTTTAAAAATCGACGTATGGATAAAAAATCATCCATAAAAAGGACAAGTTATTTTACAGGAGCGGCTTCTACAGCTGCGTCTTGTACTGTAACTTCTGTGGTTACTTCTGTTGTAACAACAGCTTTTTTAGCTGCATCTTCTGCAACTACAACTGTTTTTACTTCTTCTACAGCTTTATCACAGCCACATTCACATGCGACTACTACTGCTGGAGCGAATGACAAAAGGCCTACCAACAACAATGATTTTGTGTTCATAGAATGATCCCCTAATATCTGCCACCGACACTTTATGGGAACCGACCCACAAAGTTAAAGTGGCGCTTGATTATTTTCATACTTAATACTGAATTTAACGGATTAATCGCCTGAAATCAACCCTACTGCGTTCACTTCATGAACTTCGAAGGGCACGGTTCCCCTGAAAACATTGGCAGAGACGGGAAATAGGCCCTTCAAGGTATTTTTATTCAGACTTATAAATGGCAGATGGCCTTGCTCCGCCTCGCCGCCCCCCGTATACTAGAGCTCTATAACCTGAGATCCCTTAAACCAAGGAAACACCCCCATGTTTGGATTTATCACAACCAAACTCAAAAAGATGTACGATACCTTCACCACCAAGGTGAACAGCCTGTTTTCACGAACAACAGTTGATGAAAGCACACTCACCGAGCTTGAACAGCTTTTGATTGGGGCTGATGTGGGCGTCAGTTCAACAAGAACTATTATTGCAAACCTGCGCACCAAAATTAAAAGTGGGCAGATCGCCCAAGGGTCTGACCTACACGACGCGCTGAAACGAGAACTTTCTCATCTCTTGGACACCACAACCTTCATCCCTGCACCAACTACCAACACCATCACCCTGCTGGTTGGGGTCAACGGAAGTGGAAAAACGACCTTTACCGCAAAATTAGCCCGGGAACACTCAGATGCCGGCAAAAAGATTTTACTTGTCGCTGCGGACACATTTAGGGCCGCTGCGGTTGAACAACTGACCTCATGGGCAAATAGTTTAGGAGTTGGGCTGGAACGGGGGTCAGACAACCAGGACCCTGCATCGGTCGTCTTTAAAGCCTGTGAACGGTTTAAGCAAGAAGGCTTTGATTCCCTAATTGTTGATACGGCAGGCCGACTGCAAACAAAAACGAACTTGATGAAAGAATTGGAAAAAATTAAGCGCACCATTACGCGCCATTTTCCCGACACACAGATCAACACCTTGTTGATTATCGATTCCATGCTTGGGCAAAATTCATTGGAACAGGCGCGATTATTCAATGAAAGCACGCAGGTGAACGGCATAGTGCTCACCAAAATGGACGGAACAGGTAAAGGGGGAATTGTGTTTGCGATTGTGCAAGAATTAAAAATTCCGGTTGCCTACATTTCATTTGGAGAACAACCGGATCAATGCAAACCATTTGATGCGCAGGAATATATTATGCAGCTGTTGGGATAAAAAAATTATTCATTATTACCATAATCTTTGCCCGGTTCATTAACAACACAATATTCGCCCATAACATTGCAATTTTCTGGAACAGTGTCTTCCTGCTCTTCTTTGACCACCTGAGCAAGCGATACTTCTTGTGCTGCTTCATGCACTGCATGAGCACAAAAGATACAACAGGTAATCATATTCATACAACAATTAACACCCATATCTTTCAGACAGCAACACCCAACTCCATTCGCTTCAAGAAACTCTTCCATGGCATATGAGCAGGGAACAAAAACAACACCAGCGCATAACAACACAAAAAAACATCGTAGAACACGACCTTCCATAACACCCCCCGGCGGTATAAAAAAGGTAAAACAATAGACTTGAACCACGTATTTCAGGTTACTTGAAAACACAGCATTTGCATAAAAATTGAAAAAAAGGGCCGGCACTGTTGCCAGTACCGGCCCCATGACACGTATCAAATAACATCAAGTCTATTTCTTGAGCCCATCAAAAATAGTTTTGACCGTACCCAATGAACCGACCAATGATGTCGCTTCATACGGAACAACAATCATCTTGTTATCTTTACCTTCAGTCATTTGAGGCAACACTTTGATATATTGCATTGCAATCAAATATGGTAATGGATCTCCATTTGGCACTGCTCGTTGAACAACGCTAATTGCTTGAGCTTCCGCTTCTGCAATTTTAATACGAGCAAGTGCGTCAGCCGTTGCACGAATCACCACAGAATCAGCATCACCAGTTGCGCGTAATACTTTAGACTCTTTGGCGCCTTCTGCTTCCAAAATTTGCGAGCCCTTAAGACCTTCTGCTTCCAAAATCATGGCACGACGATCACGCTCAGCACGCATTTGTTTTTCCATCGCCTGACGAATATCAGCCGGTGGATTCACTTCTTGTAGCTCAACACGGTTGATCTTTACGCCCCATTTGTCGGTCGCTTCATCCAAAATGATTTGCAAGCGTGCGTTGATATGGTCACGGGACACTAACGATGCGTCAAGATCCATGGAACCGATGATGTTACGCAACGTTGTTTGCGTCAATTTTTCAATCGCTTCTGACAAGTTACTGACTTCGTAGACTGCAGCTTTTGGGTCGGTGATTTGGTAATACAGTAACGCGTTAATTTCCATGGTCACGTTGTCTTTAGTAATCACGTTTTGACGAGGGAAATCATACACTGTTTCACGAAGATCTATTCTACGTATCACGCTTTGGTAGCGGTACGAACGACGAGTTGAAGCATCATCACGAGTGTAAGTCCAAACAACATCACGTGGACGATCCAAAAAGGGAACCACTATGTGAATACCAGGCATCAAAGTTCTATCGTATCTGCCAAGACGCTCAATAATAATCGCCTGGGCTTGCTTAACTGTATAAACAGCCTTGAACAAGAAAATAATAAATAGCACCAAAAGCGCCGCAATGACTATACCGAATTCAATAAACATAAAAAACTCCTTGAGCAGTTAACCCTATTTTTCTACCACTTCCCGAACCACAAGATGTGCGCCTTTACTATCAACAACAACAATCTTTTTGCCTTCTTGAATTGTTGTCAGATCAGCAGGACGAACAGACCAGGTTTCCCCACCTACTTTAACCATACCCATCACCTCGGGCGAGATCATTTTAAGAACTAACCCCTGCTTCCCTTGCAACGCACTCACATTGGTTGGATTTTGAGATGCAGGTGCCAAAACACGGCGCTTAACCCAAAATTTGAGCCAAACAAACGCGGCAACACTGCCCACTAAAAATACAATGCTTTGAATCATCCAATCAGTTGTCACAAATGCGCTCAGAGCGGCAGTAAGTGACCCAAAAAAGAAAGATAGAAAAAAGAAAAGTCCCGGCGAACCCATTTCGAACAACAAGCAAAAAACTCCCAGTACAAGCCAAAAGGCCATCTGATTACAGGCAAACCAGCATAAAATCATATCGATCATGCAATAAACCTTTCCGTTATTCGTTCAAATTCACACAGTAATAATTCAAGCAGAGAATAAACAATAATAAAAAAACTGCAATTCTGTCGACAGGAAAGTTAGGAACTTATAAACTTATAATGATTCGATAATGGAAAAATGATCAGGTTAATACGCTTACTCTAGGAATAAAAAAATGATTAAAAAATGGCGTCATTATTTGGCTCTTTTGCCCATTTCACTTTCTGGATGCACATATCAACAAGAGTACCAGATAAAACAGGGTATGCAAGCCAACGCCTGTATGGCAAGTAATGATACAATCGCTCAACCGACCGATAGACCACATAAAACAATAACCATTTGGGTGCATGGTACACGGTTTTCACAACATATTCTTAAAAACTTCTTCCGCAGCATTCCCGGACTCCAATTGCCCAGCGCCTACAACGAATCAAATAATCAATTTGATATTGCACAAGCGCTCTTTGCCTCAGACCCTCTTAATTTTCCCCTGGACGACATGCGCCTGTTTGGTTGGTCGGGTAAGTTAAGCCCTCAAGCACGCCTACAGGCAGCCAAAGATTTATATAGAGAGTTACTTGAACTCATCAAAGAATATGAACAAAAATATGGGTTTAAACCACGTATTCGCATTATCACACACAGCCATGGCGGCAATGTTGCTTTTCTTTTGTATCAGGCAGCAGCAGACTATGAGGAAAAATTAGTCATTGATGAACTGATTCTCCTTGCCTGCCCTGTACAACGAGCAACAATGTGTTACACCACACAACCGATGTTCAAAAAAATTATTGCAATCTACTCGCCTATCGACCTCCTGCAAGTTGCTGATCCTCAAGGATTATATGACTTGAAAGATGTTGAAACAGGCAAAAAACAAAAGGGACCTTTCTTTTCCAATAGATGCTTCCCCGACCAAGAAAATCTTATACAAATAAAAGTAAGACGACACGGGCACGGGCTCTCCCATCTCACCTTTATTCAAAAACAATTTCTCAAAGCCCTACCTCACTTGCTCAACTATCTTGAAACAATGGAAGCGGAAAAAGCAATACACAAGTTCAAGCACGATGGATTTCTATTTTCACCAATGAAGATGGGATCTAATCATAACTAATAAGTTCGAGGTCACCCTCGTTGGTTGTTGGCTTCTGGATAATAGTCGTAGGAACTACAGTATTGTGCTGTTGTTTTTTCGCCAACTCAAAACTCTTCCCGGTCTTGAGCGTCGTATCAATTTTCAGAGCTCTATCATAAAAATTGCACACCCTTTTGTGTGTTGCTATCCACACATTGAGCGACCCCAACTTTGTCTCTGTCTTTTCTAGTGAAAGCAGCTTGTTGATATCCTGATTACTCACGTATTGGTGCATACAATCATCGATCACTAATGCCGAACTAAATTGTTTGTTTGCTTGTTCACAAAAACAAGATGTATTGATGTTTTCAGAAACAAATGACGGTACCGTTACAAAGCTGTTGTTTTGTATCGGTACAAAGCTTTGGTAATAGGTACCCATCGAACAACCAACCCCACAATAGGCTGGACCATTCAATTTGAACTCTTTTTTTACCTTGGGATAGCGGGCAATTAACTCGAGTGAAGCCAGTATGGTATCTTGTGCAACCTGAGCATCCGTTTCATCTTTTTGCTTTTGGCGTACAAACAGTGGTCCGTCGCCATTCATCCCCACCAGGGTCATATGATATTTTTCTCCGATAGGGCCAAAAAGATGTGTCCCTAATTGTTGCATAAAAACAGCGAATTTTTTAAAGCCATACTCTTTACACCAATATGATGAATTACGACAATCCCACGTAACAACTCCTCCATGTCCTTGGACAAGCTGGTGATTATCAACTTGTTGCACATGTTTATCGGTCAATCGTGTCCACTCAAATGACAATGCTTCAGGCCGAATCTTCAATAATGTGCACAATCCACAGCACCCCATTTTTGTCATAAACGTAACAAGATTGGTACAGGCAGTTACGCACGCAATGAGCTGACTCATATAGGTTGATTTTTCTTTTTTATCCGACCGAAACGGTGAAGACATTAACGGGGAATCATCTTCACTTGCAGACAGTTCTTCCGGGGGTCTAAAAAAACTCAACTGTCGACTTATATGATTTTTTTCACGAAATGGCGTTTCTAAGCGCAGCTGTTCTTCTTCTGTCAACTCTTCACATAATGAACTATGGCTACTCACCGATGACAAAGACCTCGGCTCAGAAGATAATGATCGTTGCGGCTGAAATGACCGAACTCCACCATTATTAAAGGCTGATAAACTTTGAGGGCTTGACGATCTACTCTCTTTACTTCTCCCGCGCTCTTCATCCATTGCATCAAGAGGGGACCAAAACCCTACACACAAGAAAGTTATTAAAAAAATACGCACAGAATTCACCATAAACCCCTTTCCCCCTGAAAATCAAATAACCCTTTTTTTTTAACGTAAACACTCGCCTCACAGTAACTCAATACATCAATAAAAAAGGGCGAGCATAGCACTCACCCTCTTATCTTTTTCTCAACTGAATTTTAACCGTGAATAACTGCTTTTACTAGTGCCGCCGCATCAATTCCTGCCCAAGCGAGCAATTCTTCTGGTTTTCCTGACCGCGGCAACTGTGTCACGGCCAAATTTTTCATCATAATTCCTGAGTTGCTGAGCGCGCAGGTAACCGCTTGCCCCAGCCCACCTTCAAGATAATGATCTTCTACTGTTATTATTTTGTTGTTTGATTTTTTACCAACAGCCACTAACGTTTGCGTATCTAATGGCTTAATTGAATACAGATCTATCACGGCAACTGCAATGCCTTGCTCTTGCAATAATTCGTATGCCTTCAGCGCTTCATGTACGGTAATGCCCGCAGCAACAATACATGCTGTGTCGCTCTCTGATTGGCGCAACACTTTGCAGCCACCCACTGCAAATATTTCATTGTTATCGTACAGCACCGGGGTTTCCATGCGTGTGGTACGCAGGTAACTGATGCCGTCGTTATAATTGGTCATCTCGCCCACCAATTTCCAGGAGCTCACCGCATCACAAGGATAGAGCACAATTGACCCGGGCAGAGTACGCATGAGCGCAATATCTTCCAGCGCCATTTGCGAAGGACCATCTTGTCCAATAGAAACACCTGCATGGGAACCAACAAGGCGTAGGCGAGCCTTGCCAATTGCCGCCATGCGAATCTGGTCATGTGCGCGTGTCATAAACGCACCAAAAGTTGAAACAAAAGGAATCTTTCCTCGTTTATCAAGACCTACCGCCATGCCAACCATATTTTGTTCGGCAATAAAACATTGGAAAAATCGCTCGGGATATTTTTCTTCAAAGAGTTCTGCATAGGTTGAGTTTTTAACATCACCATCAAGCGCAACCACCTGATGGCACCTGCTCCCCGCTGCTTTGAGCGCCATGCCATACGCCTTGCGGGTTGACTGTAACTCTCCTTTATGAAATTCCGGATCATGAAACGCAATGTTCTCATCAACTAATTTTGCTTGCGCTGATGTTGGAATTTTTTGCTGCCACTTAAATGATTTTGTATCAAAAGCAACAGCCTGAGAAAACTGTTTATCAAGCTCCGCAAACAAGGTATTAAGCTCTTCTTTTGCAAATGCTTTGCCATGAAATCCTGGTTTGTCCTGAATCGAGGTCAAACCATACCCCTTGATTGTTTTTGCAAGAATCGCCACCGGCTCATGTTCACTCGACTGCGCTTTATCAAGAACATCCATCACCTGCTGCATATTATGACCATCTATCACGTACGTTTTCCAACCAAAAGCAGCGAACTTTTCTTCATACCGATGAGCATGACTGCCATGCATCGTTTCTGCCGATTGACCAAGACGGTTACAGTCAATAATGGCAATGAGATTGTTCAGTTTATAAAAATGGGCAAGTTCCGCCGCTTCCCAGACAGCGCCCTCTGCTATTTCTCCATCACCGAGCAACACATATGTTTTGTACGATAATTTATCAAGTCGCGCATTGAGCGCCATACCAACACCAATGGATAAACCGATTCCCAACGCGCCAGTTGCAGCCTCGGTGCGCGAAAAGCGCATCGTTGGATGTCCTTCCAGGACTGAATCAAAATTACGGTAGGTAAACAGTTCTTTTTCTGTGATGACGCCCGCTTCTTTCCAGGCGGCATAAAGCACCGGACACGCATGACCTTTTGATAAAATAAAGCGGTCGTTATTAGGGTTTTCTGGATTACGAGGATCGTAACTCATCGCATGGAAAAAAAGTGCTGACACCAAATCAACTGCTGAGAACGCCGACGTTGGATGACCAGAACCGGCAAGCGTTGTCATAGTCAAAATGTTCATGCGCATGTTGTACGCTGTGCGCTGTAAAAAGAAACGTTCTTTGTTCACTACCCACTCCTTTACTTTGGGCCAATAAATTTTATAACATCATAAAATGGAAGTTTTCTTTTTGGTAGAGGTAAGTATGAACAAGAAACAATGTAATTATCGTTTTCGTATTTTGAATCAACTATTTCAATAGTGTAAACTCTTAATAATCACCATAAAAAAGGAATACTTTGAATACCACAAAAGCTCTAGCCCTCACATTTTTGCATTGCACATTGTTCAGTAGCGCAATACTTCACCCCAGCTTCAACCCACATAACACAAAACCTGATGGCAAAAAACTAGCTCTTCTTGACCAATTAGACCGACTTCAAACTAAGGTTGACACATTTCTTGCCCCTCTGCGCATACAAAAGCACAGAGTAGAACAACTTAAACAACAACTCGAACAAGAACGCGATCTTGAAAAGCGAAAACAGCTGACACTCCAAATAACAATCGCTCAAGATGCGTTTGAAAAAACAAAAGCAGAATTACATGAAGAGACAAAACTCTTTTATATAAAACTAGCAAGCTTAAAAACAGAAATGAATAAATTTATAAACGAGCCCAAAAATTAATGACGTCTTTTAAATTTTGATTCTTCCTTTTAATTTTGTAATAGGCGGTAGTACTCTAGTATCATCGCCTTTTTTATCCAGAAAAATGAATATATGAAGAGCTATCGCAATTGGAAGCTAACTCAACACAAATTAAGGAGTCCTGTGAATATTATAAAAACGCTGTGTCTCTCTCTTCCATTCTGCGCATTGTGTAGCACCGCAGTACTTCACTCTGGTATCCCATCACAAAAAACACACCAGGACAAAAAAAAACGTGCTCTCATTGATCAAGGAATACGACTTAAAGCTACTATAAACACATTTTGTGCCCCTCTGTGCAGGCAACAACAAATGGTTAAGCACCTTAAACAGCAACTCGGTCAAGAACTCGATCTTGAAAAACAAATAAACCTGGTCATCAAAATAGCTCATGCTAAATATGCGATTAAAAAAACAAAAAAAAATTTACGCCCCCAAGCAAAAATCTTTTATCAGCAAATAAAAAAATTAGAAACAGAAATAAATAGGATTCAGGAACATGAAAATGAATAACATCTTTTAACATTGATTCTTCTTTTTGCTTTTGTAATAGGCGGTAGTACTCTAGTATTATCGCCTATTTTATCCAGAAAAATGGATAATCTTCTCAATTGAAAACTAACTCAACAAGCTACTGCTGTCTTGTGCAGTGTAAGGGAACCACAGTGACGCTTAAAAATGTCATCATTCGACACCCAGAAAACGGATATTGTCGCGCTCATATAACCTTTGACCACGGAATTATTACACGTTGTGAAATCATCAGCAATAGTTGCAACACCTTTACCCCCGATGATTATTTTGTGACCCCTGGGTTTGTCAACGGCCATCTGCACCCCAACCAAGCTTTTGACCGACGACTTCTAGAAAATCTTGATACCCACTCGCTGTTGCACAAAATGCACACCAATCTGGAAAAAACATACGAAGACCGATACTCACAGGCTCTCTTTGTGTTAATGGATGCCGTCAAAAGCGGTGCGACTAGTATTTATTCTGTAGCATCGCATCCTCTTTCGGTCATTAATGCCTACAAAGACTTGGGAATAAAGGGCGCCGTTTCTTGTTTTTTTAACGATCAGTGGGAAACAGCCGATACCGCTCCCAAAATCGTCAGCCTTGAAAGCATTGAAGAAGAATTTCAACACTACTTATCACTCAAAACCAAGAACGTTGATATTCACATTGGGGCGGCATCTCTCCGGGCAACATCCAATAATCTGCTGGTACTCCTCAACAATCTCGCCCAAAAATACAACACCAAGGTCAACATTCATATCAGTGAATGCCAAAACGATGTTGCCTTGTGCATACAAAATCGAGGCACCACCCCTGTACGGCTGCTTTCACAATTGGGAGTCTTAAATTCTTCTTGGAACTTAATTCATGCCGTTGCCCTTGATGACGAAGAAATTAATCTTATTGCCGCCAGTTCAGCATCCGTTATTCACTGCCCTGTTAGCAATGCAAAAACAGGCGCAGGAATTGCCAACGTTCGTCAATTAATGGCGGCAGGCGTTAACATTTCCTTGGGCACTGATGCTTGTAGCAATAACAATACAAATAATATTCTCAACGAAGCGTATTTTGCATCCATTCTCTATGCTGCGGTCAATCATGACCCCAAAACAATCACACTTGATACCTTGTGGGGATGGCTAACCACCAACGGATATACAATGCTCGGGACAAACCAATCGGGCATGATCCAAAAAGGTGAACCTGCAGATCTGCTGATGTGGCATTTGGGCGCAAGTGCCTTTATTCCATTGTGTTATGGAAAATTCGACTTTTCACTCTTCTACAGCGCGCCGGATATTAAGCCACATACTGTATTGATAGGTGGTGAAAAAATTGTTGAAAATTATTGTTGTGTAAAGCTCAATGAAAAAAACATTAAACAACAAGCTAATGAGCATGGTTGCAAAATGTATGCCGCATGGTCCCACATCAAAAATGCCTAAATAAAAGGCTCCCTGCAAAAACATAGTTGCGAATTACTGCTTAAAAAACCACGTCCGATAGTGCTGCAACTCGGCTATCGACTCCCGGATATCGGCCAAGGGGCTTTTTACAATTATATATCGCTTCTGTAAATCGTTGTTTGAGCGGGTTCAGGATGAGCAATCTTTTTGGATATACACCTCAGAATGCTCTCTGCGTTTTTAATAGCAAACTCCAACTCCGATGCCTCAAGAATGTCATATTCCGTTGGGTATCTAAATTTTGTTGAGAATGGGTTAAGTTTTTTTGTTGCCTGATAAAGATTTTCAAAGTCTTTATCAAAGCCAAGACAACGCTCCAAAAGCTCTATCAAATCATGAGTTCTAACAATAGGTTGTCGCTTGAAAATCAAATAGCTCTTGAATGCTTTTTCAGCAGCTTGTTGGCAGTGATAAATTGATGGCTCGAAAAGTTCTTGAGCTAAACCTACTTTGGCTAACTTTAAGTCATCAGAGGCTGTTCGCAACCATCTTTCATGCACGTGCATACAATACCTTGCCTTCCTTTTTTATTTTGTAGCCAAGAGTGGTAATATTTTGCGAAATTTTATCAAATTCCTCCTTGGTATACACAATAATATCTTTGGCTATCCCCATCCCAAATAAGGCATCATATGCCGGATCCATGCGCTGATAAAACTTCTCATTCGACGCATCGATTACAATCAACAGATCAAGATCGCTATCATCGGTTGGACTACCCCAGGCATACGATCCAAATAAATAAATGGCAACAGGGTTATATGCTTTGACCAGGCGATTTTTTACTTCTTCTAACGCTTCTTTGTTTACCATAATAGGTACATACCTTTGTTAATAATTGAGCCACCTAAAAAGTTATTTTTTATAAATATCGTTAATTTTCAGAATAAAGGCAAAATGCCCCTCTGGCCTAACCTCTAAAAAACCAAGTCCGATAGTGCTGCAACTCGGCTATCGACTCCTGGATATCAGCCAAGGCGCGATGGGTATCTGATTTTTTAAAGTCTTTATTTTTATCCTCAGGATACCAACGTCTGACCAGCTCTTTAATGGCAGATATATCAATCACCCGATAATGGCAATAATCAACTATGCTGGGCATATACTTATATAAAAAGTTCCGATCCTGCCAGATTGAGTTGCCCGCCAGCACCGCCGTTCCTTGGTCACAATACTTTTTAATAAACTCAAGGGTTTGTGTTTCCGCCTCGTGTGCCGACACTATTGAGGCTCGAACTGCCTCAGTGAGGCCCGATTTTGCGTGCGCAGTACTCACCCAGTCATTCATACCCGCCAGCGCTGCCTCAGGTTGATGAATAATAAAGTGGGGGCCTTCCTCCAGAATATTCAGCTGGCTGTCGGTAATAATCGTTGCTATTTCCAAAATCACATCCGTTTCCGGACGCAAACCGGTCATCTCTAAATCAATCCATACAAGATTTTTTGACTTATCCATAGCGCTTAACCTTTACACGTAGGCTTCCAAAATGTTACGATGAGCATTATTTCTGAAATTCAAAATACCAAAAAAAGAAAAGAAAAACTGCATGAATACCAATAAACTTCGCGTCGGTGTCTTCATGGGGGGCAAATCGATCGAGCGAGAGGTTTCATTCAACTCAGGACGAACAGTATGTGACCACCTGGACACCAACCGCTACCAAATTATTCCCCTTTTCCAGACCCAAGCAGGCGACCTCTTTATTCTCCCTGACCATTTTTTGCATCGAGGCAAGATAAGCGACTTTGAACACCGCCTGGAAAATGAAGCCGAAAAAATCCACTGGGATAACCTCAAACAGTTGGTCGATTTTATCTTTTTAGCAGTACACGGACGATTTGCAGAAGATGGCACTATCCAAGGATTTTTAGAAATTCTTGGCATTCCCTACCTGGGGTCCAAAGTACTTGCCAGCGCACTCAGCATGAACAAAATTGTTCAAAAAAATATTCTTTCTGCCCACGGCATTGATGTCCCCAAGGGAATCCATATCTCAGCATACGATATTGCACGGCTTGAAGCTGATACCACCGATATTGTTACGCAACTGACATCTTTAGGCGTACAACCTCCTTATATCGTTAAACCGTACAATGAAGGCTCCAGTATGGGAGTTGAAGTCGTCACCGAAAATGATGATCTGTGTGCGGCACTCAAGCGAGCATCATCAGTTACCCCCGGCATCGCTCAATCAGTGCTCATTGAAGAAAAAATTGAAGGCATGGAGTTCACCTGTATCACCATCACCGATTATACGACCGGTGAAATTATGCCGCTGACTCCAACAGAAGTGGCACTTGAGGCAAATACACAGATTTTCGACTACAAACAAAAATATATGCCGGGACGAGCCACCGAATTTACCCCTGCACGCTGCTCAGCAGAAACTCTCAAAAAAATACAAGATTTATGCGCACAAGTTGCAATCGTCCTTGGTATGACTAACACCAGCAGAACCGACGGTTTTGTCACTCAAGACGGCCGCATTATCATTGTCGACCCAAATTCACTCACCGGCATGGGACCTTCTAGTTTCCTGTTTCGCGAAGCCGCACACTCAAACATGAGCCATTCGCAGCTGATTAATCATCTGATTGAAACGGAACTGCACCACTATGGCATGCTGGAAGCAATCCTTCAAAAAGAACAAAAAGAGAACAAAATGGACGATAAAAAAATCCGTGTTGCCGTGCTCTTTGGCGGCAAAAGTAACGAAAAAGAGATTTCATTAGAATCAGGCCGCAACGTGGTCTACAAATTGTCACCTCAAAAGTACACGGCCATTCCGGTCTTTGTATCAAGCACCATGGAACTCTTTGTTATTGACCAAAAACAACTGGTACTCAACTCGCCGTATGAAATTGAACAATCACTCACCCCGGAATCACAAATCGGCTGGCATGACCTGCCAACTCTTTCCGACTTTGTGTTTATTGGTCTACATGGTGGATTTGGAGAAAACGGCTGCGTTCAAGGCACGCTGGAAATGCTCGGGTTACCCTACAACGGTTCATCGGTGCTGGCCAGCGCGATGTGTGCCGATAAAGTAAAAACAACAAATTATCTCAAAGCTGCCGGCTTTGCGGTTCCTGAATCATTGCTCATCAGCCGGGAAGAATGGCTGCTCAACAAAGAGGCCGTGCTTGCACAGATCGCCCAAAAAATTCAAACTCCCTTAATCATAAAACCGCACGATGACGGCTGCAGCATGATGGTTGAAAAAATTCGGCAAGCGACAGACCTTGAAGCTGCGCTTAATAAGTTCTTTGCGCAATCGACCAAAACACACGTGATGATTGAAGAATTTATCCGCGGCATGGAAATTACAGTCGGCGTTGTGGGGAATGAAACCTGTAAGGCATTACCACCCAGCCAAACGGTTATTGCGAACGATATCCTCTCTATCGAAGAAAAGTTTTTACCCGGTGCTGGCGAAAATCAGACACCTGCACCACTGCCCACACAAACCTTAGCCCTCATTCAGCGCGTCATGGAAGAGGCATACATGGCAATGGGATGCTGTGGTTATGCACGCATAGACGGTTTTTACCAAACGCCAACTCAAAGCCCTACAGGCCAAGAACGTGTGATAATTTTAGAGTTTAACACTCTGCCCGGTATGACGCCAGCAACCTGCCTGTTTCACCAAGCGGCAGAAATGGGACTGCGGCCGATGGAATTTGTTGACCTCGTGGTTGAACTTGGACTGGAAAAACATAAAATGGCAGACCTACTGACAGCACCATCAGTCAAATTTGAGGCACTCTGCCAACACGTAAACAAAACAGGAAAACAGCATCTCGCTTAACCGCACTCTCAATTCACATAAAAAACCTAAGGCCTTGGGAACCAAATAATTCCTGGGGCCTTTTTTTTCGATCGGCGATACAAAAAAACATAAAAAAAAAGATGACCGCGAATTTTACTTCGCAGCCATCTTTTAAATGGTTGAGCTAAGAGCTATTTTTTGTTATGCAACATTAAATAATTCTACGTCAAAAATTAACGCCGCATGTGGTGGTATAACATTACCAGCACCGTAAGGGCCGTAGGCGAGATCTGACGGAATATAAAGACGGCGTTTTTCGCCAACCTTCATACCCATAACACCTTCATCCCAACCAGCAATTACCATGCCAACACCAATACGGAACGAAAACTTCTGACCGCGATCAACGCTGCTGTCAAATTTTTGTCCTGGTTGGCCACCATTGTTCAGCCATCCAGTGTAATGTACGGTCACCGTGTTACCTGCTTGAGGAGATTTGCCGGAACCCTCTTGTAAGATTTCCCACTCAAGTCCTGAGGCAGATTTTTCTCGAGCCATCACGCGATCCCCTATTGGTTGTTCCACAACCACCGATGTCGTAACCGCCTTTGCTGTTTCTACTTCTTTATTGCTCTTTGGTTGTGAAGTTTTTCCACAGCCCGCAAAGGAACATGAGAAGAAGGCACATCCACAAAAAACGGAACTAACAACGAAGTTACGTATCATGTGCAAATCTTACGCAGCTACTTCTGTTGATACTGGAGCTGCTTCTGTTGTTGCAACTGTTTCTGTTGCAACTGGAGCTGCTTCTGTTGTTGCTACTGTTTCTGTTGCAACTGGAGCTACTTCTGTTGTTGCTACTTCTGCAGGAATTTCTTTAACTACGCCTTTATCAGCTTCTGATTTGCCACAGCTACCGAATGAGCAAGCAACAACAGCGAAAAGACCACAACATACTGCATTTGTGAAAAACTTGTTCATGAAAATCCTTCAAAAATAGATTGAACTATAAAACACACTCACACTGAGAAGACAACCCTATCAAAAAAAAAATAAAATGCCCAGACTGGTGATAAAAAATTTTTACTCAACAATTTTTATACAGTCTGATCATTCAAACATATGCTCGAATAGGAGAGCATATCTGCAATTTATTGCCCCACGCACAAAAAACATCAATTCATCACAAACAGGACCTAAATATTCCCATCGCCAAAGCCGCCGCCTGACTCGCCCGTAAAATTGTTGGCGTCAGTGCACAAAAAATAAATCCTGATTCTTTCAGTATCTCTTTTTCTTGATCGGTCAAGTCACCCTCGGGCCCGACCATCAAAATAATTTCTAAAACATTCTGAGTCGACAAGGATTCTAAAACAGACAAAAGTGGTACACCAGAAGGGTCAAAAAAAATCTTAGTCGCTGTATTCAATTTTAACGCATCACAGTACTCTTCAAAGTTTGAAGGCTGCGCAAGATCAGAAAAAGAAAAATGTTTTGATTGTTCAGCCGCTGCCACCATAACATTCATAGAGCGTTCATATTCATGCTGCCCACCCCACGCACGCTGTACTTTTTTGGTCACAACCGGCTGAATAGTGGTTGCGCCTAATTCCACTAAAGAATACAGAGCTTCCTGAAAATGCTCCCGTTTTAAAAGCGGTAACAAAAATGTAAAAATTGGTGACAATTTTTCATTATTCTTAATGCTCTTAAAAACCGCCGTCACCTGTTCACCCTTAACCGACTGCAGTTCAAATTGCGCAGATGATACTCGATCAAATAAAACAAAACTTTGCCCCGGGTCCAACCGAACCACACGAACAACTCGATGAAAAACTGCTTCATCAAAAATTCGCGTTACAGAATCAACAGGCAACGACGAAAAGTCTGCCGTTACTCGTTCATAAAAAAATGCGAACTCATGTTGGCATTCTGATGTTTTACTTTTTATTGGTCGTTTCTGACGCATCACTATACCTGTGAAAATGAACGTGCGAACCAACGGTTTGCACAACCGGATCAACACAGTGTTGTTTAAACCACGCTTTAAAAACTCTATATTTCACAACAGCAGACGTGTACAAACAAACTAACGGGACGCCAAGGCGCATAAAAAAAAGACGCATACCGGTCGGCTCTTGAATCGGCGCCCTATTTTTAAAAACATCGTCATGCATCGCATCATCAACTAACTGATCAAATTCATCAAGTGAGTCTTGTTTCACATCGGCTACAATACTCAGCCCAGCATCGCTTGGCTCTTGTGAACAATGTATCCCTGAGTAACTTAATCCCAATATCACCATACATATAAGCATCACTACATTGTGTTTCATTATTCCCTCTTTCTTAATATGACCCGTTACAACAAAAAAAAGAGTAGCAATTTGCACCATGACAGGCAAATCCTACTCTTTTTTATTTTTAAACTACAGGCTTAACGTGCGCTCAAGCAGCCTACAACTTTTTGCCATGAAACTTTACAAAAATTCTTAATCACAGAAAGCGAGTTAAAAAATGTACCCTTCACCTTGCTCCACGTGGACGGCGAACTAGCAGCCACGGGAATAGCAGCAGGTTGTACCTCTAGAATCTGTACATCTTTTTGTGTCGAATCTTGTTTCGCATGGTCCACAAAACTCTGTACACCATCAATCGGTTCTTGAGAGCACCGTATCCCTGAACAACTTAATCCTAACATCGCCATATACATGAGCATCAATAATTTTTTTTTCATTTTTCCTTTTTCCTTCTTTCTTTATGTGACCCGATATAACTAAAAAAAAGATTAGCAATTTTCACCGCCCCAAGCAAATCTTACCTTTAACTCTCAAGATTTAACGTGCACCAAAGCATCCTACAACTTCTTGCCATGAAACCTTACAAAAATCCTTAATTGTAGAAAGCGAGTTAAAAAATGCGGCCTTCACCTTACTCCATGTGGACGGCGAACTAGCAGCCACGGGAGCTGCAAGCAACTGTGCCTTTTCAAAAAGACGCTGTGCATCTTTTTGTGTAATAAGTACACCTTGAGCAAGCGCCTCTTCCCGCTTAAGCTTACCAACAACTGGAATCTGCCCTTGAAACAGTTCGTTCTGTACAAACAACCCGCATGCAGCTTCAATCTTTCCGTTAAAAATCAGCTGCATCGCAACTTTTTCTTCACCTACCGGCACAACAATATCAAGAGTTGAGTTCCATACAGGCTTAGCATTAGAATCATCCTGTGGTTCGATTTTCGTTTTATTCACGGCACAGTCAAAGCACATCATCGTGCAATCTTCCAGACAGATTGCTGGATTCACAATTTTCTTAAAAACAAGATAGTAAGTTTTTGGAGTTCTTTTGGCACCAGCAATTATTTTAATACGGCTTTCTTGAGACAAGTCCCACAATATATCACGGGCTTTTGATTTTTCTTCGGTCATGCCGATCTTAAATACTGAATGCTCAGCCGAAAGCTCTTTTGATATAACATTTACACTCGACTGTAACTCATGCAACCCATACCGCTCCATGCGCACCGTATTTTTTTCCAAAAGAAAAAGAACCAGATCAACGTGCTGTAAAAGTGGCATAATTTCTTCTTGAGTTTCAGCGCGCAGACCACAACAAAAAGCACCAAACAACGAGACTAAAACAAGCTTCTTAACCATAGAAATGCTCCTTTCATACAACAAACTAACTACCCGTTGGGTGAGTCTAGTAAGGTTTATGAAAAAAGCAATTAAAAAAGGGCCCTCTTGCAAGGACCCTCTGACCAACATCGTATTTCTCAATAATTATATTTGTGGCTCTTTATGTGGCGTAAGATAATGGATTTGATTTGTTCCAAAAGTAACATGCTTATGCTTATTTTTATGCTTTTTGTTTTTTCCACCTGTTTTTTTCAAAATCGATTTCACCTCAGGCAAATTTTCGCAACGGTGTACTATCAAGCTTTTATTCTCATCAGTCCCCACTGTGGCCTTATTTTCTTTTGATGGCATCAAAACTTCTCGAATTTTATCACACAATTCAGGCTCGATTTCTTCTTCCAAAACGGCATGTTCACATAAACAAGTAACCTCACGAATCAGCTGTTTCAATGCCAGTACCCGCGAGTCACTTTTTGGTGCACCATCCTGCATAGCTACAGCACAAACGCCACTCATCATAAAACCAAAAAAAACAAAACATTTTTGTAATTTATTCAACATACAACCCCTGACTAGTGTGAAAAAATTTTGTATAAAAAAAGAAAAGAAACCCGATAAACGTCCCCTACATTCAGAGCTTGTGCCCTTCCATCTTAGGGTTACCGAAAAATATCTCATTGTCAATTAAACCAAAAAATATGCCTACAAAGGATAGTCATTCACATAAAAAAACAACGCCCATCTGTAAGAACCCATAAAAAATGACGCTCAAAGATAAAAAATGGTACGCTCTATAAACCTGACCATGATTTTATAAAAAAAAGGTTCATCTCTATGAAAAAAAACATCCAGCCAACCGTTCTTGTTATTCTTGATGGCTTTGGCCATGCGGAGGCGAGCAATTTTAACGCTGTTACACAGGCAAACACTCCCCACTTGAGCTCATGGTTTAAAGACTACCCCAACACACTACTTTCCGCCTCTGGCACAGCGGTCGGGCTGCCTGAAGGCACAATGGGTAACTCTGAAGTCGGACACTTAACCATGGGGTGCGGCACCATTATCAACCAGCCGCTCACCATTATTCATCGGGCTGTCCGGGACGGTTCTTTTGCAACCAACAAAATTCTAGTCAACAATCTGGTACAGCTCAAAAAACACGGTGGTCGACTGCACCTTATGGGGCTGCTCTCTGACGCCGGCGTACACAGTAATTTTGAACATCTGGTGGCATACCTGGAGGCAGCCCAACATGCTGGCATTCAGGATGTGTTTATCCACGCTTTTTTAGATGGAAGAGACACTCCGCCACAATCTGCCGGCACGTATCTGCAAGCGCTTGATACAACCATAAAAAAACTTGGTATCGGCACCCTTGCAACCATTCAAGGCCGTTTTTATGCAATGGACCGGGATAATAATTGGGAACGCACGCAGCACAGTTACGAAACATTAACCCAACCTCAGCCTATTAATTTCCATGATTGGCAAAGCACTTTACAAAAAAATTATAATCACAAAAGAACAGATGAATTTGTTTACCCAACACAACTGAACCCCAACGGCATCATAAAAAAAGGCGACGGCATTATCTTTTTTAATTTTAGGCCAGACCGAGCACGGCAACTCACCTCAGCATTTATAGATCACGAATTTGATCATTTCCCCGTACACAACCTTGCACTCAGTTGTTTTATAACCCCTGTTCAATACGCACCAACATTTCACAACGAAGTATTGTTTACACGAGAACCGATCGCTATCACACTACCAGACGTCCTACATGCGCACGACAAACGAATGTTTGCAATTGCAGAGACCGAAAAATACGCACACGTCACCTACTTTTTTAGCGGCGGCCGCGAGCACGCATATGCCACCGAAACTCACGTTTTGATTCCATCCATTCCGGCCAAAAATTATATCGATCTTCCAGAAATGTCTGCACAGGAAATTACCAAAGCAGTACTCAATTCTTTGCGAACAGATCCACAAAATTTTTATCTTATTAACTACGCAAACCCAGACATGGTTGGTCACTCGGGCAATCTTGCAGCAACAGTCAAAGCGATTGAATATTTAGATGGGGAGCTTAAAAAACTGTACGACCAGATTATCACCGCCATGGATGGCACACTCTACATCACTTCAGACCACGGCAATGCAGAAAAGAAACGGGACGACAAGGGACAACCGCACACGGCACACACCACCAATAAAGTGCCTTTCATCATGATTCAGAAAAACTTAAGGGGAAGCTCATTAGAACTTCCCCTTAAACAACTTGCCGATGTGGCACCGTTTATTCTTCGTACAATGGAGCTTCCGGTCCCTAGCCAAATGCTCCGCGTCCCTACCCCCTAACCCTTAAAGTTTTCGGGAAAAATTGAGTAATAAATAAATCCATCCTCATCACGATGGATCTCTTTAAAGCCTACTTTTTCATAAATGCGACGTGCGCCTTCATTGTTTAAACGTGTGCACAACGAAACTTTTTTAACACCCATTTTAAACAGGTCTTTAACGGCATATTCGGTCAGGAGCTTACCGTATCCTTTACGCCTAAAATCTTTGCTCACGGCAACAAACTGAATTTCACCGTTATAAAAATTTTCTTGATAGTAAGTGGTAAATCCGGCCACCGTATTGTTCTGACGAAGAACCTTGATATTCAGCTTGCCAAAGTAACGAGTATAATATGATGCAGCCCCAGGAGAACGGTATTTTAAAATATATTCTGGCGAGTAATCAGAACCAGGAAACAGCCAATACCAATCATCATAAAAGATTTTGAGCATCGCTTTCGTATCGCGCGACTCATTAAAATCAATAATCTGACCTTCTACGGCCGCGCAAGACTTACTGTAATACGCAATACCGCCCATCAAACCAAGTGCCGCGACCAACACCGCCACTATCGTAATCCGCTTACCACCAAAATTCATTTTCACTCCCCGTATGCATCAATATTATGAGACATCAACACTATTATTTCTTGCTTATATCTACCAATCACAACGCTTCATTGTACAGAATGCTGTGCAAAATAAGACCTTTTGCCGGCGCGTTGGGCAATGTTTGTTCAGGATCTTTTTCATCAAGAACCGAACGTAAATAAGAAACTGGAATATCCGGCCGAGATGCAACCTTAAGGCAAGCGCCAACCAGCCGCCGTATCATATATCGTAAAAATTTTGGACCGCAAAACTCAATGCAATACCTACCCGGCTCAACCTCATAAACTGCCGTTGAAAAAATGGTACGCACCGTATCCTCACGCTCATCGCCCGTACAAAACGACCTGAAATCATGGGTGCCCACAAACACGTTCAATGCTTCTCGTAATTTTTCTATGTCCACAGGATAGAAGTAATACAAGCCATAGCGCTGAACGCTGGGCAACGGCCTTACTACAAAAAAATGGTAGTGGTAGATTTTATGAACAACACCGTGATGCGCATTAAAAAGCTCACTAACCGGATCGAGCGACCTGATAGTGATATCGCTCGGCAATTTATTGGTCCAAGCTTGCAACATACGGTCGGGTGCAATCTGCAGGTCGGTACGAAACTGAGCAACCTGGCCAAGCGCATGTACACCAGAATCGGTGCGAGATACACCGAAAATGGAAACACGTTGACCAAACACAGCGTAAAACGAATCTTCCAGCGCCTGACAGACCGTTGGCAGATTTCGTTCCTTACCTTGCTTTTGCCAGCCAAAATAATCGGTACCATCGTACGCGACAATTATTTTATACTTTCTCATCTGTCGCACACCCCCTCTCATCAAACTCTAAAACAATGGCCCCACATTACAATGAATGCAGGGCCATATATCATCTTTGCAAACCGAAATCTTTAAAAATGAGGTGAGCAATATGGCAACAAGGCCATGATGCGGGCATTTTTAACGATCTTTGAAAGTTCACGTTGGTGCAAGCAGCAGTTACCAGAAATTCTTGAAGGTAATATTTTGCCGCGTTCGGTTAAAAAACCACGCAAGAACGGAACGTTTTTATAATCAAGATTTAAATTTTGATCAGCGCTGCCGCAAAAACGACAATGCTTAGCTGCGCGTGCGCCTTGCTTTCTGAATTTCTTCTTCAGCAAACGCATGCTCATTTTCAATTTGATTTTTTGATCTTTTCCCATCGTTATGCCTCTTTCGTTGTTTCAGCTTCTGACTCTTTTGACTCTACAGCTGCCTTTTCACCACCTAATGTAGCTCTTGGTGCACGTGGTGCACTATCAAAATCTTCACCATCGAATCCAGAATCATCTGAATCTGAAGATGATCTACCCTTCTTGAAAAAACCTTTTTCTTCCATAAACGAACCAACGGCACGTTTTGGAGCATCTTCAACTGATGGCGGTTTTTGGTACTCAAGGGGTTTATTAAGATCAAGAGATGTGGTCAAGCTTCTCATGACGATGTCACTGAATTTGACAATGAAAAGTGTATTAAGGTCAGGAACAATAGTTTTATTGTCTTCTACCTCAAAACGAACGAGGAAATAAACGCCGTAGTCATTCTTTCTGACTTTATAGGCGAGTTTATATTTACCCCAACGCTCAAAGGATATAATCGAACCTTTGAACTTGGTGATCAACTTATCGATTTGAAACTCAAGAGTCGCGGATTCATCTTTTGTGATTTCCGGAATCGTGAGTATCAACGTTTCATAACGAAACATAGAGAACTCCTTGCTACTAAGCGGAAGTGTTATTGAACACTATAAGACTTGTTGCCTTATTTAGCCCGTAGATACATCCATATACCTACTCAAACAAAAATACCAGAAACCCTAGAAATTCCTAGTTTTTCTGGTATCAAAATTCTTTATAATCAACCTTTTTTGAGGTTTTTTATGGGGTCGTGATGAATTTTTGTAATCTGCTCACCACACGACCAATAATTCTAAAGTGGTCTTTGCCGCGCACCAAGGCGATGGGGGCTTGCTTGTGGTTAACACTTTCAAGCACGATAAAATCTTCTGTGTAGGTTACTTGCATAACCGCTTTGCAAGGAGTGTCATTGCCGTATTCTACAGCAGCGATATCACCTGAACGGGTCCACACTTCTGGGGAAACGATCAAGAAGTCACCTTTAACAAAGGTCGGTGCCATCACATTGCTTTCTATGCGCAATGCAAACATGGCAAGGTCGCTTGTATTCAGGGTTGGAATGAACTCATCCTTGTGCCCTGTGGTCACTTGCATTAATTGGTTATTGTAGGGTGATGGATTCGATGGAATCTCACCAACTACTGGTACCACTTGTACCTTTAATTCAATATCAGATTGCTCTGGCATACTGACATTGCTGTCAATATTATCAGTTCGCTGACGACGTTGAGCAAAAAGGTCAATTGGGGAAAGCTCGAAAGCGTTTGCCAATTTTCTTAATGAATCTTCGTTCCAGCGTCTAGTTCCATTTTTTATATGTGTTAGATAGCTTTCAGACATTCCTGTCTTTTCAGCTAGAACTTTTGTAGTCCAGCCTTTTTCTCTTAAAAGCTCCTTAACACGTAATTCTGTTGAACGTGAAGCCATAATCAACTCCTCGACATTACGTTGGGTGAAAGTTATAGTATTTAAAATCACTGCCTTAATACTAATAGTACACTCTTCAACAAAGATGTCAAATGGAAAACTTGTCAGCCAGAATCATTAAGACAAAACTCAAAAAGAATTACTACGAAAACACCGCATGGCAGGCAAAATCGCTTGTTTGTGGGGTAGATGAGGTCGGCCGAGGCTGCTTGGCAGGCCCATTAGTCACCGGAGCGGTCATATTGCCGCCTGGATGCACCTATCGACTCCTTAAAGACTCGAAAATCATGTCAGCGCTGGAACGGGAGACTGCATATTGCTGGATAGTAAAGAACTGTTGGTACGCAACGGGCATCGTAAGCGCCCAAACCATCGACCAGCACAATATTTGGCAAGCAACCCTCATGGCCATGAAAAAGGCTGTCCTTAACCTTCTTACCACCTGCCCGGAGCGCCCATCGGCCATTCTGATCGACGCAATGCCCCTAAAATTGCTCGATACCGACTATAAAAACATTCCTATTCATCATTTTTGCAAAGGTGAATCCCTCTCAACGTCCATTGCAGCCGCCTCCATTGTGGCAAAAGTGACCCGCGACCGGCTCATGGGTATCTATGAATCAATATTTCCAGGATACTCGCTTGCGCAACACAAGGGCTATAGCACCAAATTACACAAAAGTGCGGTGGTGGCACTCGGGCCCACGATTATCCATAGAACCAGCTTTTTAGGCAAAACTCTTAATGTGGAAAACGATGAATCAAAAGACCAACAAAGCTTTTTCTGAAGTTATAGAAAGCTCACTCCACGGATTTACCGCCCAATGCTGGCAATGGGATGATTTTCCTGCGTTTGGTGAGCTCGTGACCATTCAATCGGGCACTCGAACATTATTTGGCATCGTCCACCAGGTGCATACCGGCTCCATGGACCCAGTCCGCTACCCTTTCCCCTACCAAAAAACAGAGGCCGAACTCCTTGCAGAGCAGCCACAGATCTTTGAATTCTTAAAAACAACACTCCAGTGTATTACGGCCGGCTATCTGGAAAATAACAAAATTTATTATCTCGTTTCCCCCGAACCGCCAAAGATTCATTCCTTTGTGAACCACACACAAGCAGAATTAAGCCGCCGCTTCTTTGCCGATCCAGGCTATTTACACCTTATTTTTGGCCAAGGTGCCATGATTCAAGGGCTGGACGAACTTCTTTTGGCACTCCTGAAACAACAGGCCGCTCTAAACATTATTAATCAGAATATGATTGAAAAATTTGTGGACAGCTTTTCCTTGCTGACGGGAAATGATTATCGACGGCTCAAGCTGTTTTTACAACGAGCAGAACCATTACTAAAACTTGAGTAAAACGAAAGGCGGAAGAGATGAACTCCCTTCTGCCTTTCGTTTAAAAAACTTCTGTAAATTACTGTACTCTTTTAACCGCTGCAGGCGTCCAACGACCATCGAGCGCTGGTGCCAGTGGCTCAGCGAGCCGCATGGTGATACCAAGCACCCCGCTGGCAGGCGATGGCAACCAGTTGGATTCTTTATCTTTTCCTGGTGATGTGTGTTGGAAGTAAAGATCCAATGAACCATCTGCGTTGTATTTCAGATCATCTCTGTCACCAATGGCAAATCGATTGAGAGAATTGGCAACCTGAAAACCCTGCGCATCATACATCGTCACTGACCAAAAAGCCTTAACCGGCGGTAATTCAGCTTTGGAAAAATGCAGCACATACTTATGTTCGCCTTGGAGAGGCTTGCCATCTGCATCCGCAATACACACAGGATAGATTCCATCTTGTGCTTCTATAGCTCCCAAACCAACCAATGCAACAATTGCACGTTTGAGATAATTGTTGCCATACACACCCATAGAATCAGTATTCATTTGCCAACCATTCACCACGCGAGCTAATGTCGGCGCCTTTTCCTTCATATATTTGAGCCCTTGTGTACACGCACGCTCAAGGGCAGCCTGAACCTCGGGACTAGCATGCTCAAAATCAAAATCTTTCCCTGGTTCTATACCAAGACGTTTCATGCGGGCAACCATTGACCAATCGGTAACATGCGGCGGATTCAATTTCATCAATTGTGCGCCGTAGCTGAAATATTTTTGTGCCTTCATGGTATTCACCTGGTCAAGTGGCGGAGTTTTTTGGTCGATGGACGCACCAACAATGTGTTGCGCTGGTTGACCCACTTTTTTCCCCCACTGTGAAAGCGGCGTTATTTTATAGCCATCCTGTATCTTATGAACAGCCGCATAATCTTTTGGCCCATTTGTTTGCGTACGGCCAATCACTCACACATAGGCAGTTGGCGATTCTATGCGTTGCACACCAGCAGGCAAGCTCCCCTTCCATCCTGCGGGTACAACGGCAAATGAGGCTGCACTGGTACCCCAGGTTCTGCTTCCCGGTGTAGCAAATGCATCAGTCCACATATCAAGCATTTCCAACACGTAGCCACGGCCCTTTATCGCCGGCGAACTCACAACCATGGGTTCTGTGGTTAAATCGAGCCATGCGCTGGAATACAGCGTGTCAAAATTGGGACGCACAACAGCACGAAATTCTGCTGACGGGAAAGTGCGCATATGATCAAACCCATTCTTTATTTCCATACCTTGCCGTGCACCTGATGGAATATTGAGCATAACGCGCCGTGTAACATCCATGGTAATGAGAGGATAAAGGTACACATAGGTTTCCACTGCGATTGTATTGAGCTCGTCCGCCGCGCTCTGTGCACGCAATTGTTCAGTTATTGCATGCTGTGATCTGTGCCGTACAACAATAACAGTCGCAACTCCTGCAGCAACCACGGCCGCCAACGTCAGGGCAATGAAAAGTTTTTTATTCACGAGATCACTCCTTTTTTTATTGACCTATTCCTAATTGTTTCATGTACGTTGCGTTATCCCAAAAGAGCCATTCCTCAATCATGACACCATTCTTCCAGTGTCCTACTGTGCACATGGGAATGGAAAATGATTTGCCGGTTGGCTCAATAAACTTGCCACCAGCAACCGGCATTGGCTGAGTAAATGTCCCGGTCATAAGACCAATAACGGATGTATAATCACCTGATCCAAATTTAATCGGGTGAACATTAATTTTTGTATCGGGAGCAAAAACAAACATCGCCTTCAGATCTTCAATGTGCTTTTCGATGCCAACTGTCGAGTGACCATCGGGCCAATTCACTTTGATATTTTTCGCATGACTTTCATGCAAACGAGTCCATTTTTGATTACTAAATACATCGTAATCGAGCTCGTCAAACGTGGAAAGGTTATCTTCAACAACTTCACGTTCACTCTGAAACTTCGTGAGCTCTTTTTTTATTTCTTGTATCTGCGATAAACAATTATTCGCATCTTTCATGGTCATTCTCCTTTTTTTATGGAAATGGAAAAATAAAGGTCTTTTAAAAGACCATAGCAAAGTACATGAAAGTATCGCAATAAATTGGAAAGGGGAAAAAAGATCAGACACACTTTCCCGGCCTTCGCTCAAGCTACGGCGGGCACAGCTTGACACACCCCACCATACTTTTTACAATGAAAATTAATGAGATACACATCTCTTTGAAATATTCGGGGGCGTACTGGTTTCGACGTGTTGTTGATAGCTCTGGGAGCATGCCGAGCGTTGACTAAGTGCTCGTTAAACAATTAGTTAAAACCAATAAATGCAAACAACCAAACGGTTTACGCATAACTCTTAGCTAACGTAGTTGAGAGTTCTTATCTGATCGGCGTGTCTATCAGCGGATCAGATTCGTATAAACAAGATGGAACTACCAAGCAAGGTTCATTGGCTTAATTAACTTGGTCAGTACACATAAGCTGACTTACGCATAACATGGTGCCTTCGGCATTGTGCGTGAGTATAATCGAAGGACAAGCATGTAGCGCTTGGGGTTTGATATAATACGGACATGGGTTCGATTCCCATCGCCTCCACCATTTTTCGCCTCCGGCGAAAAATGCCCTCCGAAGCCTTGGCGTAGGACGGGCTTCCTTGCAAAGTATTTTTCACTTTTCCCACTTCCAGCCTCTCCCATCATAACCTTTCCCATATTTTCGATTACCCAAACAACACCCCTTCAATACATCTACCAAATCAATACATTCCCCATTATCACCACCAATATAACATCCAGATAACCTTATCCATACCCCATTGTTTTATTTCCAGAATATGGCAAAATGACAATTAGAATAAAACGTTATAGTTTTGTAGCCCAAGGAAACATGTATGAATCTCAAAACATTGATCTCGTTGAATCTTGTGTTTGGCATGGTACTCACAAGTTGTGGACTATGGGGAATGGAACAAACACAAGTCACATCCCTGACCCAACAAGAAAAAGAAACAATAATTAAGCAATTTAATGTAATAAGTAAAGGTCTTAAAGAAGTTAATACTAACCTCACAACATTCCACTCTTTTAACAAAAAATTGCCTGGTTGCGATCGCGATGGTGGTCATTACTCGTACTACCCCAGCATGTTAGAGAAACAGAGACGCACCTTTAACTTGAAAATCTTCTCTCTGCTCTCTCTCGGTGGCCTTGCTACCTGTATTTCGTACTGCAAACAGAAAATACCCCTTACATGCACGCTTGCATGCGTAACACTGAGTATGGGCATCTATGCATGTTTCAAAAATTTAACATTTTTATCAAAAGATGAAGCAAGATCTACTGCACAAAAGTGCTTATATGAGGGCCCACAGTATGCCGTCTCTTCTTTATTCTTCAACTGGCAAGACGATATATATCTCCATAAGCAACCTATTAATGAAGAAATTACAAGAATATTCAACAAACTATCCGATAACCCAGACACCATCTCACAATCAGACAAAGCACTTCTATTCAATCTTCAGCCAAAGCTCGCAAAAATCTGGCAGCAAACATGTAATTTCGCCGCACGCGACAAATCATTTCCCCGAACATGGTTGCGCTTTTCTGACTACAAAAATTCTAATACTCTTCCGCTCACTCTAGAAACTATGAATTTTTTGATCAAGTCATGCGTTGTCGGAGAAATACCATTTCCACCAACTACAAAATTATTTGATGTCATTCCCTACTATAAAAACGCTATCAACCCGGAAGATACTCATCAAAAACCCGAGGTCGATAATGCAGAACCAACGCACTATAGCATCGTCAGTAATAAGTCGAAAAATTTCAAAGTTTGCCCCGATATACAATTTACTGACCATGAATCAAAAAAGAACAAAGAAACTGTCGCAAAAATTAACCTCAAATTTGCAAACCTCGACCCCAAAAACTTTAAACTCACAAACGATGATCAAACACTCATCAATCAGTTGATGTAAATTATTGCAGACTGAGGTCATATTAAAAGAATCGGCCGCAGAGGATAACTTCCCCTGCGGCCGATTCTTTTATTCTCTTATCCCCTTCTTCGCCACTACCCCATTCACATCACCTTCCCCAACACCTTCTCAAACTCTCCCGTTGCTATCGTTTCTAACCCCACTCCGTCAATTTTGTGATCTGCAAGAAAAGTTTTATCCCCTGGGTAGATAATAAACAGATGGTCGAGCTTCAGATCTTCAAGGGCAATACGCATCGATTTGGTCACTTTGGGAGCGTCTACGTATTTAAATTCAAAACCTAACCGTTTGCCGTTTTTGATGATCAACAAATCCAACTCAGCGTCAGCATGGGTCGCCCAAAAATAACATTCTTCTGGAGACGCCTGCAGCGTACGAATTATTTCTTCTAACGCAAACCCTTCCCAAAAGGCACCAAGCTTGGGATGAATTTGAAGTTGCTCATTGTCATCGATACCAATCAAACTGTACAAAATACCACTGTCCCGAAAATAGATCTTTGGCGCTTTCACTTGTCGCTTTTTTAAATTTTCAAACCACGGCTCCAAAGACCGCACCATGAAAGTTCCCACGAGAATATCAACATACTTGCGTATGATATGATCCGATATCCCCAAAGATCTACCTAATTCACTCACGTTCAGTGTTTGTCCATGATAATGCACCAGCATCAACCAAAAACGTCGCATCGTTTGTGGTGGAATGGTAAAACCAAGCGCGGGAATATCTCGCTCCAAAAATGTTTTGATATAGTTTTTACGCCACACAATACTCACTTGATCCGTGGGAGCCAAATACGAATTTGGAAAACCACCCCGAAGCCACAATTTTTCACTGTTCTTTACTTCAACGAGTGAAAAGGGAGTCAGCTCTATGTACCCAACCCTGCCGGCAAGCGTTTCAGATGATTGCTGAATGAGGTCTCGCGATGCGCTGCCCAAAATTAAAAATTTTTGCTGCCGCTCTTTTTTATCCACCAGCACACGTAAAATAGGAAAAAGGTCTGGTCGAAGTTGAATTTCATCAATGACAATAAGGCGTTGGGACAAAGCGGACAAAGTAATCATCGGGTTATCAAGGCGGTTCAGGTCCGTTGGATCTTCCAGATCAAAAAAGGCAACTTCTTCAGGCTGATACTTTTCGATATACATGTGAGCAAGCGTTGTTTTACCAACCTGACGCGGCCCCAATAATGCACAGACCGGCTGAACTTGAAATTGGGCTTCTATTTCTTTTAAAAAAATTCTTCTATCCATAACAGTTCCCCTTTCTCTTAATCTTAATAAAAGTACCTTGAAATTTTGAATTTCCATTTAAAAACTTCAAGGACAATTGTATCATTTTGGCCAAAAATAATCTATGGAGTGGCACAAAATCAAGAAAATACCCTTTTAAATCCAGCAAAACATCTATTAGATCAGGTAAACTGAAAAATACCTTGAAAATTTGAAATCTGATTTAGAAATTTCAAGATAGAGGCCAATATAGCCTCCCATTAACGCTATTCATCCTTGAAGTTTCCATAGCCCATAGTAAACGACCCTAAAATAACCGATTTTCTACTTATACCCACTACGCACCAGGGTGCTACGACGTGTCCACCATAGCCCAAAGGGCGACGGTGTAGGGGCCCATCCTACGTTAAAAATTCCCCCTTAGCCAAGGATTCGAAGGACGCGGACGGAGGGCAAGCATGCATTTTCTAACAGGAACCATTTGACATATTTATGGGGGGGTAAAATGACAATTAGAATGAAATATTGTGATTTTATAACTCATTAGGGGTATATATGAATATCAAAAAGTTAGTCTCATTAAATCTTGCGATTGCGCTTATATTTTCATGCGGTGCGGCCATGGGAATGGAAAATACCACAAACAAAAAGATCATGACGAATGAAGAGATAGAGCAGCAAGTGGAGCAAGAACTTGCAAAAAGGGTTTCAAATGCAAATGACGCTGATAATCAATACCAGCAACATGAAAATACACTCAACCAAAAAATAATAACGCTACAAGAAAACAATAATTTATCGAATGAGACAACAGATATCTGCCAAGACATACTCAAAAGTCAGATGAATAACATCGGCTCCTCTACGGAACTACTATCTGAGAAAGAATTCGTACTAAACACCAATGTTAAATTGAAAAAAAGTCTGATCAAAACTCTCACAGAAGAACGGGATAATAAAGTAAGAAAAATTTTTAATGATACCGTCAAACCTGAACTTGAAAAAACTTTAAAAGAAATTGAAACCAAACGAGACAAGACCTATAAGACCCCGGACAGACTAAAAACAGTACGTAATATCCTCACTAAAACGTCTGTAGGATTTGGCGGCCTCTGTGGCTTTAGTTTATTTAGTCTTGGTTCAAGTTTTGGTGTAGATCTTATAGCAGGTCATCAAGGCTTAAAATCTACCAAATTTTTTCGCACTGTAGCACTCTATACTGGCGTCGCTGCGCTTGGAAGTTTTTTAGTGAGCAGAGGCCTTGAGTTCTGGCGCAAAAAAGCAGTGCCCCTTCCTTTTTGGATAGTTAACGGAAAATATACGCCAAGAAAAAACTCTGGACCACAAGGACTAAACGAAGCAGAGCTTTTTAACGAGATTGAAAATTATAATACAATAATCAAAAAATATGATACTCAATTGAGTAGAATAGAAAAACCAAAAGACATAAAACGGTTGCTTAAAGAAACGCTCAGCAAAGAGACCAAACTCAAAAAAAAGTTAATGGAAAATGGCCAACGGCTTAATTCTTCTGGAACTTTGTGTTCTTAAAAATAACCTCTTTAAATAATCACCATCGGCCGCAGGGGATACCTTCCCCTGCGGCCGATTCTTTTATTCTCTTATCCCCTTCTTCGCCACTACCCCCCTTCACGCCACTTTGGCCATCACCTTCTCAAACTCTCCCGTTACTATCGTTTCTAACCCCACTCCGTCAATCTTGTGATCAGCAGGATAACTCTTGTCACCGGCAAAATAGTGAGCAACGTGTCAATTACGATCTCTGGACACGTTTGATATGTTACGGTGGTACTCCAGTATTGGAAAAGCAACTCACAAAAATTAAACAACAGCTCGAGGATAGCATAAAAACCAAAACTCAGTCCTCGCAAAAAAACTAAGAGCCTCTCAAACAATGAGATTAATTCTTTTTTGCATCAAGAGGTCATAGACAAATCCGTGGCCTCCACGTTCCCAATAGACTTTTTCCCTCTGCATGTTACCATGGCTCCCGCATATTATTATTACCAAAATATACGTAAAGGCCGCCATGTTCTTCCCCTTCACGCTTGTTGATTTAACTCACTCTCTCACGCCGCTTACTCCGGCATGGGATGAACATGAACAGTTTCATCTCCAGACAACGTTCGATTACGCCGACTGCACAACCGATGTAAAATTCCGCGTGCAAACCATGCAATCACCTGTTGGCATTGGCACCCACATGGATGCCCCCAGCCATTGCACACCCGGCGGAACAACCATAGAACAGTTACCGCTAGACCAACTTATCGCCCCGTGCGTCATGATTGATGTATCGGACCGCGCACATGAAACGTATGTTGTTAGTGTGAATGACATTCACGCATTTGAGACACAACATGAAATTATTGCGGCAGATTCATTTGTAATCATTCGCACAGGGTGGGACAACTACTGGAACGATACTCCTCACTACCACAACAATTTAGTTTTTCCATCGGTTTCTGTTGAAGCCGCACGCTTGCTGCTAGAACGTAACATTGTGGGACTAGGGATCGATACTTTATCACCCGACTCGCCCCACAACAAATTCGCCGTCCATCAACTTTTGTTAGGCGCAGGCAAATATATTGTGGAAAATGTAGCGAATACAGACAAACTACCGCCAACCGGCTCGTGGTGTTTGATTGCCCCCTTAAAAATTGCGGGCGGCACAGAGGCACCGGTGCGGTTAATTGGAATGATCAAAAAAACTTAATGGCCGTTTTTTTGACCCAAAAATATTCATTAAGAAACGAATCCAACACAATTTAATTTTGCGTGGAACTCTTTTTCTTTCTGGTCGGAAGAATAGTTGATTGCTTTGGTGCATCAGATTTTTTGAGTTCATTAATGATGCTAACAAGATTCATTTCCATATTCATTATCACTGTATTATATGCCTACCCTGAGAGTCACTTAACCTCCTTAGATTGCTCCAACGGATTTCCTTATTTACCTGTATTCTCTCTTGTTCTTTTATAGCTCGCTCGCTTAATTCTTGTAACGCCTTAACACGTTTCTGTATCATATCAACGTTGGACTGCACTATCTTAAGGTCATCTTGCGTGAAGGGAAGCTTTCCTCTTTTCCCATTATTCAAATCTTCTTCGAGCAGAATAAATGCATCATCTATTCGGTTCATTAAATTAATTTTCGCTTGTTCAGCAGAAGGAACAGGTAGCAACGCAAACTGATGCTGAAGACACAGAAGGGAACCCCCTATGACAGATATATCCTGCTTATCAAATTTTTCTTTGGTTTTTGTATTTATCTCACGCATCATGGCAGACGCATTATGAAGGTCGCTCAGGATAATCCTTACTTTATCGTCCCCCTTACTATTCTCTTCCATCGCCTGCGCAGAAAAAAACAAACCGCAGCATAAACCTGCAGCTAAAAAACAGAGCTTCTTCATCCCCAATCCTTTATGAGTTAGGTGTATTTATTGGAATCTTTGAGCTCACGCCGTGTTTGACGACTGATGTCTCGCTCTCTGATTGCCTCTTTTTTACCGGCAGCTTTTTTGTGTTTACAGATACCAAGTTCAACCTTGGCGATATTTTTTTCATTAAAATAGATTTTGAGGGGAATTATGGTGATGCCCTTTCTGGAGATATCACCAATCAGACGATGCAGCTCACGTTTATGGAGTAAGAGCTTGCGACCCTGTGTCGGGTCACTTTCATCTTTATTATAGGCAAACTTATACACAATAATGCTGCAGTTGGTCAGAAACAACTCACTTTGCTTGATCGTTGCAAAAGCACCAATCAACGAAGCACTCCCTGTCCGTAATGATTTCACCTCATTACCGGTCAGTACTATCCCCGCTTCTATCGTGTCGAGAATCTCGTACTCGTAAAAGGCTTTCTTGTTCTGAGCAACTATCTTCATAATCCTGCATTACCATTTTTTTCGCCCCACTATAAACACGCGTACTCAAACGGGCAAAAATTCGCTTGAATACTGGATACAGCATAACACCGAGCACAAGACCAAGCAAATTACCGCCAATCAGAAACGACCACAGGGAAACAGCTTTCATTCCGGTATAATAGGTTAACGACTCATTAATTCCATGCATAAAGGCCGGGTTAATGGCCGCGGTATTAATCCCACACACCGTCCCCAAGCAAAATTCACCCACCAAATAGCCTCCTGCATAACACGGCACCATGGTCCAGGGGTTATTCACAAATGCACCAGCCCAAACGGCAGGCAGGTTCAACCGAAACAGCCATGAAAAAATAAACACCATGACCGTATGCAAAAAAACAAAGGGGGAAAATGAAATGTAAATACCAACACAAAAAGAAAGAGCCAATTTTCGCGGTGAGCGTTCTTTGATGACCAGTTGTTCAAAAAATTCGATACCCTTGCGCCACCATTTAAGTACAAACTGCTTTAATTTTTTCACTATCAAAGGGGGTGCTCCTACTACACATATATGTGCATTTTGATGCGAAACAAGTCGCATTGTTGATGCGTATGCCTGCGACCTACGCATTATTGATGCATATGCCTGCGGCCTACGCATTATTTTGCCAAACATTTACAGTTGGAGTAAGCTCATTTCCTACTACAAAAACAAAAAACAATGATAACGCTCAAACCGTGAGCAAGCAAGGATGAATGCATATGAATAAGATTTTCTTAAGAACAATCTGGTTTTTTATGATATTGCTTGGTTACAACGTCTCAGCACACTCTCCATTCACCGTCTATCCCTGTACCGTTGAATTTCCCAAAACAATCAAAAAAGTTCCCGAACTCTGCATCTACCACGGTGGCGAACGCTTTATTGGTGAAATAGACACCACAGGGCGACGCGCATGCTTTAGCCTCCCTATCGACAGATCATGCACTCATTTCACCTTGCTCATCACACAAGAGCTGCAATTTGAATCTGAAGATAACACCGTCCAATTTCTAAAAATCGATGCCAAACAAGCGTATAAATTTTTTACTATGCAGCTCAGAAAGGGATCTCGCAAGCGCTACGTCTCTTCAATCGACACAAAACAACAAGCAGAACCTGACCAATGGATCATCAGACCAAGCAAAGTCAGTCCAGACGGGCGTATTCCCGATGAAACGATTATCGTTCTGCTCAATGCAGATTACGTTGAACGTGTTGAAGGGGACCAAGGATTTGAACTCCCTACCATTTATATCAAAGAAAATGTTGCGGAGATTGCCGGATCTGAACAACTGATGCATGATAAATCTGTAGAAATGATACTTTCATCGCTCGATTACAAGCCTATACATGCAAACACAAAGGTCGCCACACGCCAAGAGGGCGAGCGAATTATTATTGCTTCGGCACAGGTTTAAAAAAATTTAATAAGGAATGCACGAACGTGGTTGATGACTCAAAAAAAAACGTTATCGTTTTGGGCATAGAAACATCGTGCGATGAAACCTCCGTCGCCATCTATCGCCAGCTTAATCAAGAACCACGCAACAACATTATATCAAACGTCACCTTCTCACAAATAGAGCTTCATAAAGCATTTGGTGGCGTGGTGCCCGAAGTTGCTTCCCGCTCTCAACTTGAAAAAATGAATCCGGTGCTAGAAGAGGCGCTCGCCACAGCACAACTGACCCTTGATAACATCGACGTCATCGCAGTCACCAGTAAACCTGGCCTTCCTGGTTCATTACTTGTCGGCGTCTGCTTTGCAAAAGCGATCGCGGCAGTCAAAAAGAAAAAATTAATTGGGGTCAATCACCTTGAAGGACATATTTTTTCATCAATGCTGGAACACAATGTCCCGTTCCCACACCTGTGCATGGCAGCATCGGGCGGGCACACGTCGCTCTATTTGGTTCACGACTTTGGTAAATATGAAATGATTGCTGAAACAGAAGATGACGCTGCCGGAGAAGCCTTTGATAAAGTAGCAAAACTTTTAAATCTACCCTATCCAGGCGGCCCGATTATAGAACAGTTGGCACGCGAAGCTGACTTTGTGGATTTCTTCCACTACCCTCGCGGCAAAGCAAAAAATCTGAATTTTAGTTTTTCGGGGCTCAAAACTGCGGTGCTTTATGACCTTGTTGATCGTGGCGCCTACGACCTTGCACATAAAACATTTTTAAAAGACAACGACCTGCTGCTCAAGCAACAGGTCGCAAGTTCATTAGTCGTTTGTATTACCGATATTTTTGAATCACGACTACGCTCTGCACACGCTCTTTATCCACATATTACCGCCGTCACTCTTGTTGGTGGCGTTGCGTGTAACACCTATTTGCGTGGCCGCATTCGCACAATGTGCATGCACAATAACCTTCACTTCTTTACACCATCACCACAATACTGCACCGATAATGCAGCAATGATAGCGCTCGTTGGTTACCACACAGCACAACGCGGCGAATTTGCCGATCTTTCACTGGATATTTTGTAAATTAACTTCCGGTAGTCTTTTTATTAATAGACTCCAAGAACTCTTCGTTCGTCTTACACTTCTTCATTTTGCTAATCAAAAATTCCATGCCTTCAACAGTGTTCATCGTGCTGATGAATTTCTGTAAGACCCAAACTTTATTGAGCACATCTTCAGATTGCAAGAGGTCATCACGACGTGTTCCCGAGTTCATAATATCAAGCGCAGGGAAGATACGACGGTTAGAAAGTTTACGGGTCATATGCATTTCCATATTACCTGTTCCCTTAAACTCTTCGTAAATAACTTCGTCCATGCGTGATCCGGTTTCAATAAGCGCTGTTGCAATAATCGTCAACGAACCGCCTTCTTCAGCACATCGTGCCGCACCAAAAAACTTCTTAGGACGTTGTAATGCGTTGGCATCAATACCACCGGTCAGAACTTTGCCTGAAGCAGGCGCAACCGTATTGTAAGCACGAGCCAAACGAGTTAAAGAATCAAGTAAGATAGCAACATCTTTGCCGGCTTCTGCCAATCGTTTTGCTTTTTCGAGCACCATTTCAGCTACCTGAACGTGTCGCGATGCGGATTCATCAAACGTCGAACTGATCACTTCAGCACCCGTACCTTTAACAACACGCTTCATTTCAGTAACTTCTTCTGGTCGCTCATCAACAAGAAGAACAATCAAATACACATCCGGATTATTTTGGATAAGTGCCTTGGCTGTTTCCTTGAGCAATACCGTTTTACCAACCTTAGGCGGTGCAACGAGTAAACCACGTTGGCCCTTACCAATGGGAGAAAACAAGTCCATAAGTCGTGTTGAAAGCACTGACGGATCATATTCAAGATTGAATTTTTCATGTGGGAAAACAGGAGTTAAGCGATCAAAATTGATGCGATCACCTGCTGGAATAGGATCAACGTAGTTCACCTTATCAACCTTGAGTAGGGCGAAATATTTTTCTCCCTCTTTTGGTTTACGGATCACACCGGTCACCGTGTCACCCGTTTTTAATCCAAAGCGTCTAATTTGTGATGGAGAAACATATACGTCATCTGGTCCAGAAATATAATCATAAAATGCTGAACGCAAAAACCCGAATCCATCAGGGAGTCTTTCTAAAACCCCTTTGACTTCAAGTTCCCGCTCAGGATGCTTTTGAACATCAAGGATGGTTAGAAGAAGCTCTTCTTTTTTCATCAAATTTGCGCCAATAATGCCGAGTCTACGCGCAACTTGATTCAAATCAGCAAGGGTTAAAAGAGCTAACTGTTTTTCACTCAGGTCAACGGGAGCTGAAGGAGATTTTGACTCCTGATTTTTTGCACCACGCGATTGATCCCGGTTATCTTTTTCACCAAACAGAACAAAATCATCCCCATCATTCTTGTGAGACTCAGGTTCTTTTATTGGCTCAATCTTTTTTACTTCCACTTCTTTTTTTTCGACATGCTCTTGTGGAGCACCCTCCAGATGAGTATCTTTTTTTGTACTCATATTGACCTCCGCTTAATAGACAGGAATGTGAAAATCACACCAGACTCCTACGATAGGAATAGTAAAACATTTGCCATTCTTCCGTGATGATAATGACTATTTTTTTAAAAATCCGAAGACCCAAACTACTTCACCTTGCGGCCAATAGTTTGGATGTTCGGATTTTTTTAAATATTTGACATGTTAAAGAGATAGAATCAAAACTACTTTTTTTCTTCTTTATACAACAGCATCATAACAGGGCTTGCCATGTAAATGGAAGAATATGTTCCAAAGAAGATACCTACCAACAATGCAAGCGCAAAATCTCTGAGCACTTCACCACCAAGCAACACCAAAGCAATAACAGTCAGGAATGTTGCAAAACTGGTCAACAAGGTACGTCTTAATGTTTGATTCAAGCTTGTATTCACAATCTCATACAATGGCTTACCGCGCATTTCTTTAAGATTGGTTCTGATACGAGCGAAAATGATAATGGTATCGTTGATAGAATAACCCAGTACCGCCAAAATAGCGCCGATTACACCAACCGATATCTCACGACCAAACAAAAGGAAAACTCCAAGCATCATAATCGAGTCATGAATCAATGCTACAACCGCGCCAGTGGCAAATGGTAGTGAGCGGAATCGCCATGCGATATACAAAAGCATTAAAAGCAATGCAATTAATAAGGCTCTGATCGACTTCCAACGAAGGTCTGCACCAACGCCTGCACCGATTGCTTCGCTCTTTTCAATGCTTACATTTGTTCCTGGCATACCATCTTGCACAACTTGGCGCATTTTATCAGCCAAGCCACGAGTATCATTTGCAAAATCTTTAACACGAATCATTATCTGTTTATCAGAAAATTCACGAGTTGTAGCACCAGGCCACTGTTTTTCGACTATTGAAAGCAATTGATCAGATTTTACCGGCTTATCGAACCCAAAAAGCACCTGTGTGCCCCCTGTGAACTCAACACTATATGCGAACCCACCTCTATAGACATAGGCCCCCGCAAACAGCGCTATAAATGCAAGAAAACAAACCAAGGCGGCTACACGATACTTCAGAAAATCGATCATGGTACTCTCCATAGACGAAAAAATCGAAGCTTTTTTAAGTTCTGTACTTTACTCGGATTCTTGTAACAAGATTCAAGCGATATTTCAAGAAAAACTGTTACTGAACAGGGGTCGGAATAATTGAAACAAATCTACGGCCTTTTACCCCGTAATGAAACTTCAAAGATCCGGTTGCCTTAGCGAACAAGGTATCATCGCCGCCCTTACCAACACACGCTCCTGGATGGAACTTTGTGCCACGTTGACGGACAATAATTTGACCACACTTGACCGCTTGGCCATCAAACAACTTAACACCAAGCCGTTTACTTTGACTATCTCGTCCATTCTGCGTGGAGCCGCCGGCTTTACTCGTTGCCATCGTATTGTCCTTAAACTTAATTAATTTTGTTACATGGATCTGCCAAAAGAAAAGATAATCTCATTATGAAAAGAAGATCAAAAAAAGTCAACAGGATATGCTGGTCCTGAGTGAATTTTTACCATATTTCTGGTCACAGCACCCCATAAAGAACGATTTTATGGGTTTATTCAGAAAAAACTCACCCCTGTTACCCCCCGAATATCTTGGTCTACACAGAACTTTATCACCCAAAATTGCCCGCTACCCCAGAACATGGTACACTCCGATGTTTATTATTAAAATTGGCAACCACAAGAGGTGATGTATGCATGCTCGTTTTCAACGCCTTTTCTCCCTTATTTTTGCTGCCTGCTGCTGCTTGAGCCTCTCTGTGGCAACCAATGCCAGCGAGCCAAACCGCCGTTCACTCTTTTTATGGGAGTATAATCCGAAAAAACTCGCTCTCGACGAAGAAAACGCAAAACTCGATCATGTACGAGATTGCGTCAAAGGCGAATTTGATGAACTTCTAAAAGCTATCGATCTAGAAGATTTTTCACTCTCTCAAGAGGATGAAAAATCTCCACAAAAATCAATGCCTACAACGTCTCAAATCCACTCTACAAAAAATAAGAGCCTATTACTCGTGTATCCCCGTAAAAAAACAAATCCCTCTTCTCATTAAAAAACTTTTTTCTTCTCAAAATTGCACCCGCCACAGGCCCATGCTAAGCTTTCGGTCATACTATCTATTATATACAATCCCTGAAAGGCTCCTCATGAACTATTGTTTTCAACACAGGCTGTTTCTTTTCGTTATTTTTATGAGTGGAACACCACTCATAACCACTGCCTGCGAACACAATAACAAGACCTGGAAACAACAACTCAAAAAAGAACTCAGGCCATCATTTGCCCTCCTTGATTACAAACTCGACTATTACCTTCAGCAATTCATGTTTGATCAACATGCACATGATGAAAAAAAACAAGCATTACAACACTCACCTTCTGATAATGGCGATAGCGATATCCTCTCATTAGGCGAAATTTCTGATTCTGAAGTACAAGAAGCAATCACCCTATCTCAACCAAGTATTAACGCGACATCTTCTGACGAGGAAGAAACGAAAAAAAGCGAAACGTCTTCTGAAACAGACGGTAGCGTTGAGAGCGATGGAGAATGCGATTTAGACAGTATTTAAAAAATCATTATTCAATTCACAAGGATCCATACATGTTACACCGCTCTATAATGGCAGGCCTTTTTGTTTTTTGTGCACATCCAGCTTTTTGCATGGAAAATAAAAATCCTCAAGAAACAATACTAGAATCCAAAAAATTAGAATGCATCGCATCTCTCAAAGAGACACTCAGAAAGACCACTGAGCTACCATACCCAAAAGATGGCGGAGGAACACAATTTTATCCTCTACACGCTCAGAACAATGCAAATGGAAACTCTGCTTACGGACCACAAAAGCCTTTTCAGGTTCATGATTAAGTACAAAAAAGGAAACTGTATGATACACGCTCATAACCGCATACCACTCTTGGCCATTATTGCTGGGTCCATTGTATTTTTTTCAGGCAGACTACAGGCCTGTGAATCAACCAAAAACAATGAACTTGATGAAAAATTAGCATACTTTGGCGCCAATCAAGAAGATCTTAAACGAGCCCAAACCATCCAACCGGAACAAACAATAGCCCAACTCACAAAGGCACCTCTCACATTTTCTCACATTCTCACCCTCATAGAACTCAAGCGCATAGAAGAAGAATTGGGATACCAGTCAGAAGAACAAGAAACGCAACCTGCCTACCAAGACCCTGAGGAAAACAAAAAAGGTTACTTTGACGAAAATTACGGCTACTGCACCTATTCACAAGAAGAGTTAAAACATAAAAACACATAACATACACGACCTGCCCACTCTCCTGTGAAGCCTTGCATGTCACATCAAAAAAATTAATATTCAAAATCAAAAAGAAGCCAGCGTTACTTACTGGCCTCTTTCCAATCTTTACCAAACCGTGTGGTGACCGCCAGCGGAATATTCCAATCAACCACCGATTCCAATGTTTTTTTAACGAGCGCCTCGACCTCATTCTGCTGATCTTTATGCACCGAAATTAAAAGTTCGTCATGAATCTGCAGCACCATGTAGGCGTCCAGTTTTTTAACGCGTAAGGCTTTTTCCACATGGATCATGCCAATCTTCATAATTTCAGCCGCCGTGCCTTGTGCCACAGTGTTGATTGCTATGCGGCAGGCCATGTCATACAGCGATTTATTATGCTCATAAATTCCTGGCACATAGCGCCGCCTACCCCACAACGTGTTAACGTAACCATGCCGCTTAGTGGACTCTATAATTCCTTCCATCCATGCAGACACGCCTGGATACTGGGCAAAATATTTTTCAATGTAGGTTTTGGCTTGAGCAAATGAGATATCAAGATCTTTGGACAACCCGTACGGCGTCAGCCCATACAAAATACTAAAGTTGATGCGTTTACCAATTTGGCGCTGTTCATGCGTTACATTGGTAAGCTCAACGTCAAATAAACGGGCTGCAGTTTCTGCGTGAATATCATGTGCATGCAGGAATGCATCGGTCAGATTCGCGTCTTTGGAAAGATAGGCAAGCACACGCAGTTCAATTTGCGAGTAGTCAGCCGACAAAAAAACATGATCTTGTTGCGGCACAAACGCGGCACGAATCTCTATACCGTAACCCGTACTATCGGCCGGAATATTTTGTAAATTCGGTTCAGAGCTCGATAACCTACCCGTAGCAACTCCCGTTTGTGAGTAGGTGGTATGAATGCGATGCGAGGTTGGGTTAACGTAGGTGGCCAACGTATCGATGTACGTACTTTTCAGTTTATACAGCTCGCGGTACTTCATGATGAGCCCAGGGACCGGGTGAATTTTGGCAAGTTCAGCAAGCACCTCTTGGTCGGTAGAATAACCTGTGCCTTTTGCACTCTTTTTTTGCGTGGGCAACTTTAAATCTTCAAACAACAACTGTTCAACTTGCTTTGGTGAATTAAGATTCAAATCTTTATACTTGTCGCCAACGGCTGCCAGAATTTTTGCTTCAAGAGCATTAAGCTCTGTGGTTACCTTGATATCAAGATCTTGTATGATCGATTCATCAAACCCTATGCCGATTGATTCCATGCGAAAGAGAATTTGGGAAAGCGGCATTTCGATATCGTAAAACAGTTTTTCCTGATCTTGCTCTTTGAGCTCTTTTTCAAGAACTTTTTTAAGCCGGAATGTCTGATGCGCATCGGCACCGGAATATTGTGTGGCGATGTCCAACGGAACGTACGAAAAATTTTTATAGTTATTGGCGGTCACAATCTGGTCGTAGGTCAACATCGTCTCACCAAGATATTGAAGCGACAAATCCTCCAACTTACGCCGCTGCCAATCTTTATTGACCAATCGTGCTGCAATCAAGGTATCAAATTCAACCCCTTGCAATGTAACACCAGCATGGAACAAAACCAGCTGATCAAACTTTGCATGCTGCAGATATTTTTTGTACTTGGGATCTTCTAAAATCGGCTTGAGTGCCGCAATCACCGTCTCCCGTGGCAACTGTGGCTCTGATACGTTATGACCAAACGGAATATAATAAGCCTGTCCCGCCTTCATGCACAACGATATACCAACACATTCATCTTGCAATGTACGCAACCCGGTGGTTTCCGTGTCTACAGAAAATGCCTTTGACTGCTTCAGCTCATAGCACAGATCGGTAAGTTGTTGTTCGGTTGTTATAGCGGTAAAGGTGTATTTTTTTTGTGCGTCGATGGTTTGTTCAACCACCGGAAACATGGTCAACTGTTCTTCTGTTAACTCTTTAACGAGCGTTTTAAATTCAAGTTCCCGGAACAACGGCAGCGCGTTGGACCAGTTATCCGCATCAAATTTCAAATCTTGCGGAGTAACACCGGTCGGCGCGTACTGCAGCACAAATAACTTTTCGCTCAAAAATGCTTTCTCGCGACTTTCCTCTAAAGCTGTACGCTGACTGGGCCGCTTAACCCTATCAAGATTCGCATACAGGTCTTCAAGTGAACCAAACTGATTCACCAACTCCATAGCCCCCACTTTGCCAATCCCTTTTACGCCAGGAATGTTATCTGAAGCGTCGCCGAGCAGTGCAAAATAAAAAGGAAGCTTTGCAATCGGAACGCCGGTCTTTGCCTCAAAGGCGGCCGCATCCATAACCTCATCTTTAAACGCATCAAACATCACGATACGCTCGTTAAGCATCTGGCCCATATCTTTGTCTGACGAGATCACCACAACGGTGTCGCCCGCCTTTTCACGTTCAAGAGCGAGCGAGTAAATAATGTCATCGGCTTCGATGCCCGTGATTGCAATTTGGTGCAACTGAATAAGGTCTGCAAATTTTAAAATCAGTTTCTTTTGATCAAAAATATCACTCGGTGGCGCCTGACGGGTTGCCTTGTAGTCAGGAAACATTGCATGCCGCGTCGTTTTGCCCTTACTGTCCCACACAATGGAGACATACTGAGCATTAAATTTTTTCATCAGTTTTTTAATCATACGGACAAAGCTATACACAGCCTGGACCGGCACACCGCTGGTGGTATGCAACGGACGAACGCCGTAGTAGGCCCGGTACAAAAACGATGAGCCATCAATCAAAAACACGGTCTTTTTTGGATCAAATTCCACTGGTCAACCCTCAATTTAAATTATCACCCCGGCTTTAAGCTTCTAGCTCTGCACCACGGGGCACACAATACACCCAATAACAACATAACATAATCCTCTGGCAGCGCATACATCAACTACCCTTTGACTCTAAGCTTTTCTACCCTTATTCTGGTTATAGATGGATATCTCTTGAAAATCACAAAAAATGGGGGCCAGAGCGCCTTCTGTGAAAGAACTCTATGAAAAAACAGATTATTCTCCTCTCTCTTGCTCTTATTCTGCCACAGGCCATACATGCCGGCTGGGGAAACGATTTTAGTTCAACCACCAGCACCTATCGGGTTTCTGCATCAATAACACCACAAAACGCTCTTGCGCAGATTAAAAAGCTGATGGCAACACGCAACATTTCTCAATTGGTTCGGGGGCTGGAAAGCCTGGGTGAACAGATGCCGGAAATTATGCAGGCAGCCCAACATGAAGGCACGGCAGCAGCACTAAGAGCTCAATGCCAACAACTGGTCAGCTCAACACGGCAACTGATCGCTCGCCAGGAGCCAAACCGCACCAACACCGTCAACAAAATGCTTGCCATTATTTATGCCAATCACCCGCCAGCACAAGCACATGCTCCTGAACATGCTCCCTGCCACAGAACACTCACATTGGGCTGGCGTCCAGGCGCGCTTGAAGGTTTATGGGAACAGTATGTTGAAGGCACGCCACACGCGGCTAACCTGATCACCTTCTGCTCTACTTGCATGCGCAGCTTGCGAGTTATTTTGGATGACGCAGCGCGACGCAAGCAAGAATGTACGCAACTCCAAAATGCATTGTGGCAATTTGAGCAGCAGCTGTAGAAGAATCAAACCAACAATCGTAGCAACACAAAGGTTTTAAAGTTATGACAAAAAAAATAAGAGTATGCGCGGTCAAAAAAACTTTTTTTATCGGCATTTTCATTGCCGCCTCATGCGTTGGCTCTCTTTCCTCTGCTCAGCAAAATCGGCCGACTGAATGCCAAAAAAATACTGGCTGGGGTAAGCTTACAGTGGAATACAATAAACAATGCAACGAGTCAACACATACAGGAAAAGTACAACTCACGCTCAATAAAAAGTTTTGGCCAAAAAAGATACGATCATGGAGCCCACAGCATATGTGGGTAAAACTCAAAGGTTTTTTCCGTCCGAAGAACGAGCAAAAGATTTTGAACAAGGTTGCAGGGCAAGTAACACTCGGTGCCGAATTTGATGAAACAATCTGGCCCACAAAGCTCGGCAATCTACGGCCAATCAAAAGTGTAATGAAACTCAAATCTCTACAGCAAACCTTGAGATATTTAGTTCACGGCAAGCAAGTAATACAAAAAGCCTTCGCTTCACTCACGTTTGGTGAACGAACTTTCCCTGCCTGGTTTGGGCGCTTCCGCCCTTCCTCAACAACGGTTGAGTCCTATACTTATTTAGAGAATCGGTATAAATCCGAAAAGCCGCTGAGTGAGCAACTTACTACATGGGTAACATTAAAATCTTTCTTCACTCACAAGTTATGGCCGGCATGGATGGGAAAAATGCGCCCAACAGAAACAACTCTACGTGGTGAAATGAGACCAAAAAGTCCCCTTAACAATTCCCAGGGTAATCCCCGGCTAGGTGCCTCCATTTCCTACACTCAGGATATCTGGCCATCGTGGCTCAAGTGGTTGAGACCGAGCACAACAACCTTGGACGTTAGTATGCCAATAAATCCAGACCTTCCAGTGAAGGACTTAGGCTATTCATTGAAAAACGTAAAGACAGAGGCAACAATTAACTACGACAAAAAACAACTCCCTGCATGCCTGAGCAAGACACGACCGGATATCCAACTCCAACTCAAGGTGGAAAAAAAAGGAAAGTCATTTAATTCATTGTCGGCACAATGTAAATTCAGCCTTACACGGTGCCTAGCGACACTTAAAATGGCAATCAATGCTTCCAAGGAAGTTTCTTTTGGTTTGTCAGTGTCGAACGACACTGTCCTGGGCAAGTAAAGCCATGGCTTTATGCCGCTTCAAAAATCAATACATTTTAAAGCCCATCGGTTTACCCCGGTGGGCTGTTTTGTTGCTTCCCCAGGCCATTTCTTATGCCTCCGGCTGCAAAATAATCACCTAGACCATTCAAAAGCAGCCAAAACCAGCTCTCAATCAATGCACTTAATATAAATATTTTCCACTTGTAATTATTTAATGTTCATGTAAACTGGTATCTAAAGGTTAAAACGTGTCGGCCATAGCTTGAGCGACGGCTGACGGCCTATAATAGGCCAAAATAATGAATAAATGCAGGGTACTATGAAGACTATAATTAAAAAATCGATATTCACTTCCCTCTGTGCTGTTACCTTGCTTGCAAGCGGGTCACAGGCGTTGGGAATGTTTACAACGTTATATAACACATTCACAACAAAACCACTTAAAAAACAAAGTTCTCCTGCCCATAAAATAATCAATGAATTTGCTCAGCAATGTTACAAAACAATGAGCACAGAATTTACAGAGCAGTATAAAGACTTGCCACGTAAAAAAATTGATGCATTTGTGCAAGAAAAAAAGATTCTCGAAACTATTTTGATCACTCAAGATTCAAAAGACACAATCGGCAGAAATAATGGAACTACAATATACCTCAATAAAAAACATTATACTCTTAATGAAGATACAACAAATCTGACGAATATACAGAAAATATATATCTGTCACGAAGTTGCACACTCATGGCTTGGTCATACATTAAGAAACGATATAACAACAGCACAAAAAGAATTTGAAGCTGAAACCCTCACCATTAAAACTCTATATAAACTTATCGAAAATAATTACGATAAGGATAATATCATCAAATGGTATCTTATAACAAGATTCGGCCTCTTAACTGACCACTATAATAATGCCTATATTCTTGGTGTTATCAATGGGATTGCGTCTTTAGACACCCAAAGTCTTACAATTGGAATCAATGAGCATTGTAAAATAAAATTGGATTCTATCGATACCACCCCAAAAGACAAACAAATACTCCAATCGCTACAACAATTAATTCAAAACTGGAAACCTGTCTCAACCTACAAAGAAGCTCTTGCATACGCCAACAGTCAACTCGAACAAAAAATTAAAAATCCAGCAATCCCTACATCAATCACTGAATGCTTTACTATACAACAGCTCAATAACTCATGTACTCGGCATCAAACAAAAATACTCGACACCGTAGCAACCGCAGGCATTATTGCCGGCATAACGTATGGAACATATAAACTCTGTACACACTTTACACCACAAGAAAAAATGAAAGATTCTCATGAAAACTAACGATTATAGACTCGCCGTAAAAAAACTCTTATAAGCCTGCCACCACAAACGGCAGGCTTTTTTATGCTGAGTAACGGGCAAAAAACTGCTATACTCAGAACATGTTTATCCATGTACGCCTGTTAAAAGGTTTCCCAAAACCACTCACCTACAAAGTTCCTGAGCTGTGGCCGCAACACAATCTTGTTGGCCACATCGTGCACGTCCCCATTCAAAAGCGTACCGAACACGCGCTGGTGATTGAACAAAGCATGCATCACCCCGCTGTCAGCTTTGCAATTAAAGAGGCACTTGCCCTAGAACCTTTTCCCCTCGACCCCAACTACCACACGTTTATTGAAAAATTAAGCGACTACCACCAACTGGAGCCGCTCCACTTTTTTAGACGCATGCGCAGTTTTATTGAACAGGAAAAAGAAAGTATTCGCGCACCGCGCGTTCCGGTTGAACTTGTTGCGCAAAGGACACAAACCGTTACCCTGACCACCGAACAACAGGCGGTCACCGATTTTGTGATCAAGCACATTCACACACCAGCCTACACACCAACGGTACTGCATGGCGTCACTGGTTCAGGAAAAACTGAATGTTACAAAAAAATGATTTGTGCCGCACTTGAACGTGGCAAATCGGCACTCTTATTGTTGCCGGAAGTCACGCTTGCGCTGCAGTTTGAACAGATCATGCGGGCACAGTTACCAGAATCCATTATCATCTGCGCATTCCACTCGGCAGCCACCGCACGGGACAAAAAAGTTTTATGGAAGCATGTGCTTGAAGGTACACCACTTTTGATTATTGGCGTACACTTGCCCGTGCTTTTGCCCATCACCAATCTGGGACTCATCATTGTGGATGAAGAGCATGAGGTGGGATATCAAGAAAAAAAACATCCCAAAATTAATTCCAAAGAAGCGGCACTCATCCGTGCTCAGCTTGTCGGCATACCAATTGTGCTCGGTTCTGCAACGCCCTCCATCACGTCGCTGTATAACGTTAAAAAACGGGGATGGCATTTTTTTCAGCTCAAACACCGTTTTGCCGGCGCTTTCCCTGACGTCAAAACCGTCTTTTTAAGCGACAAAAAATATCGACGCAATTTTTGGATCAGTCAAGAATTGGAAAACGGTATCCGTGACCGGCTAGAAAAGCATGAACAAACCATTATTTTTATCAATCGTCGCGGGTTTAGTTTCTTTGTGCAGTGCAAAGAATGTGGTTTCATTTTTGAATGCCCAAACTGCTCGGTGAGCCTCACGCTCCACGACAACAACACACTCACCTGCCACTACTGCGAACACACGCGCACGCTGCCACAAACCTGCCCTGGCTGCAAAAATGAGCACGCCACGTTTATTAAAAAAGGAATCGGCACACAGCAAGTGGTCGCCATCTTAGAAAAACTCTTTCCTTACGCTAAAATCGGCCGAGCCGACCAGGACGCAACACGCAAAAAAACAACCTGGCATGAAACCTTATGCGCATTTGAAAACCGACAGCTTGATATTTTGGTGGGCACGCAAACAATAACGAAAGGGTTCCATTTCCCTGGCGTTACGCTCGTGGGCATCCTGTGGGCTGACCTCAATCTGCATTTCCCAGTCTACAACGCAACCGAGACCACCTTACAACAACTCATTCAAGTGGCAGGCCGCGCCGGCAGACAAAGCAGCAACAGTTTGGTGATTGTGCAGGCGATGGGGGACCATCCGGTGTTCAAATATCTAAATGAAATTGATTACCCACAATTTTATGCCGATGAGATTGAAAACCGACACGCATTAAACTACCCGCCCCACGGCCGACTTGCCGAAATAGAACTGAAGCACACCAACGAGACTATTGTGCAACGGGATGCTGAAAAACTGACAGAGCATCTACTTGCTTTTGCCAAACAAAAAAACCTGGCCATCCGCATCCTCGGCCCAGCTCTTCCCCCCGTTTCCAAAATCAAACAGACCCATATCCGTAAAATCTACCTCAAAGGGGCGGACCTTGCAGGCGCCAAAGCACTGTGGCAGGCTGCCAGTAAAACTAAAACCTCAAGCCAGCTCTTTTTTACGCCCAATTGCGCGTAAAACCAGCCCTCCCCCCTTAAATTGCCCACCTGGGCCATATTTCAGGCTCTATCGGGCTATCTAGAGCAACTTTAGCCCTTACCCACCTCCCGTACAGATTTCTTGCCAAAAACACCTCAAACCACTACCAAAACAACTATCCTGTCGACGTATCCATGTTAAATATTTTCTATTTGACAATTTATTACATTTAGGTAAACTGGTGTATAGAGGTATAAAAGGGTACCAGGAGCGGACGCTTGGTATATATGAATGGAATTAATGGAGGCTATCATGAAGACTATTGTTAAAAAATCGATATTGACGGCTCTGTGTGCTCTGACCCTGCTTGTAGGCAGTGATTCACTCAGTGGCATGCAAGACAACCAGTCAACCGGCATACTGAATACCATAAAAATTGGCCTCAAGTCGTTTGGTCAAAAATTCGTCGAAGCTTACAGCTCTCACCATTACAATGCACTACTCGGCAAACAATCAGATCCCAAGTTCGACGGGCCTGATGCACATATGGCACTCTGCACAGAAAAGGGTAAAGACTTTTCAAAATTAACCTATAACCGATACATCAAACTTCCTCTTGAACAAAAAAAAGAAAACAAAGATCATAAGGCCCCAGAATATATCCAGCAACAATCTTTGTTCTATGCCAAAATAATGTGCCGCCCCTACAATTTGCGCGACTGGGCCCTTTTTCAGTATTTAAAAAAATTCGGTTATTTAACGGTATATGATGGCGCGCAAAAAAATTCCCCTCAAACAATATTTTATTATGCAAGTGCTTATACCTCATACAGAGGTGGCATATACTTTCCTCAAAACAGCTTTGGCAAAACATTATCTACAAAGCAGGAGTTTTCTCTTGCTCATGAAGTTGGTCATAACATAAATGGTAATATGACAAAACTCACTAATGACTACAAAGAAGGAAATGCCACATGGTTTCGGTGGGAATATCTCGCAGAAAAAAAAGCACTTGAAACCCTGTATAAGCTTAAAAGGTATGAGGCTATCAACTACCGAAAAAAGGCATACATAAAAAAGAAACCAAAAGGCAGCAGTTTATACCCCTACAGAGAAGGATTTTTAGATACTCTCAACTTACTCATCAAACAAAATCCTCATGACAAACAACTTCAGGCAACAAGGTCATACAAAGAGATGTTATGCGAAGTTGTAGGCTCTGTATTTAACCGTCTGCTCGGCAACTATCAAAAAAATCCAACATGGGAATCGCGGTTCAAAGAATATAAAAAATAATACACACCAGTTCATCTAAAAATAAAAGCGAGTGGCCCACCAGCTGCTCGCTTATTTTATTACCCCCAATTGCGCGTAGACAAAAACCCTTGTCCAAGGCCCAAAAAACCCTTATATTAAGGCTATTCTTTGATTTTGAAGCCCTTAACCAGCCCCCCCCGGCCAATCCCGTGCCCTTAAACCATAAAAACCGCTTCCCAATCGGTGTATTAATATTAAATATTTTCTATTTGACAATTTTATTGATTCAGGTAAACTGATACCTAGAGGTTAAAAACCGTGTCCATGGTGGGCACCGGGTATACATGAACAAATATAATGGAGATTATCATGAAGACTATTTTTAAAAAATCTATGCTGACTACCCTTTGCACCCTTACCCTACTTGTAGGGAATGGATCAATCAGTGGTATGCAAGACAAGCAGCAAAAAAGTAAACTCAGTATGCTTAAGGACAAAATCAAGTCCTATGTTTACCCAAAATTAAGCAAAGGTGACGAAATGTTCTTTCACTTGAAAATGTGCGAGTTTGGCCAAAAACCAAGAGTAAGAACAGTTCATCCAGAGACTCTGGATTGCTACTCAAATAATTCTGAAAATTTTATAACCTCATCACAATACTATGGTCCAATCAGTCTCATCTATAACACACTCTTTAAAAATCAACTCAAAACAAAAAAAGAAAATCGCGACCATAAATCGCCTCAATACGTTCAACAAGAGGTATTGCGTTACGCTCAAATCATGCGTCCTCAAAATAGTATTTTTAATCGGTTCACTTTATGGTACCTCAAAACATGTGGCTTCCTCACGGTATACAATGGGCCAGAAAAGAAAGAACCTAGAGCCTTTGAAGACTGTCCAGGAGCAGAAGCTTATTCACACCCTTATGGCGGAATATACCTTCCCCAAGGAAGCTTAGGGTCCCAACTTTCAGCTAAACAAAGATGCGTTTTAACTCACGAAATTGGCCATCACGTCAATGGCGATACTACTGTATCAGTCGAATTCAAATTCCCGGGCATGCCTGAATGGTTCAAGCCTGAATATCTCGCTCAAAAAAGATCTCTTGAAACCCTTTATCAAGATAAAGATTATGAAGCCATTACTGAAGAATACAAAGTTAGAAACGGATTACGATCACGCGTATACATGTCGTTAAATGGCATTACCAATAATCCTTACAGATACGGCTTTTTAGATACTCTCGAATCCCTCATCAAACAAAATCCTGATGACAAACAACTGCAGGCGCTCCATAAAGTAACAAACAACACTCAGCAGCCAACGTGGGAATCGCGATACCAAGAATTCATTCAAACAATCAAAAATAAAACAAAATAAACAACAGTTCACGTAACAATACAAGCGAGTGGCCAACCAGCTGCTCGCTTATTTTTTTTATGGCCTGCACTGAAAAAACTGCTGCTCAAAAAGCAGCTCTTTTCACCCCTCATTGCACGTAAAACATCCTTTGCTCAACGCCCCAAAAAGCCTTATAATCAAACAAAAGCTCATATTCCACACTCAACATAAGGCTTCAATAACTCCTATGAAATTAATCTTTCATAAACTACGCACAGCCCTCACCCTTTTGGCAACCATATTAGTCCTAACATCACACACCACACACGCCATGCACCAACTGGCCACAGCATGTGTAAAAAACCTCTCACAGATAAAAAAAACATCCCTCAATCCCTTTTGCCGCTATCCTGTACATGGCCCCAAACACTATGAGCGATTCATCACGTACCCACGCATGAAAAAAGCAATAAACCACGACCTGCGCGCACCGGACCACGTCCAACAACTGAGTGACGACTTAGCGTTAGCCATGCTTGAACATGATAAATCTTTTTATATCTATCTTAAAACCTGCGGCTATCTCACCGTGTATGAAGGTGCGGATAAAAAAATGCCCAACTTTTTTGAAAAAGAACCCGAATGCGATGCCTATTGCAGTTTTTATGGCGGAACCCATTTTCCAAAAAATAGTTTTCCTCATGGCGCCTCAGCTCTACAACGATTCATTCTTGGCCATGAAAATGGACATATAACACGTGGCGACACAACAACACTCACTCCCGACTTGTATCAAAATGGCAGCGCACCATGGTACCAAGACGAGCATCGAGCACAAGAACTTTGCACGCATACCCTCTATGAAAAGTTCAAAGATTACGAGGCTCTTGAAGCACGACTTGAACTTGAACACATGGTTCACAAAGTCAAAAATCCTCTTGTAAAATCACTCCTTGAATTCGGCCCTTTATGCACCGGTCTGTGTGGTACGCTGCACAAACTGAGCTCACAACATAAACATGATAAACGGCTGCGCGCCATCTGCTCTGAGGCAACAGTTATTGCACCTTCCAGCATTGAGTTTTCCCAAGATTCTTGGGAAAAACCTTATCGACAGTTCATGGTACCCTTCATGATCTATCAAGGACAAAAAAACTCATAAAAAGCTCAAATGCTGGTGTAAAAAAATATGACATCAATGCGAATGATGCTGGGCAAATGTGGGAGTCACGGTATAAAGAGTACCTAAGACTCAAAAAGAGCAAAAAAAAAGAGGGGCAATTAACCCCTCTTAATAATGACACTAGTTTGAATGATAGTGAGTAACACAGGCAACATGAATAATTTTTAAACTATACTGCCGTGACAATAGGTACCGGTAAATTTAATGAAGCCAGGTACGAATTAAATATATTCCTCGTCTCTTTTACATCATTATGATCTTCATCAGCCTGAGTCAGCGTCCAGCCGGCCTGAGCAACAAGCTCCATCAATTGAGAATCATACCAGTTATACAGAACATTATCTCTCTGTGCCAGCGTGAAATGCATCGAAATATTTTGATCAACAAGCCCTTTTAAAAGATCGAGTGGCTGCTGTTCCGTTTTACTAAAAGCGGTAAATCTATCCATTAAACCTCGTAGTTTTTCATTCAGAAGCTCATTAATATTAAGCAGTGGCTTTTCAAGATAAATTTTAATTATCGACGCTTTAAGTAATTCAATTTTTTCAATATCAATAATAGTTTCTGTGGCATCCTGCGATGATCCATAAACAATAACCTCTTTGGTCATTCCCAGCTTTTTCCAGCTCGCACAATACGTGTCTGGATGTACGAGCATATCAGCTATTCTAATTGCCGCAGCCCCACCACGTGAGTGACCAAACAGAACAACCACGTACCCAGCCTTCCACAATTGAATAAGCCCGTAGAGTGCAACCTCAGCATCCGGGACTTGCCCCACGTTAATAGACCGAATCCCTTTAATGGTTTCTAACGGACTCAGTGTACACGCCGTGAGTGATCGCTTATTGTGAAATAAAGTATCCTTAAAATCAAAAGTAACCCGTAAGTAGCGGGCATCATTCGGGAAAAACTTTTTATAATATTCTCCACGCGGGCATCCAAATCCATGGAGTATCAAAAGAGCAACCTTCTTGTCTCCGGGTGTTACTTGGGGGATCTCTGAATAATGAGGATTATAGCCAAACAGTCGTTCAGCCTCTGTTTTTGAACCCCACAAGCTGCTCGCCTGAGCCCATGAGCCGCAGCCAAGCGTTAATGCTATTACAAGGGTTATAAGACGTTTTTTAAGCATGAGTATATCCATTCCCATAAAACAGCTCGATATATCTTCTTAAAAAGCTTATCACGAGGAGCTTGAGCCCACAACGGGCAAGCCTATAAGATCTACTAGTGAAAATATTGCTCTTAATGTCAACAGCAAAAAGCAATAAAAACAACATCCAGCAAGCACCTTCTATCGCCTTAATCGAATAGAAAAAATCACCAAAAACAGAATATGCCGACAGGGTGGCCCTATTGGATATGCCCTTTACAGAAGCCTTTTATCATGATAAAATTACAATTAGAATATAATATTAAAAAGTCTTTAAAAAATGGAGCTTTTAATGAATATCATTATAAAAAAACCTTATGCCTTTCTGATGGCCCTCTCGCTCGTCCTGAGTGTCGGATCGACGCACCGCACACAAGCCATGGACGAAAAGCCACAAGACTTGTCATTGAAAGAAGAGCACATAGAAAATTCAGCACGTAAAAATATAGAACAATGGGATTGCCATGCTCGTACCATTTCATATTTAAAATCTCAAAAAGTAGAATTTTTGGAACAAAAAGAAGATCAGCTCTCAAAACAAGAAACAGACAAAATAAAAGAAATTAACAAATTTTCTGACCTACTTCACCAAAGAAAAGTAGCATGGAGCACTCAAGAATTTGAATCCATAAAAATAATTTGTAACCAAAAAAATAAAATACAGGCAGAACTTTTTCAGACAAGGCTTGCACTAAAATGCAAAAAAGGTTGCCTTGCCCCTAAAAAAACTCAGGAATTCATTCAACAATGCTACAAAGTAATGAATCAATTTAACCAAGACTATTCTGACCTACCACGAAAAAAAATCGACAAATTTATAAATAAAAACAATGCCCTGCAAGTTTACATCGAAAGTAATAACGGAGGTATAAATATGGGCAACGCTATATTCGTAGACTCCAATTTCTGGAAAAACAACACAGATGAGAATCTAACTCCTATTCAAAAATTTATTCTAACTCACGAATGTGCTCATGCCTGGTTTGGCCACGTTATTAAAGAAGAATTCACAACAACGAAAAAAAGAAGTTATATTCAAGCTGATTTTGAAACAAATACCCTTACAATGCGTACATTATACGCAATGAATGAACAAGTCGCCATTACAGAGGGACTTATATCATCTCCCAATTTTATCACTGAGAACCATAACAAAAACACCTACATAATGGGAGGTATCAATGGAATTACCTATTTAAAAACAACAGAAACGTACAAAAAAATCATTGATAGCCTTAAAAAAAAACTTGCAACCTACACTCATGATGATAAAAATACATTAATGATTAAACACATACAATTCATACTAAAATACTCTGAAAACTGGCAACCAACAAAAACCTATGTAGATGCTATTCAAATGAAAAAACAATACGATGAACAACAAAGACTACAAGACCTGCGCAACTCTCTTACAGAATTAACAGAAGATGAACGCTGTAAATTAACCAATTTACTGAGTGAACAAGACAATGCCTATTAATCATCCCCGGCAAAAATACGTTAAAAGCAAAAAGGACTAACCCTAAAAAGTTAGTCCTTTTTATTTCACAAAATCGCTACGAAACTGAAAGCTTAATGCTTATCGTGGTGCTGGCCCTTAGGATGCTTATGGCCCCATTCACTATGCTTTCTGCGCCACTGATTATTGTGGGCTGACTTTAACATTCGGCTAATATTTTCAGCACCACGAGAAATTTTCTTATGCGTTGAATGCATGATATCTCTCCAGGCTGACTTCAAATGCTCTTTTCCAAATATTTTCATAGTCTGACTCCCCTTGTTTTTCGCCATACTGCTATACATTCAGAATAATTCATGTGGAACCGAAAGTTCAATAAAAAAAGAGATCAAGTGACACATTGCGCTGCTCATGCTACACTTCAACCATGAAATTAAGCTTAATAACTCGGGTCAAACGCTGGCTTTTGCGATTTACCCAACTTCAACTTTTACTTTCCGCCATTTCATTACCCATCCTGCTTGGTTGGGGTCTGCCCATCTCAGTGCTCTCACCACTCGGGAACCTTCTCTTTACACCGCTGCTCACTGCTTTTCTGACAATATCAACCATTATCTTTTTCCTTGAACTCATGTATATACCCAATGGTATTTTTGTGTTTTGCCTTGAAAAGCTGACCTGGCTCTGGCTCAAAATGATGTCGTTTGGAAGCTCGCCCGGATTTCTGGTTGGTTTTCGTAAACCGTCACTCATTTTTTTGCTCATCATGGCAGGAACCGCCTTGTTTATTGTGATGCATAAAAAAACCCGCAGCCAAGGGCGTAGCATCATTCTCCTTGCACTACTCCTAACGCTTGCCAGCGTTTACCTAAAATTTTGTACGGCACCCGGCACCATCATTAAACAGATACCATGCAACAACGCAGAGGTGACACTTGTGCATACTCATGGCATAACCATTGTCATAGACCCAGGCGTTATTGGTAAACGAATTTCAGCCCCCTCATGGGCAGAGTACACCCTTGTCCCTGCCATTGTGCAAGAAGCCGGCGGCAATACCATTGATCATCTGATTGCCCTGCAACCAGGCATTTGTGCCTTCAATGCATTGGAGAGACTGTGTAACGGCATGAAAGTAAAAAATCTCTACTTAGTTGGCTGGGAAGGAACGTTATCAAAAGCGGGATGGCGAAGTTTTTTTGAACTCAAACGAACAGCAGAGTTGTACGGAACAACAATTATCAGAATTGGAAGCCATGAAAAAAAACTAACACTCACTGACAACACAATCATAAAAATCACACCACTCGATGAACGGATCAGCTATCAAGAATGCACCTATCCAGCGCTGAGCCTGTCTGCTCAGATTGACAATCAAACGTTTACCATCTACTCTGCAAAGAGGGGAGAAATGGCGCGACAAAAGGAAAAACCTCAGAACAGCAGAACGAAAGGACTCACTCAAAATGAACAAAGTTGTGCTCGTCATTGCGGCTGAAGGGTACCAATCAATTGAGTACTCAGTTCCCAAAAGCATTCTGGAAAACAGTGGAATCACCGTTATAACAGCAAGCGACTTACCTGGAACAGCTACCGCACAAGATGGTACAACAACTCATATTGACGTGACCTTAAACAACCTTTCTATTGATGACTTCGACGCTCTCTTTTTTATCGGCGGCCCCGGCTCACTAGAACACCTTGATAATGAAACAAGCTATGCCCTACTGACTCAAATCGCTAAAAAGCGTAAACCATTCGGTGCAATTTGCGCATCAACACGAATTCTTGCCAACAGCGGCGCTCTTTTAGGCAAACGCGTTACCGGCTGGGACGGAGATGGAGAACTTGAAAAAATTCTTAAACATGCCAGCGCTACCTATGTCAGAAACGACGTAGTCGTCGATGGAACCATCATTACAGCAGTCGGCCCTAACGTAGCCCAAGAATTCGGGGCAAAAATACTCAATACCCTCAGCCACCGCTAATATTCAACTCTTTCCATAACTCAAATTCAGCATATTTACATGCCCTGCCATAAAAAAAATGGCATAACATCGCTCTTTAACCAAAAAACTCACCTTTCAATATCATCGCCTCAATCAGCCTTCATAAACCACCAACCCCTTTATAACCCTTTTTTTAAGCCCTTATTCTTGTTTTACCTAATAAAAATTTGCTATTATAAATTATGACGGGCAAGCTGCCTGTAAATAAAGCATTTCTTGATTGTCGTTATTCGTACTTATAAAAAGGAGCGTCAATAATGAACAAAACATACAAACTGCTCACACTGAGCATGCTATTGTCTACGGGTTTTTATGGAATGGCTCAGGCTAAAGAAAAGGGCATTCCTGGTGGCACTGAATACAATATCGGCGAACCCGGCGAGTCATATGGGCCAGGAACAGTTTCGACCCTTGAAAATGAATATCGCGATAATGATAATGAAACATTCTGGCGAATCCAAAACAGGTCTAATCAAAAATTAAAAATAAAAAGTGATATTGACTTTATCAGCTTACCAGTCGGCGCTGACTACCGATTGGATCGGGCTAACAACTTCAATATAAACGTCAACGGTCAAGTTTTCCCCGCCCAACAAGATCACGTTCTTGTTTTCTATAATGATGGTAGCGCATTAAAGGTGGCTACTGGTGAACAATGGGACTCAAAACGTGGTTTTGGCACGGTCCAACATGGTGTCGGTATTGGTACTGGTCTTGGCGCAGGGTTTTCTGCGCATGGCAACCTTGGCTTCAAACATGGCTGTAGAGGTCAAGAGTGCTTAAGAGCGGCTGTAGTTGGTTATCGTGGTCATCATCGCGGAATGCGCGGTGGTAGAGACATGCATCACGGACAAGGCAAACATGGCAAAGGCCAAGGTCACGGTCACGGTGGTCGTGCACAACGCAGCGGACAACATTAATAAGTTTTAAATTCAAGCGTGGCTGGTTGAAAACACTAACCCCTTGATTGTTTCTCACAGTAAACACACTGAACTAAAAAAGGAGAACAGTTTATGAATAAAACACATAAAGCACTCATGATCCTCAGCGCATTCTTACTTGTCGGTCTTACCGGTATTGCAGAAGCACGAGGCGGTGGTGGCGGTGGCCATAGAGGTGGTGGTGGACACGGCGGTGGACACGGCGGAGGCGGGCATCATGGTGGCGGTCGAGGTGGTTATCACGGCGGTGGCAGAGGCGGATACTGGAGCGGTGGCCGCTGGATAGCGCCAGTTGCAGTAGGTGTTGGTCTAGGTTATGGCATCAGTAGCAGCTATGGATCCTACAAAGTTTGGATCCCTGAATATATCGATGAAGATGGGTACCTTGTTCCTGGTCACTATGAGTGGCGATAATAAATTGCAAAATTAAATAAGGAGAACAGTATATGAATAAATTAAATACAGCACTTATGAGCGTGCTCTTACTTGCCAGTGTTGCTGGCAACATGAAAGCCGATTTTGGTATCGGATTCGGTATTGGCGGCAATAGAGGCGGAATTGGCATTGGGTTTGGTGTCGGTCCTTCGCATTATGACTGGTATGATGATGATTATTATTATGTTGGACCGCGTGATTATTATTATGAACCAAGAGGTTATTGGGATGATGAAGGCTACTGGGTCGACGGACGTGGATACAGAACTGATCATCGCAGAGTAATTCGTGCGGAAAAAGAACACACGGGCACAACTCACACACAAAAGAAATAGTCCTTACTCCATAATAAGGAGAACAGTGTATGAACAAAACATATACAACACTCACGCTCGCCACAGTATTAACACTAGCATCTGCGGGCAGCGCGCAAGCGCTCGACGTTAGTGTTGGACTCGGTGTCAGCAGTGTGCCAAGAGTGGCCGCTCGCGCAATTGACAGTGCCGGCCAAACATACTGGAGAATAAAGAACTACTCTGACAATACAATTCGAGTAGAAAGTGATCGCGAGATCATGACATTAGGCCCAGATGCTGATGGTCAACTCAACAGAGGTAGTAGCTTTACTATAACCGTTAACGGTAAAGCATTCAAAACAACTGACCACGTGGTTGCCTTTTATAACGACGCCACCAAGGTTATTAATATCGGAACCTATCGCACCTGGAGTCCTCGTATCGGCTTTGGATTTGGCATGTTCGGCAGCCCAGGCTGGAGAAGCGGATACTATGGCGGCTACAGAGGCGGAATTGGGTTTGGAATTGGTGGCGGCTACAGACGTGGCGGATGGGGCTACTATGGTGGCTACAGACGCCGTGGTCTTCGCTGGTAGTGTTCTACTATTATTATTTAATGTAAAAACAAGAGTGGTCAGCACAAAAAGCTGGCCACTCTTGTTTACATTAACTTTTTATCTACGCGCTAAAATCTCGCGCGTTCCTTTTTTATACAACTCAACATGCGGCTGATCAAACGGATTAACATTCAAAAGGAATCCAAGATACATCATCTCAATCATTTTTATCTGCAAAAACTGCCCCACATAAAAAGCTGTTTTTTGCGGAAACTCAACAGTTACAAACGGCCGGTTAACAGCACGGTACGCATGCTCAACTCCACCAAAAACGGCTGCCATAATTTCTGTTACCGTTTTGCCTTGCACATTCACAACCAACGGCGCAAGCTCAGCGTTGTGCGGCACCGTTATGGTAGCAAGGTCTTGTGCCACCGAAACAAACGTTGTGAACTTATCACGGGGGCCGGCAAGATACAGTTGTGTCACCGAATGCAGATCATTCGAACCGACCGACACAGTAGGCGTGATGCCCGCATGTACCAGAACACCAGAGCGATCAAGCTCTTTACCCAAACTTTCCCCCATCAACTGACGGTACCATTCACCACAAGCGCGCAAATCATGCGAAAAAATAAATGTATCATGGATAACGCACCCTTTTTGATACTGCGCATAAATAAGCGCTGCGCTCAAGGCCGCTTGATTATAACGTATTGACCAGCTTGTACACCCTGCCAACACGCCCTGTGCTCCGGTCACTAATTCATCAATATTAATTCCAACAAACCCCAACGGAAACAATCCGACAGCAGAGAACACAGAATAGCGACCGCCAACGTTGTGCGGTACCGTGAGTGTGTCTATTTTTTCTTGCTGCGCATACATGTGTAATTTTGAGCCTTCATCAGTTGTTACCACAATGCGCTGACGCCAATCAGTTGGCCAATACCGCTGCAACAATTCAACAAAAATCTGAAAATTCACAATTGTTTCTGTTGTAGTGCCTGATTTGGTAACAACATTAACAAGAACATCTCCACCGCGTGCGCATTCATTTTTTATACATTCAACAACACTGTGCAAATAATCAGTATCAACTGAATCGACAAAAAAAAGTTTTATGGCCGGCCCTCGCTCATTGTACAAAACGCCATTGAGAGCTTCATGTACCGCGATAGTACCCAAACTTGAGCCGCCGATGCCAACAACCACCAGGACTTTAACATTCAACTCTGTCTTTTTTTTCTGAATTAACTGTTTAATCTGTTCAAGCATTTTTGTGTCTGTCGGCAGATTAATTGATGCATACTCAGTTATATAACCTTTACCTAAATCATGCGCGATTCGCTCAATTTCTGGTGTCAGCTTGGTCTGATACAGCTCAAGTTCAGCAACATTCACACCGCTTGATTCTTGATCATATAAAATTTTTAAAAAATTCATCTCATCACTCCTTTGCCATCAGCTTAAAAATTCGTAATCAGATACCTTGTACACGGTCCCAAGCTTTCCAACGTTCCTTTGACCACCGTGTCTACGTATGTCATAAACATAAAATACATGCCCAAAGCTACGAGTACGGTTAATGCAAAAGATATAACCAGTGCAGGAACCAATTCTGCAAATCTCTTTCTAAACCAAAAGCCCCAAAATAATGCTTGAATCATAAATGCCGCAAGAATACCGATAGTCTGCATAGCAAACGGAGAAAGGTTTTTGAACATATGAATCGGAACAATATAGGCAATCACACCAGAAAAAGCGATGGAGAAAAAACCGGCCAATGTATGTTTGAGATGCGGGTTTTTTAATTTGTACTCAAGTACCACAATCACAATAAAATTCCCCACCAAATACAACATAAAAGAAAATAACGAGTGAATGTATACCAACTCTTTGAGTAATGCTTTCATCTCTTCTCTCCCTCACCTTAGAACACGTTACAACTCCAGAATCGATACACTAACAATGCGGTTACACCATTTCCAACAAGAGCTATCAAGGTCAGTAATCGAATATTGAGTGAATAAAAAAAATTCACGAGTACAAAAAACAAAATATGAAGAACGAAATAGATGGCACCCAAATAGAGCGCGATTGCAAGCGGATTCATTGTTTGAACGACATAACAATCGTACGTGACAAACTCAAGACCCAACAGATAAATAGGAAACAAAAAAACAAACAGGGTCAACACTAAAAATGAAAAAATTTGTGAAAAGAATGCGATAAGTACCGCCGGCATAATCCGCATGTAGCCAAAAAACTTTAAAAGAAAAATCATCACAAAAACGTTAACGGGCAAATGATACCAACCCCATGTCACACTCCAAAGCCACTCAGATAAAAGAAAATGTGAAGCCGTTGTTATCCATGACATACTACCGCTCCTTTTTTATTATAGTTCAACGTGCATCATTTCTTGCCCTACCCCGTCCTTAATTCAATGTAGCACATGCAAGCTCGCAACGGGAAACAAAAAACAGATCCTCGGTTTATACACAAGAGCCCCGGGGAATTTCCCGAGGCCCTTTTTAACATATTTCACTCAAAATTATTTAACTTTTTAAAGCCGCCAAGCCCGATCCTGCGCTCGACAAAAGATATTTAACATCATCATCACCGAACCTAATACCAGCACCAAAGAATGCGTTAGCATTTTTCTTACTGATAAAGTCATCAGCACCGAATGTCATGTAGATATTTCTAAAGACATACATTCTGTTAATCCATTTGAGGTGCGGACGTCTGTCGTTAATTCTGTTTTGACCGGACATATCAAAGGCTTCAAGCGATGTTACCCAACGGAACTTTTCGTTATTGAACGGAATATCAAAATCAAGGCCAACACCAGCAGATCCTTCAAACAAACCAAATCTGAGACCTAAATAATCAAAGCTCTTACCAAATTGCAAGCCAAACTTAACGGTATTTCTTCTGATTTTTATCTTACGCTGATCATACACATCGCCTCTTATTTTTTCATATTTGTCCAAATCACTGGTATTTACCCAGCGCGGGTCACGATCAGGAGTTTCATCCCAATGCTTTTGGCGATCAAAATATTCAGCCCACTTTTCTTTACGTCTTATATCGCCCTTTTCAGAAGACACGAGCTGCAAGGCATAAAAATGATCTTCATTTGGATGCACTCTTATATCAAAGTAACCTTTAGAATCTTCGTATCGATAGTTTTCTGCAGGTCGGTACATACCTTCAAAGTGTGAATCGAAGACAATTTGCATGCGATCGGTTCTGGCCACATAATTTTTAAGCCCATTAACCGCAACCTTAAGATCACGATACGTCTCATCTTCGTTAATCAACTTACCAAGGAGTCCCTTACCTTGATCTATCTTCTCGGCCACGGAACTAATGCTTCTGATGCCCTCACGTGCCTGAATTGCAGCACCATCAAATGATTCAACCGCAACTCCAAGCTTATCGGCTATATTGCTGAAGTTTTTATCAAAGACCGTGGATGCTCGTTCCAAGCTATCCTTAATTGATGGCAAAATATCGGTCTCAAGCCGTTGCGACAACCGTTTAATGTCTCCACCAAGTCCCAAGAACACATCTAAGTTTTCTTGGTTGCGTAAAAGACTTTGATCCATCATATCGGCAAACGAAGCGATTTTTTGTGATGCAATATCGATATTTCTGAAAATCGATTGCAGCTGTTGGCCACCCTGCACGCCACCGATTGCAGACTTTAATGATCCGGTGACATCTTCAACGTTATCAGCTATTTCTTTAAACTTCCTTAAAATGTCATCCATTGAGGTGGGCGATGAACTTGGTTGAGTCAAGGTTGAACCAGAAGATAGCCGAGCAAGCAGCGGATCACCGGGATTAATTTCTAAAAATTTTGGACCCAGAAAACCATCTTGACGGACAATTGCGTACGCATTGCTGTAAAGTTTATAATTTTTGTGAATCATGACCTGTGCTTTGGCGCGCGTGTCACCATCATAAATCAGATCAAGTGATTCAACCCAACCAACTTTAACACCCGCAATTTTGACATCCGCCTTGCGCGAAAGCCCAGAAATGTCTTTAAAAAACATTGTGTAGCTAGAATATTGTCCCCGATCTAAACGAAACGCGCCAACCTGAAAGGCCATGTACGCAAAGACACTTAGTGCGGCGAGTATAAATACTCCAACAATAGTTTCTGTTCTGCCCTGCAACCTAGTACCCCTTTAATCAAAGCCAATAAAATCTTTTAGCCCGAAACACAAATAAGGTATCGCCAGATGAACCTGCTACGGGAGCTTCTTTACGTTCTAAAATAATCAGTAATTTTTGAGTGACATCTTCAGCCGTGCCATATGATAGCACAGAGAATACTTGTGGTTCAAATTTTGTGCTCATCACTCCACGAAGCTCCTTAGGAAGCTGATCAAACTTCTTACCAAACAGCGGCGCTATAAATTTGTCCCAATCTTTTGGAAACGAAAGCGCCTGTTTAAACTCTTTCAATTTTCCCTCGAGTTGCGTCTCTTTCAATTCTTCACCGCGCGCAGGTTGCATCCCGGAAAGAACTTGTAAAGAATGAGATAACAACCATGGATTTAGTTCCTTTTTTGAAGACCATAACGTAAAGATATCATTTAAGTAAACATTCTGTTTCTCTTGCCCACTCTTTTGCTGAACGCTGGGCTCAGGTTCAAAGAAAATTTTGTTTTTAAAAACACTAAATTCTTTGATTGCAAGAAGTTCAGATGGTTCGTGTAGCCTATTCTGCCTTTCTTTCAGAAATTTTTCAAATACGTTAAATAAACTCTCACCGCCTTGAACATCCTTTATCTTAGTAAAAAGCTCCTGCAAAAGCTTTTTAGCGTCATCTTTGCTTTGACCTTCGTTGATAAATTTTTTAGTGGCAAAATCAAAAAACTGATTAATATCTATTTTTCCATCTTCACACCCCACACAAATACTAATCTGTCCGCGCACGCCATCATTTTTTGGTGTGAGCTTAAATGTTTGCCAAGTATTTAAGTGTGGTAAAATTTTTATCAAAAATCTTTTTTGTACTTCAATCGGATCTTTTTTTTGCGGTTGTTTTTTATCTTCAGATGCCGCCGCCGTAGGTTTTGAGCCTGTGGTTGTTATACCCTTTTTCTCTGACTCTTTTTCCAAATTTGCAAGCTGACTCATAGCAATCTGCACACCAGACCAGGCAAGATTTTTCGCCTTTTCACGATTATTCATCGTCTTCATGTAATGCACATGCACACTGCTTTTATGCGCCATCACCGTAACAATGGCAACAATCAACGCAATGACCATGAGCGTGATGACCAACGTGAAGCCCGGTTGTTTTGTTTGTTGCATCATACGCCTCCCCTCTTCATCTGAAACCGTTGATCAGCAGAGACTGTTACAACCATCTGTCGTTGCCTGTCCTCCAGAGCGGGCTGTGCCGCTCGCTGCGTCTGAGCAACTGATTCAGGTGTCTGTTTTTCTGGAGTGGTTTGCGCTTCTGGCGTTTTTTTCTCGTCACCCTTCTTTTCATCTTGCTTCTCTGTAGCCCGCATAGGGTCTCTGACCGGAATAGAAATCTTAAATTCAAATGATCGGTCCTGCTTGCGCATGCGGTCCCAGAAGGTGATAACCACATCAACAAACTGTGGCAGATTCTGTTTTATTTTTTCAACCTGCTCTTTGCCCCACGCTGGAAATTTCTCGTACGGAGGTTTTTCCTTCTTTTTTTCTTCCGCCTGCGGCTTTGGTTCAGTTTGTTTTTGTGGCTGCTTGCCTGCTGCCCCTGATACCTCTTTCTTTTTTTCTTCTTCTTTTTTGGGTGGGCGAGCTCGGTATTCCACCTTCAAACTCCTGATGCCACGCACCAATTCATACCCTTGTGCGGTTTCAGTTTTTGGCTGCGCAAATTTGAGTGTCGCCTGTTCGTCACGCATTAATCGGTACGATGGCTGCTGCCCCTGCCTTTGTTGCTCCGGAACTAATTGATAGGTGACTCGCGCGATGCGCGGTTTTATTGAATCGTATGCCGGCAACGGATTGCTGGTAATAAACGTTAAATTTTTTAAATTCCCGCCTTCAACTTCTGCGTAAAATGAACGCTCGAGTGGTTCTTCTTTTTTGACAGTCTCTTTTTTGGTCGCTTGCGCTTGTGTTGTTTCAGTTTTCTTATCTTTATCCTGAACTTCCTCGGTCACTTTGACTTGTGTCGTCGTCTCTTTTTGACTCACAAATTCATACGGAACCATAGCACCCGAAAGGTCCCGTTCAAGTTGATAATAGACCAAAACCGCACGTGCATCGTATTCAACCGCCTGGTCTGCCATTTTTATCGCTTTGTTAATCTGAAAAAAACTCGTAAACAACCCGGCCATAATCATGGCACCAAGCGCTATAGCGACAAGAATTTCGATCAACACAAAACCTGGTCTCATGTTTGTTTCTTCTTTCGCTCAGATTTGTAGATAAACAGCACCATCGATTCACGGTCCCCGCGTTTCAGCAGCACTTGTGCCTCAGTAAAATATAAATCTTTAATGTCTTTGAGTTCTGAGGTTGGCACAACTTTGCGCATTTTATAAGCCAACTTACCATCAGGATTTTTTATATCTTTATTCTCAGAGAACTCTTCCTCTTGCCGATCATATAATTTTTCCAACTGCTCATGCAGTTCATTTTGTATCGGAAATAACATGCGAGTCTGTGCAGAAGTTGTGTACAACGAGCGCAAAACGTTACGTTGCAAAATAAAAACAGGCGCGATCACCAAGCCAACAATGGCAATGGTAATGAGCACCTCCATTATCATAAAACCGGATTGAGCACTACGGTTGCTTGAACGTATCATAAGCATCAAACTGCGCGGAAAAAGGGTTTAATACCAGCGACATTTCATGAGCTCTGCCCATTTTGGCACGATCTTTTATATCAACAATGTTGATGATAACCGACTGCGCAAGTCCTTCGGGCACCACGTAAAACCAAACAGCTTCAGTTTTTTTCCCAGTGAATCGCCCCATTTCATCAAAACCTTCAACATAAAAATTTTTACAATCCAGTTGTGATGGAATAGTCATCGACGTATTCACATACGCCCGTGTCACCGGGCCAAACTGCAGTTTACCGTCCATGTCTTTAGTACCGGTAGCCTGCGTTACCACAATCTTTTTTTGCTGAAAATCAAATTCGAGTCTTTGAACTTTGCGGGACACAACCGCGTTCTGCCAGGCAAATTGTGTCAGCGCATTCAGATTTGTTACAAACTCTGTGCGCTGCGCGGCAGAACCTTTTGTTTTAATACGAGGGAAAACAATGGCTGCCATAGCCCCCAAAAGGGCTATGGCAATCAATAATTCCAAAAGTGTAAATCCGGGCTTATTTATCCCAGACTGAGATTCGCTTATCTTTTGGAGCACGTTTGCCTTCCTTAGATCCATACGACCAGAGTTCATAAGGATGCGCAGCGCCTTCACCTTGTGTCAATTCATATTGCAGCTTTTGGCCCCATGCATCGACAGGATATTTATTCTTATCCAAATAACCGCCCTCTTGCCAGTTGCTCAATGCAGCTTGATCAAAACGTTCTGATGGTTCCGGTCTACGCACTAAATCATCAAGTGATTCAGGAATTCCATTCATATTTAATTCAAACATTCCAATCGCACTTTGAACGGTTTTTAAAGTTTGTGCGGTCACGCTTCTTCTTTGTCCTTCAAACACCTTTTGGTAACCAACGGTTGCAGCTGCCATGATGATGCCAAGAATAGCGATAGCAATCAAAAGCTCCATCAGTGTAAAACCAGCCTGTACTGTTTTTCTGATTGTTCCAGATTTTTCTACTGCAAGCATCTGTCCACATCCTTTCAAATTAAGTAATACTGATATCAAGTAACACTAAAACTTTGACTCATTTCCAACATTGGTTGCAAAATTGCCATAACAATAAATCCAACAACAACTGCCATTACTATCAACATAATAGGACCCAACGCCGTTGATAACCCATCTGCTTTTACTGACAATTCTTCTTCATAATTTTTTGCCACCGTGGAGAGCATCGTGTCAAGCTGACCGCTCTCCTCACCCGTTTTAATCAGATAAATAGCAATCGGTGGAAAAATGGCTGTTTGCTTAAGATACTGGGCTATTTTACCCTGTTTTACAATTTTATCACGCGCTTCGCTGAGTGTTTGCGCCAAAATACTGTTGTTAATAATTTTAACCACAATATCAAGCGCTTCAGAAAGATGTACACCACTTTCCATGAGCATGCCCAGCGTTCTACTGAATTCAACCACCGCACCCATGCGAGCAAAAAAACTCACGACCGGTAATTTTAATTTAAACTGATCATACTTGCGCGCACCAAACGGTGTTGATAACCAATATTTCAATCCACCAAAAACTGAAGCCAAAATAATAAGAATTGCGATGTAATGATTCGTGATAAAATTAGAAAGATCAATTAAAAACTGCGTTGTCCATGGCAACGATTTGCCAGATCCAATCAAAGTTTCGGTCATACTTGGAATCACAAACACAATTAAAATGATAACAACGACAACTGCCATACCCAACTGCATCATCGGAAAAAACATAGCATCTTTAACACGTTTGGTGATTGCTGCACGACGTTCTGAATATTCGGTGAGTCGATCAAGAATAACTTCCAGTTTACCGCTCGATTCACCGGCACGCACCAACTGAATGTAAATATTATCAAAATCTTTTGGAAATTTTTTAAGCGCGTCGGCAAATGATCCGCCCTCTTTGATATCATCTTTGAGCGATGTAATCACCGAACGCAAGCGACCTTCAAACTGTTCAACCAACAGTTCAAGGGCCTGTAGTAACGGAACCCCAGATTTAAGCAGCACAGAAAGTTGCTGCGTAAAAAGAATTTTATCTTTCGTGTTCATGGGACGTTCAAACAATCGTGTGAACCAACTTCGTTGTGATTCTTGTGAGGCCGGTTCAATTTTAACCGGAAAGACTCCTTGACGCCCGAGCTGCTCTCTGACTGCTTGACGAGAGGGAGCATCAACAAATCCGCTCACCTTTTTACCGTCTTTAGAAAACGCTTGGTAAAAAAATAACGCCATTTCCAGATCCTCTCATGAACAATCGCCGCACAACGCACATAAATCACGACACACATTTTTTCTGATCATCATTCTTGTGACCCGTGGTAGAATAAGCAAACTGTATTTCACTATTTGTTTTTATAATCCGAGGTGAAGTTCTATGAACGCACGTCACTCTATTACTACAACTATCACATTACTGATGTTCCTTAGTTCTAATGCAACCAAACAAGATTATCAACAATCTAGCAACTTTGCACAGGAAATAGGCCGATCAAAGGTAGATCTCTTTCTTCCGGTCACCTTTACGCCCACCGGAATTGATTACTTTTTAAAGAATGTCTACAACCGCCCTGAATATGGAACGGAACACCTTCCTAATAACTTCTCACATTTTTTACAGTTCCTGGAACACGGCATTGCGACGCAACAAACACCAGCGTACGCGCAATCAGTCATCAAACTGTTTTCTAATAAATTAAAAGCAGCAACCTACATCAATGCGTATGTTTTTGAAGATATGTTATTACCACTGCAAAATATTATAAAGCAGTATTTTGTCGGCCCCAAGCCACGCACAGCTGCTCAACTGAAAACCAGCATCAACGATGTTTTATATACATCGTTTCTTTCTCAGTTCGATTTTTTCAAAAAAGATCCCAAAACATTTTTCGATTCCGTAACCCGTGAAATTTTAACATCATTAAATTATGAATTGTTAGGGTCTGTGCAAGAGGTACAAAAAGAACAGTTACGCCAAACACTCGTACGCTTTTTGGAACACTGCACCAGCAAACTGATCTGGAGCCCAGAAGAACCAGAAGATATCTGGAAATCAGTCAAAGCAACCTGCTCACATCTGGCCAGATTAACGCATGATGGTATTTTACAAGACACTGATTTTGTTGATGATCTGTATTGGTCGCTCACGCACCGCCTATGCTTTTTTATTGATCTATGTAATACCAGTCTGCCTGTTTCATTTTACCAAACCGTGCAAAAAGATGTCCGCAATAAAAATGTGCTACTGTGCAAACTGGATGAACAGGAAAAGGTGATCACCTCAAAAGCAGACCTGCTCACGCAATCTCTGGTGGCCGGTGAGGCAAAAACACGGGCATATCAACAACATGGCATTGTGACGTAGTTACAATAATAAACAGGCCGCACAAAATTGCTCCCTGCGGCCTGCCTACCTACACTCTATATTTCTTTGTTAAACGTTAATGATTAATCAAAATCGTTACTCAGTTTCACGTTTTTCATTTTTCTCGTTCTTATCTAACGCCTCATGTGTGGTCAAGGACATCGACATCGTAGTCAGCTCTAACTGCAACTTTTTGTAGTAATCGATCAACTTCCTTTTCTCATTATCTTTCACGCTCAACTCTGGCATTATCAGCAACTCACCTGCTTTTAGTAATCGCTTATGAACACCTTCAAATTGTTCGTCAGACAATGATGGGCCATCAATATCGTGCTGCACACTACCTAGCAATTGTTTGACTGCAACGTGCAACATCTGCACATCACTCATAACTGCAAGCTCCTGAATTCTTGTGCGGGGAAGTGAAACAAAAAGATTGAGCACTTTTTGAGTACTGAATATTTCTTCATAAGAAATATGTACATTTGTTTTCTTTATTTTCTTCTTCAGTTGCTCCCAAATGCCACCAGAATTTTCTCGAGCAAGCCATTGTAATGCCCTCACAAAAAAAGCCTGTTCGAATGTCAGATCTAAAAATAAGTCCCATAGTCGAATCGTCCCGTCATATGATCCCGAAGCAAATTTTCCTGCTGATAGTTCCACCAACCCATAAATGGCAGCTGTGTGTCCACGCAAGACTATCGGTTCATGTGCCTGAGTCAGGTCCCAAATGATAATGGTGCTATCGTGCGAAAATGAAATCAACCTTCCATCGGGCAACTCTATCTTCACTATAACACCATGCTTATGTCCCCGTAATATTACCGGGTCCTTTTTAAGATTCTTCAAGTCCCATATTTTCATTATGCCAAAAGGGTTTGTGATCTCTCCTTCTACAGATCCTACAGCAATCCGCCCTCCTGACAATACTTTGGCCGACCAAATACCATTTTTCTCGTTACCAAGTATCTCCAACTCATGACTTGATTTATTCAAATTCCAAATTCTAACCGTGCCATCCAACGATTCTGATGCAAAACAGTTTTCTGGTAATGGTATGAACGATGAAACATTATTTGTGTGTCTAATCAATTCTTGATATGTATTGTCCTTGAGATCCCATACTATAATCATTCCATCTCGAAATCCTGAAGCCAGCTTGTCGCCTGGTAACATTTCTAATGCAAAAATGGCAGCTTGATGGGCACCATCCAAGATTACCGGTTCCTGTGTGGGGGTTTTAGGGTCCCATAGTATAATTTTTCCATTACGTAACCCTAAGGCAATTTTCCCTTCCGGCACTTCCACAATCGATAAAATATCACATGTAGTAGTCCATGACACTATCGGCTTTTTTTTTGGGCGATAAGGGTCCCATAGTGCAATTGTCTTAGGCTGCACAACTGACGCTAGCATCCCATTTGATAACTGTTTCAACCGAATGACTCTACCTCCTGGCAACACTATCGGGTTTTTTTGTGGGTTATTCGGATCCCATAATCTGATCGCTCCATCATCCGATGCTGCAGCTAATCTACCATCCGATAACCGTATCAATTTTTCAATTTTACCGTTATTGTCATGCAAAACCACCGATGATTGAATTAACCAACTGTTCTTCAATTCATCCAAAATATCATGTGGCAATAAACGCACTATGCTCCACAACAACCCTGTGCCACTCAAAAAGTCTAGGTAATCTTTTTTTGTAATGTTTTTTAATCGATTCAGTAATTCACCATACAACTCTGCAAAAATATCACGATCTGGCTGATAGCCTTCTACTAAACTCTGTTGTGCGTAGTTGGCCATATTTATGAGGACGCATAAAGATGGAGTACCCAACTGACTGTAATCTGTTTTCGCTTCAACAATATCAACAAAACTTTGTATCATTTTACTCGTCAGCATGCCAACACTGATTGTCTCCAATCTCCATGGTAAAATATACTCACTTTTATCTGGCTCTCCCTGTACATCCGTTTCCACAAGACTCACAAAGAAACTGCACCGCATTACCCCAGCTCGTGATATTTTTATTTTCTTGTCTTGAAATTGAATAAAAAACTTCGCAGCAGGAGCAACCCCCAACTTTGTTAAAAAATCATCCTGCGACTCCGTCTCACTCTTCTGTTGTTGTATTTTCTGTATCAATATCTTTTTTTCTTGTGCCTTCCGTGGCTTGAGCAATGCAGTGTCCATTCCCTGTACACTGCCACCCACCACAACACAACACAATACAACCAATAATTTCTTGTTCATCCTCACCTTTCTTTTGTTGACTCCACCACTCTTCCCGCTTGCATGCTAGAAAAAAACAACCTCCATATGCAATAAAAAGGCCGCACAAGATTGCTCCCTGCGGCCTGCCTATCTACACTCTATATCTCGTCACACATTAATGGTTAATCAACGTCATCCTCAAATTCACACTTTTCATTCTTCTTGTTATTATCGAGCGCCTTCTGTTTGGTAAAGGTTGCTGCAACCATAGCAACTATATCAACCATATTTGTGTATTGTTTAAATAATGGATCTTTTATCTTGAGTTCTGATGTCAGTTTCAATAACTCAAGCATTGCACCTATTTTCTGTAATCGCTGCTCTACAGACCTTATCTCTAATTGCGACAACTGTTTACCCGCAATTTCTTTTTCTATTTCATCCAATAATCGTTTCACCGCAACACGTACTATCTCAAAACCCTTGAACTCTACAAGCTGCTGTATTCGTTGCACAGGTAATGAGGCAAAAAGATCAAGTATTGTTTTATGAGCAAATATTTCTTCATACGATAATTTATAACTAATATCGTTTTTGAGCTGTGCGATCTTTTCAGAAAATTGAACCGCTACTTTGCTTAAAGATATCCATACAATAAGTTGTTCAACATTAAGATCAAAAAACATATCTCTCATCTTGTTATCAGCATCTCTTGAAGCCAACCTGCTATCTTGCACATCAACCGACAATCCTGAATCAAACGCAACTAATGTTTGCGGCCCCGAAACCCAACTCTTTTTTACTTCGTTTACAATCAAGCCAGGAAGATTGGTAACCAGGTTCCACAAAAGGCCTTGTCCCTGTAAAAATTCTCTGTAATCTTTGTTCCATAATTCACTGTACTTTATCTTTTCAAACAATTCTTTTTTGAACTCAGCAAAAAAATCTGTGTCATAATACAGTGCTAAAGTAACAAGAAGGGGAAGTTGCACAACATCAATCTTTTTTATAATCAATGTTCCGTCACATACCTGCACAAAACGTTTTATATCACCAATCGATGGATGCAGTTTGGCTGGAAAATGAAAAAGTGGTACAACGACCTCATTCTTCTCCTTATTAAACACATCCGATTCTTGCTCATCGAGGATCGTCTTAAATAATTCAGACCGCTCAAATCCCTTGCGTGTTATCGCTATCTTTTCATCACCAAATTTCAAAAAGTAGCGTGTATGTTCATCAATTCCCAAAACATTCCCCGCCATACACAAGCAACACACAACGATCATTAATTTCTTCAACATCAACTGACCTCCTGTTATTCAAACAACTGTGACGCCAGCTCAATAATTTATTCCACACTCGCAAACGGCTCGCTCAGATCAAATTCAAAATCTTTCAACTCAAACTCTTTTCCCAACACAATTCATTTGATCATCACTTTTGGTAACTTTGTCTGACTAACCAATGAATTCAGACTTTCTTCAAACGTAAACTCTGTGATGTTACATGTGTTACCCGCCATATTTGCAAGAAAGTCCTAGAATCCGTTGTAGATTTTCGTGGCAACATCACTCAGATTTTTTTTATTGTTAACGGGCGAATGAAGGGATGCGTTCTTTTCACATCCCTCACCCGCCACGTATATGACTCAGTTAATCTTTATCTGGCAATAACACTCTTATATGGCTGCGGTTGCGGACCAAACACCTGAACAAGGCCAGCAATAATCTGAGCTGGTAATACATTTGGGTTCTTGAAATCAACTTGATACGTTTGCTTAAATGGTTTACCCAAAATTGTTCCCGCGACATCAACTCTTGGTAATGTTCCTTTTTGTCCAAGATCTTGAAGTGAACCTTCCAAAGTAATATTGGTAATATTCAAACCACCTGCAAGTAGTTTGCCCGCAAAGTCTGTGGTTGCTCGGGCAAATTCAACCCCTACCTGAGCAGCAGCTATACCAACTTTTGCGGTACCACCAATAACACCAACACCCACTTTGGCAACATCTCTGACAATACCCTTCAGTGTTACATCCCTATGAACCATCTTGATGCCAACATCTATCCATCGAACCGGATTCAACGCTGCATCCCAGCATACAGGAGCCACTGCCCTGACCATCCAAAAAACTCTATTACATCCATCATTTGTATCGCGAATTTTAATCTTCAAAGCATCTATTTCGTTGTTAACATTAATCACTTGCAATGCAATCCATGCATCAATATCTCTATTCGCCTGTTGTTGCCACTTTGTAACCTCTTGACTCGCGGCATTCAGATCTTTTTGCGCTTTCTCTGAAAACTTTTTCGCTTCTGCTTGCAAGACATTACCTAACACGCCCAACCCTTGTTGATTAACAAATCCATTCATAACAAATGTTTCTGGTTTCAGCGGATTACCCTTAATGTGTAATTCAGAATCATAACCTGCGAGCTTAGTTTTGAGATCGCATTCAATATCGGTTGGATTGATAATAATATGCGTAGACGACTCAATACCAAGCGCTGGCAATTTCAAAAGACCGTCCATATACAAAAGCTGCCGTGATGTGCTCAGCTCGGCAAGCACAATAGGACCCTTGGTGAAATTGATATCATTTGCACTACCATATTGTGTCTTTTTATCGGGTGAAATTTCACCGGTCATGGTTGGGCCCGACATTTTTGCAAGACTATCTTTTGCCTTTTCGGTACCCGAAATAATGATAAAGGGATTTGCTTTTGGAATCTTAATTTCATTCAAATACAGCGCTGCCTTTAATCCAAAATAATATGCAGCAACATGAAGACCTCCACCGTAACCGAATATCTCTCCATACCCTTTAATGTAGATACCGGTTGAGTAACGGGTTTCAAAAATTTCGGCAGCTGCCGGTACAAAGTAAAATTCAAGATCACTTAATTTAAATGGCGGCATACCCGCTGCAAGACCAGCTTTTAATGCCGGTACATTCACTTGCCCCTTACCCAATTGAGCCGCTGCTTGTGCAAGCTGAACAATCCATGCAGCAAAATCTTCACGTGACATGGCTGCAAGTTTTGCTATGGCTGCAACTTGTTGTTTATCAATATTAATAGAAATCACACAACTTGGTTTGAGCGGACCAATGTGAACTTCACCCTGCATTTCAACACCTGTTGGCACAACTTCTCCAACAAATACCGCAAACGGCAAGGTCATCGCAAGGCCAAGGTTGCCAACATCAAATCCAGGAAGGCCAAACATATCTTTGATCATGCCCTCCATCCAACCAGCAATTTCAAATGATGGACCAGCTTTGCCCAGCGGCATGATATCAGCAGAGCCTTTGAGTGCCACATAATCTTTTTGGAGTGGAAGCTTAACATCAAATCCCGACATCATTTTAATCGTCAATGCTGGAGCAAACCAATTTGATGCATACGTCATACCTGCACGAGCTTCTAGCCCTGAGGTTCTGATATGAAAAAAAGGATCTGTCATAGGATCAAGTGGCCAACGGAACAAGGTATATTTACCAGGATAAATGGCACGAATTTCTGTTCCACCACCCGTCAGAGTCATAACACCACGAGCCTGAACTGTTGTAAGGTCCTTGCCCAACATATCGGTAATTTGTTTGAGTGGTCCGACAAAGCGAAGCGTTGCATGAAGGTTAACACCGGTCAGAATTTGCCCCCAGACGGGATCATCAAATTGTGTTCCTACAATCCAACCCATATCTTCAAATTCAAGCCAATCAACTATTTTTGCAAAATCATCCACCGTCAAATGCGCTTCCTGCATGACCTTACGCACGTTCTCAGGGAAAATAGTATCTTGAGCTAGCTTTAAATTCTTCTTGATATCAGGGAACAGAGTATTGAGTGTATTTTTTCCGGGCAAACCAATAGAAAAACTAAAACCGGAACTTTTGCCATCTGTGCTGGGACCAACATACAAGCGCGTTGAAAGTTTGTATTTAACACCTACAACCAACGCTTCGTCCCATGTCACTTCATAGGTTTCTTTGTCGATTCTTAATTTGGGCGTTTGGAATTCGATACTGTCCAAAAATTTGGCAAGTGGGGCTGGTAATTGATCTTCTTTCACCCCAGCAGCATCAAGAATATTGCGTAACGAAAATTTATGTGCAGTCTTGAGATCTTTTTTGGCCTGTTCCCCAATCGCAGTGATCAGATCAACAAGTAACTTAAAATCATCTTTTACACTTGCCTGTAGAGACTGCTGTGGAACAACGCAACCCATTAACATAACTGCAAAAAGCAGTTTTTTCATTACCTTCATATTCCCCTCCCCTGATAAAAACCCCTTTAAAAATATGCTCCCTGATGCATACTTTTCTTTTACTTCCTTGATTGTAGTTAAAAACAAATAGAAATTTCAATGAAATTCAAAAAAACATCTTTGTACCGCTCGATACCACAACTTTAAGGAGCAACAACCGCACATAACAAGAAAGCCGCTGGAATTTTTCTTACCCCCGCGGCTTTCTTTGTTAACACGAACAATACTGCTGTTATTTCTTCTTACTCAAACTTTTCATTTTTTTCGTTTTTTTCATTCTTGTGGTCGCGCAGTTTGCGCATTAATTCAATCTCATCAGACAGAGTTTTCAAACGTTTTACCAGAAGATCCTTATTCTGCTCTTGATCTGGCAGGGTTAAACTCTTGAGCAGCTCTTCGATGATATACAAACGAAAAGATATCTCTTGTGTATTATCAAAATAATTTTTGTCCTGTATCTCTTTTTCCAACTCATCCAACAAGTGCTTGATCATCAAGCGTGGTTCATCAGATGGAATAGTTTGTAATGCATGCATCAATACACGCTCTGTAAATGTTTCACCTCTTTTTATTATCGACGTAAAACCATTGGTATCTAGCACTACCCTATCTCCAGATAATACCGCCATAATAATACCATCTCCAGACCACTCTGCCTTTTTATCACCTATTTTCCATATCTCTACTTGCTCTCCAGAAGGCCCACTAAAATTGAGTGCCAATCTGCCATCTAATAATTTTTTTACGAAAATAGACCTGACACCTGGCCTATTCATTGACCACTCTGCCTGTTCGCTACCTATATTCCACACCTCAATAAAGCTAGTACCTTCTCGTTTAACTCTCAGTACCAATCGATCATCTTGCAACTTTGCTTCAAACAAACCTGACACAGACCACTCTGCCTGTTCACTGCCTATCTTCCACACCTCCGTAAAATAAAGACCATCTCGCTCAACTGTTAGTACCAATCGATCATATTGCAACTCTGTTTTAAAATCACCGTGCGCAGACCACTCGGGCTTCTTACCACCTATCTTCCACACCTCAGTAAAGTGAGTAAAATCTCGATAGACATCCAGTACCAGACGACCATCTTGCAATTCTGCTACAAATTCACCAGGCGCAAACCACTCTGACTGTTTGCTACCTGTCTTCCACACCTCAATAAAGCTAGTATTTTCTCGACAAACATTCAGTACCATCCGACCATTCTGCAACTTTGCTCCAAACAAACCAGGCGCAGACCACTCTGGCTTATTACCATCTATCTTCCACTCCTCAGTAAAGAAACTACCATGTCGATCAATTATCAATACCAGACGACCATTAAGCAACTCTTCTCGAAAAACACCCTTCGTAGACCACTCAGACTTCTTACCACCTATTTTCCACACCTCAGTAAACTCAATGCCACTTTGATAAACATTCAGTACCAACCGACCATCCCGTAACTCCGCTTTAAATTTACCATGCGCAGACCATACCGGTATCGCTTGAACACAATACTCATCAAGCACGTCAGTTGGCACCATATGGACAACATCCCGCAAAAACCCTGTACCTCTCAAAAAATTCTTATAATCTTCATCTTTCAGTTTTTTAAGTCGAGTCTTCAACTCATTAACCAGCTCCTGCAAAATATTTCTATCTGACTGATAACCATCTGGAAAAGATGCACTCTGGGCATAATTTGCAAGGTTAATAAACACACATAAATCTTTTTCAGAAAGTTTGCTATAGTCAGGTTTATTCTCAACGATCGCAACAAAGCTTTCTAGATCTTTGACCGTCAATTGAATCTTTAGAGCATTGCTTCCTATTTTTTGCAACATCCACGGCAAGTCAAATTCAATCGCATCTTCATCTGGCGCTTCGAGCAATCTCATAAAATAACTACAGCGCATCACCCCAGCTCGAGAAATCTTTATCTGATTACCCTTAAATTGAATAAAAAATTTCGCGTCCTTGGCTACGCCCATTTCTTCTAAAATATCTTTCTTCTGTTCCTGCTTCTTCTCTTCTGGCTTACCAATTTCCTTGGGGCTCATCCCGATCATGCCGACTGCACAGAACAAACAACAAATACCTAATAACAACTTCTTCATCTGTTCTCCTTGGTAAATAACACAAAACCTTACTTTCTTTATGCTACTTATTTTTTTTCTGCACATGCAACAAACAAGGCTACGGAAGATCTTACTTCTACCGCAGCCCTGTTATGTAGACACAAAAATTTCTGATCTTATTTCTTCTTACTCAAACTTTTCATTCTTTTCGTTTTTTTCATTCTTATGGTCGCGCAGTTTGCGCATTAATTCAATCTCATCAGACAGAGTTTTCAAACGTTTTACCAGAAGATCCTTATTCTGCTCTTGATCTGGCAGGGTTAAACTCTTGAGCAGCTCTTCGATGATATACAAACGAAAAGATATCTCTTGTGTATTATCAAAATAATTTTTGTCCTGTATCTCTTTTTCCAACTCATCCAACAAGTGCTTGATCATCAAGCGTGGTTCATCAGATGGAATAGTTTGTAATGCATGCATCAATACACGCTCTGTAAATGTTTCACCTCTTTTTATTATAGACGTAAAACCATGGGCATCTAGTATTACTACTCTATCTCCAGATAATACTTCTGCCTTTTTATCACCTATTTTCCATATCTCTGTATAGTGAGAACCATCTCGATCAACCTTCAATACCAGTCGCCCATCCCGCAACTCTGCTTTAAATTCACCAGGCGCAGACCACTCGGGCTTCCCACCACCTCTTTTCCACACCTCAATAAAGCTAGTATTTTCTCGATAAACAATCAGTACCAGTCGCCCATCCCGCAACTCTGCTCTAAATTCACCAGGCGCAGACCACTCGGGCCTCTTACTACCTATTTTCCACACCTCTGTAAACTCAGTACCATCTCGATAAACCCTCAGTACTAACCGATCATCCCGCAACTCTGCTAGAAAAGCACGCCGCATAGACCACTCGGACCTCTCGCCACCTATCTTCCACACATCTGTATAGTGAGAATAATCTCGATAATTATCCAGTACCAACCGACCATCTTGTAACTTTGCTCTAAATTCACCAGGCACAGACCACTCGGGCTTCTCGCCACCTATCTTCCACACCTCAATAACGCCAAAACTATATCGATAAACTTCCAGTACCAACCGACCATCTTGCAATTCTGCTCTAAAATGACCCTGCGCAGACCACTCGGGCTTCTCGCCACCTCTCTTCCACACCTCAATAAAGCTATTACCACCTCGATAAACATTCAGTACCAACCGACCATCCCGCAACTCTACTCCAAATTTATCCTGCGCAGACCATACCGGTATCGCTTGAACACAATACTCATCAAGCACATCAGTTGGCACCATATCAAACACCGTATGCAAAAAGCCTTTTCCTTTTAACAACTGTCTATAATCTTCATCAGTCAATTTTTCAAGTCGCGTTTTCAACTCATTAACCAGCTCCTGCAAAATATTTCTATCTGGTTTGTAACCATCTGGAAAAGATGCACTCTGGACATAATTTGCGAGGTTAATAAACACACATAAGTCTTTTTCAGAAAGTTTGCTATAGTCAGGTTTATTCTCAACGATCGCAACAAAATTTTCTAGATCTTTGACCGTCAATTGAATCTTCAGAGCATTGCTTCCTATTTCCTCTAGCCCCCATGGTAGTTCAAAAATATCTGTCACATCATCATTTACTGCTGTCCCAACCAAATCAAGCAAAAAACCACAGCGCATCACTCCAGCTCGGGAAATCTTTATCTTATTACCCTTAAATTGAATAAAAAATTTCGCGTCCTTGGCTACCCCCATTTCTTCTAAAATATCTTTCTTCTGTTCCTGCTTCTTCTCTTCCGGCTTACCAATTTCCTTGGGGCTCATCCCGATCATGTTGCCTACACAGAACAAACAACAAATACTCAACAACAATTGCTTCATTCGTTCTCCTTGGTAAATAACACAGAACCTTACTTTCTTTATGCTACTTATTTTTTTTCTGCACATGCAACAAACAAGGCTACGGAAGATCTTACTTCTACCGCAGCCCTGTTATGTAGACACAAAAATTTCTGATCTTATTTCTTCTTACTCAAACTTTTCATTCTTTTCGTTTTTTTCATTCTTATGGTCGCGCAGTTTGCGCATTAATTCAATCTCATCAGACAGAGTTTTCAAACGTTTTACCAGAAGATCCTTATTCTGCTCTTGATCTGGCAGGGTTAAACTCTTGAGCAGCTCTTCGATGATATACAAACGAAAAGATATCTCTTGTGTATTATCAAAATAATTTTTGTCCTGTATCTCTTTTTCCAACTCATCCAACAAGTGCTTGATCATCAAGCGTGGTTCATCAGATGGAATAGTTTGTAATGCATGCATCAATACACGCTCTGTAAATGTTTCACCTCTTTTTATTATCGACGTAAAACCATTGGTATCTAGCACTACTCTATCTCCAGATAATACCGCCATAATGATACCATCTACAAACCACTCTGCCTTTTTATCACCTATTTTCCATATCTCTGTTTGCACTCCAGAAGGCCACTCATTAACATTGAGGACTAATCTGTCGTCCAATAATTTTTTTACGAAAAGAGCAGATTTTCCTTGTTGTTCAAGCCACGCAACACCTGGCCTCTCTACCGACCACTCTGCCTGTTCGCTACCTATTTTCCACACCTTTAGAGAGTAAATATTTTCACGCACATGACCCTCTAGTACCAACCGACCATCCGGCAACTCTGCTAGAAATTTACCCCGCGCAAACCACTCGGGCTTCTTATCACCTCTCTTCCACACCTCAGTAAACTCAGTACCACCTCGTTCTACACCCAGTACCAATCGACCATCCTGCAACTCTGCTAGAAAATAACCCTTCGTAGACCACTCAGACTTCTTCCCGCCTATTTTCCACACGTCAGTAAACTCAATACCATCTCGATAAACCTTCAATACCAGCCGTCCATCCCGCAACTTTGCTCCAAATTCACCCTTTACAGACCACTCGAAGTTCTCTCCACCTATCTTCCACACCTCAGTAAACCTAGGACCACCTCCTTGATAAACAACACCCAGTACCAATCGACCATCCCGCAACTCTGCTAGAAAATAACCCTTCTTAGACAACTCAGGCTTCTTACCACCTATTTTCCACACGTCAGTAAACTCAATACCATCTCGATCAACCTTCAATACCAGCCGTCCATCCCGCAACTCTGCTCCAAATTCACCCTTTACAGACCATGCTGGTATCGCTTGAACACAATACTCATCAAGCACATCAGTTGGCACAATATCAACCACCGTACGCAAAAAGCCTTTTCCTTTTAACAACTGTCTATAATCTTCATCATTCAGTTTTTTAAGTCGCCTTTTTAACTCATTAACCAGCTCCTGCAAGATATCTCTCTCTAGCTTGTAACCATCTGGAAAAGATGCACTCTGAGCATAATTTGCCAGGTTAATAAACACACATAAGTCTTTTTCAGAAAGTTTGCTATAGTCAGGTTTATTCTCAACGATCGCAACAAAGCTTTCTAGATCTTTGACCGTCAATTGAATCTTTAGAGCATTGCTTCCTATTTTTTGCAACATCCACGGCAAGTCAAATTCAATCGCATCTTCATCTGGCGCTTCAAGCAATCTCATAAAATAACTACAGCGCATCACTCCATCTCGGGAAATCTTTATCTGATTACCCTTAAATTGAATAAAAAATTTCGCATCCTTGGCTACCCCCATTTCTTCTAAAATATCTTTCTTCTGTTCCTGTTTCTTCTCTTCCGGCTTACCAATTTCCTTGGGGCTCATCCCGATCATGTTGCCTACACAGAACAAACAACAAATACCTAATAACAACTTCTTCATCTGTCCTCCTTGGTAAATAACACAAAACCTTCGTTCTCCTTTTTATTTCTTTATGTTTTTTCATCTACAAAAAATGTTTTATCCTCCTATAACATTTTTATAGGGCTGCGGTTGTGGACCAAATACTTGGACTAATCCAGCAATAATCTGCGCTGGCAATTGCTGCGCGTTTTTAAAATTGATTTGATACGTCTGCTGGAAAGGTTTACCCAGAATGGTACCCGTCACATCAACTCGTGGCAACGTACCCTGTTCAAGCAACTCTTTCATGGAACCTGCAAAGGTGATTTTGGAAATGTTACAGCCGCCGCTTAATAATTTTCCTGCAAAGTCTGTGGTCGCCCGTGCAACCTCCACCCCAACTTGCGCAGTCTTTATACCAATTTGTGCACCCAAACTTGCAGCTCCAACACCTAATTTGGCAACCTCACGCGCAACGCCTTTGAGCGTCACTTCTTTGTGTACCTGTAAAACGCCAACACTCACCCAATAACTGGGCACCAATAATTCTTCTGCGCAGTTGGGAATCAGGTGCACAAAGTCTGAAGTCTGACATCGAGTATCGGCCGCATGAATTTTATCAAGCAATGCCTTGATATCTTTTTCCACAGTGATCACCTGTAACGCAATCCAGGTATCAATATCTTTTTGTGCTTGTTGTTCCCATGCTTTGACGTTATTCAGCGCTGCCGTCAAATCACGGTTTGCGGTGTCTGAAAACTTTTGTGCCTCTTCTTGCAAAAATTTACCAACTAGACCGAGTCCTTGTTGATCCATAAATCCACTGACCTCAAACGCATCAACCGCCGTCAAATCGGTACGCAGGTGTAACTGCGCATCAAAAAGACCGCCGAGTTTGTGGTGTATATCACATTCCATGCCCTGCAACTTCCAATAAAAACGGGTATCGGAGGAAATGCTTAAAGCAGGAATAACTAAAAATCCATCCATATAGATAATTTGCCGTTCGGGCGACAATTCAACCATCAACACAGGTCCATCGTCTACATCGCCTCGCTGAATATTTTTGCCAGCGCCAGAAATGGTAATTGCCGGATTGGTTTTTGGAATTTTTATTTCTTTCAGGTACGCCGAGCCTTTGAGCGCAGGAATGAGACCAGAATACATCATGAGCCCCAGCTCAATATCACCACCAACGCCGAACAGTTCTGCCCCACCTTTGATATGAATACCTTTGGTATACCAGACATCAAATACTTCCGAATCTTCTGGCACAAAATAGAAATCAAGCTCACCAAATTTAAATGGCGGCATGATGCCATAAAAAATCTTTTTAAGCCCTGCCTCATCAAGCGGTTTTTTAATAAGTTTTGCACCCGCATCCATAACATGCACAACATAATCAACAACATCGGTCGTCGATAATTCATCCGCATGCACCCGCGCTGCAATTTGTGTTTTATTCAAATCGATGGCAAATAAAATCTCTCTGGTCACCGGACCAAGATGCATCTCCCCTTGGCATGATACGGCCGTGGGCGTACCAAACAACACCGCAGAGGCTAATGAAAACGTAATACCAACACCAATATTACCAACGTCAAAACCGGGAAGCCCAAACATGTTATAGAGCATGCCATTCATCCAGCCAGCAATTTCAAGCGCTGGCCCTGTTCCTGTTAAAGGTAAAACATCTAATGAACCATTAAATGCCGTGTATTCTTTTTGAAACGGCAACTGCACATCAAGCGCCGCTATGCCCTTAATCGTCAATGCTCCACCGGCAGTTAAGCCGATACGGCATTGCACACCGCCCGTTCTGACGCCAAAAAACAATGGTTTTTGTTGATCTAAGGGCCATCTCAATAAGGTTAATTTGCCAGGAAGCGCAGCCCTCATTTCTGACCCGGTCAAATCTGGCGTAATAATTCCGGTTGTTTTAAGTGCGGTCAAATCTTTGCCAAAAAATGCGGTCAAATGTTCAAGCGGTCCTAAGAATCGTAACGTTGCCGTTGCATTCAAGCCAACTTCTAATGCTCCCCACACGGGGTCTACAAACTTGGTCGACACAATAAGACCAAGATCTTCAAATTCAAGCCAATCTACTATTTTTGCAAAATCTTCCATGCCCAGATGTGCTTTTTGTAGTGCTGTTCTGACATTTTGCGGCAACGCCGTTGCTTCCATGTTGATCATCATGTGCTTGAGGTCAGGCAACAGTGTATTCAACGTATTTTTACCCAAAATCCCCACCGACAAACTCAGTCCACCGTCTTCACCCTCTTTGCCAGGACCAATATACAAACGCACCGGAAGACGCATCTGTTCTCCCAGTACCAGCGCATTTTCCCATTTAATTTCATAACTCTCGCCACGGATATTCACCTGAGGCAGTTGCAATTCAACCGCATCAAGCAGTTTTGTAGCAGCATCAGGAAGTTTGACTGATGTGAGCGGTGGAATATTGGAAAGCAATTGCCGCAAGGTCAACGTGATGGGCTTGTCGGTTGCCAGAACTGCTTTCACTTGTTTATCAAGACGTTGGATAAAGTTTATTGCCTCAACATAGGTTGTTTTAAAATCAGCATTCAATTCATGTTGAACCAAACAACACAATGCAAACACACTCACCATGATTTTTTTGTTACACATCTTCATATCCCCATCTCCCCCTTTTTTCCCCATCATCAACTACGCAACATACACAACATGCGGATACGGCAGGTATAAAAAGCATTTGAGCGCCAAAGCTGTTGAAAAAAACTGGTCAAGATCGCGGTTCACCTGCGCATAAAAATCTTTGTACGACACCGTACCATCAAAGCATGCACGCACTTTACTCGTGCCAATGGCTTTATCAAAACCGGACTTAAAACTGAGGGCAACGTTATTTTGTTTAAAAAATTCAAGCACCCGCATAAAGGTGTTAAACGAACTGAATTTATTAATATCGGTAATGGAAATGCGCAAACCACTACACGACACTTTTTTCCACGTACTCATTGCCTCATAAAAACTACTTTCAATACCCTGCAGTTTTAAAATCGCCTGTAGCTCATGCCATTTTGTTGTGGGAAAATTAAAACTGTCGGGCAGTAAAATACACTGAAAAGCTTTATCGGTCCCCACTCCAATCTCAAATGGATTCACTTCCCCAAGCAGCCCCAAAAAGCTGTAGCCATAGCACGCTGGAATAGTTGCAATATTGGGAGAAAGGTAGGTTAATAAACCATGAACACTATGACCATGCCGCGTATAATTCTTCATGGACACAACGTGCACACGCGCAGGTTTTTGCATCAATTTTTGATTAAAATATAAAGCAAGCTCACCAATAGTCATGCCATAGCGTAATGGAATTGGTGCATACGAAATAACAGATTTCACATCAGGGTCAACCAAGGGGCCCTCAATAACGCCGCCCAATAAACTGGGGCGATCAAGAATAACAGCAACTTTGTCAAACTCCGCGGCAGCTTCCAACATCTGAAACATGGTAGTGATATAGGTATAGTGGCGCATGCCCGAATCTTGCATATCAAAAAAGAGCACATCAATACCATCTACCATCTCTTTGGTGAGTTTTTGTGTGCGCCCATCACGGTATAAACTCAACACTTTTATTTTGGTCCCCACATCAGTTGTATCATGAATATCCCGCTCCATGAAAACCGTGCCTTGCGCACCATGTTCCGGTGCAAAGACCGCAACAATGTTAAGTCCTTTTTTGAGCAGCACATCCAAAGTGCGTATTCCACTTTGATCTTTACCTGTCTGATTGGTGAGCAACCCAACGCCATACGAAAGATCGCCTTTGGGCGTGAGACTTTTTAAAAATGTTTCAGAAAGATTTTCAACCCCCAACGCAAAAGCAGGCTGCAATGCCACAGGTGCATCACTGCTACGCACAAAAGCTGGAATAAATACAAGAATCAACAAAGCACGTTGAATACGCGTCAAGAATGGTACCCGTCCCTGGATACAAGCGACCCCCCGCTTCATCATAGCATCCCCTTTTTGCTACATGTGTAACTTCCCCAAAGCCCCCCATGCCCTTCGTAGTTCAACCGCAGGGTAGAACGTAGTAGGGTCCCCTCTTTAATTTTACTGTAGCAGTAGGACTTTTTTGGCAGCAATAGATTTATAAAAAGCGGATAAATAGAGTGGAGGCGACGTGAACACACAGTGCCAGAAAAAAAGCATTTTAAAACAAGAACCGGCTATCTCAGGAATCACTCCCAAGACAGCCGGTTTTTTTATTTTCTAAAAAAGTTCTTAAATCAAAACCAAGAACAAGGACAATGAAGACATCAATTTGATCATGATGTTCAATGCTGGACCTGATGTATCTTTGAATGGGTCGCCTACCGTGTCGCCAACAACCGCAGCTTTGTGCGCGTCGGAACCTTTACCACCAAGGTGGCCAGCTTCAATAAACTTCTTAGCGTTATCCCATGCACCACCGCCGTTTGCCATCATCAGCGCAAGCAAGACACCAGCAACGGTTGCACCAACCAAGAAACCACCAAGAGCTTCTTTACCCAAACCAAAACGTACTGCAACAGGAACCATAACGGTCAGAACACCTGGCAAAATCATTTCACGTAATGATGCTTGGGTGCTGATCGCAATACAACGACCATAATCAGGTTCGCCGGTGCCTTCCATCAGGCCTGGAATAGTTTTGAATTGACGACGAACTTCCATAACCATCTTGAGCGCTGCATCACCAACTGAACGCATGGTGAGCGCTGAGATTAAGAATGGAATTGCGCCACCGATAAACATACCGGTTAAAATTAATGGATTCAGAATATCAAGTACACCGCCAAGATTTGCTTGTTCTGCATAAGATGAGAACAATGCAATTGCAGCAAGCAATGCGGAACCAATTGCAAAACCTTTACCCATAGCAGCAGTTGTGTTGCCAAGAGCATCAAGTTTATCGGTAATTTCACGTACTGGTTTTCCAAAACCGGCCATTTCAGCAATACCGCCGGCGTTGTCTGCAATAGGACCATACGCATCAACAGTCATTGTGATACCAACAGTTGCAAGCATGGAAACTGCTGCCAACGCAACACCAAGTAATCCGCCACCGAATGTGAATGATGCCAATACAACCAATGCAAGAATAATAACGGGAGCAACAACAGATTCCATACCCAAGGAAAGACCGTAGATAATGTTTGTTGCAGCACCTGTTTGTGAACTTTCTGCCAATTTTCTCACCGGCTTACCACTCGTGTAGTAATCGGTTATCCAACCAACAACAATGCCTGACAAGCAACCGAACAGGATGGACCAGAACAAATTCATGTCCATATCCATGATGTACAGGAAACCCAAAGACTTTACTATCAACACAGCAACGGCTATGTATGTTGCGTTATACAACATTTTTGACGGCGCCATTTTAATAAACAGGTTTGATACCAAACCAACAAGCGAACCGAGTAAACCAAAAGCAGCAATCACCAACGGCAAAATCATATATTTTAGTTCATGGCTGTGTGGGCTGGTGCTTGCAAGAATAATTGCGGCTGCAGTTGCGCCAACATATGATTCATAAATATCTGCACCCATACCGGCTGTATCACCAACACAATCACCAACGTTATCAGCAATAACTGCTGGGTTGCGAGGATCATCTTCTGGAATACCAACCTCAATTTTACCCACCAAATCAGCACCAACGTCTGCAGATTTTGTATAAATACCACCGCCAACGCGAGCAAAGAAGGCTACCAATGAGGCGCCAATGCTAAAGCTGATAAGCAAGGAAACAAAATCAGGACGGCCATAAAAGAAATAGAATAATGAACCAAGGCCAAACAAACCCATAGTTGCTACGGCAAAACCCATAACACCGCCGCCAAAAAAAGCGACCATAAAGGCTGCGTGTTCGCCTTTATCTTTAGCTGCCATAGTTGTTCTGACGTTGGCTGAGGTTGCCGCACGCATACCGATTAAACCGGTCAGCAATGAGGAAATAGAACCACAGACAAACATAAAACCTGCCAGCGGACTCATCACAAATCCGATAATGATAGAAACACCGACAACAAACATAGAAATTATTTTGTACTCTTCTTTCAAAAAGGTCATGGCGCCTAAACGAATAGCTGCTGCTATTTTGGCTGCCCCATCGTGATTAACTTTAACCCGGTTAATGCCTTGAAATAACAAGTAGACCGCGATCGCACCGATCAACGAGGTCCCCAAAAATGCTGCAAAATACATCCCTAGACTAAAATCCATGAATCCTCCGCAAAAAATGTACCTGGAAATACCGCTTAAACACTCTGATTAGTCTACTTTTTGGGGCTCATTTGTAAAGGAGGGAAGCGCAGATTTTGATTTACCATGCGGGCTGGGCACTTTGACATTCAGAACAAGATTAAACCATTCATATTGTTTATAAGTAGAACCTAGCACAAACCCATTGAGAAACGTCCCTATCTCATCTTGTTCAGGCACCATACATATATACGAAGATTTCTTCTGTGTATTTGTTTTCAAATAATAAGCCAATGCCGTTAACTTGAGTCGACTTTGCACACCAAGATTCTGTTTAGGGCTTAAATCAAGACAACCCAAAACAGGATCCAAGATAATATCATCTCCAAAAAAATCAGGTGAGCCTTCATCAACAATTATAACCTGTTTAAGTTTTTTATCAGGCTGAGGGTCCACAATAACCTTTGCAATAACATTCTTTGTCTCAGCCTCTGCGGTATCATACCGCTTAACACCATCTTTGCCCTGAATTGAATACGACTTGCACATCGTCACTCTTTTCATCGGGCTCATAACTCCAGGCATCAATAAAATCAAAAAACCAAGAAACACAAAATTCTTATTCATTTTTTTCCCCTGATTCAAAAAAAATTGCCATTTCATCCCTTTCCTATACCCTTTATCCTTAATATTTCATAACACATAACACACGGATACTGTATGAAAAATCTTTTCCGTTTTTGGAAGAATTTAAAATAAATTAAGCATTCCTCCCGCTTAAAAAGGCACACAAAAAAGGAACAGTGTTATGATCAAGTATATATCATTTATCGAATTACAGCGTAGCATCGAACACACATTACATAAATATTACCACGACACAACACTCTGTAGTCAATATTCACAGTGGGTTATTGAAGCACTAACTGGCATGACTGCAACACAATTAATACTTGAAGACACCCTTGAGCTGGACGATGCACAACAACAAAAGCTTGATGAATGGCTCGATAAACTGATCAATCACAACATGCCGCTGCAATACCTGTTGGGCACAACACCCTTTTTGGAACTCGAGCTGTTGTTAGAAACGCCCATCCTTATTCCGCGCCCAGAAACAGAAGAGATGTGTGATAACCTCATTGAGCAACTTAAAAAATTAAAAAACAAAAAACTAACCATCCTTGATATCGGCACCGGCACGGGCGCCATTGCACTCTCGTTGGCACAGGCATTGCCACAGGCACAAATTTATGCCGTTGACGTTGTGCAACAGGCGCTCGATTTAGCTCAGCGTAACGCAGAGCACAACAACATTACCAACGTGACCTTTTTACACTCGGACGTGTTCACCAACATTCCTCATGGCATGACCTTTGATCTTATCGTTTCCAACCCGCCGTACATCGCTCAAGAAGAGTTTGAATCACTTGATGACTCTGTGGTGCAATGGGAAGACAAACTGGCACTGGTCGCCCAAAATAATGGCCTTGCCATTATTGAACGAATCATAAAACAGGCCCCGCAATTTTTACGTGAGAACACGCAAATGGAAACTCACAACGTTCCACAACTCGTTCTTGAGATTGGTTACCTTCAAGGACATGCGGTGAGCCGTTTGTTGGAAAACGCAGGCTTTGATGCTATAACAATCAAAAAGGATCTTGAGGGTAAAGACCGCGTTGCTATGGGGAGAGTAAAACATGTGGCCGTTCACTCATAAACAGAATAATCTTGTTACCATCTATCTGACTCCACAACATCTAACCTGCTGCCTCATTGAACGTGCTAACACAAAAAATAGACCGAATCTTTTAAAAGCATATTCACGTTTCCCACTCAAACATCTTGAATTTGCACAGGCGGTCCTGTTTAATCCAACAATCATCAAACAACAAATTATTCAGTTTATCGCCAGCACCGGACTTAATTATCCACCCGTCGCCCTTGCCGTTTCTGGCCCACGAGTCCTTGAACAGATTGTACAAACGCATGAAGCATCGACTAAAAACCAAACGTTCAATATCGCAGAACTGAACACATTATCATGGGATTGCTCCTACCTGTGCCCATCGCAAAAAGGTGGTTTTGATTTTTTTGTCTGCGGCATAAAACCGGAACATCTCCTTGCTTACCAACTGCTCGCCTACGCTGCCAACTTGAATCTAGTCACCATCACCACCGGGCAGCATGCACAATTACAACTGTATAAACAGGTGCAGGGTGCAGCATTCCGTCAAAGCCAACTATCACTCGATCTGCTGGCACACAAATATGACGCAAATAATCTCTTTGATGCGGCAACTATCGCAAGCTCGCTGAGCGTTGATCCAGCACTGGATATTGATATCCAAAAAGAATATGCATTCTTAGGCGCGCACGTTGGACTCTTTTTATCAGAAGGGCTCTCACGATGAATAAAATTAATTTCGCACAAAAAAATCATGCACACCGGACCACAAAAAAATTTTTTCTGTTCAAAAAATTACCGCTCATGTTCTGCATCGCAGCACTCGCTCTTATGGCCACACTGCAAATCATGCAATGGTTTACACTGCACAACGTCCGCCAAGAAAAACAGCTGATTGAAAAGCGACTTGCGCCCTTCAACCAGCTGAATGGTGAAACAAAAAAATTAGAAAATGAGTTACCGGCCCTTGAAAAAACAGTAAAAAAAATGGAGCAAGCCAAACAGGCTCAAGATCCTTTTATGCAACTATTTCATTCCATACATACCATCCTGGGCACTACCGGATCTGTTGAATCCTTGAGCATCACCAAAAAACAATTGGAGTTGACCATCAGTTGCGCCAACGTAAAAACAGCACAAGAGTTTATGGACAAACTCGCGCAAAACCCTGCAATCAGCTCCATTGACTTAAGCTCAATACGCAAAGGTGCCACGCAGTTGTTGTTCGCCATAACGGGCACCCTTGTTTAAACATTGTCTTCTTGCGCAATTGTACATAGGCTTTCCGGCAGAATAACCTTATTTAAATTTATAATGTGTTCCTGCAGTCTTTGCGGCAGACTCATAAATGTTTCACGATTATCTGCATCCTTCACCAGGTCAACCGGCACCTGACTTGTAAAAATCTGGTCGCACAATGTTATTTGATCAAGGGTGAGGTTGGCAAAGGGATCAACGTCCCACACTTTCAGCTTACAATCCCCCCCGCCAGAAACAATTAAATTTGTGTTGGGTAATAATACCAGAGTATTCACCCCATCTGCATGCTTTTTGCCTTGAGGCGCTATCCAGTCACACACCCATTCACCTGTACCACAATTCCATACCTTCAGCTTTCCATCACCCCCTCCAGAAACAACTAATTCTGTGCCGGGTAGTGATATCAGAGTCCTCACACAAAAGGTATGTTCTTTGCCTTGAGGCGCTGTCAGCGTTCTGACCAAGGCATGGAGCGGATTGCCTGCCACCACCCTATCCATAAAAACAGGAATACAACGCCGCATTCCTTTTGTATGCTGCAGCGCATCTGCAAGTTTGATAATCTTGAACAATTCCTCTTTAGAAATGACACTCGGATTTTTCTCTCCCGATGCAACAGCAATCAACGCAGAAATCTTGTTGCGAACATCTTTCGGAAGCTCCTGCGTCAGAGTTGTAATATCCCATACCCGCTTAATCAATTTTTCCTGAGAAAGTTTTTCTTTTTTTGGATAAACATCCTCAAATTCACGCACAGAATGCGAACACAAAGATACCGCAGCAAGGCCCTTGGTACATGTAACCTGCTTTTTTTGAATGTCTTCAAAATTTTGTTGCGTCGAATAAACTTCACATTGCTGTAAAAATTTTTTTGGCACGCCCCACTCATCCTCCCCAACCTTGAGGTAGTGTTGTGTATATCCTCCCATCAATGACATCGAGCGTGTTAATCTTCTTGCGCAAGATTGTTCATTATCTTTCAATTGCTTAAGTTGTGTCACAGGACGCTGCGTCTCCTGAATCACAATCTCCTCTTCACGCTGGCAAGCCAGCACGCCGCCAGACAAACTCATCGCAAAAACTAATATCAATAATTTTTTCATCCGTACCCTTGAAGTTTTTTTGGCTTATTGATCACATAATTAACACTCTCAACAGAGTGTAATATGTGTATAAAAAAAGCGACTTCTTTTTTGAGACAGCCGCCTTTTTTATTTTCTGAAAGATCACACGAATTAAAATACAAAACATCCGTTCCATTGACTTAAGCTCAATACGCAAAGGTGCCACGCAGTTGTTGTTCGCTATAACGGGCACCCTTGCATAACAATTATTTTGCCACTGGCACCTGCACTTGCTTCTGCAGCTGGTCAAACAGATCCATCAAAAATTCTTGTGGCTTATTAATTTGGAACGGCAAATCTTTCACAAGAAAATCTTTACCCGCAAGACGCATATCAAGAATAGTAAGGAGCACAGGTTGTTTCTCTGCAAGTTTCTTAAAGCTCGCCTGCGCATCAAACTGACGAATCACCACAGCATTGGCAAGCACATCCGCCAAGAAACTCATAACAGCGCCGATTGGTCGTGTCACCGCTTGCGCCGTATTTGCTACCGTCTCAACATACATAACACCACTGACCATCCGCACATTCAGTTCAATATCGCGCTGCAATTTTTTAGCGATCAATTTAACCGTATCACCCACAACACCTTTTCCAACATAACAGAATGGTCGTAAGCCAACACGGGAACCGGCATATGTTTTGTCACAAACATCTTTTTTCTCTTTAATCTTTTTTTCCAATTGATCGATGGAAATCAGTATTTGTTCCTCTTTCTTGGTCAGCCCTCCCTCAAGAAAATCAATGCCTTTTTCACGTGCTTTATCCAATTTTTTTTGCAGACCACCCAACAGTTCTTGTGCTGCTGCTTTTAAAATTGCAGCAAACTTTTCTTGTCCCGATTGCTGCAACTTCATATGCGCAGAAAAATTCTCAAACGAGGCCTTATCAGTCAGCAGGTCTGCTTTAACCATAATTTGCGTATCAACCAAATTTGACCATTTAAATGAACCAATAACTTCAAGACTTTTTGCTGTAATATTCGCGCGACCGTAATATTTCATCCCCAACAAGGAGCTTCCCCATTCAACATCTGCAAAAATAGATTGTTCCAATAAATTAATCGTTGTGTCAAAAACAAGACCCTTCTTTCCATTTTCCCCAACGCCCGACAAATAAAAAAGAGGTTTGTCTTTTGAACCTATGGTAATTTCTGGAACATTCAGTTTCCCACGCATTCCCTGCTTATCAAGATACAAAATGCCTGAACCCTGAAGACCAAAAATATTAACGCTCCCAACAGAGACTTCTATTCTTTTTTTCTCTTCAACCGTCTCTTTAGGAACAAACACAACATTCACATCCTTAAACTCAAGCGGCGGCACCTTATTGATAACGCCCTGAACAAATGACTCATCTTTTTTAAAGAGCTTGGCAATATCTTCTACAGACTGCACCCAAAACCACACCAAATCTTTAAGGGTTAATGTACCCTTGGCAACAACGGTCATGTCATCAATGCCAGTAGTTGCGTCCAGCGCCCCTTTTAAGGCCAAGTGCATCTTGGAATCCATAACGCCCACACCACCCGCAACGTTGATACCAGAAACAGTTAACACGCCACCTGATGCAACGGCCGCAGCAATATCGGTAATAATACCAAGCCGCAAGTCGCCTACCTTCATATGCGGATATGGCACGTTATCAAGCCAGCCATTCATCTCACCGTACAACTCAAGATCTTCAGGGAGTGCATACTTTCCCGTCAGCCGAAACTCAACTTTATTCGTTTGGAAAGGCAACAGGACATGCAAACCACCGCTGATTCCAACCGTTGGCCGCACAACTTGTGAGATTCTTTCTTCTAACGCTATAAAAAATTTCAGATTTGAGGTGGATAACCAACTCGTAAACTTGAGGCCAACCGGTAATTCAAATTCAAGCAGAGTACCCACAAGTTGCTCATTCAGCCCAATAACACCTTGCATATCAATTGATGCTATTGATTTCAGCACGCCACCGGTCAACTCATTCAGCCCTTCAAAAAATTCACCAACCGGCCTGATTCCTGCCAAAAAGTTAAGACCGACACTAATATCTTTTTTAAGCATCGGGTCTTTATATTTTGCACTAGAAAGAACAAGGTACGCGCGCTCAAAAACAAACAAATCCAAAACGCCCGGATCAAATTTTTCTGTTTTAGGGAACAGCGTGGAGAATTTCCATCCTTTTGGCAGCTCAAGAGCAAGACTGTGCCGTTTTTTACCGGTCGAGTCTGAGTCGATCATAATACGTCCCCACACGCGCACTTTATCAATGTCGATCATGCCGTCGACGCTGAAACCTTTTTTGGTTATCGACACAACAGGAAGGTACATAACAATTTTATCAAAAAACGCTTTGACAGTTTTAGGCAGTGGTATAAGGCTAATAAAAGGTATATCTTTAAAAGAAAGTGATGATCGTTTTTCTGCTTGAATCTCTTTAATAAGCCCCTCAAAAACAGCCTCTTCTTTTGGTTTTTTTGCCGCCTCAATTTTTTTGGCAAGATCGCCAGCAGTATCTTTAACTATGGGAAGTTTTATTGCTTGTGGCTCTGCGTTATTGACATACGTGGCAACAGTTTTGGAAACAGCAACACCATGTAGTTGTGCAGGTACGGTTGTGGTTTTTTGTTCCGCTAGACTGTCCGTACTGACAGCATCTTCTTCACTCGCAGCTGATGGTGAGGAAAGTAATTGAGAACTATCTTTTGATCCTGATGGCTCTGACGATGCTGAACTCGTTGATGAAGCCGATCCGTCTCTTTTTTGTTGTGATAAGCTGAACGAATCCCATTGATTTGATACTCCAAAATCGGAACCTGTTTGGCCACCAGTAGCCGCAGGTGCAAACAATGGGAATACAATACAACAAGAAACAACAAAAGAAATAAGAACTCGCAACCGCAGTAATTTCATGACATTCCTCCTTTTTCAACACTAACACTCAATCTTTAAGATCATGCTAGCATGGTGGAAAAAGGGAATTCAATAATCCTGCGTAATTAGGGGCGTAGGGCCATAACAATTATACCAACAAGGATAAGCCTTTACTCAATAACCTCTTGCGATGTCTGCGGCAACGTTACTTTTCCTTTTTTGATAAAATAATTACGCAGGCCGATGGGCAAGCTCAAAAAGATTTCACGATCGTTCTTTTTCTTAATATCATATGAACTCTACAAAAAACAGGCGCCCACTTTAAAATTCGTAAGCGCCCCTCTCTTTTCAAATACCTAACATACATTGAATTTAAAAGTCGATTCCCACAACAGCACCCAAAAGATTGTTCTGAACCGAAAACTTTCCATTAAAGGGAAGTTTAGCAAAAACGCTGACATACGGATGCACGCGGCAGTCACATTCATCTTCACATGGATAGTCGTAACTCAAACTTATGAAACAGTTATGCGTTGTCCACTCTTCAAGGCTGTTTGCCGTACGTGCAATATGATCGGAATAAACTTGATCATAAATATGGAGTGAATCTTCACCATGTTTGAAAAATTGATAACCAAGCTTAAACGACACACGGTCCCACAAGCGATACAGTTCGCCATACAGAGTAAACTGTTGTGACAGACCAAAATCCTTCAGCACTTTGGTTTTGGCAAGCAACAACAACTCCGTTTGATTGTAATTCGTTTTTATTCTGCGGCAACGGGTGTTGGCAAACACGTGCGTCAACTCAACATCAAGCCCAAGGCGGGCAAAGGTTGAAAAGGTTAAATCAAGTCCGGCGCCAAACACAGCGCTCATTGCACCATCTTGACCAAAAGGAAGTGCAAAAATCTTATCTTCATCGCGTGGCTTACCAGTCGGAAACCCTAAACCGGCACGTGCATTAACGCGTACATTTTTAAGAATCTCTTTGTCCTGCTTAAAATCTTGGCACCATTCAAAAAATAATGACATGTCACCAAAACCGGTGCGCTTCCAGCTGCCCAGCTCAAGGCCATCACCCAGCGTGTACACATTGTTAAAAAAATCATCGGTCAGATATTTTCTGGTTCTGGCATCATCAGCAGTGATATCTTTGGTCTCATTACACCAACTCACGTTGCTCAACTTCATGTGATAAAACGGAAAATGTGCGGCTATAGCAAAAGAGTGTGGCAATGCCCAACGGCCAGATAACGCAAAACCTGCAGCTGAAAAATCACCATCTACAATATAATGTCCACGAACACCATCATCATTGGCGTTAACCAAAATACGACGTTGGCCTATGGCAGTGTCGTCTGAAAAGCCATCAAGCATCTTGATGGCATCTTGGTCTGCATTCCAAATGCGCAATGGATGCACTCGGCAGCCGCATTCATCATACCCTTTTGCCTTACCCAGTGAAAACTGGCCAAGCCCAATCACCTGCATAGAATAAAACGGTGTATGCTCAGCGCGAATAATAGTTTCATACGGATGAATCAGGTTCATGGCAGCAACTGATTGTGCTATAAACACAATTCCCAATACCCAAGATCGAGCTAATAACTTCTTGTACATCACGGTAAAGACCTCTCGAATTTATTTTTTAATCAATTGCTATAGTTGCATTCATACCCAGTTCATTAACTCTTAACCCATTATCCGTGCCGGCAAGAAAATCGCCTGAACCACTGCTGCGCAACACGCTTGTAATATCTGATACTGTTTCTAGTGCTGCATTAACAGAATGCAAACTGGTGGCAGCGAAACGCTGTCCCGATTTTAACCAGGACGAAATCATATCGATGGTTGACAACTTGTTAAGATCTTTGTCACGCGCGGTCATTTGCAATGCAGAGCATGGCGCTAATAACGGACGATAAGTACCAAAACTTGCAAAATAAGAATATATCGCGCCATCTTTTTGAGATCTGACAAAAATATCAGGAAGCGGTTGAATGATAGTATCAGTGACACTACTACCGCTATAATCAGCAACAGTAAACCTGCTCCATTTACCCTTATTTTTTCCTGCATATGAACCCATTGCAAAAAGATTACCGCCACGTTGTAAGTCTTGTGCAACGCCTGTTTGACTCATCACAACCAACTGTTGAACGGGGCCAGCATTTTCTGGCATTACAACCTGAGTCCAAGCAACATCAGCAATTGAAGCTGCCGTGCCCACATTTTTTTCATTCCCAGATCTAAACATGCCAACACTCGTTGCAAGTACGGCAAGATGCCCTGAAACCACTACGTCTAAAAATGAACCACCAATAACATCTGCTGTGGCAAGTGTTACGGTAGTAAAATTGTTGTCACCCAAATAAATTCTATCAAGCTGCTTGTCGGTCAGCACATATAACTCACCAGCATCAGCCACCAATTCACGTACAAACTGATAATTACCAATTTTTTTAAATGCCATACCGGTGACAATACCTTCAAACCCTGGTTTTAATGCACCAACAATGCCCGACCCGTCTGGATTAACCAATGCAGCAAGGCCACCCGGCCCACCTGCAAAAATACGTGTCGATCCTAAACCACTGCTTGCTATTTCAACGCACTCAATCGCACCAACATTATCAAGTTCTCCGCCGCCGATAACCGCAACGCGAGTCTGGCCGCCAGCAGGAAACGATTGAGTCACAGTGCCATTCTCAAACACAACAGTATTTGCTGAAAAATTTCCCTTGTTCACTGAAAATATCGCACCCGGATTAATCAGACGACTCGTTTCTACAAGCGCCAAATTTTTGCATCCAGTTGATATCAAAAACGTTGCATTGGAAACACCATTATAACTTTCTGAAAAATCAAACATGCCATGAATGCCGCCCATATTTTGTGGCAACTGCATAGTCAGCACCGTACTCAAATCACCAAGACCGGCAGAATCACCAGAATTCCATAAAGAACGGCGTACAATTTTAACGTCCGCATCTATATCAGGAGTATCATTCACCAAACCGGTAATTGCACCATCGGTACCATCCATAAAAAATCCAGCAAGCGTTCCGATGCTTGAAGCCGCAGGCTGCCATGCAGTCCAACCTGAAATGCGACCTTTATTGTCAAACAATGCGCGGGAGGCATAGAGTCTGCGTTGTGTCACACCAGCCACAAAATCAACATCAACTGCAACAACAACAGAGTCGCCAAGCACGGCGATATCAAGAACATCACCCGGCGCCTCTCCACGGCCAACTTGAGCTTGAACGTCTGTTGTTTTTAAAATATCTGCATTTGTTGTTGCAGGCGTTTTAAAGTAACGATTATTGAATGACATATGATCATCAGAACCGATAAAATAATCTTCTGGATCTGAATCATATTTGGCAAGCAAGCCAAAACTTGTGCTGAATGGATCACTCACTAAGGGCACCGCATAAACCTCTTTTTGTGTGACCCCAGCTGCGCCATTTCCACCAACCACCACCGCATAGTGCAGCCACGTGCTTGTCTGCATGGTACGCACCTTATTCAGCGTAACATAAGCGCCTGGGATGGCTGTACCAACAATTTCATTATTCCCGGTAAAAACAACATCTGGTGCTATTGCGCGGAACGTTATGGTATTATTTTTATTAATAAAACCAACCACCAAAGCACGCGCACCACTGGAAGCAGATCCATCTGCACGGACACCCAAAGACATATACAAAAGACCAAGATTTTCATCCATCAACATATCATTCACTTGGGTCAACTGAAGATCACCACCTGTTGCAAATCGCAAACTTGCCGATGTTTTATCAAGCGCCGTGGTAGAAAAATATTTAAGCACTGTTTTTGTTGATTTGCCATTTGCATCAGTTACTTCTTCCGTTGTTCTGGCAAGCAAAGCAACACCACTCCCGAGTTGTCCAAACGTACCTATCCCCGGTTTAACGGCGGCAAAAATGCTGTTACCTCCCGAGGCAATCCCAACAATACCACCGGTCACTACCAATGGATTTGCAGATAAAATATTGGTAGCGGACAACATAGAAACGTTCGTTGCTGTAAAATAGGGATTCAATAAATAAATTGTTGTTAGATCATCGGTCAACACAACGAAAGGCTGCTGTGTGTAGGCCGGCATTACTGATGACGTGTCAGTAATCTGCATTAACCCAAGATGTTGAATTCTTTTGCCATACAATGGATTTGTAGTAACACTCACACCGTTGATAGTAACCGCCTCGGGAGCAAGTGGAACAAACTTATTTTCACCCTGCCACACCACCGCCAATGCATAATTTTTAATATCAAGTGCTGGCCCCGCCTGAGTAGGGTCGGCCGCCACAAAAAAACTATTTCGCCCCGCAACATGCCCTTTGATTGAAAAGTTAAACGACGTCCCGGTATCAGGAGATACGTTTCCCTCTATCAAAACAGTACTAAAAACGTGTGGTGTCCAGAGCGATAAACAGAAAATTACTCGTGCCGCATTCATACATCTCATCGTCTCTATCCTTTGGTTATAAAAATATCATCCTGTAGGTCTTTACTGAAGCATTTTTGTGCATACCTATTTTAGGGAAATTTGAAAAAACTGCCAGACGACAAAAGAGCCCATAATCACCAACAACCACACCTCAGGGATATAAAAAACGGCAAAGCTGTTTTCAAATGAAATAACGTGTGCTATACCTGAGAAATAGAAACATATTAAAAAATCAAACTTCTTAACATATAGAAAATAAAATCGAATTATGCACACAAAAATACTTTCCGCCACACCACTAGGAGTTGACGCTCGCCTTGTTGAAGTTGAAGTTGATGTCTCCTTTGGCATGGTACGGTTCGATATTGTTGGCCTTCCTGATACTGCAATCAAAGAAAGCAGTAAACGCATCTGTTCCGCGGTCAAAAATAGTGGCTTTCGCTTTCCTGCCAAAAAAATTACCGTCAACCTGGCGCCCGCCGACCTAAAAAAAGAAGGAACACTCTTTGATCTTCCCATTACCATCGGCGTGCTACATGCTCTCAACGAGATCAACTTAACACCACAATTCCGTAACGAGACACTGTTTATTGGCGAGCTTTCTCTGGACGGCAGTATTCGCGCAATTCAGGGCGCGCTGGCCGTTGCCTATGATGCACAAAAACTGGGCAAAAAACGACTGATCGTCCCCAAAGCAAATGCGCAAGAAGCATCACTCATCAAGGATATTGAAATTATCGGTGTAGACCATTTGACACAACTGGTTGCCTATCTGCGCTCGGAACTGGTCATCGAACCCACCAAAAATTCATTTGAACAGTACGCGCAACTTAACAGCTCCCAGGATCTTGATTTTGGTGAGGTCAAAGGCCAACAACAAGCAAAACGTGCACTGCAAATTGCTGCTGCCGGTCGCCACAATATTTTATTTATCGGGCCCCCAGGTGCTGGCAAAACCATGCTTGCAAAACGGCTGCCCAGCATTATGCCGCCACTTACATTTGATGAAGTCTTAGAAACGAGCAAAATCTATTCAATCAGCGGCAAACTAGAAGATAAACCGCTCATTGTGCAAAGACCATTCCGTAATCCGCACCACACTATTTCACAAGCAGGACTTGTGGGTGGTGGTTCATACCCACAACCTGGTGAGGTCAGTCTTGCGCACAACGGTATTTTGTTTTTGGATGAGTTAACAGAATTTCGACGAGACACGCTAGAAGTCATGCGACAGCCGCTTGAAAACAAAGAGGTCAACATCTCCCGCGTGCAACAATCACTCAGTTTCCCTGCCTCATTTTTATTGGTTGCTGCGCTCAACCCTTGCCCGTGTGGTTACTGGGGTGATAAAAAACGTTCGTGCAATTGCACCAGCCAACAAATTAACCGCTATCTTGATAAACTTTCTGGCCCACTGCTTGATAGAATCGACCTACAAATTAGTGTGCAGTCGGTTGAATATGACACCATCAAAGCACCAACCCTCAATGATCAAAGCTCTACTGACCTGTTTGCTAAAATTAAAACAGCGCTGCAGATTCAGTTCGATCGCTTTGGAAATGAGAATGAGTGGAACGCGCACATGACGCCGGACCAGATTGAAAAGTTTTGTATTTTGACCGAACCGGCCGAACAATTGATTAAAAAGGCGTTCGATGCACTCAACCTCAGCATGCGCGGATACCACAAACTGTTAAAAGTTGCCCGCACCATTGCCGACCTTGAAGGCAGCGAACTCATTGATATGCCGCACGTGCGTGAAGCCGTCATGTACCGTTCTCTTGACCAGAACCTAGAACGCCAACGGAGCTAAATCAATGATTGTCGGTATCGGTATAGATTCAGTTGAGATCCACCGGTTTGCCTCCTGGTACCTGTATCAACCCCAACAACTGCTTAAAATATTTTCGGAACCGGAGTTAGCCTATAGCCTCAGCAACCCACTTAAAAGAGCCGAGCGTCTGGCTGCACGATTTGCCGTCAAAGAGGCATTATTTAAAGCTCTGTGCCAAATGACACCAGGGCATGGCATTCCATTTTTTACGCTTTGCAAGCTGACAAACCTACATTCTGCACCTTTTTCCGCTCCTGCTTTGATTATTGATTGGGATACACTCAACCAAACCTCACAAGTACCTCTCAGTGCCACGCCGACCAGTCTTGTATCAATAACTCATACAAGTAGTCTGGCAACCGCAATAGTGCTTTTGGAGAATGATAAATAAAATGGGTGATTCATTGACAGACCGCAAATCGCTGTTATATTGATAATAACCAATTCTTGAAATAATCGCGGGGTAGAGCAGCCTGGTAGCTCGTTGGGCTCATAACCCAAAGGTCGCTGGTTCGAATCCAGCCCCCGCAACCAAAATTAGCTTGCAAGCAAGCTACGTCCGGCACAGCCAACTTTTTAAATGAAACCCATTTTTTACGAAGAAGTGAAAAGCGTAGTTTGGCTGCGACTTAAAGATTTGAGCTCATATTTTTTACTCTGCTGAGTGCTATCTTGTTACAACCCTCATAAATCAGTTTTTATGTGCTTGGTAGTATCCAATGCACCCTCTATTTTATAGGTCCCATCATTTCATATTATCCACTTATACTTGCTGCAACTCTTGCTATTTATCGGCTCTTCGTATTATTGCTACATGCAAACAAATAAATAACTCAGATGCCTTTACACAAAAAAGACTCTGAAAGTAATAGAGTCAATATTTTTACTACCCTGTAGCTTTTAAAAAAAACGCGCTCGGTTGTGTATCAACCGAGCGCGTCCAAATATTAAACAATCAGGAAATTAGTATGTATAGCCAGGGTAAAATTCCATTTCCACATCCTGATAAGTCTTACCAAAGACAAACTTTGGTGTGATTTTCAAGCCTTGCATTTCTACTGGAAGCTTCAAATCTTTAATACCATGAGTAGGATTGTCATATGTTAATGTACTTGCAAGGGCGACCCCCGTTTTTTTAGAATCAAAAGACTGCTTTTGACCATTAACAGTAAACTCAACACTCACTGTTCCATATCGTGAAACAAACAACAGTTGATCTCTCTCTAAAGAGGCTATCTTAACTCTATCACCTGTCTTTACCACAAGAGTTCCACCAACTTGCTTTGAATACATCTTTTGGCCGTTCCAGCCATAATAACTTTGGGTCCGCGGACCAACAGTCATATCTTTATCAGTTTTGTTAATAACAAAAATATCACTGATATACCCAGGAAGTGTAGCAAACAGGCCACCTGTCATAAAAACAGCAGCACATACTGTCAATAAACTAAGCTTCTTCATACGAGCTCCTTTGTATTAAAAGGTAATCATAGACTTTACTCTCTAACCCCATTATGACATATTCAAAATGAAACAATCAATAGTTTTACCCTTTTTATAAGCCATAAATCGACCAGCGCAATGTTTTCACTATGAATCAACCACCTCATTCCCAATGAATCGCCACATCGAATCTTTTTTTATGGAAGTATTGCCTTATATAAAGCCTTTTTGTTACTTTAACAAAAAATGAAAGCATCTATTAAACCACTAAAAAAAGGGTATCTATGAAGACAAATCAACGATTTTGGGGAATTATACTCAGCTTTGCAGTCCTGAGCGGCTCAAGCAGTCTCTGGACTGCCGAACAGACAGCCGATGAATATAAAAAGGCTCAATCAGAAAATCAGTTAAAAGAAGAAATTATCACCATGCTGGAGGGTGAATATCCTGTTCTTGATGCCATTATCAAAAAATTAAACACCGCAAAAGATGATACAAGTATCTCGGATATAGTGATTGAGTACCTCAAAACACTGCCATCTGTTACTGCTAATATGGCCACCCCACAAGACCAAGCATTTTTACGTCAGCACTTTGCAACCATCAACGATGTGCTCGATAGATCTGGAATTAAACTAAATGACGATCTTCGAAAACTTGTAGAAACTGCTCGTCATGTTGCAGCTCTTCATTTTTCAGATTCTCTTAACCCAGAATATGATGCCAACATGGTTCTCTCGGGTCTCTTATCTCATCAAAAAGAAGCAAGTGCTCTCCTTGGCAGACTCAAAGCCTATGAAGAACTTAAACCCATTTTATATACCTGGCTCATGGATTCCTTTAAAACAGAAATCACTGCGGCCGCGCTGCGTGCTCGTAACGAACTAAACAAAGGAAAACTTGAAATTGTGAAGATGATGCTTGATCAAGCAAAAAACAGCGGCTTGGATTCTAACGCCAAAACATTAGTGGAAATTCTGTTCATAAAAAAAATCGATGCGGCGCTTAAAACACTGGCGCAAAAAAAACAAACCATTCCCGCACAACCAATTACTGAAAAAAAGAAATGGTGGCAAAAAAAAGGATAGTTATAACCCAAAAACTCAAAGAGATCACTGTGTAAGCTGACAGCCTTCACAGTGATCTCTTTTGTTTTTCAATACGTTTTTTATGACAAAAACTCAAGAAAATCAATAATTGTTAAAAATCACCCAGAAATTGGTCGACCTTGGTAATCAATTTTTGCGCTTCTTCAAAATTCAAAAGCTCCAACGCATTTGCGCAGGTCAGCCACGTAAAATCATTATGTTCATCTGACAACGTCACCGCAGTACTACTTGTTTCACCTAAAAAAAAGTAAACCGTTTTATAAGCTTTTTCATCATCGTAATCAGTAAACGAATACGAATAAGAATACTCGAACCCATTATCCATGGTGACTGTTATTCCAGCTTCTTCCTGCAATTCTCGCAGGGCCGCAGTCTTTTTGTCTTCACCGGCCTCAACTCTCCCTTTTGGAAAATCCCAGTGCCCTTTTGTATTGTGCAAAAGCAGATACTTGACGGTCTTGTCAGTCTTTGTATAGACGACAAAACCAGCCGATTCAATATGTTTCATAAATACACTCAGTCTAAAAAGTAAACTCGAACTTTAAAAATTTTTCTCGTCAAAAAGATAAGTAAAAAGGCACTCGCACACAGCGGACCAACCCAGAACCAAAATCCAACCTTATCAAGAAAGAAATGGGCGAGCGATTGCGGCATCTGCTGAGCCAAAAATTCCCCCAGCCTATACAACCCATACACACCTGGAAGTATAACTGCTAGCTGCAGACTCAACCGATAGATAAAACTGAGAAATGGTTTCCAATACAGCGTTACATTAAACTTCAGCTGTAAAAACCACGTCAACAGTATCACTTGAATGGCAAATGATATTGATGTCGCCAACGCAAGACCGGTCGCTTGCCAAATGCGCATCAAAAAGAAATTTAACCCCAAATTAATAGCAACACCAGTAATGGATACCACGGTTGGAATCCAGGTATTGTGTTTTGCATAATAGATATTGAGCAATATCTTATGCATGCAAAAGAAAAACAACCCTACCAAAAACGCCATCAAAATAGTGCCCGCTTCAGACACTTGCTCCATGGTAAACCGCTTGGAAAGAAAGAGCGTATAAAAGATTTTTTCTGAAAAAAAGCCCATCATAATAACTACGGGCAATGTCACCCAAAATACAAACTTGGTCGCTTCAAGCAAATAAAAACCCATACGTCGCGGTGCATACATAACGATACGTGAAAAGTGAGGAAGCAACACGGTGGACAAAGAAACCGCCACCACCGACAATGGAATTCCCATAAAACTATGGCCATACGTAACTAACGAAATGGAACCCTCACGCAAATAGGAGGCAAATGCGGTATCAATAATCAGTCCGATCTCCACAACACTCATACTCAAAAGACAGGGTAAAAATTTGATCATGACGTGCTTAAAGTAATGCCACGCCTTTTTATCAATCGCCTTAAAACCAAAACCTAGCCGCTTGTACACAATAAGATGCAAAATCACCTGCAAAAGCCCGCCAAACAAAATGGAATAACACAGAAACTCAACCGGCAGCGCCTTGGTGATACAGACCATAATCGACAAAATAAACACAATGTTTAACAAGATCGGAGAAAAGGCGGGCACAAAAAAGTGACGCACCGACTGTAAAGCGCCTGCAAGCAACGCACTTGAAGATAAAAAAAAGATAAACGGCATCAGAATCTGCAAGAATGGCACGGTATAGTTCACTTGCACTTCAGTAAAGCCCGGGGCAAACAACATGACCACCCACTGAGCTTTCCACATCACCAGTGCGCACAACACCAACAAAACACCTTCAAAAACAAGAAACGCGAGCGTCATCAAACGGCTCACCATCTCTTTGCCTTCTGTGTGAACAACCGACACAATGGTTGGTACCATGGCGGCAGACAGCGCGCCTTCGGCAAAAATCTTACGTAATGAATTTGGAATTTTGTACGCGGTCACAAACGCATCGGATACTGCACCAACGCCTAAAAAGCTGACTTTTAAAATTTCTCGCATAATGCCAAAAATTTTACCCAGCAGTGACAACCCGCCGATACCGGCCGCATTTTTTAAAAGCGATTTTTTACTGTAAGCACTCATGCTGTCCCTTTGGTGAGCATGTAAAATGTAACTATTAACACCCACCATTAGAGTACATGAGATCACAAAAAAGTTAAGCTGCTCGCAGTAATCCGGTGTTACAGTAAGCTTATAGGATCAAAAAAATGCCCCCCAACTCCGCATTCAACATGCTTTGAGGGGGGGCTAAAAATAAACTCTTTCCAAAAACTATTCTTTATTTCTTCTTCTCATCGGTTTTCACGATCTTAATCTTCCCCAGCTTCACAATATGCTCTCGTAGCACTTGTGGCAATTCCAAAAAGTCTTCATGGTCATCGCTGCCCTCTACCAATTCAACCGGTTTTTCACTGGTAAAAATATGGTAACAGAGTGTTATTTGGGCAAAGATAAAGTTAATATTCCACAGCCGTATAGTGTTATCATCAGAGCCCGACAAAAACTGCGTGCCATTGCGTAGCACTTGAAGTGCAGTCACCCTATCAGCATACCCTATAAACTCTCGGACCAAGGGAAATTGACCTTGTTCTGGATTGATATTCCACAGCCTTATCGTTTTATCCCCAGAACCCGACAAAAACTGCGTGCCGTTCTGCAGCACTTGAACTGCAAGCACCCAACCAGTATGCCCTGTAAACTCTCTGACCAAGGGGGATTGACCTTGTTCTGGCTTGATATTCCATAGCCGTATCGTACCATCCATAGAGGCCGACAAAAACTGCGTGCCATTCTGCAGTACTTGAATTGCTAACACCGGACCAGTATGCCCTGTAAACTCTCTGACCAAGGGGGCTTGACCTTGTTCTGGCTTGATATTCCACTGCTGTATCGTACCATCCTTAGAACCCGACAAAAACTGCGTGCCGCTCTGCAGCACTTGAAGTGCATACACCCCATTAGCATGCCCTGCAAACTCTCTGACCAAGGGGGATTGACCTTGTTCTGGCTTGATATTCCACTGCCGTATCGTACCATCTATAGAGGCCGACAAAAACTGTGTGCCGTTCTGCAGCACTTGAATTGCAACCACCCAACCTTTATGCCCTGTAAACTCTCTGACCAAGGGGACTTGACCCTGTGCTGGGTTGATATTCCACAGCCGTATCGTGTTATCCCTAGAAGCCGACAAAAACTGCGTGCCATTCTGCAGCACTTGAACTACAAACACCCAACCTTTATGCCCTGTAAACTCTCGGACCAAGGGGACTTGACCTTGTTCTGGGTTGATATTCCACAGCCGTATCGTGTTATCCCAAGAGGCCGACAAAAACTGCGTGCCATTCTGCAACACTTGCAGTGCAACCACCGAATCAGTATGCCCTGTAAACGTGCGTATCGAATAATCCTGTAATGGATTACCCATCAACCGTTCCATCAACGCAGGTGTACATTGTTGCATAACCGTAGTATTGCCCAACAAATCAGCAATCTTGATGATCAAAAATAACTCTTCTTTATCTTCTATGGTGCTTGCAAGCATTTTGCCGGATGCAATGTTAATCATGAGAGGAATCAATGCTTTGAGATCAATTTCATACGCCTGATTACGAATACTCTCATATATTTCATTAATTTTTGATTTTGATATTTCTTCTTGATCCAGCTTAAACACTCTATCTATTATTTTCGTAATATCCCACACCACCTTGAGCGTGGTACCTGTTTTAATTTTACTTTTCACGTCGCCTGCGCGCACAAAATTTAGATCTTGCAGAGATGCTGATTTTTTCAAAACCCGTATTGTTTCTTTATCTCCAAATTTCTCAATATTTTGTGTTTGTTTTTTGTAGACTTCAAATTGATTGAGTACTTCAAATGAGACAGGAAATTCAGTCTTGTTGAACGTGATAAAGTAATGCGTCACGTTGGTAGGTTTTTTGCTTGAAAACGAGAGCTCTTTTGATTTATCTTGTGTACCTTTTTTTACCGATTGCTGTGTTTCTTGTTGTTTGCTTGGTCCTGGCTTTTTGATTTCCATCGGCCTGCGCGTCAATTCTTTTTGAAGTTCATTCAACACATTTCTTTTGTGTGCTCCATCGATGCGTCCTGCTTCCAATGCATCGGCCACTTTAAACACGTCAGAAAGATATTCTGTTGGAACATCTTTGATGGCCATTGCTCCATCAACCACTGCGGCAAAATAATGGAGTACTGTCAATATATCTTCTGTCTTGGCTGCAACCTTTTCTAACAGTTCGTCCACATCAAAATAGATTTTTATTTCTTCCTTATTTTCCTCTCTTTTAACCTCATTCTTCTTGAGCATGATCTGCAAAACCTGACACAGCAGAGCACCATGTTTGCTAATCTTGATAGGTTTATCCTTAAATTTAAGAAAATAAACTTCAGTTTTTTGTTGCGACGGTCCTTTTATCTGAACCTCATCTTGATTATCCATTGCCCATAGACCACTAGGTGCACACAACACTACAAACATCACTAGCTTCAGTAATCTCTTCATACCAACTCCCTTTTTTTACATACCACCATAGACTCTTATTTTTTACCCTACTCATTCGGCGGATAAAAACACAAGAGTTGCGTACGCTTGCGCGAACGTAGTAATGGAAAACAACTGGTTATGAATATTTGACCTGTGTACGAAGCAGTCCGTCGCTCAAATGAAAAACAGCCCCCATGGTTTGTGCAACGTACGGGTCATGAGACGTGACAATAATCCCCATGCCCCACTCGCGCTGGCAGGCCAACAAAAGATCGATAATTTCGCGTCCGGTTGTCGCGTCAAGATTACCGGTTGGTTCATCAGCCACAAGAAATGCCGGTTCATTGATCAACGCCCGAGCCAGAGCAACCCGTTGTTGCTGCCCGCCAGAAAGCACAGAAGGCGCATCATGACCCCTGTCGGCCAGCCCAACTTTATGAAGTAATTCTTGAACTCTGTGTGCAACAACCGCTCTTTCGTGCCCGGCAATAAGGCCCGGAAGCATAATATTTTCTTGGACTGAAAGTTCTGAAATCAGATACGGTGACTGAAAAACAAGGCCAACGGTCGAACTTAAAAAAATGGCGCGTTCTGTTTTATTAAACATGGTCAGCGAATGCCCATCAACACAAACCTCTCCGGCTGTTGGTGCGTCCAAACCTGCAATAAGATGCATTAACGTTGACTTGCCGGTTCCTGATATCCCGGTGATAGCATACGTCTTGCCCTGCTCAAATTCGACATCAACCCCGCGCAACACATGGCGGAGTGTTTCCCCTTGTCCAAATGATTTGGTAACAGCGCGCATCGTGATCACGTGAGCATTCATAATATCTTTTTTTCGACTTATACGGCCTATTCAGCATTGAGACGAATATCACCAAGATGTACTACAAAGCAAAACCTTTTACAAAAAGAATTTGCCCGTATTTTGGCCAGAATTATTGTTTTACCTCGACAATCTTCCTTAGAATAATGTCAGAGGGACAAAAAAGCACATGTTATTTATCGCAAGATAACTATCTTTTGAGGGGGAGTGTAATGAAGACCATTCTTGACAAAAATTTTCACGACAAAATTCCAGACAATCTACCCGTGATTCCGACCATGGACGTTGTTGTGTTTCCACACATGATAGTTCCACTCCTTGTCCTTGATAAGCGCATCATCAAAGGAGTGAGTGATGCACTTGAAGGCTCGAAGATGGTACTCTTGTTGGCCGCCAAAAAGCAGGTCAACCAACAGGACGCTATCGGAACCAAGGATCTTTACCAGGTGGGAACCGTTGCCAGTATCATGCGGATGATCAAAATTCCAGAGGGAGGCATCAAAATCTTGGTGCAAGGTGTGTGTAAAGCAAATGCGCTGACCATGATCACCGACCAAGAATCTCTCCGCGCTACGGTAGAATCTATTCCTGGCATGGATGAGACAGAACACGAGACAGAGATTCTTGCTCAAATTAAAAACTTGAAGGCTCTTGCCGAAGAGATGGCATCCGCGGGCCAAAGTTTTAGCCCGGACTTCCATGTCATTCTTTCCAAAATGCAGGATCCTGATAAAATCGTCGACTTTATTTTATCGCACCTCAGTCTCTCTGTGGAACAAGCTCAAGAGTTACTTGAGTGTACGAGCAAGAAAACCCTGCTACACAAGCTGTACGGCTATCTGTATAGCGAGATAGAAATCGCACAGATGCAGGAGAAAATCAAAAACGATGCTCGTGACTCCATGAACAAATCGCAACGAGAATATTACCTTCGTGAACAGATGCGTGCGATTAAAAAAGAGCTGGGCGACGCGGATGACGAAGAACTTGATAAGTTCCGTGAGAAATTAGAAACACTTGCCGTATGTGACGAGACCAAGGAAGAGGTCAAACGTCAAATCAACCGCCTTGAAAATACATCGCCAGAATCTATGGAAGCGATGGTGATTAGAAACTATCTTGAATGGATTTTTGCCTTACCATGGGGCATAGAAACAGTCGACAATCTTGATGTGGCACATGCCAAACAGATTCTTGACGAAGACCACTATGGGCTCAAAGAGATTAAAGATCGCATTCTTGATTTTATCTCAGTGCGCAAGCTCAAACAAGATAGTAACGCCCCAATTATCTGTTTTGTCGGGCCTCCAGGAACCGGTAAAACCTCGCTCGGCAAATCTATTGCACGCAGCTTGGGCAGAAACCATTTCAGAGTCTCATTGGGCGGCGTCAAAGATGAAGCAGAGATTCGCGGCCACCGCAGAACATACGTAGGTGCTATGCCGGGAAGATTTATCCAAGGCATGCGTAAAGCCGGCTCTATGAACCCGATCATCATCATCGACGAGCTTGATAAAATCGGATCTGATTTCCGTGGAGATCCATCGGCCGCCATGCTTGAAGTACTTGACCCACAACAAAATAAACAATTTTATGATAATTATTTAGGTGTTCCTTTTGATCTTTCCAAAACGATCTTTATAGCGACAGCCAACAGCCTTGACACAATTTCCACACCGTTACGCGACCGTATGGAGATCATTCAACTCTCTGGTTACACACCAAACGAAAAACTACATATCGCCAAAAAATACCTGGTTGACCGCGCAATAGAATCAACCGGCCTTGATAAAGCAACGTTCACGCTTGATGATGCTCTTTTGAATAACATTATCACCAATTACACACGAGAATCAGGAGTCCGCCAACTGGAACGGCTCGTTAAAAAACTCGGTTCAAAATTAGCACGGTCAATGGTTGAGACTGGTAAATCGATCACGTTCACGACACACAACGTTGAAACCTACCTTGGTCCACAAAAGTTCATCGACGAAGAGATGGAGCAGATAGACCAAGTCGGTATCACCAACGGACTTGCCTGGACACCATACGGCGGCGAAATGCTCAAGATTGAAGCAATTACCGTCCCTGGCAAAGGCGCGCTCATTCTCACTGGGCAACTGGGTGATGTCATGAAAGAATCTGCGCAAGCAGCCATGAGTTACATCAAGGCGCACGCTGAACAGTTCGGCATCAAACAAGAAGAATTCACCACACATGACATGCACTTGCATGTTCCTGCTGGCGCGGTACCAAAGGATGGTCCATCGGCCGGGATAACCATTTTGACCTCAATGCTTTCCGCCTTTACTCATCGCCCCATCCGCTCACAATACGCCATGACAGGAGAACTGAATCTACGTGGCCACGTGATGCCTATTGGCGGCGTGAAAGAGAAAATATTGGCAGCAAAACAACATAAAATGACACACGTTATTTTACCCGACCGCAATAGACACGATCTTATTGATGCCGATGAAATTACTGACGGAATTAATATTATTTGGGTCAAACAAGCAGAAGAAGTTTTAGAGCATGTACTACCAAAAGTGATATAAAATAACGATAACACTTCACCTACATAACCATTTCGGTTTATGATTAATTCGACACAATTTTGACATAAGCAAGATTGTGTCGAATTTTTTATCAGCTTTTTTTAAACCCGGGGGGGAATAATATTATGAAATGCATGACCATTGGCGGAGCAACACAAGACACCATCATCCAATATGAACCACAAGAGATGCTCCAACTGCACACAAAATATGGACAACAAGCCTTTTTGATCATTGAAGAAGGTAAAAAAATTGAAGTACAAAGCTTAGATTACTTTTCAGGGGGCGGAGCAACCAACTCTGCCGTTGCCTGCAAACGGCTTGGTATTGATGTCACGATTGCATGCAAAATAGGCACGGACATTCAAGGTGAGTTTGTACAGTACGACCTTGCACAAGAAGATATATCCATTGAACACATCAGCTATAGCGATACCCTACCAACAGGATCTTCCATCATCGTACCTTGTCGCAGTGGCGACCGCTGCATTTTTGCATTGCGCGGCGCCAACACACAGCTGACAGAACAAGAAATTCCTGAAGAAATTATCAAGCAATGCGACTTTTTATACATCACGTCACTTTCTGGAGAATCATCCAAACTCTTGCTCCCTATTACTAAGTTGGCAAAACAACACGGCGTCTTTGTGGCAACCAACCCAGGCGTAAGCCAATTGGCCGCTGGCGCTCATGCATTATGCCAGTCGCTTGCAAACGTTGATATTTTGATTTTAAACGCAGAAGAAGCAAATGAACTGATGCACTCCCTGGTGCAAACAAATGAAGGCTTACGGGACAAAATTTCACGCTCATCTGCCGCCAAGGGACAACACCAAGAACCACGCTTGATTCAATCACCCATCTATTTCCAAAATATTCAATTTAATATCAGAGACTTTTTTAAAGAAGTTCTCACTCGTGGGCCCAAAATAGTGGTTGTAACCAATGGTGCCGAAGGGGTCTATGCGGCAACCCAGGAAACGGTCTATTTCCATCCCAGCCTTGCACCAGAGCACATTGTCAGCACATTAGGGGCTGGAGATGCCTTTGGATCATGCTTTGCTACCAATATTGCCATGGGCACACCTCTACAAGATGCTCTTTTGATGGGTATTTTGAATGCAAGCTCAGTCATTAGCTCTGTGGGAGCAAAAACCGGCCTCTTAACCATTGCAGAGCTTCAAAAACGTGCTCAGAGCGTTAAAAAAGGACTTTTACAGTCTTTTGGACTCTAAAACAGCAAATCATCGCTCATGATCGCTTTATGCAATTTCTTTATTTTCTACTTGTAATTTTATATGGCTATGCTATTCTGATAAGTGAAATAATAGCCAGGGGGCCTTAGAGAGTGTAATGAACGCACACAGGTATAATGCCCCCATCAACTATAAAATGGAAATAATGGAGGTTGATATGAAGATTATCAAAAACTTAGTTCTTAAAGCTTTTTTTGTTGTACTTGCAGCCCTGGGCTGTGAGCAAGCTTATGGTAAAGTGTTCTCCATCACCACCTACATAAAAGATGACGTTACACTGCACCACGTTATTGCCGATAATCAATTGGTATCACCAAAAATAAATACAACCGATAAAACAAAAATAAAAGAATGGTTGAAACTAAACAATTCACAATTACTTGTAGAAGATTATTTTGCCAAAACACTCAACCCTCCTACTCAAACAAGTAAATCTATGGAATATTATGGCAAAGACACAAGCCATATCCAAAATTTTTGGAAGAACATAGCTTACTCAAAAAAGAACACACCCTTTCTTGAATTACGTCATGATCTTGATATCGTGAATGAAAACGGTCTTATTAAGAGCAACCATAGCGATACTGAAAACACGCAACGTGTTATAGAAAAATTCGGCCTGATATGTTATAGAATCCGACAAATTCTTGATGATCTTCAACAACAAGCCAAAAATCTTGCCTCTAATCCTGTGTTTACAAAAATCTTTTCAAATCTTCTTGATGGTATCAAGAAAAAAACATTTATCTCGTATGCCCTAGAAGCAACAAATAATCATAAAATCTTAAGTGAATACAGCGCATTCACCGACCCAAAATCACGATCCAAATGCTTTGAAAAAAATAAACAAGCGCTTTATGAAATAGGAATAGGTGTACTTACTAAAACTGGTATCACGATACACCCCAATAAGCTTACTAAAAACAGCCTTACCATTAAAAATGGGAATAAAGAAATTTTTAATTTTATTGAGTGCTACAATAATTTCAAAAAAAAATTAGTCCAAGAGTCTCATGACCTGATTAACCTCAACATGCTCTTAAAAGTTTATGAAGCTCTACACAATGGCGGCAAAAAAACTATCGTTCTTTACACCCTTGACCATGGAAACACACAGGCACAACAAGACTTATTGCAAAAGCTTGGCTTTGTTGAACAAAAAGAAACAAAAAACCAGCCAACCAAACAAATCAGCCCAGTTCAACAACCACAGAACATACAACAAGAGAACAAATCAATTAAAATCAAAATAACAAAACAAGTAAACCAGGTTATTGAGCAGCCTCAACAAATAACGCCGAAATCAAACAGCATCACCGAAAAAAAAGAAGTAGAACTTCCCAAACCTGTTCTACAACATCATAACTGGCGCCGTGACCTGCTTGTAGTCGCTGGAATAGCAATTTCAGCGTATCTGATTATCAAATATACTGGTCTGGCCCGTATGTTCAAAAATAAGATATGGTTATTTTACAACAAACGCCCTTCTTGCCCGTTTTCCAGTACCAATTCTTTACAAACGGTAATCCATTCATTAGCATGAGATAATAAAGTCACGTCACATCTTCCTGAGTAAGGATAGAACTAATGGCTGAAATCTCTGCAAACACACAAAAAAACGGGTCCATCACTACCTCAGGCTCTGCCAAGGCAATCGGACACGTGTTACGGGTTACGGGAACCATCGTTGACGTTCAATTTGAACGCGACCATGTCCCAGAAATTTCCAGTAAATTAATCATGTACTTATCCGATGACCAATCCACGTCTGCCGCGCTGGAAGTTGCCCAGCAATTGGGTGACGGCATCGTCCGATGCATAGCGATTGAATCGCTTTTCAACGTGCGCCGTGGGCTCAACGTCATTGATACCGGCGGACCAATTACAGTTCCAGTCGGCGACCAAGTACTTGGTCGTATTTTTGACGTTCTTGGCCGCACTATTGATGGTCTGACACCATTAAAAGATGGAAAAAAATGGGGCATCTATCGCGACGCTCCACCACTCACCGAACAAAAAATCGCCAATGAAATTCAAGAGACCGGCTTAAAAGTTATCGATCTTATTTGCCCATACATTAAAGGTTCAAAAATTGGACTGTTTGGCGGCGCAGGCGTTGGTAAAACTGTGCTTGTTCAAGAATTAATCCGCAACATCGCAACAGAACACGGCGGCGTATCTGTATTTACCGGCATCGGCGAACGTACCCGAGAAGGCAACGAACTCTGGCTTGAAATGAAAAGCTCAGGAGTTCTTGAAAAAACTGCCCTTATCTTTGGCCAAATGGGCGAAATGCCCGGCGCTCGTTTGCGTGTCGGACTTGTTGGCCTGACCATGGCTGAATACTTCCGTGATCAAGAAAAAAAAGACGTTCTTTTGTTTATCGATAACATTTTTAGGTACGTACAAGCCGGATCAGAAGTTTCTGCATTACTTGGCCGTATGCCATCTGCCGTTGGTTACCAACCAACCTTAGCGACCGAAATGGGCGCATTCCAAGAACGGATCACTAACACCATCAACGGCTCAATCACCTCTATTCAAGCAGTTTACGTACCGGCCGATGACATTACCGATCCAGCACCAGCCACCACCTTTATGCATCTTGACGCTAACACCGTCCTTTCACGTAAATTAGTTGAACTTGGTTTATACCCAGCCATTGATCCAATCGCCTCCACCTCAAAAGGTTTATCGCCTGAGATTGTTGGCGAAAAACACTATCGAGTAGCCCGTGAAGTACAGATCATCTTGCAACGTTACAAAGAGCTGCAAGATATTATTGCAATTTTGGGCATGGATGAACTTGATGAAGAAAGCAAATTAACCGTTATGCGCGCTAAGAAAATTCAAAAATTCTTAACGCAACCGATGTTCACTGCCGCATTTTCCACCGGGCTTGAAGGCCGTTATGTTTCACGTGAAAAAACGGTTGATGACTTTGACCGCCTTATTTCCGGTGAATGCGATAATTTACCAGAACAGGCGTTATACATGGTTGGCACGTTGGAAGAGGCATTTGAAAAAGCGAAAAAACTGTAACCCATGGAACTAAAAATCTTTGGGCCCGAAGGCTCGCAGATAGTTGATGCCTGTTGGGTTGAACTCAACACCAATACTGGTAATTTTGTGGTCGAAATCGGTCACACACCCATGATTGTTAGCCTGGCGGCTGATAAAGAGGTTGTGTACTGCCTAACCAATGGAAAACAAGAAACGTTTGTACCAACTAGTGGCGTTGCAGAGATCACCAGAACTTCAGTTACCTTGTTATTAACACAAATGCCTGGTTAATCTCCAGTATTAAAAAAATCAAAGGGCCGGATCATTCCGGCCCTTTTGTCTGCACAGTCAAATATAAAGCACTACCTATTTTTTCTCTTCTACCTTTTCCACTTTCTCGTTCTTTTCCAATTTTCGCTGTTCGTCTTGCAACGCTTTCCTGACAACAGCCATTTTCTTCGCCTGTTTATAGTACCCAACCAATGGGTCCAATTCCCATTCTTGCTCTGTTAAATTAAGCACTCTCAACAAGCGGAGTACGCTATCAAGCCGTCCTATAATCTCTTTTTGATGTTGATCAATGTACTCTTCTTCTTCCATATCTTCCTGAATTCCATCCAACAACATCTCAATGGCTATCCGGACAACCTTAACACCTTTCAATTGTATCAGATGAGCCAAAGACGCCTCGGGCAATGATGTAAACGTATTCAGAATTAGTTCATCTTCAAATAGTTTCTTGTACCACTGTTCTTGTTCAGTTGATTGCTGCAATACAACAGGATTTGTCTTCACAAAATACGATTTCAAGTAGCCCCCCGAACCTGGTTTTTGCATTGGTTCGTCAAATAATTCAGACCCCTCAGATAGCAAACGCATCACCATGTATTGTGTAAATGACATCGATGCAATATCGCATATTCTCACGATACCATCATTATAAAATAACAATGCCAGTCGACCATCCTTCAGCTCTATCACAAAAGAACTGCTTAGATTAAAAGGACTAATATATCTGCGCATAAGAGAATATACCGTAGATTTAACAACAAACTTCCCATTTTTACCCTGCTTCAAAATCTTAATGGCACCATCAGCAGATTCCGATATCAATCGACCATCTTTCAACTCTATCAAAGAATTGACCGAGTCTGTATACCCACGCACCGTATCATCAAGAACAAATCTCCCATCTTTACCCGGCTTCCAAATCAAAATGGTACCATTCCCAGTTCCCGATGCCAATCGACCATCTTTCAGCTCTACCATCGAAAAAATGGACAGTTTCGAAGGCCCACGAACTGTATCATCAAGAACAAATTTTCCATCTTTACCCTGCTTCCATATCTTAATAGATGGACCAAAACCTCCCGATACTAACCGACCATCCTTCAGCTCTATCATCGAATAAATACCCAAAGAAGCTAAAACACCCAACGTATTCTCTAAAACAAATTTTCCATCTTTACCCGGCTTCCAGATCTTAATAACTCCATCAATACTTCTCGATGCCAACCGACCATCCTTCAGTTCTATTACCAAATGGTCCCCATTATTTTGCTCAGGCAAGGTATCGTCAAGAACAAACTTCCCATCTTTACCTTGCTTCAAAATCTTAATAGTTTTATCCCCAAATCCCGATGCCAATCGACCATCTTTCAACTCTATCACCGGAGAAATGACCCTGCTGTGACACCAACCAACCGTATCGTCAAGAACAAACTTCCCATCTTTACCCTGCTTCCATATCTTAATAGATGGACCAAAACCTCCCGATACTAACCGACCATCCTTCAGCTCTATTAACGATGCAACTTCTTCTCCATGCTTCAACTCAATCATCGGAATAGCATCTGACATCCTGGCTCTCAACTTTCGTTGCAACCCCTCTGGCAAGCGCGTTATTATCTCCCCTGCTAATCCCTGATGTTTACGAAAATCACTCAACAAAATCTGCTTTTCCATTTTTTCTAATCTATCAGCAAGTTCTACCAATAATACGTCGAGCACGTCATAGTGCGGTGCAAAGTCCCCTTTTTGTCGTTTCGTGATAATAAATTTGTCAGCAATCAAAATCATGCCCAACAACTGCTCATCCTTCCATTCAATCTTCTTCTGAGTCTGAGCATATTTTATCAATGCATCCGCATCCTCAAGCGTTACACCTTGCGGTAAAATCAATGATTTTACTATGAGGATTTTCTTTCCCCCTTCATTTTTCATCAACTTTTCTTGATCACCATATTCTCGTTCGTACTCCATAAAGTACCATCCAAGACCAAACGCATCTGGCTGAACACGAATTATGTTCTTGTTTTCCTCTCTATCAACAAATTCCAAATCATAAAAATCAAAAAGGGGTTTTCGTTGAGACTCTTTATCAATCTTGCGCTCTTCTTTTTTGAACTCTTGCGTCGTTTTTTTATCTCCGCCATCCATTCCCCATATCCCACTCACAAAACACAGCGCGCCAACAACCAATAAAAATTTCTTCATCGCCTCTCCTTATAAAAACCTCACTACTTACTACTTTCAGCTGTAACACAATCACTTCAAGCGGCGCAATGCTTTTAAAATCAAAGGGCCGACCCTCTTATCTATAGATTCAACAAATCTTGTTCTGTTTTTCAGGCTTGAATCAAAAAACCAAAGCATGGTACAAATCCTTCACACGTAGCACAATCAATGCCATACTCATTCAATACTATGTTGTGTAAAAATCAGAAAGTACTCACGTGGAAGAAATCATACTTGTCGACGAACATGACAACATTGTCGGCTACGAAGAAAAAATGAAAACACATGAAAACGGCGGTAAACTGCATCGCGCTTTTTCAATCTTTATTTTTAATGAACACGGAGAAATGCTACTCCAACAACGTTCTTTAAAAAAATATCATTTTGGCGGCCTGTGGACCAACGCCTGCTGCAGTCATCCCAATAAAGGGGAAGAGTTGACCGACGCCATACACCGCAAGTTGATGCAAGAGTTCGGGTTTGACACCGAGCTGTTTGAAGAATTCAGCTTTATGTATAAAGCAACGGACGAAGCATCCGGACTCACTGAACACGAAATTGACCATGTTTTTATTGGAATTTTTGACGGAACACCACAACCAAACCCTGACGAGATTGATGCATTCAAATGGATTTCTATCTCAGATTTAGGGGGAGATCTTATGGCCAACCCAGAAAGCTATACTCCATGGTTTAAAATTGCGCTTGAACAGTTTTAACCAGCCCCGTGGCATACCAGGCTTGTAACATGGCAAAAAAGAAATTAGGACATATCATTTCCGGATCATTAACTGAAGGGTTTGAACTCCGCATAGCCCCGGATACCGATCTTGAAACTATCAAAACAGGCAAGTTCGTTTCCATTGTTGGGCGCCAGTATAAATTCTTTTCACTTATTACTGACCTGACACTACACGTCAGCCACCCGGATATTTTGCTCTTTCCACCCTCGCCCCAAGAAAAACTGCTCACCTCGATCTTACAAAAAAAAGATATGTACGCTACTGCGCAACTCAAACCGATGCTGATGCTCGGCGCTGATGAAAAACCGTCACCGGTCAAAACCATTCCGTCCCACTTTTGCCCGGTATATGAAGCAGATAATCGTGACGTCGCTCTTATTTTTGGTGATGAAGCAGAAGAGAGCAAAAAATTCTTTAGTATCGGTACACCACTTGATATGACCACACCGGTCTGTCTGAATCTTGAAAAATTGACCGAACGCAGCAACGGCATTTTTGGAAAAACAGGTACAGGCAAAACATTCTTAACCCGTCTTGTGCTGGCCGGGCTCATTAAAAACGAAAAAGCGGTCAATATTATTTTTGATATGCACAGCGAATATGGGCTACAAGCACGCAAAGAAGGGCAAGGAGAAGCGTTTGTAAAGGGGCTCAAAACACTCTTTCCCGACCGCGTTGCAATATTTTCATTGGACCCAGAATCAACCAGACGACGTGGCGGATCGCCCGATGTTGAAATCACTATTCCATACCAAGATATTTACGTGGAAGATATTATTTCACTGCAAAACGAACTTAATCTGCACGCAACAGCGCTTGAAGCTGCCTACTTAATCTCTGCAAAATACAAACACAGATGGCTAGAAGTGCTCCTCAACCAAGGGGATTCTCTTAAGGAATTTGCTCAGGAACTCGGCGCACACCCAGAATCAATCGCCGCGCTCTACCGAAAACTAAAACGGGTTGAACGGCTACCATTTTTAAAGTCCGTCAGTGTTGGCGCCCACCGAGACAACAGTGTCATTGACCAAATGATGGAATGCATCGACAAAGGAATTAACGTCATCGTTGAGTTTGGCAACTTCACCTCAACGTTTTGCTACCTCTTGGTAGCCAACATCATCACACGCCGGATCCATGGTTGCTACATAGAAAAAACAGAAAAATTTTTGGGGTCACAAAAAAAAGAGGACGAACCCAAAAAACTTATGATCACCATAGAAGAAGCACACAAGTTTTTAAACCCATCGGCCGCACGCCAAACTATTTTTGGCACCATCGCCCGTGAAATGCGCAAATATTACGTTTCACTTTTAGTCGTTGACCAGCGACCATCTGAAATTGATGAAGAGATTATTTCACAGATCGGTACCAAGATTGTCGCCCAGCTGAGCGACGAAAAAGATATTCAAGCTGTACTCACCGGAATCAGTGGCGCAACCACGCTACGGTCAATCTTGGCAACTCTGGATAGCAAAAAGCAAGCCCTGCTCCTTGGCCATGCACTCACTATGCCCATCGTTATTCAAACCAGGGAATACGACCAGGAGTTCTATCGGGCAATGGGAACGGAAGTCACCACCAAACAGATTGATGAATTTATCAGCGAACTCTTTTAGTGCAACCCACATCTATTCTGATTACAAAGCCGCCTTCCTTCATGGGGCGGCTTTTTTGTTGCATCTGCATAAAAAAATAAACACTTTTTTTGAATGTATCTGTGTGTATACTTGAGCTCAAATAGGGCACGCACACTATAAAACGGCATCTGAAAGCACGTTAACTCCGCCATAGAAAGAGAAAGTATGAAAAGAGGATTTATCATCGGCATTCTGCTGATTGCAAGCAGCCTTTTGGTCTGGTACACAACGTCCCGTCGCACCCTCAAAAAAACACCCCCAACCGCATCTATCGAAATGATCATCGTCGGAACAAATGCAGAATATCAGCCGTTTACCTTTGTAGAAGGCGAACAGATTGTTGGATTTGATATTGATCTTATCAAGGAAGTATGTTCTCGCTTGGGCGCGGAGATGGTTTTAAAGAACATGCCATTTGTTGCATTAATCCCAGCACTACAACGTGGTGAAATTCACGTGGTGGCAGCCGGTATGACGCCAACCAAAGAGCGAGAAGAGCAAGTTCTTTTTACGCAACCTTATATTGATAAAGACCCGCTTTTAATTGTAAGTCTCATGACAAGTCCATCGTTCAAATCAGTAGAAGAACTGACCGGTAAAAAAGTCATTGTGAATGAAGGTTATATTTCAGACACCTACATGTCAGGAAAAACAGGCCCCACCCTTGAGCGCGTTGGCAACCCAACTGCTGGATTTGCCGCCCTCAAAGAAGGCCGTGGGGATGCTCTGGTGATTGCACAAAGCAGCGCACAACCATTCCTTGATCTTCATGGTAAAACAGAGTTTTATGTCACGCCGATCGCAGAATCGGTAAATAACTATGCGCTCGCGATATCAAAAAAATATCCCGCACTGCTGCCAAGAATTCAAACAACACTTGATGAGATAATGAAGGATGGCACGCTCGACAACCTCAAAAAGAAGTGGGCGCTCCAGTAAAAAAAGTCATGTTGATACAAAAATAAGCATTGTGTTGTTCGCAATCAGCACGCAATACAATGCTTATTTCATAATTTCAGAATTATAGTCTTTGTTACTTTTTTCACTCTCTTCTTGATACAAATAGGTGGCGATATCAACGAGTCGGCGAGGACTCCCTTCGCTATACAAACTGTCATCCGTTTCCCCCTGTCTCAGGCGCTCTATATAATATAAAACACAACTCGTTGGCCCCACAATCATTGGAGATTTTGTTTGACTTTCTGAAACTCGATCCTTTAGTATCTGTGTCGGTGTGAGAATTAATTTCGTAAAACCATTCTGTTGCCGTTGTTTCTTACACGGATCCTTTTGCTGGTTCAAATAAAAATGTGGCGTATCAACCAAAGACCAATTCATAATATCAACAGAATCTTCTAACGGCTCTTCCAGTATTTTTTTTTGGTACTCAAGCCCATACGTAGCAAATGTCAGTATTGTTTCACTGATAAGATCAACACACTGTTGTAAATCATCATCTTTAATCTCAGTATCATGCAAAAGAGCATTCAACACAGTCTCTTGTAGTCTTTCCTGAGAACTTTTGTGATACGATAAACATTCTATTTTTTTTTGTACAAACAAGGACGAATTTTTTTGTTTATCATCCAAAAAACGGGTCAAATGTGTTTTGATATTTGAAGAAGCATTCTGAATTAAACTATCGGGGATAAGGTTTGCTTTGTCGGAAGGTAAAGAACTGTCATCCATAGAATACAACACAGCCCCACATAAACTGGCATAGAGAACAAAAACAATCTTACGCATAATCACTTTCTTTTACCGCTGGAAATAAATAATGAAACTAACAACAAACTTCAAATAAACTATACCTCTACATAAGGCATAAAAACAAATATCTATATCTTTTTTGTATAAAAACAAGAGGCCTTCAATCATGACAAGCCGTGCAAAAAAAGAGGCAGGTTAAAAAACCCACCTCACACAATCATAAAATCTATTACCGACCTGTATTATTTTTTTTCGAAATTCGATTCCAAAATAGCTTGTTGCAAATTACGCTCATTCAATTCTTCCAGGGCAATTTCAGCTAGTGTTTCATTATCTTCTTGCTTGAGAACCTCTTGATCTTTTACCCTACGAAGCACATCATTAATAGTGCCTTGATTTTTTGAACTAACAAACGACGCTTGTATAGTAATATCATTCAAATCTATTGTCTTTTCTTCAACCTTCGAGTTTTCAATCTTTTCTTGGTTATCAATAAAAAAAATCAGCTGCTCTTCTTGATCAAGTTGCTTGCGAGCTTGATCAACCAAATCTTTACCGAGTGCAATAGTCTTCATCAACTCACAAACCGCCGAACGTTCATCTTGCTGTGTATTTTTAAGATAACACTTAATGAGACAAACCTTTTCTTGTTCGTTTTCGATAATATCTTTTTTTATCAGCTCATTTTGTAAATGCAAAATATCACGACACTCATCTACATCATTTTTATTACAGTTCAATGTATGCATTAACTCATCGTCAGTTTGCCCAGAAATATGCGAATTTTTCATCAAAACTATGAGCGCTTTAGCCTTTTGTAGATCCTGCATAGCACCCAAAGATCCACAACCAACAACGCATACTGCCATTAATGTAAGCATATAACGCATGTTCATCGTTTTTTTCCTTGTATAACTTATTTTATATTATCCATATAATCAGATAGATTGTCCAAATGGACAATCTATCATCCGTTTCCCCCGAAACCCTACATATCTGTTCAAAGCTATAAAAATCTAAGATGAGTGTTTCAATCGACCTGATTTTGACCCATTGCAGTCAAAACCACCTCCAAATAAAGTTTCATATATTAAATATGACACAAAAACAAGCTTCTGACAAGCAGTTAACCCTCACTAAGGCCATTACCCCCTGAAAACATTCAGACACTAATAATCGCATTCACAGCGTATTCAAAAGACATCGTTTTATATATCAAGCAGTTTTTTTGTGTGCGGCGTCAGCAAACCTTTCAAGATGTTCATGTTTTTGACATAACTTTCAGGCGTTCCTTCTGGGGTCTCCAAAATTTTGGGAACGTCAAAAAAACGATCATCGTTCATGATTAATTCAAAGCCACCCAAACCGATCTTGCCTTGCCCAATATCTTCATGCCGATCAACGCGAGAACCCAGCTCTTTTTTAGAATCATTCAGATGCATCACTTCTAAATATTTAAACCCGACATCCCGGGCAAACTGCTTCCACATTTTTTCATACAGTTCAGGCGTCCTGAAATCATAGCCGGCAGCAAAAGCATGACAGGTATCAAAACAGACACCAATCCTCTTTTTTTGTTCAACGCCTTCAATAATACGTCCCAAGTGTTCAAAGTCATATCCAACATTAGTGCCCTGACCCGCCATATTTTCCAGTACAATTTTTGCCGTTCCCTCGTCGTCGACCAAAGCTTCATTGATGCTTGTGATAATATGCTCAATACAAACATCCTCTCCGCCGCCAAGATGTGAGCCAGGATGAAGCACTAGACACTCAATCCCCAGCGCATCACACCTTTCAAGTTCCTGTTTGACTATACTGATGGATGCATGGCGCGTTTTTGCCTCAGGAGATCCGAGATTAAGAAGGTACGGCAGGTGTACAATCACAGATTCAATTCCCGTTTTTTCCCAAGTTGCGCTCAACAGATTAATATCTTCTTGTGTCAGTTTTTTTGCCGCCCATTGTCGATTACTTCTAGTGAACATTTGTATAACAGAACAATGAATAGATTCACCACGCTCAAGAGCCTCATAGAGCCCCCCGGCAATAGACATATGAGCACCCAATAAAAGCTTCTTTTTTTTCATCTTTTTATTCCTTAATTCAGGCCCGGGCAGAGCCCAGTTTTATTGACAATGCATAGGAACAGTTTACTCTAATGACGGCCTGTGAGCACATGTTTTGTTCACCCAATTCTTATAGTTTCCCAAAAAAAGTTAGTGGTAACGAGTTGCACCTACAACTTTTGTTAATTTAATAAGACGATTTACAACTGTTTTACATTATAAAGGGTCATCATGAGTCTTGCACAAAAAAGCAGCTTGTTGCTTTTTTCTTTAGCTTTATTACCCAATGCTTACACCTACGGTACAACTGAAACGGGAGCCGTCAAAAAAGAAAATCCATTCCAATGGAAAGTTGCTGGAAAGCTGAAAACCGGCGATTCATTCTACGGTAAAAACATCAGCATGCTCAACAACAGTAATCCCTTTGACCAGACCGTCTACATTCGTCATACACTCGATTTGAGTACTGATCTTGCATACCTTGATCTGGTTGCAGGTCGCGTTTCCATGAGAAACAAAGCTGTTTGGGGAACTCCTGAACTTATTAAAATGACAACAACTCCAACCAAACTCACTGATTCCGTTGGACAATACCATACCCACTTTTTCCCTCGCTATGTCTTTTGGATGCGTGAATTGTGGTTAGATTTTTCACTCAATGAAGCTTTTGGAATTAATTCAACATGTGCAAAACACAACTTCACATTGGGTGCATTTCCGTTTCAATTGGGACGCGGTATCGCATTGGGTGATGCATACGCTGTTGGTGCAGACTATCTCGGTTTTTATACCGATGATATCGTTGACCAATATGCATGCGGCGCACAATTATATGGAGATCTTGCAGGCGATTGGTTGGAATATGATCTGTATGCAGCAATTTTAAATAACCAAAGCTACAGCCTTGGCAAGACCGGCGAAAAAATGCTGGGACAAGAATATGGTAGAATGAATACTCCTGAACGCGGGTTTGGCCATATTAATTGGGTTTTTGCTGGCCGCTTGAATATCACTGCAATTGATGATCCAAATAAAGGTTTACTGACCTTTGAACCATATGCCATGTACAACGGCGACCCAGAACAACGTGTCGATTTTACAGCCGATGCAACCAGCACCTTGGGAACACTCGGTTTTGCCAGCGAATATGTTGGTGAAAATTTTGAGTTCGGCTTTGATACCGCCTACAACTTAGGTTCTCAAGATGTCAAAGGCTGGGACCGCAACACTATTCAACTGCAAAGCCGCAACAGCGACATTATGGCAGTAAACAGCCATGTGTATGTAAATATGGATCCAGAGTCTGAAAATGCACAAAATCTGGCAAGTTGGGATCAATATAAGCTGCCTCTTGTAACCAATGGAATTGTAGCGGCAGGCGTAAACCAAGGAAAGGTCAGTTCTGCCGGTAAATCTGCAGCAAAATTAGTAACCGGTGCTGTACAAGGCGAAAACAACAATGGCAAGAGCCTTGGTGTTGTTTTGGCCACGGACACAGATCCTAATAGTGGCGTCAAATTCAATTCAACAATCAACGATGTTGCGATAATTCCAGCGCCATTATATAGAGTTACTACTGACGCAGGATCTGCTGTTACCCAAGGCGAACTCTTTAATGATCCTAACCGATTCCGCAATCCGTATAAAAACATCTACAAGGGTTGGATGTTAGTTTCTGACGCTGCGTACTATTTCTGCGATCACACATTGGCTGTTGCAGTAACCGCAGGTTATGCAAGTGGAGATGAAGATCCAAACCATATCCGCAAAGATGGTGATTATGAAGGCTTTATTGGTCTGCAAAGTTTATACAACGGTAAACGCGTACAAAGCGCATATTACTTGGGCGGCGCAAGCAAACTCATGTTGCCATTGAGCATACCTCCAACCCAAAGCCAACCGGAACGTTTTGCAGCGCTCACATCAGGATTCACAAATCTTGGTCTTGTTGGTGGTGGTGTCACTTGGAAACCAAATAATTGGAAAAAATCATTCTTGATCAATCCAAATATCATTGGATACTGGCAAGCATTCCCGAGCAACAAGTTTGATATTGCAACAAAATCATTCTTGTCTTGCCCTGCTCGCTCATACATGGGTACCGAAATCAATATCTTTATTAGAAAAGGGTTGATGAAGAACCTTGAGATCTTTGGAATCGGATCTGTCTTTGTACCTGGTGGGCACTTTGAAGATATCAAAGGCAAACCACTCAATGAAGCACAATGGAGAATCTTAGATCGCATTGACCGCACTGGTTATAATGGTGAGGCAGTACCAGGACTTGGAACCGACTTATCATATACCATCAATCTTGGTTTAGAATACAAGTTCTAAAATTCAAACATGATATCTACAACAAAGAGCCCTGGAGAAATCTGGGGTTTTTTGTTGTACATACCCACTTTTCAAAAAAAGATTTCTCTGCATACTGCTATACAGGGAAAAATCTATGAGGGAAGGGACTTTTTTATGTTCAAACAAACTTTATCATGCTGTATGTTCGTGTCATTTGTATTGCCAGTTTTTGGTATGGAAATTGAGATTTCTAATAAAGAAAAACTCAAAAATGCTCACAATCTGGCTCTCACAGAGCTTATTGATGAAGATGCACAGAAAATTCTTACGCACGAACTGGAACAAGAACATCCATCGCATAAAAATCTGTATAAAAACGTGGCATCAATTCCATGGATCGAACATCTTGATAATAAAAGAAATTTTTCAAAATCTCAGCGGGAAGAAATACTCGCTGACGCTCTTATGCTTACCCTGAACGAATTTGATAGCGATTCCAAGAGTAAACATGACTCTATGCCCTGTATGAACCTTACCGATCTTCAATCGTGTTATCTTGAAAAAATACAATACATACCTGTCGCACTACACAAAACCATCAAGGCTCAAATTCTTTGTACCCTGGGATTCAATTACTGTAATCATCTTGCGCAATCTCGGCTGAATGAAATAACTCCCCAAGTACGCAATTTACTCAAATGTGGTCCAACAGTTGGGTTATGTTGTTGGGTTTTAGATAAGCATCCTGGTCTTAAGTTTACTGATTTCAAAAAAAAGACAAAACTCATCAGTGTATCTCAGAAAATAGAGGAAATGATCACACAATCATTTTCTGTTACACAAAAAACACTGTATGATTTTATTAACGACCAGGTTCCCTTGCATACTTCACGAATCACAGAACTCTTGAATCCTGAAATTCTAGAACAACAAAATCTATGCTCTAGCAATATGAAAAAAATTCTAACAAATGACATCAAAAACTATGATAAACAACTGGTAAAAAACACAAAAGATTTACTTGATACCCATGATGATAATAAACAATTGGATACCATGGCTCTTTTCTTAAAAAATCATATTGAAACATTGCCTGAGCCAGAAAAATTACTTAATGATGGCATAGATAAAGAGGTTATCAAGCAACAATTAACAAACAATCTGCAACGCTGCGTTACTCAAAGCAATCAGTTATTTAAAAAATACATACAAAAAGATAACCCACTGTCTAATAAAAATAGCGAGTTTAGGGTAATGAAAAATGCCCGAAAAAACCGTGATATCCAAATACTTTTTGATACTACAGTAGTACAAACTATCGGTGCAGGACTTGCAACAATAAACAAATTCCACTGCTCAAAAATGGCAACGACTCGATACCGATACTTTCCGCAACCGTTAAATGATATGTACTGGTCATATAATATAATCGAAAACACGAAAGAAAAATGTAATACTTCATTCAAACTCTACTCAGAAAAAAAAGCATCCTCACAATCTTATAAAAATGAGTTAATAAAATTTGAAGAAACAATCAGCGAATCCTTGAAGAATATAGAACACAACTTGAACAAAATAGAAAACAATCAGTACCAAAAGCTGACCAAAATGATTTCTAGTGAAATAGTGACCCATTACGCACGTCTCCTTACCAACGAAGTCAAAACTCTATTTCCCAGCGAACTCAAAAAACACTGACGCAATCCTTGTAAAATACACTTTCTTACTTTTTATGAAATGACAAACAGGGCTCTGGAAAAAATCCAAAACCCTGTTTATTTAGACTCACCTCTTCAACAAGCTAGTACACTCTACCCCGCGCCTGCTTCCATTCTTCAAATAACGCCGCGCACTCTGATTGCAATAACCCGGACTCAACAATCACTTCACTCTTCCCCATGCGCTTCATATCAATGCACGAAATAGTGAGCTCATGAAAGCCTGCCTTGTGGGCATCGGCTATAGTTGCGCCATAGACAATCGTTTTAATCCGCGCCCAGTGGGATGCGGCAAAACACATCGGGCATGGTTCGCAGGTTGAGTACAGCGTGCAACCCGACAGATCAATACTACCCAGATTTTTACAGGCGACGCGCAGCGCGTTCACTTCAGCATGCGCGGTAATATCGGTACTCGCCCAAACAATATTGTGCTCACAACTCACCATCTGCCCATCTTTGACAATACAGCATCCAAAAGGAGACTGCCCATTCGCAATCCCTTTTCTTGTTTTTTCAATCGCAAGGCGCATAAAGTATGCATGATCCATACGTATTTTCTTTCAATTCAAGTGCTCTTGTTTAAACAAAATCCATCCGCCGTCGCTCCTACAGAGCTATGGCGCGATGCCGCGTCGTAGTCAACAGACGAAGACGGGCACATCTCAATTATTTACACAAAATCCAATCTCTTTTTCAATCTCACCATCGCATGCCATCCACAAAAGACGGCAAACACCACAAGAACAGTAAGACAGGCCCAAAAATTCAATGAACCTTCTTGGCCCAGAATCGCGGCGCGCATTCCTTCTGCAACATAGGTAATGGGATTTAACAAATCAAGGTAAGCAATAACCGGTGATACACTCTGCAATGCTGCCCACGAAAACTGAAAACAACCCAAAAACCATAATGGAAAAATCATTCTTACCCACACTCTATCCATCAAATTGAGCGTAGGAACAAAGCTGGTGATCCACAATGCAAAAACCGCATAAAAAACATTCGATACCACAAACATGAGCAGGTATTTACCATAGAAAACGCTTGTTAATGAAAAAGAGTTCCACAACATGAGTTTACCAACCGGCAACACCAGGCACCCCAAAAACATAAATGAGATTGTATAAAAAATCACCAATCTCAAAAACACCATCCAGGAAGGAAAGGGAAGCGTCAAGTTATAGTTGATGACTTTGTCGCCTTCAAAATCAGCGAGCATTTCTGCAATATACCCAAACGCCTGGAATAACCCAGATGTCGAACACATGGTCGCGACCATGAATGCACCATAATTATTGGCAACACCCAAAGCTGGCATGATGTAAGCAGAAACCAAACCGGTAACCAGAATCCAAATAAACACATCAACCCACTTACTGAGCGCAACCTTTTTGAAAATCTTCAAGTCGGTTCGCACCAACTCTTTAATAACATGGAAATAGGACAAGTTATTTTGCATACCGTTACACTTTCTGTTCTTCAGCCAATTGGATAAATACATCCTCAAGGCTCGATTTTTCAAATGTCTTTATCAAATTTTCAGGCGTGTCGATGAGACGAACAAGCCCGCGATCCAGTACACACACATAATCGGAAAGCTGTTCAGCTTCTTCGATGTAATGGGTGGTTAATAAAATAGTCACGCCATCAGAACGCAAGCTTTTGATCACCTCCCATAACTGCCGTCTGACGTGCGGGTCAAGCGCTGCGGTTGGCTCATCAAGAATAACCAAGTGGGGTTTATGAATCAGTGCTCGAGCGATAGAAACACGCTGTTTATAGCCACCCGACAACTCTGAAGGTTTGTACGCCAGATACTCGGTAAACTCTAGGCGATAGGCAAGCTCTTTGATCTTCTCCGCTACCATGTCACGGTCCAGACCAAAATAACGGCCGTCGGCCACCAAATTCTCTTCCACCGTCAAATTATCATTTAAGTTGGCCGATTGCGGACAGTACCCAATCACGCGACGAAAAGCCGGAATGTCTTTGTAAATCGACTTCCCTTTATAAAAAATATCCCCTGCCGTTGGAGGCCGGATGGTGGCAATAATGGAAGAAAGGGTTGTTTTACCCGCGCCGTTAACGCCCAAAAGGCCTATAATTTTACCCTCTTCAAGTGTTAGCGAAACACCGCACAGGGCGGACTTTGCGCCGAACTTTTTTTCAAGGTTAATGATTTCTAAAAATTGTGTACTCATACAGTACTCCTGTGGGAAAAATAATACCCATGGTATAGGCATGCGGTGCAGAAAAAAGCTGACAATCTTGGGTAGATGATTCGCTGCATTAGGCAAGCATACAGGGCGTGCTAAAAAATTGTGTTTGATAAAAACGGGAAAATAAGATGAGCCCTTTATAGGCCCGGAGTAAAGATGATCATTTTCATGATACTATTCCCTTTGCGCAAAAGAAATGAAGATATAGACAAAATCAGTTTAGAAAAGGCGTATGGCCAAGTCAAGCATTGAGGGAGCATTGAAAAAAGTAGCTGAAGCCTTAGACTTGGAAATATACTTAAAAATAAAAATCTAAAAAGGTCTTCAATTCCATGATCACACAAGAAACCATAGACGAAGTTACGCGACGCTTAGTTGAAACATACAATCCGGTCGAAATCTATTTATTCGGCTCATACGCCTGGGGACATCCAGATGAAGAAAGCGACCTGGATTTATTGATTGTCGTTGATGAGTCAAAAGAAAAATCGTATAACCGCACACGACCAGGGCATCACGTACTCTTTGGAATGAACATAGCAAAAGACCTCATTGTTTATACCAAGGAAGAATTTGATAAAGTTTCCAATAATATTGTAACTCTTGGTTATAAAATCAAAAAAGAAGGAAAGTGTATTTATGCAAGAGCATGAACAATGGCTCGATGTAGCAGAAGATGATCTTAAAGGCGCGCGTGGTTTTTTATCGTTAGAACTTTACAGAAAGATTGGATACGAGTGCCAACAAGCTGCTGAAAAAGCGCTTAAGGGATATCTCGCTTTTAAAAAAAATCCCATAATAAAAATTCATGACTTGGTAAAACTTCTTGAATTATGCATGCTCATTGATACCAGCTTTGGAAAACTCCTGCAAGCCGCGGAGTCTCTCAATCCGTTCTCAACAAAATTCAGATATCCTTGTGAATATGACATTCCAAATCACGCCGAAGCAGAAGAACTCATTAAACACGCAGCCAAAATTGTAAAATTTATCTCAAAAAAATTTAACGAACCTGATCTCGGACAAAAAACTCTGTTTACTGAATAGCCCACCTCCCCAGAATCCCACAAAATTGACAATTAACACCCTTCTATTAGACTTTTCCATGGATCCTATCGGGGTTCCCAATCAATTAACCTCTTTTAAGGGAAGACGCCATGGAATTTTTCGAGCGCACAACCTCATGCGGCCAAGTCAGCGGCACGCTGCTTGGCAAAGTTATTAGTCTCTCTGGATGGGTTCATAGACGTCGAGATCATGGCGGCCTGATCTTTATAGATCTTCGCGATCGTGGCGGATTGATGCAGGTTGTTTTTAACCCCGATTTTAATAAAGAAGCACACAAAGCGGCTCATGAACTCCGCTCAGAATTTGTCATCTCCGTCACCGGAAAAGTCATTGAACGTAGTGCTCAAACCATCAACGAAACCATGCCTACTGGCAGATGGGAGCTACAAGTTGAAAAAGTTATCATCCATAGCAAATCAAAAACTCCTCCTTTTGCGCTTGATGATGCCGATAAAATAGATGAAGAATTGCGCCTCAAATATCGCTACCTCGATCTTCGTCGCCCAGAAATGCGAGACAACCTTGCCCTCCGACATAAAACAGTTTTTGCCATCCGCGAGCTTTTGGATTCCGAAGGGTTTTATGAAATTGAAACCCCTATTTTGACCAAAAACACCCCTGAAGGCGCACGGGAATTCATTGTTCCTTCCCGTATCCATCACAACAGTTTTTATTCATTACCACAGTCTCCTCAGCTCTATAAACAATTATTGATGGCTGGCGGCATGGAAAAATATTTCCAAGTTGCTCGCTGCTTCCGGGATGAAGATTTACGCGCAGACCGACAACCAGAGTTCACACAGCTCGATCTTGAAATGTCTTTCGTTCAAGAAAAAGACATCATGTCGATTGTTGAAAAAATTCTGCACCACGCCTTTAAAAAGGTCATGAGTGTCGATATTGAAATCCCATTCCCTCGCATGGAATATGATGAAGCATTTGGGTCGTACGGATCAGATAAACCAGATCTGCGCTTCGGTCTTAAAATTCATGAATGCACAAAATTGTTTGCCAACACAGAGCTTCAGTTTTTAAAACCGGTTTTAGAAAAAGGCGGAAAAATTGGCGGCATGCACGTCAGCAACTGTCCGTTTTCACGCTCTGAACTCAACACTTGGGCAGACAAAGCACAAAAACTCGGCGCAAAGGGATTATTGTGGGTCAGATTTAAAGACGGCGTTATCGAATCCCCCGTTGCAAAATTCCTGCCCGCAGACTTCCAAGAACAAGCGGCACACATTTTCCATGGCTTAGATAACGACAGCGTACTCTTTTTAGTCGCCGGACCGTACAAAGATGCATGGGAAGCTCTTGGCAGATTACGTCTTGCACTCGCACAAGCACTCAACATCATCCCACAAGATATGTTCCACTTTTCATGGGTTGTTAACTTCCCACTCTTTGAATATGACAAAGAAACCAAACGCTACAACTCAGTGCATCACCCGTTCACCTCACCAGCAGATGGCTGGGAAGAACAATCACCAGCTGACATGAAGTCACGCACCTACGACGTTGTGTTAAACGGCATCGAGCTTGGTGGCGGATCAATTAGAATTCATGACTCAGAAAAACAAAGCAAAGTCTTTGACCTTCTTGGCCTTGATAGAGAATTGGCTGAGAAAAAATTCGGCTTCTTATTGGAAGCACAAACGTACGGCTTTCCACCACACGGCGGACTAGCAATTGGCGTTGACCGTTTGGTCATGTTAATGGCGGGCAAAAATACGATTCGTGAAGTGATTGCATTCCCTAAAACACAGCGCATGTACGATCTCATGATGCAAGCTCCGAGTGAAATTGAGCCAGAAAAATTGCTCGACTATAGCCTCAAAGTACTTCCTACACCAAAGCAATAACCCTACTCCGCTCGTCCCGAGCTACGAAGGGCAGGCAGAGTTTTTTGTAAGTAAATTTTCATCCATGTGCTAAACTGCACCAGCATAATTGAGTAACCCCGATTCAAAGGCGCATGGATGAAAATCACACAAATTACTGGTCGAGAAATCTTTAATTCCCGTGGTATTCCAACTGTTGAATGCGAGATACTGCTTGAAGAAGCGTACCCTATTATCGCTTCTGTTCCATCCGGCGCATCCAAAGGCACGCATGAAGCGCTTGAATTACGCGACGGCGGCACACGGCTTGGCGGTCTGGGAGTACTCAAAGCGATAGAAAATATCGAACAAATTATCGCCCCTGCACTTATTGGTCACGAACCTAGTGTTGTTGACGCGGACATTAAAATGATCGCGCTCGATGGCACAGAGAATAAAAGCAAGTTGGGCGCAAATGCAATTCTGGCAGTCAGCTGTGCAATTTTAAAGGCACAAGCTCTGGTTGAAGGAATTGATCCATTCGAACTGATTGCCGATCTTTGTGAGCTTGATAATATCGCACTGCCCATTCCACTCATCAACGTTATTAACGGTGGCATGCATGCCGACAACAAGCTTGCGATTCAAGAATTTATGATCGTTTCCCGCGACCAACAATCAATTCGAGGATCGCTGGAAGCTTCAACAACCCTGTTTCATGAACTGAAAAACCAACTCAAAAAAGCTGGATTCAGTACACTGGTTGGCGATGAAGGCGGATTTGCACCACAGTTTAAAAACGATATTGAAGCACTCGATTTCTTGGTCAACACCATCAAAATAGTCAACGCAGAACATGGCTTTGATTTTGCAGTTGCTCTTGATGTTGCAGCCAACTCGTTTTACAGCGCAAAAACAAAAAAATATAAATTCATGGGCAAAGATTTTTCCACACAAGACATGATTGAGTGGTACGGTGAGCTTGCACAAAAATATCCACTCTTTTCAATTGAAGACGGACTGCATGAAGATGATTGGGACGGTTGGGCACAATTGACGCAAAAATTGGGCGCAGAGGTACAAATTGTTGGCGACGACCTATTTACCACCAATCAAGATCGCATCGTCACAGGGCTTGAAAAAGGTGCCTCAAACGCGGTGCTTATCAAGCCAACTCAAATAGGCACCATTACAGAAACTTTACAAGCAATCCAACTCTGCAAAGAACATGATCTCAATACCATTGTGTCTCATCGATCTGGCGAGACAGAAGATACATTAATTGCTGATATTGCGGTTGGCACAAATGCCGGACAGATTAAAATCGGCGGGCTTTCACGCGGCGAACGGCTTGCAAAATATAATCAGCTGCTGCGCATCGAAGATAAATTGACACGAGCATTTTTGGATGAAGAATAAAAAATCTGAACAAAAAGATACTATGTTACACAGACACCTTCTTAACGAGTTAAAGCCGGCACCTTTTAATGTGCCGGCTCTTTTTTTAAACTACTTAAATTTACCTGCGCCAATGAATACACAACTACCTTGTGTAATGACGCAAGCATGGTAAAATGACCCACCGGTCGAGAAATAACATATCAAAAAGCAAAAAGGAAAAACCATGAAAAAAATCTTAGTAGCACTCATACTCCTGCACGTCTCCACCTTACCCGCAATGGAAAACCAACAAAAAGAACAGGAAAAATTAACATGCCTAGCAGCAATCGAATTGTCCTGCGATCATTTGAACTGTAAAGGCACATGGGTTCTTGATGCTCGTCAAGACCTCAAGGTTTCATTACCCCAGCCAGATGGGTCTCTCCAAAAAATATTTAATTGTTATTTTAGCGGCACTCTCAGCAATGGCCTTCCCCACGAAGGAATAGATGAAGAACACTGGAATCAATCTATTAAACAAACAGACGAGCACAAAAAGCTGGCATCAACTGCCAGCAGCGTAATGACACAATTCTTTACAAAATGCACAGGTAAAATCAAATTGCTGTGTGAGCTTTATAGCAATGAAACATCGTCTCTTTTTTCGATCAATGAAAAAAAAGAAAAAACTTTGTTCAGTGAGATCTGCGCACAAGAAGAAGAGCGTATACATAAAAAGTATGAAACGGTGCGCTCTGATAAAGAGTTATATGCTATGTATGAAGAGGATGAAAAAGTAGAATGCGAAAATTGCCGCTCAAAGGAATCTAAAATCAACACTTGCCTGACTGACCTTACCAAAAAATTTTTGATCTTATGTCCTGACACTCTAAAAGAAAAAGCAGAGTAACGTCACTGTGCGATAAAGAAATAGTTAAGCGGAGCCGGTGCCTTTATAAGGTGCCGACTCTTTTTTTTAACCCCTACAACTAATATACCAGGTCTCTTTCGTGTGGTCTTAAGCGTTTGACAAGGGCTGGCCGATCACGAATACTAAAGATGTGCATTGCCGTGAATAGTCGCATTAAATGCTTCTATTTGTCAATATTCCACAAGTACTTAGAGGTTTAGTTTTTAAAGGGATTCACATGAAAAAAGCTTTATTACTCGGTCTTTGTTTAACGGTCGGTGTCTGCCAAACGGCGAGTGCCACAAGACCTTTACCAAAAGCTGCTGCTCTTTTGGGTACAGCAACGATAACTGCCATCTCATGGGGAGCGGTTAAATTGTTAGGGGAATACGCGTCAGAAGGCACAGTATCGCTTTCGGGTATCTTTAGTCAAAAATCACTGAGTACCTGGCCAACAGTAGCAGCATCTGTTGTGGCTGTAGGTGCAACGTGGCTGGGTTGGAAATTTTTATCACGCTTCACGGTATCGGGATACGCACGTGCGGCACGGGATATCGTGTCAGGTAAAACGTGTTGCTGTCCAGTAACTTTAGGGTTCGTACACCAGGCAGCAGGCAATTCTCATATACTGACTAACCTTGTTGTGAATCACTTTACCGCATGTAACACACATCCAGACAAAGCGATGAATATGTTAGCCGAATTGTCTGACCAATTATATGTGGCGCGCGGCTATCTTGTTATAGCCCAAAAGGGTGGAAACCTTGCAAATAATGAGATGATAGAATCAATTGATAGATATATTAATGTGATCAAAACCGCTCAACCAATGGTCAATGCTCAAAGTCATATGCGAGCAGCTCAAGATATCATGACGGGTAAAACATTAGGGCAATGGTGTTATACATCGTTGGCGCAGATTTATGAGATGGTCAAGCAAGCTCACGGCGATGCGCAGGTATTAAGTGATCTTGTTGTAAGACATTATGTCACGTCTAATGATAATTACCTGAATGCCGTGGATGCTTTGGTTGCATTAAACAAACAGCTCCAATTGGCAACCGACTACTTTGAGGTCGCCAAACAGAATCCAGCCTTTATTGATATAGAGATGGTCAAGAGAGACCAAAAAATAGTTAGTGAACGCCTTACGGTTATCCAGTCATCCTTGCTGATACTCAAAGCGCATCCCGTTTACATGCATCAACAAGAGATTAAGCGGATTGAAGCGGCTGAGAGTGCAGCACGTGCTGCTGAAAGTGCTGCTCATGCTGCTGCCTATGCAGCTCGACAAGCGGCCGACCAAGCAAGAGCAACGCAACTGCAAATACAAATGAACCATTATTGTCACCATAGAAGGTACTCGTAGTAGTTGTGGAAAAATAACATTATACGTAACATTGCAAGCAAGCAACTAAAAGTTTATCGATAGAATTAGGTAGGCGGGGGCATTCAGCCCCCGTTTGTCAATAAAAACGCCACCACAGGCCCCATTCTTTCTTCTCCCATCAATCCCACGTACAACAAAAGTTCCTGCACCGTGTGCCCAAGCAAAACTATTGCGTTTGCAACAGCATCATTGCTACGCTCAAAGCAGGGAAAAAATATCTTGTAATCTATCAAGAAGGGGGAATTTTCAGATGACTAAAAAAATGACCATATTTACAATGATGCTGGTCATAACCGGCATAGTCGTATCGATTGGCGTTGTTGCCAGCACACAACCCGGCATGATCAAAAAAAGGGTCAAAACACTATTGCCAGAAAAAAGCCAGGATCAATCGGCAACGGGCTCAGAAGAAGTGATTATAGGTTCGCAGGGTAGTACGGTAACAGCAAGTTCAGGTGCAGTATTTGTAGGCGCGCAAGGTAGAACGGTCGCAAAAGGAACTACGATTGGTCTGGATACAACTCCTGTTGGTGAACTAACTCGTTTTGAAAATAATCTTATCATGATACGGTCAGGCTTGGCAGGAGGTACCGCAACCGTTGCCCCTCATACATCGCGCACCTTACAAAGTGACTGGAATAACATGATTGCGAAACATAAAAGCATGAATGCCGGAGTTATTATACACCCAAGCGGTACAACAACCCCAGACACACCTTACATACAAACTAAACAACGAGTTGAACAAACACTCAAAACAACCCTGAATGCGATCAACAAAAAAATCACAAAATAACGGAAAGATTCATCAGATGAACAATGCGCACGTACTTGTAGCTGTTCTTGTCCTGGGCATATCCATAAATATCATGGCAACCTCACCCATTGAAGAATTAAATAGCTTTGAAAATAATCTCAACAACATACTCACCGACTTACACAATCAAAATGGTACAAAGATAGTCGCCAGCCCTGAGTTAATCAATACATTACAAAATGACTGGGATACTATGATTCAACAACAGGCGGGTGAACGAATACGGCATGGTAACGTAATCGTGCCTGTCAACAAAGATGTAATCTATATTCGACTCAGAAACCAAATCCATCAAAAACTCAACATTACACTTAGCGCACTTAAGGAAAAACTCAAAAAATAATACTACTGTGTAAACAAGGGCGGCCCACCTGAGTCGCCCCTTGTTTTATGATAAAGCATAGTTCTGTAGTTATTCTGGGATTTTTAGACCGTCAATAGCGAATTGCCTTGCTGAGCAAGCATCTGTTTAAGCCGATCTTCACGAGTTAATGAGGCCGGTGCTCTTTGATGCGCCGGCTTTTTTTTGGCCTGGTGTGCAACAACAACTTTTTCTTGGGTTGCTGGTGCTGGTTGCGCGTGAACAATCAACTGCTACGCATTGAAGATAAATTAACAAGAGCTGTTTTTTTAATGAAAAATAATTAAAAAATTTTTTTTCAGGGGTGCTCAATGTGACTTGATAATAAGGGTAGCTCTATAATATTAGCGATATTTTATTTTAAACTTTGTAGAAATATTATCATAATCTTTTGCTGTTAATTTTCCTTTTTGTTCCCTTAACTTAATTAAAAAATTAGAGCCTTCTATTATTTTTAAAACTAATTCTCTTGTATCTTGTGAATAAAGTTGACCAAATGTAGACCAATAATGTTGTAAAATTGAAGACTGCATCCACGTTAAAAAAACATTAATCCAAATAAATTGTCCTGTTAGATCGTAACTACCTACCGATAAAAAATCTTCAACAGATTGAAATACTCGTAAAGAAATATACAGCTCAGTTTGTTTTCTTTTTACAGGGTCATATTGTTTTGGTTCAAAATTTTTTAAATCAGCATCTTTATTCATACTCGCATATAAAAAAAACCCTTCAGGATAATTTGCTAATAATTGTTTTTGAGGGTCTAAATAATTATTTTGAACATTTTCGATTGTATTATATGAAATTCTGTTTTTTTCTACACGTTCATTAAACGTAAAATTTATATAAATATTGTAAATTACTAGTAATAAAGAAATTCCAGCAAGGTATGAAAGTAGCAATTTAAATCTTGTAAGAGACGTTATTCTAAATTTGTAAACTATAAAAAAACCAGTCAGTATTATAATTAAACTAAATATCAGAAAAAATTCTGCTATATTAAACATAACATACCTGATTTTTTTACACCGTTAATAATGGATTGCCTTGCTGAGCAAGCATCTGTTTAAGCCGATCTTCACGAGTTAACGAGACCGGTGCTCTTTGATGCGCCGGCTTTTTTTTGGCCTGATGTGCAACAACAACTTTTTTTTGAGCTGCTGATGCTGGTTGCGCTTGAACGATCTGTGTTGTTTGTTGTGTTATTTTTTTCTTATCTTTGCGTAATAATTTTTTTTGCATGGCCTTATCTATCTCATTTTGAGCGATCACAGCAGGGTCATTAGCAGCACAATAATCCATCAATTCGTTTTTCATTTCTAATACCTGTGACCGTTTACCTTTTTTTACCGGCCGACTCTCTGTGGCCGCCATTACCGTTCGTTCTGTGTTGTTTCTCAGCGCCCCCACTGATACACCTGATTCATCTTTGTCTTGAGCATTCAACCCAGCGTCCTCTGTTGCAAAAGTATCCAGTGCCGCCTTGGCATCAACTCCCGTTGCAAAAAACCAACGAGTAATTGGATCACGCAATGTATCAAATAACATGCCATCATCAACATAGGTCTTGGCAACATTGATATAATCTTTTGTATAGCGATCGATACCACCACGCAAACGAGGCATGACGATAGTTGGACGAATAAACACAGTCAAAGTGTTTTTTTCATTAATGCCGGTTCGTTTTTTAAAAAAGTAACCCAAAATAGGAATTCTACTCAAAAGCGGTGTGCCGGTCAGACCTTGTTGAGTATTAACCTTAATCATACCGCCCAGTGCAAGAACAGTTCCGCTCTGAACGTTCGCATTCGTAACAACTTGTCGATCTATTCGATTTGCCGTCTCACCAATGAACTCATTAAACTTAACGGTGACCTGCATATTAATAATCTCACCGCCACTAATTCTTGGTGTAATTTCAACCTTCATATTTGCTGTTTTTTCAGCCAGTTTTGCAATGGCAGCACCGCCCTGACCAATAACACCTTCAGCCTTAAGCATGCGTACTTCACCAATTTCAACAACGGCTTTTTGATTGTTTGTGGCGACAACGTGAGGGTGGGCAAGAATTTTTGAATTGCCATAATCTTGCAAGATTTGCAAAATACTCCAAGTCTTGCCATTTGAATCATTCAAAGAAATAACCGTTGTGCCATTATCTAAAGTACCTCCAGCAGTCGCTGCAGGTAGAGGTGGAATAATAACTGGCGTAGTTCCAGATGTGGGATAACCACCATTCTTTAACAAATCAACATTTATACTTGGGTCTACACCCGGACTTTTGACAGTAGCAAGCGCAAATTCAGATGCCGCAGACTGAAACTGCATAGATCCTGGAAGATTTAAATCGGATGGCATGCGAGTATGAGCACCAAATACGCTCTCATCACTTAAGGTTAAATCGGCAATAAGCACTTCAATAATTACCTGCGGCTGTGGACGATCAAGCTCTTCAATCAATTTTTTAATACGTAGCCAGTCTTCGTTGCGCGCAGCAATAACCAATTGATTACCACCAAAATAACGAGACCCTGTACCGCCTTCAGTTGCTGCAGGAGTATCTGATTTGATAATAACTCCATCAAAAAATTTCTCTGGCCCTTGGGACACTCCATTACCAGCCCTTGATTGTTCAGTTCCGCCAGGGGCAGAAGATTTGACCAGATTTTCAAGTGTTTTTGCAAAAGTTGCAGCCTCAAGATACTGCAATTGATACACATGCAGTATTGATTTGCCACTTTCCAATTGCACATCAATATATTGAAAAACAAAATCTTTAACGCGATCAATGGACTGTTGCTGCCCCATTAAAATCAATGAGTTTGTACGTCCTTCAGCAATAATCTTCATTGCAGGAGAGAAATATTCCGCCTGACTTTTTCCCCTAAAACCGACTCGAAACTTGTTTGCTTGCTGCTCTGCCGATCCAAGAATATTATTATTAAAAAGGTCGGCAACTACTTGTGCATTGGTATAAGAAAGCCTTACAATTTCCAGGTTTTCTTTAAACCCAACTTTATCAAGTTCAAGAACAATCTTCATTGCCGCTTTAATATTTTTTGCCTTATCAACAATTAAAACACCATTTGAGGTGGGAACATATTTGTAAACAGCATCGGCCGGAAGCAGTTGCTGAAAAATACTGTTGAGCTCGCTTGTTCCTTCAGAACCAGTTGCTGGAACCTGAATATTTGAAAAATAATAAAAATAACGGATGCGTTCATCTGTATCAGGTAATTCATCAGGAGTGGTGCCAATAAAAATAGGCAATGGATTACGCGCAATATTGTTATCATTTTTAATAATAGCGAAACCATCAAGACGTTTCATCATCGAATAGCCAGCAATATCAAGAATGGTGTACATAAGCTTTTCAGCTTGGTCAACCGTGACACGCTCATCAAGTTTAAGCGTCAATTTTGACTTAATCTCATTGGCACCAGTAGGAATTAAAATATTAACACCGCGCTCGGTTGAAAATTGATTAATAACGTCAACAAGCTCAACGGAATCAAAATTAATATCAAACTTACGCTCGCCAGTTCCTTCATCTTGCGTATCTGCTATATCTTCTGCGGGTACCGTGTCTTCCACCGTGAATGACAAATCTTCATAATTTGACTGCTTAATTAATTTATCTGAAATAGTTGGCACAGCCACCGATTCCAAATTTAATTTTTCACTTAATATTGGCTGAATAACCGTCATAGCAGACTCTGTATCACGCTGTATCTCTTCCGCCTGAATCGGACTTATCACGCAACACAAGCCAAGAAAAGTAAGCGTGAATTTTATCACTCTTATATTCATAATGTAGCCCCCACCTATACACCCCTCTTCATTTGAGGCTGAAGAGTAGCGATAGTCATATTCACATCTATTGTTTCAGGCATCTTGACCGATTTTGAAATCTCTAAATTTTTCGCGTAAATCCGCTCTTTTTTTTCTAAAGCATCAAGCAGTTCGCACAATTGTTTCATGGTTATTCCAGAAAAACGTTCACGCAAGGAAATTTCAGTATTATCATTACTCATATCTACTTCTGATGTGCTTTCTTCGGTGCGATAATCAAGAAGCCCTTGCTGAGTTAATAAATCATTAAAATAACCGGCAATTTTAAAATTTTGTTCTTTGGCAAGAATATCTTTAACACGTCCACGCTGTTGTTTAACGTTATTCATTCGTTTCAGCAAAGATCGAACCTGTTTTTCACGCGTATCGTTCACGTCATTAATGCGCGTACGTAAATCACCCATACTGCTATAGTGCCAATAAATCGTGAGCCCCATGAAAAGTACAACAAGGGTCATAATAATAATGAGGTACTTATAAAAATCCTTGCGTTCAAACCCCTCAATTGCGAGTCTTAATCTGTTTACTAGTTCCATGGACCCACCTTATTCAGCTTCTGTTCAACCCGATTTTTATTGTAAAATCAGTCTTTTGTATTGAATCATTATATCTAAAGATTTTTGATTTTCTTAACTCTTGTTCAAGAGCTATCACGGCATTAAAATCTTTTACTTTTGCTTTGAGCGTCATCGCATCTTTGGTCATGGTAACACGCTCAACATCTAACCCAAGCCCCTCTTTATCAAGCGTATGTAACTCAAGCAAGTATCTTAAAAACTGTGATTGAGCAGAAAAGGGATACCACATATTTTCTTCTTTATTGACAGCTTTTTCAGCAGCTGCAACAACATCATCAAACCCTTCTTCATCTGTTGGAATAGTGACCACTTTTCTTAAAACTTCAATTACCTCTTCTTGAGACGATTCCAGCTCTTGACGCATCATTCTGACCTGTAAAAAACTGTACACATAAAGAGAGACAAACATCAAACAAACACATGATAGTGCCAAAATAAGCTGCTTGGTCAAAAGAGTAGTATCTCGTGCCGCAACAACATCAACCGGCAACAAATTAAAGTCTTGTGTGATTGGTGATGGCAATGCAGCGCCAAAGCTCACCAGATCTGCAACATCCAACATTCTCGTTTTTTTAAGTTCAATTTTTTTATTCACAAACAGCTGAGCTATTTGAAAGTATTCGCAGGGAATACCCGTTTGTTCAGTGATAAATTCATTAATTCCCGCAATCTGTGTTCCTGTACCAGAAAGTATAAAACGTGAAATTGATTGCTGATTTTCACGGGACGCAAAAGAACCAAGGGTAAACTGAACATTGGATAAAAACGATTTCAATTCTTGCGCAAGTGCCGCATGAACAGCTGAATCTTCTTGATTCATCAGTCCGTGGGCAGTAATCAGCTGCTGCACTTCATCGTATGACCGCCCCGTTACCATACTCACATTGGTAATAAAATCGCTGCTTCCTTTTGAAAGCACACGAATGGCCTTGAGTTGCCCGTTATGAATGAATGCAACACGCGTTGACCGTGCGCCGGTATCAACCAAAGCAACGCCGCCTTCTGCACCCATGTATGAAGGAATTTTTTGATACAAACCATACAACCCAAAAAGATCAATGCCAATGTTTTCTGGGCCACCTTGAACATGTTCAAAAAATGCAAAATGCTCAGCAACTACCGATTTTTGAATTGCAGCGACAATAATTTCTGAACTATTTTCTTCAGGAAACTGTTTGGTAACAATAAAATCGATCACTGCTTGATCAAGTGAAAATGGTAACAGCGGCTCAACTTCAAAATGAACCACCATCTTGATCTGTTCATAATCTAAAAACGGAAGTTTTAACGTCTTGAAAATAACTTGGGAGCTTGGCAGCACCGTATGAATTGTGTCATATTTACCAACCCGCTCCAAAATACTGGTCACGGTACGGCCGACACGCTCTTCATAACTCACTCCCTCATCTTGCCTAACGGTTTCGTGAACTACTTGTTCAACGATTGTTTTGTCACCCTTAAGGTAAACCTGCGTTGCCGATATATGCATATCATCAACATAAAACCCAACAATTCTTTTGGGAAAAATGTAGTAACCTTTAAAACTTTCCGGTATCAAAATATTTTTGATCATAGGGAGGGCTCTCCATTACTTTGAACCTTGCCGAGCGTTTGAATTACGCTTGTGCCTGATTTTTCAATCACCACCCCTGCTTGCTGTTTTCCAACTGATCCTACTTGTTCTTTTTTTGGTTTTTCAATAGGCTTGCCACGAGCAGCTTTTTCTTTTTTTAAGGCAGCCTCTTTTTCCTTTTCCGCTCCGGATAAAACCGTCTTGCGTGTTACTTTTTTCTTCTCTGTTTTAGCAGTATCACGCTTAAAAATAAATTTATCCATTGAGTGAACAGCACTCTCTTTTTTATCCACAAAAAATGCTCTATCAATAGGATCCCTACGCAGATGGACCTCTTCAAACTGCTTGACCGAACTCTTATAATCACCAATGTGATTTTGAGTAAAGATATCCGCCTCTTTTTGTGTATACGGATCAAGAATGCGGGCCGATACTAAAATAAGAAGATCTTCTTTAATATCCGATTTTTTCTTATTTTTAAACAGCCAGCCAATCAATGGAATATTACCAAGAACAGGTAACTTTGTTCCCTCATTGTTGGTTGTATTTTTAATTAATCCACCAAGAGCCAATACCTCTTTATCTGCAACAATTGTGCTGGTATCAATAACCTTGGTTGTACGTGCTGCTGTAGCCTCTGCAGCAGCACCTTGACGGAATTCCGTAATAGAAACGTTAAGTTTCATGATAATCATGCCATCAGAGTTAATTTGTGGCGTGATCTTCACCGTTAAATTAGCTTCTTTATCACTAAATGTATCAACTGGCCCTGATGACGATTCAATAGTAGCTGTTTTAATATTTTTTATTTCACCCAAAGAAACAGTAGCTTCTGTTTTATTCGTCGCAATTAAAAATGGGTTTGATATAACCTGAACATTACTGATTGTTTTAAGTGCACTAAAAATACCCCACACTCCAAAAGAATCACTACCCAGTGAAAGGACCGATGTTCCTGCTGCCGACCCTGTGACCAACGTTACTAAATCACCAAGCAAGCGTTTAACGCCTGACTCTGCTGTATTTTGAACAACCGTTGTTGGTGGGTTACCCGTCAAATATGTTCCTGATGTTTGCGCAGAAATTTTATTACCAAAAAGACCGTCATTTCTTATGGTCGTACCATCAGCTTGCATATTTGGAGAGTTACGTAACTGTGCACCAAGCTGTTTAATATCCGTAATACCAACAGATAAAATCAGAACCTCAATAGCCACCTGTGGCTGCGGTGAATCAAGTTGCTCAATAATCTCTTTTGCCTTAAGAAAATCATCATAATCGCCACGAATAATAATACGGTTACCCGTTTGCTCTGGCGTAAAGGTCATCTGCTTTAAATACTTATCTTCACCACGAACACCACCAACACCGGCGGCCACAGCGTTTTGACCAAATGATGAAACGTTGCTCATAATATCAGCGACCATGGTTGCATCAGCAAATTTCAGATCAACCACGTGCAAAGGTGAATATGGCATTTCAGGATCAACGTCAATATGCTTAAGGATAAACTCTTCTATTTTTTGAATCGCTTCACGCGTACCCAATAAAATGAGCGAGTTTGTACGCGTTTCAACAATCATGCTCATATTTTCTGGAAAATACAGCGTTGTTGCAGAATTACGAGGCGTGAACAAACGAGCGCTACCTTGCTGACCTTCTGGTTTTACCAAACTTTCATATAGTTTTTTAACATGGATCGCATCAACGCGTTTGAGCTTGAGCACTGACATAGCTTGCGGCATACTGACCTTATCAAGCTCATGCACAATATTCATCAAACTTTTAATATTATACGAACTATCAGTAATGATAAACGCCTTAAGCTCTTGCAAAATTAAAACTTCTGCGGCCGCGCTTTTAAGTGACCCAATAACATTTTTGAGTGTCTCGATCGGCACATCTTTAACAAAATAAACGTAGCGAATTTTAGTGTCATTATCAGGTAATAAATTTGAATCAATACCGATGTACGATGGCAATGCCGCCTTTTTTGCAGCTACTGTTGCCATGATGCGGTACATACCCGGTTGTCCTTCAGGAACAATAGCAAGTCCTGCCAAATCCATAAACGTCAAAAACAACGACCAGGCTTGGTGACGGGACATCGGCTTTGTTGTCTTAAATGAAATCTTATTACCTTTAACCGCCTTACCTGTAGTGAGCATCGGTTTGACTGCTTCATCAGTAATAAATTTCACATCAAAAAAAGTCTCGATATACGAAACAAGATTACTTAAATCTGCATTTTCAAAGTTAAAGACAAGTTCTTCATCTTGTTCTTCATCTCTTTGTAAAGTAGCCTCTTCCTCTTGAGAAAATTTCTGCATCGCCGGCTGTTGCTCTGCTTCCATAGGCGGAATAATGGTCGGTTGCGCAGGTTGCCGCTGTTCCCGTTCTGGTATTTCAACAGATTGTTGTTGGAAAGCCGAAGTCTTTTTTTGAGACGAACTCTGTTGTTGAGGATTGTCTTGCGGCTCTTTGCCTGACATATCAATATCAATAGGTAATGATTCCATCTCAGGCACCACAAGCGCAGGTTGCGCAGCACGAATAGATTTTTCCACAGGAGTCGGCGGCTCAGGAAGAGTCAATTCTAAAGGGGAAGTTTTTATACTTTGTGATGGCACCTGGAAAGGTTGATCCGCAAGTGCAGGCACCGCCGTTTCAAGTTTTTGTGCCAATCCACCCAATGGTTCAACAGCACCAGAAAGTTTGCCTCGCGAAGTAAGTGGTTGTTGAATATCATTCAGCAAGCCAGCGTCTTCCCCTCCGAGCCACAATGTTGTTGCCAGTGGGAAAAGAACGGTAGCGATCAATAATTTTTTGTACAATCTATTCATATCGGTTACTCGATAACCCTAATCTGCGGATTTTTCGCTTGGCTTTCTGCCTTTGCTCAACATATTTCGCCGCTCTTGTTTTCTAATATCTTTTACTGTGGGCGCAAGTTTATGCTTTCTTTCAAGCATTTTTCGTTGCTCTTGCTCAATATACTTCGTTGTCACCGGTTGGTTAGGCCCTGCTGGCTTTTTTATCACAGAAAAATCAGCCAAATTATATCGTAAAGTATAGGTCTGACCGTCACGCATCAATCTGACCGTGATCACGCTACCTATTTCTAATGATGTCAAATCCTTAAATATCTTGGTGCGATTTTCCGTATCAATTGCTGGAATGCCATTCACCGTTAAAATAACGTCACCAGATTTCATACCAAGCTCTTGCGCCAATGAACCCGACTCGGTTGTTCCAACACGACAACCAATGCTTTGCCCTTTGTTGTACGCGGTGGTCATGCTCATCACTTCAATAAACTGAGCAAGATTCTTTATTCTCTCAAGGAAGGCTTCAAGATAAATGCTGTAATTATTTGGTGCAATCTTTCTTACAACACCATTCCAATCACTGATAACTAAAAACGTTGGATCTGATTTTGCATCTCTTTGTCGTAAATAAAAAACTTCTTGCTGTCCATTAGAACGAACAAAAATAATTTTGTTTTTAAATATTCTAATCAGCTGTGCATCTTCAAACTTATCGCCAACTTTATAACTAGCTTCACGCTTTGTGTTATTTTCTTCTATAATCGCTTCATTTTTCGCGCCATCACTCACCGAAATAATTCCCTTAAGGGTCAATGGTAATGGTTCTAAAAATTGAGGTTTTGGCTCTTCTGGAATAACGGGCTCAACACGCGTAGGCGGCTCTGGAAGAGGAACAATAAACTTCTTCTCTTCAACGGGAGCCACTTCTTGTTTATAGGTACCAAAAAAATCGTTCTCATAAATCTGTTTTAAATTGATCGTTGAGACGCCTTCTTTTCTTGGGGCTGCGGAAATTTTTGGTTCTATATCCTCGCGCTCAGGCAATTGCTCGCGTGAGAAGGCAATAAACAGAAAACTACTTATCATTAAGATAAATAGCGTACTGTTCAACAGCCAAAGTGGATACCGCATTCAGATTCCCTTTTTTTGATTATCTTCTCACACAATACAGCTGTTGCTACAAAATTGTCAAGTGTACCAAAAAGTAAAAGAAAATCCCTGTCCTATAACTGTTTTCTGGTTTTCGTAACAGTTATGGTGACGGCACTAAACGGAGTAATTGTTCAATCAATTGATCAGCGGTAATATTTTCAGCTTCCGCTTCGTACGTCAATAATATTCTGTGACGTAACACGCAAGGACACACCGCCTTAACATCATCAGGGGTGACGAAATGTCGTTTTTGTAAAAATGCGCGAGCCTTTGAAGCACGGAAAAGTGCAATGGTAGCACGCGGTGACACACCGTACAAAATAAACGGTTTCATATTCGCAGCTTTAAATTTCTCCGGTTGTCGTGTTGCAAAAACAAGATTAACAATATAATCAACAACCTTGTCATCAACATAAATCTGATCAACCAAATGCCGCGCTAAAAAGATATCATCTTTAGATAGCACTGATGTAATTGCAGAATGATCCAAATTTCTGCGCACAATTTCGCGCTCATCTTGCATGCTTGGATAATCAACATTTAATTTAAATAAAAATCGGTCAACTTGCGCTTCAGGCAAACGGTACGTGCCTTCTTGCTCAATAGGATTTTGTGTTGCGAATACCAAAAATGGTTCTTCCAACACAAATGTATTTGAACCAATCGTCACTTGATGTTCTTGCATCGCCTCAAGCAAAGCCGACTGCACTTTTGCCGGCGCACGATTAATTTCATCAGCCAAAATTAAATTGGAAAAAATCGGACCACGCTTTGTTTCAAAGTCTTGTGTTTTTTGATTGTAAATTAAAGTACCAACAAGATCGGAAGGCAAAAGATCAGGTGTAAATTGAATACGGTTAAACTGTAGCCCGAGTGCTCTGGCAGCTGCTTTGATCATCGATGTTTTAGCAACGCCGGGCACACCTTCTAATAAAATGTGTCCTTCGCACAAAATCGCGAGCGCGATAAATGAAACAACATCATGTTGCCCAACAATGACTTTGGACACCTCTGCCTTAAAGCCTTGAAAGCGAACGCTTTCGTCTTTTATTTTTTCTATAATCGATGGAGAAACTTCAACCTGCTGCTGAAAAATCTCCGTTATTTTTTCGCCCTGCATACTTTATTCCTTGCGTTTGCACAGTGAAACTTCAGAGCCCAAGTGTAGCAACTCGCAGCACGTCTGACAACTCGAGTGGGTTTTTGAAAAAATAAAAGAGCTACACAATAGTGCAACTCTCTTATGAAAAATAAAATTCTGTTCTATTTTTTTACTGGTTCAATTTTTTTCTTGATCGACGCAACCTTTTTTGTCTTCAATCCATTGGTACCAATCACCCATTTGAGTCAAGGTAAAACCATGAACCGCAATTATTTTCGCTTGATATCCAGCCTGGTCAATTGTTCCTTTTAGTTCAAGCTTTTTACCGTTCCAGCAAAAGAACTTTGTTACATTTTTTGATTCAGAATCTGACTGATAAATATCCAAAGCTAACCATATTTCCTTGTCATTCACAATCGCCCAACTAGATATACTATGTTGCGCTGGCAACTGTATATGCGCAAACTCTTTCCAGGTTGATCCCACCAACTTTGATACCATTATTATTCGGTTTTTTTCATCGTTAATTCCATTCAAAGTATATACCGCCCCATCAGCTCCAATTTTTATTTGAATTGCTTTAACATCAATTCTGTTTGTTAATTGTGAACCATCAAATTTTTCAATCCACGCATCATACTCAAATCTATCTTCTTCTTTGTGAGTTTTAGCGTATTTTTCTTGTTGCCCTTCAAACCAAAGCTCTTGCTTGTTAACCGCCCCTATCATGGACATGCGATTATCAAAGTATTTATCATCAAATTCGTATACCATTTCAAATTTTTTATCCGCAAGCCTATACAGCGGTACTATCGCCGTTCTGCCCTTATACGGGGGAAACGAGTTCTGATCTCTGACTTGCTCAATCTGAATTCGTTGATCATCATCAAGCCTTGTTGAAAATATATCTCTATAATTTGTCACGACCTCTTCGGCCCCAACTTTGTCAATTAAAGCGTTATATTCCTCAACAAGATCATTTTTTCCCATTTTTTTTAATACAGCCTCTGTGCCATGCGTTATTATATCGATTACCCATGCTTTATGTTTTGGATCCATTCGCGGACTTGTTATAAAAAACAATGAGCCATCGGCGGCAGCAGTACACATCACCTCACCAACAAATTGGTTTCCAAGCTCCAATTCACCAGAACTTATCTTCGTTCCCCAAACTTTTTTCTTGTTGTCCCATTTTTGGAAAACATATTCGTATGTACGTTTTTGCAAAGAGGCTGCATCATCCACTTTTTCAAAGATCCAGATATTGTCAGCGCTACCAATAACTACATTCTCTTTCCCTTTTAACCACGGCACCTCAACCCATTTTGCCATTGCTGGCATCACCACCTGCGCCATGAATATCATAAGGAGTATTCGGAACGTCTTCATTCGTCTGCCTTTCAAAAAAACGTTAGACCACTGACCATGAAAGTATGGTAGTGGCCTGGCGACAAAGAACGCAAGAGTTTAGTTAGAACTTATCTCGGTCGTGCGGAACTTCCGTTTGGATTGGCCCTTCAGGTAAGCCACGGATAAATTGGTAAAGATAAGGATCAGTTGATTCCCAAACCGTTTTAGCATCACACTCATGTTCAATTTTACCTTCATGCAACAGCGCAATGCGGTCCGCATATTGGAAACTGTTTACATCGTGTGTCACAACAATAGACGTAAGATTAAATTGTTTTTGCATATCAAACATCAACTCTTGAATAACGCGTGAGGTGATAGGGTCAAGTCCGGTTGTGGGCTCGTCGTACAATACAACTTTTGGATTGGTGATGAGCGTACGGGCAAGGCCGACACGTTTTCTCATACCGCCAGAAAGTTCGGATGGATATTTATACAAAATATCTTCAGACAAATGAACCATCCCTAATTTTTCTTTAACAATAGAAAGAACCTGTTTAGGTTTATGGCCATTTTCTAGAAGTTTAATGCCGATATTTTCAAAAACATTGAGCGAATCAAGAAGTGCTGCAAACTGAAACACATAACCAAAATCTTGCAGAATCACATTACGATCGTACTCAGACATTTTTACTGTATCTTGCCCATTAATAAGCACTTGCCCTGATGTTGGCTGAATGAGTCCAATGATTTGTTTTAAAAGAATTGATTTGCCCTCGCCAGAGCGGCCAATGATGCAGGTCATAGTGCCATCTTTTACTGTCAGATTGACACCTTTAGAGACCAATTTACCATCAAATTCTTTTTTTAAATCAATTAATTGGATCATTGTTCACTCTACAAATTCTCAAGCATTTTGGTGAGGAAATAGTTCATTATCAAAATCAAAATAGAAGCGGTCACCACACTGCTGGTTGTCGCCCTACCAACACCACGAGCGCCACCGATTGTTCTGTATCCTTTATAGGTACCAACCCATGCAAGAATAAAACCAAAAACACAGGATTTGATAAGGCCACCTCTGATATCAGCCATTTCAGTATAGGTTCTAATAGATGTAATGTAGTCATCGGGGCTGAGCCCTAAAACATTCACACAGACAATATAGCCACCAATGATACCGCAGATCATGGTAAAAATAGCCAAAAAAGGAAGAATAATAGTACTTGCAAGCAGGCGTGGCACAATGAGATATTGAAAAGTATTGATACGCAATGATTTGAGTGCATCGATCTGTTCAGTGATCCGCATAGTACCAATTTCTGCTGTAATTGAAGAACCAGCACGCCCAGTCACCATGAGACCGGTAAGCACAGGACCAAGCTCTCTAATCAACCCTAAAGCAACGATGGCACCAATAAAAGACTCACCTCCAACTCTTTTAAATCCAAAATAGGCCTGCAAAGCAAGCGCCATACCTGTTGTAGCACCAGTTAAAACGACAACGGATAAGGAATCAACCCCTATCCGTTCCATTTGATTAAATAATTTACTGACTTTGAGTTTGGTTGTGAATAACGTTGTAATTGTTTTCCACAAAAAAAGAAAAAATGCTCCCAGTGCTCCACAGATTCCGATTGCATAGCGTCCGATAGAATCTACTACTCTTAGAACCATGGTATCACTTTCTTACCACTCACAGTTTCCCTTTTTTAGTCAGAATACTCTTAGTCGAGTGGTTCTTGCATATCTCTTACCGGCACATGTTGTTGCGCAGGAAGTCTATGAGCCATTTGTCTTCCTTCAGAGCTTGGCGCTTTCATTAAAGCAAGTACAAGTGATCCGAACATAAATATCGCACCAAGAATCCAAGTAATTTTTTGAAATATATCAGTACCGCCTGATCCGCCAAACAACATTTGTGCTCCACCGCCAAGACTACCAAGTCCTAGCCCACCTTTGCTTTGTTGCACAAGAATGACAAGCACAAGAAGAAAACAAACAAAAATAAACAAGGCGACAAGCAGTCCAAAAATCATGTTATGCTCCAATAAAATCAAAATGATACTCAATTGCTCCCACTATATAGACTCTAGATTCTTTATGTTACTATTTTTTCAAATTTTTGAAAATCGAGGCTTGCTCCTCCAATCAAAAATCCACCAATACCATAAATTTTCTTAAGTTCTGCTACTGTATTTTCATCAACACTTCCGCCATACAGCAATGTTGCTTTGCACTGCGGCGCAACTTCAGTAATCAGCATTGTAATCTGTCTAAAAACACCCCTTATATGATCATTACTTGGTACAGAACCCGTTCCAATGGACCAAACTGGCTCGTATGCTATACATATATGGGGATGGTTTGATATGACTTTAATACCCTTTAATGCTGCCTTAATCTGTTGCGCAATAATATGTAACGTCTCATGTTGCTCATACTGTACCTTGGTTTCCCCAACACACACAAGAGGAACAATCCCAACCTGCAAAAGCCGCTCAATTTTTTGCGCAACATCTTGGTCAGTCTCGCCCAACCACTGGCGACATTCACTATGCCCAACAATACAAAAATGACAGCCTAACTGAGCAAGTGACTCAATCGAAATTTGACCCGTATAATTTCCCAAAAAATGAGATGAGCAATTTTGCGCACCGATCATAACACGAGAGTTTTTAAAAATCTGTGCAACCTCACTCAATGCGTCAAATGATGGACAAAGTACTATGGTTGTATTTTCATGGGCAGCCGTAAGTTTTTCAAAACCATGTTTATTATCCTTACACAAAGCTATTACTTGATCATGGCTCAGTTTCATTTTCCAATTAGCTACATACAAAAACGATCGTTCATTCATCGTACATTTCCAATCACATAACTGGGTTAAGTTCTTCTTCCATAAAAAAACGCACACATTCTACTTTCCACACAAAAAATAACATAATAGACAGTCTTCACATGCGGCGCCTGGTATACTTGTCTATCAGTGTAACAATGTATCACCGGAAAAAAGGAGAAGATTATGTGCAAGCGCGTGTTACTTGGCATTGGTTTTACAATTGCATGTTTGAGCACCATGAGCCACGCTTCATCGGTTGAACCACAGAAAAAATTTACCATAAAATCATTTGCCAAAGCTCTGTACACTCATCTTATGGCTGGAAAAAATTGCATCGTCTTAGCGACAAAAAAACATCCTTTTTTGACCGTGACCATGGTTATTGTGTTATTAAGTAAAAAAACACGTAAGACTCTCTGGACGTTACCAAAAGATCTTTGGCAGGATATTCAAGAATACCCAATTGCAATGGCACTTCTTGGTTTATTTTTACTCAACTACATCATTATGTAAATAGTTACTGGGTAAGTATTTTTTTTACAGAAGTTTCAACCGGTTTCTTTTGGGATAACTTCAAAGATCCCTCATATTCTATAATCTCAAGATCGTGCACGGTTGTGTCATTCTGATCAAATGTCGTAGATACAGATACACCGTCCGCTGTTTTGATTTTCAACTTGGTTGGTTGAGCAAGCCCCATATCTTTATCTTGTGGAAATTTTGTTTTTTCAAGTGAACCAAGCGTGAAATCACGAATAACCATCTCCTTTTTGGCTTCTGGATGAAAAAATTTCAGTGATAAAACAACACTCTTACCTGTTTTATTAAGCAATAAAATCTGTACGGCATACACCCCCACAAAATTCATGCAACATACACAAGCAACAGATAAAAATAAAAATTTTTTCATAGTTCCCCTTTTTTTAACGACACCCTCTTTCTTAAGTAAGGTAACAAAGAAAAACTTAAAAAATAAAGAAGAGCGCACTTTTTAAGCAGTTTATCGTTTGAAAGCTCTATTTCGGGAAAGCCGATGGTAGTTAATGGCAAAATGATGAGCGTAATCCCGTATGGCGATGAGCAACTTATCTTCCGGATGATGAATATCCAATTTTCTTCCCTCGGGGCAATTCAACCCAAACAACATCTCTTCACGCTTTGCAAGGCCCACACAAGGTATTTCAGGAAGCACGGCCTGTATAGCGCTCAACTGCCCCTTGCCACCATCAATCACAACAAGGTCTGGCAAATCGGACTCTGTTGCATCAACACCTTGTAAATAGTATTTGTAGCGACGGGAAACGATCTCTTGCAACGCCGCATAATCATTTTGTTGCGTAAGTGTACGTATTTTAAAATGTCTAAATTTTGCTTGCTCTGGAATTCCATGCACAAAACGCACACATGAACCAACCAACTCACTGCTTTGAAAGTGTGAAATATCAAAACAATCAATCACATAAATAGGAGAGGTAAGCCCAAGTTGTTGCGCAAGGGCGTTTGCAACATCATCACCAGATAAGGCGTTAAATTGATTCGGAACCGTTTTGCGATCAATCTCATACTGATACTTAGTTTCGGTAAATTTCGTCTCAAGAGTATGTAAAATAACATCGAGGTTCTCAAGATACTCCTGAAGATGTTGCGCTTTTTCAAATTCAAGCCGCTTACTGTAATAATCCATTTTCTCTTGAAGGGCATCAAGGAGCCCTTTATGATCTTTTTTTAAAGCATTTTTAGCAAGTTGTAGCCGAAAATTATAACCCTCTTGGTCAAAATCTGACTTACAATTACCCGCGCATCGGCCCAAATGAAAATCGAGACAACCATTTTCCACCTTTTTGTTGCACAAGTTTAACTGAAAAGTCTCAAGAAGGTAGTTATAAGCTTTGCGAGCCTGCTGTTTATGCAGAAAGGGGCCAAAATAACACCCTTTTTTTTCTTTATTGCGCACTAATTCAAGGCGAGATAATCCTGAAGGGTCTGGATCCGTAAATAATAAATATAAAAAAGGCTGCCCATCTTTGAGCAATACATTGAATTTTGGTTGATGGTCTTTGACCAATTGAGCTTCAAGCAAAAGGGCTTCGGTCTCATTTTTAGTAAGGATATAGTCGATCGTGGCATATTCAGCAAGCAAAGATTGAACCTTCCAGTCGGTTTTTTGCTTTTGAAAATATGACTTTACCCGTTTATCGATATTTTTGGCTTTACCAATATAAATGACTCGATCAAACGCATCTTTAAACAAATAGATGCCCGGGGACTTTGGTAATGGTTTATCCATCTTTGATTCCTCCTTATAACAACAGTACCACGATCTATAAAATTCCTCAAAAGCCCGGCAACAAATACCCCAAGTTTTGATTCAAAAAAAAACTTAAATCATAAGAACTCTTTTCTGATTTACGTTTCTTATAAAAAAAACTATAATTCTGAGAGACAATTTAATCGCCTCGAAACCAATCCTCAGGAAGAAAAATGTTACTTAAAATAAGAAATATTATTATCTTAGTCGGTGTTATTTTTTTGGGCTGGATCGGCCTGAAAACATACAATTATTTTTTTGATACAAGGACCCCAAATATGCAATTGGTCGGCCTTGAAGAAGATCAATATTATTGCGGTGACCTGCAGTGCCATGTTGCCATAAATAAGCCTGGAGAGATATCCGCGTGGTTAGACAATAAGCCCCTACTTGCCAAGTTTAAAGTGCGCTCAACCACACAAGAGCACCCATTTACCATCCCAACTCGCACCGTTGCAAATGGAAAACACTCACTAAGACTTTCATTTGTTGATAGCACCTTCAGAAAGAATAAAGTCTTTATCGATAGAACCTTTTTTGTTGACAATGTACCTTTACAAGCTGCATTTGTACGCTCCGAAGCAGACTACAAGGTGTTACAAGGCAGAACACTGCATATCCAGTTCCAAGTAAATAAAAAAATCAAAGAGGCGTATGTTCACGCCCTCTCAAACAGTTATCCTTGCTTTCCTGAGTCAGAAAACTCTTCAGTCTATGAAACCTTTATCCCGGTTCATTGTGAAGAGGTTCCTAATGAGTACCCAGTTTCTATAGAAATCACTGATAAAGTTGGTAATAACCTAAATATCGAAAACAAGTTCCAGGTCATTCAATATCCCTTTAAAAAACAGACCCTACGTGTCGGACAAAAAAAGCTAGATGAAGAGAAAAAACTTGGTAAAGATCCTAAAGACTTTGAGGCTCTTCTTGCGCAATTAGTGACACAGTCCCCCCAACAAAAGTTGTGGCGAGGAAAATTCTGCCTGCCAATTGACATAGCACGGGTCACCTGTGATTATGGAACCATTAGAACCTCTGAAGAAAAGGGCAAATATCAACACAAGGCCCTTGATCTTATCAATCAGCCTAAGTCGATAGTCTGGGCATCACAATCTGGCACAGTGGTCATGAAAGAGCGATTTGAGCATAGTGGTAATACCGTTATCATCGACCATGGATGGGGTATTTTGTCTATGTACTTCCATTTGGATAGTTTTGCTAATAATCTTGAAGTGAATCAAAAAATTGCCCAAGGAAGTCCTGTGGGAAGAATTGGCCAAACAGGATACGCTTCAGGATATCATCTACACTGGGAGCTGCGTGTGAATAATATGCAAGTTGATCCTATGCAATGGACAACTCAAAACTTCTAAACTGCCCTAAAGGAGAGTGATGAAGCTTTCCGTAGATCAAGTGACGATTAAAAAATACACGATTAATAAACAAGACATATTCTTAGTAACAGGAGTATGTCTTACTCTTTTTGTATGGTTTTTTACCTATTACAGTGGCAACCAAGACCTTATTACGCGTTACCGGTACGAAATTAAAAACTTAGAAACACAGCAACACACCCTTGCCCACAGCAAATCCCTGCAAACAAAACTTGAAGACACTATAAAAACCCTCAAAATTAAGCTCCGTACCCCAGGACAAAAATCAGTTCTTAATAACTCCAAGCGGCCTGCCGCACATATGACAGACCTTGCCCACAAAGCCTGCAAAACAGGTCTACGCTTTGATTCATGCGTTGTTCAAAAACAGAAAAATAAAACCTGGCTCAATAAACAAAACATTGTTTATGAAATGACCGGAACAGAAGATCAGATCAAAAAGTTTATTGAGGAAGTGCAACACAGTGAGCATCTATTGCGATGCACCAACTTGACCCTTAAAAAAATAGACCCTAAAACAGTCCACCTTGCCTGCACCCTACAATTCCTGACCTTTAAAGCAACGCCCGAAAATACTACCCTGCAAGCCACAGAATCAAAAAAAACAACAACTCCAACGGTATAAACTTTTGCCTGAATAATCCCGTGATTACCTATCCACCTAAAAACACAATAACACGTCACTATATCGCGGACATCCAGTGCTTATTTCTCCTGCGCACATAAAAACTCAACGGAAAAGGGGTTGCTTAAGGGAATTTTGGGCAAAAAAAAAGCCCTTCAACTTTGAAAAAGCTGAAGGGTTAGGGGGGTGAACAATACTTTGAGTATTGTTCATTTAGGGACGTTTTTTATCTTCTTAAATCAAGATTTATAAAATCTGTAGGGAATCCTAGCAAGACATTTTTGCATTGTCAAGCCATTGATTTGTGAGCGGGAAAAGCATTAATTTTTATGTAAGCGACCAGACTTATCAAAAAAACCGAGTAAGTAATAGATAACAGGGTCAAAGCTTTTTAAGAGCTAAGAAGGAATTGTAGTAAACCTTAACCGTTATCTATTACCCCCTCTGTTAAGCAGTGCTTCTAACCATACCTTCCTTGCCATCCAAGGAGAAGCGTGGGTCTAACCATGAAGCGATGTCCAGTTTGCTATAGATACACAAAAAAACAACACATTCAATTTTCTCAAAAAATGCAACAACATAAACCCCTTGAAAAAAAGCCTTTTTTTAAAAAAAAAGCGTGCTTTTGTCGTAAAACAACAAAAACGCAACATAGTTATTTTAAAGGAATTAAAACAAAATAAAGGGTAAAAATAAAGATTTTAAGAAAAAAGGGATACCAACATTATCCAAGAAATACAAATACCACCCGGCTTATCTCCTGATTAACATATATATCCAGAAACAAAGAAACAAAACTCCACTTGTAATAAGCGAAGTTAGGCCTATGAGTCCTTGTAAAAAGAAAAATGAACCAGTAAACAATATGATTGATAACGCTAATACATACCTCAATATCTGCCATTTACTCCAGCCACTCTTTTGTAAATAGATTGAAAAATGGTCAGGACTGGCTAGGAAAAAGGGTATACCTTTATAAGTACGAATAATAATAAGGGCAGTTATCTCCAAAGATGGAATGGCCAATATAACAATTGGGCTCAAATACCCATACCAGTTATATTCTCCCCAATTTAACATAAATGGAACCGTTGCCAGAAAACCACCTATAAATAACGACCCTGAGTCTCCAAGATAAATCTGTGCATTGGGCTTGTTGTACCAAAAAAATGCAACCAACGCCCCTAAAAAGGCACTTAACAGTATTGCAACAACAGGTTGTTGCAAATACAACGCCATAATAAGAAATGATAGTGTTGCGCAACCGGCAAGTGTTGTTGCTAAGCCATCCATGACATCCACCAAATTAAATGCATTAATTATGGAAAGAATCCATAAAAACGAGACCGGTATTGCCCAGTAATGAGAAAAAAAATGGGCCTTCAGGTAAAAGCCTGCCCGCAAAAAGCACAGCGCAGCTATAACCTGCCCTGCAAATTTTTGGTAATACCGCAAAGGACTCAGGTCATCAAAAAGGCCTATAAACAACAAAATGGTTATCCCAACAAAAAAAGAAAATACATCATTTTCAAAAGGAAAAACTAATGCCAGTGCAACAATAAATGCTAAGTAGACTGCAAGCCCACCCAGATATGGCGTTGGCTCTTTATGCTTTTTTACGCGGCCATCGGGAATATCCATGATATTAAGACGAACTGCGATAGTTTTTAACAAGGGAACAAGGTAGAAAGCAAAAAGAAACGAAAAAATAAAAGAGAAAAAGAGTTTGGTCAACAATAATATTTGAGTCATTCGCTTTTTCTCTTATTATTTCAAAATCAAACCTCAGGACTGAATCTTACTTTTTTTTAGTATCTTCGGTAGGCGCCATTTCTAAAAAGCACTCAATTCTGTCATCAACTTGCCAATCATTAAATCCTTCTGCGAGAAAACCACATTCAAAACCGGTATGAACCTCTTTGACCGTTTTCTTTTCTCGTTGCAAACTCTTAATTTTAACTGTGGCAATCTTATTGCGAGCACGCCAAACAACAAGTTCTGAATCTTTTGTGCAACGGCCATCATTAATCGAACAACCCGCAATCACACCAAGATTTTTTATATCAAAAATTCGTAAAACAACTGCTTCACCAATCTTTGTCTTTATTTTTTTAATTACTTTCTTGCTCTCAGAGAATGCTTCTAAATCTTCAAGTAAACGGTAAATGATACCGAACAACCTGACATCAACATTACGTCTGCGAGCAAGTGATAATGAATTTGGTTCAACCTTAATATGTAAACCAATAATCATAGATCCTGTTGTTGCAGCAAGTTCTATATCGCTTTCATTAATATCGCCAACAGCTTCATGAACTATATAAAAGCCTTTTTCCAATTTCTTTGAAAGCTTATTCAAAGAAGAGACCAATGCTTCACGAGAAGAATCGTTATCCGCTTTTATGATAATATTTATATCACCTTCAACAGCTGAAGTTCGAGGAGTAATTACTTGCGGAGCCTGTTGTGTAGCCTTGGCAGATTTCAGATCTCGTGGAGAAACAACCTTGAAAAAATCACCCGCTTCTGGAAGAGACTCAAATCCTGCAACACGCACAGGTATGGATGGGCCAGCACTTTCTAAACGGTTTCCATACGAATCAACCAATGAGTTAATTTTACCCGATGTTGCACCACAGATAAAAACATCACCTTTTTTAATAATGCCATGCTGACAAATAATTGTAGCAACCGGACCACGGCCTTTTTCAATTTCTGATTCTAAAATATATCCACTTGCAGCAACAGAACGATCACCTTCAAGGTTCATCATCTCTGCTTGTAATGAGATCATTTCAAGTAAATGATCAATTCCTTGACCAAGTTTAGCAGAAATTTGAGCACATACTGTTTGACCACCCCATTCTTCTGGGAGTAAATCTTGCAGTGATAAATCACGACGAACTGTTTCAATTTGATGAGGCTGAGCTTTATCTACCTTGTTGATAGCAACAATGATAGGAACTTTCATAGCTTTGGCGTGTTTAATCGCCTCAAGTGTTTGAGGCATAACACCATCATCAGCAGCAATTACTAAAACAACGATATCAGCAACACGAGCACCACGCATACGAATTTTAGTAAATGCTTCGTGACCAGGAGTATCTAAAAAGACGATATTACCATGTTGTGTTTTAACTTCGTATGCACCTAAATGCTGAGTAATGCCACCTTTTTCTTTGGCAGCAACTCTTGTTTTACGAATAAAATCGAGCAATGTTGTTTTGCCATGGTCAACGTGACCCATCACAACAACAACTGGCGGACGTCGTTCTAATTTTTCTTGTTTAACCGTTGCTTTGGCAACAGCTTCAGCTTCTAATTTATCTAAAGTATCTTCTTCAATTTGAACCGGTTTCTTGAGAATATTAACGGTATAATGATTTGCCAATCGTGATATCACAGCCTCTGGCAACATTTGATTTTTGGGACACACAATGCCCCATTTGAGCAACGTTAAAATAACACCTGTTGCGCTCTCATTAATTTTTTGCGCAAAATCACCAGGAGTCATTGATTCAACAACCATCTCACGGAACGGTACCTCAACAACCGTCTCAGGAGTTTCTACCTTTATAAAAGGATCCTTAGGCGCCTCTTTATGTGGTCGTGACTTACCTTTAGATGGAGTCGGCTTCTGAAAAAATTTTGGTTTTTTAGTATTTTGAGTAGATGCCATGGTTTCGGTCTGATCTTTCCCCTCGCCCCCTTGAGCGGGAGTCTCTTTGAATCTTTGATCTAAAAACTTTAGTGCTTCTTCGTCCAGGGCAGCCATATGGCTCTTTACATCAAAACCACCATCCTGAAGAACCTTTACAAGATCTTTAGCTGATAAGTTTCTTTGCTTCGCGAACTCATACACTCTCATTTTCGCAGACTTCATTTCTGCCTCACTTTTTTTATCTAAAAATTCAAGGCTTACTCAAGTACTTACGGGAGCATGCCGGAACTTTTACAGGACCCCTTTAATCTCGGTCACTGTCAAATCCTTGATTAACATCATCTTCAGCTGTTTCTTTGCTATAAAGCTCAGAGTTTTTATCGTTCGCCTCTGACTCATCACGCATAAGGTGAAGATTGATGCCAAGCAATTGTGCCGCCAAGCTAATATTCTGCCCCATTTTTCCTATCGCAAGAGAGCGTTGATCTTCATCGAGCCACACATTGGCATTTTCACTGTCGGTTATAACAACTCGACGAATTTCCGCCGGCTTGAGGGCATCTTTAATCATGCGTTCTTCAGAATCATCCCATGCAAGAACATCTATTCTTTCTCCGCCAAGCTCTTTCAAGATAGGCTTTATACGAACACCTCCAACGCCGACACATGTACCGACAGGATCAATGTTATCATCATGAGAAACAACAAGAACCTTGGATTTATATCCTGGCTTGCGAACTATTTTTTTTATTTCTACTAATTTTTCAAATATTTCCGGAACTTCAAGTTCAAATAGTTCATGAACAAACTCTGGTGAAACTCGGTCCAAAATAAGCTGATTTTCATTTCTTGGCTGAGGAAGAACCTCTTTTAGCATAGCTCTAATAGTAAACCCAACAGCACATCGCTCAGTAGGAATAGTTAAAGATTTGGGAAGAAATGCAAAAACATCTTGAAGTTTCACAACTGCTCCGCTGCGCTCACATTTGTGAACAACACCATGAACAATTGTGCCAACCTTGTCTTTAAATTCTTCGAATACCGCAGAAGCCTCAATATCGCGAATTTTGGAAGCAATCACTTGCTTTGCGCGAAGCACTTCAATTCTACCAATAGGTTCTTCAAAAGGAAGCCAAGCCTCGTCACCTTCTTTAAGGTCTTTATCAACAAAATGAGCTTTTCGTGCGCTAATTTCGACAACAGCGTCAACAACATTGGCAACGACTTTTTTCTTGGAAAAAATCAAGATAGCGTCAGTCTTTTTGTCGTGATCGACACGAAACTCTACACCTGGAAAGCCTTTTTCATAGGCTGCAAGTATGCCTTCGCAAATAATATTAGAAAGAATGGCCCTATCAAGGCTCTTTTCTTCTACAAGCTGATCTATAACTGTGGAAAGTTTCACCGAAATGCCTCGCAAAAAAGCAAACTACTGATAACAAAAATCAGTCTAACACAAAACTAAAGAAATAAAAGGTCCGCTTTGCCCCCTTTTCTTTCAAGTGTTTTTAATTTTAAAATTCGTCACCATATTTTTTCTTTTAATATATATGTATATAAAGACTAATATTAATAGGTAAAGAGCTTTCTGGTGGATAACTTTTTAAAACGCCCCCCAATACGAGCTAATGTGGCTGTTATTAACCCCTTTCAAGCTGGTGGATAAGTGGTGGATAACTTGGTGGACAGTTGGTGGACAATTGCAGGGGGGTATAATTTTGTTTCCTTTTTACTGTCTGAATAGCTGCTACTAGTAGGCTTTTAAAAAGTTATCCACCACTTATGATTCGATCCATAGATACTAATCAGCGTTTTTCAAAAAGTTATCCACCACTTATCCACCAATTGTCCACCGCTTATCCACCAGAAAAATTGGTATTTATCGGGTGAGGGAGGTTAGAAATTTATGGGCCATTTGAAAGTCTTTTGTAAAATTTTCCAGTTCGCGTCTATTTCTGAGGATATAGGCAGGGTGATAGGTAGGTAGAATGGTCATGGAGTTGTGTTGAATAATAACCCCACGCATTGTGGTTATGTTGGCTGGTTGCTCTATAAGGGCTTCAAGGGCTGATGCACCAAGAGTACAGATGAGGCGAGGGCTTATAATTTGGATCTGTTTGAAAAGAAGTAGGTTTTTACAGGTAAAGCTTTCGGCTTTGAGCGGCTTCCTGTTTTCAGGGGGGCGGCATTTAACAACGTTGGCGATAAACAGATCTTCTCGCTTGAAGGCGGTTTTTTCCAGAATAGTATCAAGGAGCTTGCCTGATCGACCAATAAAGGGTCGATTCAAAATGTCTTCTTCTTTTCCTGGCCCCTCGCCGATAATCATGAGTGCGGCGTTTGGGTCCCCTTCTCCAAACACAATGTTTTTTCTTCCCAGAAAGCCAAGCGGGCAGGCGGTGCATTGTTGGTACGGTTGATAAAGCTCATTAAGAAGGGTTTGTTTGAGTTTTTTTATATCCATAATATTTCCATTCTAGGTCTGTAAAAAATACGGTGCATTGATACATTTCAGTATATCAATGCACCCGTGAAACTCTATAAGGCTTTCTTTATGCAGCTATATATTGGTTAAGTAATGAGCTCCATTTATTTTCTTGTGCGAATGGAATCCTTTTGTAAGAAGAGTGGATTCTTTGCTCAGGGAAATAGATAGAAATACCGCGAGCCAGCGAGAGGTTTTTACCATGAACAGTGGCGAAGGCGATCGTTTCAATAAATTCTCTACCTTCTTGGAGTAATGCTTTGAGTTCTTTTTTGAAGGTTTTTTCAAGGGCAGAGTCCTTGAGTTTCATATGTTCAAGATTAGTAAGAAGATTGCCATAAAAATGGTGTAGGTCAACATAGCTTGGTTCTTCAAAATGTGTACAGACCACTTTGTTTCTGCTTGCCTTGATTGTTTTTTTAACTAGCCCATCTTTTTGTTGTTTGATTCCATCAAGCAACAATTGTGCAACAGCGTTTATGTTTTCTTCCAAATAAGAGAATGCATCGAGATTAAGCGCTGAAAGAGTGTAATCGCTGGTTATTTTTTCATATGATTTACCAAAACTTGCAACAATGTGTTCCGCAACATTTCCAGGTTCAACTATCCCAAGACTAAATGGTTCTAGTGCTATGCTGTAGTCCCAGCCATATCCCAATTCAACCTCTTCAGATCCAATCATGATGTGTGCATATTTTTTCATGATATTTGCAACTTCAGCCATTTGCATAAGGCAAGCATCAAAACCGATAAAGACAAATTTTTCACCATCCAGGCATCGTGTGCAAATGGTATTAAGAGCGGCATCAAGTCTTGGATTGCTCAAATAGTTACGTGTTGAATCATCAAAGCAAATACCACGTTGCTGCATGAGTTCTATATAATTGATACTGCGATCAAGCTCAAGTTTTTGAGTTATTGGGTTAAAGGTAAATATATCTTCGGCGTGAACAGTGCGGCTTCTTTCTGGATCCAATGCTCCTGTTCCATGGTTCCACAAAATCAGGCCATAGTTTTCGGCAGGGAAATTTGCTATTGCCCAGTCGCAGAATGCTATTAATGTTGCAGGGTCTCCGCTATCAAGGGCTTGTGTTTGTGGGTCATCAGCGTTGAGATGGATAAGTTTTCCGTGTTCCACATAGTAACGGCGGGTCGTTTTTTCACCATTGGATTTTCTGATATCAAGCTGAATAATAAGGTTAAAATTTTCGTTAGATCCAACTTTGGTCATTTGTTTGATATTTCTAATGGCAAATGCAGAAAGATCATTGTCTGCGGCTATGTATAGCATAACCGTCCATTTTTTTGTTTCGGTTGTATATGGGGACTGAGATTTGATGATGTCAACATTGTCAGTATCAAATTGAAGAGCTTCGACGCCAATTTTTTCAAAAATACTTCCATAGCTTGTTTCTGTTTTTGAAGATGAAGAAATAAGTAAGAGTGAAACAAGTAATAAGTGTTTGTAGATCATTGTTTTTGTTTCATATACCACGAGAAATTCTCCTTTTTTTTTACAACAAAATTCTGTTTTTCTTTGACTGAGCATAGAAAAAGGATACGTTTTTGATCAACAATTTTTTGCGAATACTCGCTTTTGTTGTTGTAGTTGGCTGAACCAAGCAAGAACGAAGGTCAATCCAAAGCTTAATTGGAAATCCAAAAAGAGCAATTGGACAGGGTTTAAGATGAGCATAACAAAACAGACAAGTGCCAAAAGATAGAGTGATGACCCGCGCGTATTTGCCCAAGGACCTATTTTGTAGAGTAAAAATGTGGAAAGGGCTCTAATGAATGGCAAACTTGGCCAACTCAAAATGCCATAGAGGGAGCTGATAATAATCAAAATAATCTGTTTGATATGAAAAGGGAGTGGTATAAATCCAAGTAAAAACTCCCATATTACAATAAAAATAACCAGATGGAGCCCTGAGCGTGCAAGAAAGTGTAAGATGCCCCATATTTTAAAAAGATCCTTTGTTTTTTGTGCTGATTTTTTATTGCCCAGGTTGGTACCAAGAAAGGTCAAAAGAAAAAGGGAAGATGTTTGATATGATAGTTTTCCGCGCAACCGTCTACTTAAAGTGTCTCGTGCTTGCCACAAGGTTCGTCGGATACTCCACTGTGGGCGACTAGTAAGGGAGTAGTCGAGTTTGTTTACAAATGCTGTTGCTGCGATGTCATTCTTGGTTAAGTAGTTGTCAAAAGAGGTACCTGTTGTTTTTCGGAGAGTAATGTTACGTATTTCTATGTTGTCGCCAACAAAGATGTTGTTGTCATAGCGTGCATAGACTTGAATAGTGCCGGATTCAGATTTCCATGTAAGTTTATTGTGGTTGACTTTGTCTAATGCAATCATGAGGCATGAGTTCATAGCAGGGTTTCCGGACGGTTCTTTTCCAGTAACGGTACCGCGAATTGAGCATGATGTTGCGCAGAGCTGTTCTTGCATTTGTATATGTTTTGTATGTTGCCAAAAAAGTAATAATGCACCGGCAGCAAATGATCCAATAAGAAGGCAGGAAAAGATAATACGATTACGAATTCCTGTTTGAGTAAAAAATGCGGTGATAACAAAAAGAGCGAGCGCCGCCGCGCAGGGTACAAAATTTTTAGATGCTTCCTGCCACCAGATACCTGCAATTAGAGCAAACGTTACATAAACGAGCGGATGAATATTTGATTTTGTGAGTCGTAATTTCTGGAGCATTAATTGTTTGTTTGTGAAAAAGGTTAATCAGTTTTTGTCTGATAATCAGACTATAGAAGTTCAACTGTTTCCACAAGGCAAATGCCTTTTATTAAGCCTTTTTTATAGTTTCTATTGTTTATTTCTTAATTTCAGGGGGGTTAATACCTAAGATTTTAGGAAGCGTCCATTGTTGTATTGTGGTTGAACCGCGCATAATAATTGCTTCTGTGAGTAACACTCGTTGGTATAAGTCGGTTAAAATTCCCCAGAGTCGTTGCTCTGATTCTGAAAGCGTTGCGATCTCTTTTTGGATGTCTTCCATGATTGTCACATAATTGTTTTGTGCATCGGTTAGTTTTTTAAGTAGAGTTGCATTAGTAAATTTCGTTTTTTGTTCATCCAGACTTTTTTGATATTGTTCAACCTGTGTTTGCTCGGCCCCTGCTTTTTCTGTCATATTGACACCTAGTGTTTTTGTAAGATTAAAGAGTCCTTTAGCTTCTTTTTCCATTCCTTTGTAAGACTCTTTTAATGTTGGTAGGTATAAGCTTTCGAGGTTCTTTTTAATAGTTTCTTTTTGGGTAATTTTCTTTTTGAATTGTTCAAGTTGATTTCTCAATGGAAGTACTTCAGGAGCGAGATTTACAAATGCAGCATCATAGGAATTACTTAACACATCAAGTCCGAGTTTTTTTAGTTGGGGCTCAAACTGCTTTTTAAGGCTTTGTATGTTTTTTGCAATTTTTTGGGAGTTTTCTTGGAGCGCTGTCAGTTCTTTACGAACGGCTTCAACGACAGGTTCAAGCTGTTTTTGTATTTGTCGGTAATCACGTACTTCTTTGGCAAGATTGCTCATGATGTTATCAAGGGCGTTAAACAGTTTATTAATTTCATCAAGAACTTTGGCGTTCATAAAGATTTGTTGGCGATCAAGGGCTGATTTGTTTGTTTGGCGAAGAGTTAATTCAGTTATTGGTAGTGTCTGTTGGAGTTTTGTTTCAATTTCTGTTTGTAGCTGTTCAATAAGAAGAGCTGCATTTTTTAGTTTTTGTGCTGATCGACCCAATCCAGAAATTTCCAAGAATTCATAGAGCCGGGGAAGGGTTTGTTCGCGATACATCTGTGCCCCACGAACAAGAGTTTTTGCGCGGTCGATAGTAGTTGGGGCTGCGTGTAAAGGGGCAAAGTTTAAAAAGAGAGCTGCCATGAGCAAGACATGATTAGTTTTCATGATATTCCCTACATTTTAGTTGAGTTTCACAATACTTATAGGGTAAATAAATTGTTACTGGTGAATCAATAGATTTGTGTGATAGATGGCCAATAATATTAGGGCAAGAGACTTTTTTGCTTTCGGTTTTTGAATAGTCTAACCTGTTTGAGGGGTAGCCAGAAAACACTTATAAGGACGGTACGCTGCATGAAAGAGCACAACGCATTTGTTGAAAAATATATTCTTAAAAACGGCCTGCATATTCTCATCTATCCGCTTCATACAATACCGAAAGTTTCGCTGCAAGTATGGTATGGCGTTGGCTCAAAACATGAGTTTGCTGGGCAACATGGGTTGGCGCATTATCTTGAGCATATGGTTTTTAAGGGTACAAAAAAGCTTTCTGAGTCTGACATTTCTTTAGTTACTAATAAGCTTTCCGGGTCCTGTAATGCATTTACATCACAAGATTATACTGGATACCTTTTTGACATGCCTTCCCAGCATTGGTATGAAGCTTTGCCTATATTGGCAGATAGTATGGTCAATTGTGCATTTAAAGAGGAATTATTGAGTGCTGAGCTCAAGACAGTGATTCAAGAACTTAAGATGTATAAGGATTCATACGAAGAGACGTTGTCTGAACAGATGGCGACAGCCATTTTCACAGGACATCCATATCACCATCCTATTATTGGTTATAAGCAGGATATTTGGAATTTTAAACAAGAAATGTTGCGGGAATTTTATAAAAAGTATTATGCACCAAATAACGCAACTCTAGTTATTGTTGGAGATATTGATGTTGCAGATGCATTGAGGCGAGCAACTCAAGAGTTTGAATCTATTCCGGCCAATCAAAATTATATGCCTGTGCAACATATTTATACGGCCGATACTGCGTCAATTTCAATTACGTTATATAGAGATGTGCAACAGTCTATTGCACAGTTTGCCTTTGTTATTCCTGGTGTACGCGCAGGTCAAGAGCATTTGACCGAAGCAATAGCATTGATGTTGTGTAATGGTCGTGGGTCGAGGTTGTATAAAAAATTGGTGGATGATCTGCAAATTGCAACAGATATTGATGCATGCACAGAAGACATGTTCGATTATTCTTTGTTTTTTATTACGGTATACCCAAAAGAGAGCAGTCTGATAAGTCGTATCCAACAAGAGATTTGTTTGGAATTGAAACGTATTCAAGAACAGGGCTTTTTGCCGGCAGAAGTTGAACGAGCAAAAAAGAAGTTGTCGGTGAGCCATTTGTTGCTTTTTGATGATTATCAGCAACTTGCATATGGAATAGGTAAGTTTTTTGTTGCAGGGCAAGATGAAAATTACATTATTAATTTTCTCCGTAATTTTGAGGATAAAGATTTTTCTCAAAAACTTCATGATTTTTGCCGTGAATATCTTCGCCCTCTTGTAATGCACATAGGGTTTATTCTTCCTTTATCGGAAGATGAAAAAGAGCGATGGCTTACTGTGCAGGCACAAGAAGATGAACAGGATGAGTTGATTGTTTCTCGGCTCGTACGAACCCTTCCTGTAGAGCAAGGGCGTTATGTAACGACTATGAGGGCGCAAGATCCCAAGCATATGTCATATCCTCAGCCAATATCAAAAACATTAGATTCAGGATTGCAGGTTTTTGTATGTAATCGCGGCAGTGCACAGTTGGTTGATGTTACTTTAGATTTAAAGGCGAAATATTATTATGACCCACAAGGTCTTGAGGGTATTAGTTTATTTGTCAGTAAGATGTTGCTTGAGGGTACAGAAAAGTATACGTGCCAAGAGCTTGCTGATGCATTGGAATCGCGAGGTATGTCGATAGCCATTTTGCCTGGTTTTATCACACTCACCATGTTAAGTGTTGATTTGGAATATGGATGTTCGCTCCTTAATGAGATTTTGACACGATCAATTTTTGCGCTTGATGCCATTAAAAAGGTAAGGGAACAGCTTTTTGCGGAGCTTGATGATTTTTGGAATGATCCATCGCAATTTTCAACACAGCTTCTTCGTGAGCAGGTTTATCATGGACACCCGTATGCGCGGCCTTTATTGGGCACAAAAGAGTCGATTGCTCGAATTCAACAACGTGATCTTATTGAATTTTATAAAAAATATATCACGCCACGTGGAACAAACCTTACTGTTGTTGGCAACACTACTGGAATTGATCCATTCAGTATTATCCAAAAAACACTGGGTGCATGGAGTGGGCAAGATGTTGCAGATATGCAGTTTCCTGTGTTGACACCACCACAATCAAAGACGGTTACGTTTCCATTAAAAAGAGATCAAGTGACTTTGGCATATGCTGGGCTTTCTCTTGCACGAACAGACAAAGATTATGAAAAAATTGTTTTGTTTGATCAGATGTTTACGGGCGGATCATCAGGGTCGATGAGTTGTCGGCTTTTTCAGTTACGGGAAGAGACCGGATTCTTTTATTCGATTGGTGGTTCACTCGTTGCGGGAGCTACGGATCAGCCAGGTATGATTATTGTTTCAACAATGGTTTCATTGGATTCCTTAAAAGAAGCAGAAAAAGTTATCGAGGCTGCTTTTAAAAACGCAACAACTGGTGTTGCTCAACAAGAGTTTATTGATGGAAAAAACTGGTTACTTCATTCATTGATGGACAATTTTGATACTAATGCTCACACAGCAAGAACCATTTTGTTTCTTGCTCGTTATGGGTTACCTGATAATTATTTTGATACACAAATGACCAAGATACAGGCAATGACGTTAGATGATGTTTTAGGGGCTGTGCGCAAAATTGTACGTCCGGAAGTTCTTATTAAACTTCGGATTGGTCGAGTTTAAGCATATTGATAAAAAAAGGAGCTTCTGTCATGGTTCATGTGAAGCGTTGTATGATTATTGTTGCAATATTTTTATGTGGCAACATGATGGCACGTCAAAAAACAGAGAGTACTCACGATATTGATATTAAGCAGAAGGATAAAGTGGTTATGACACAACAGATTGATAAAAAGATAGAGCCGCAACAGTTTGTTGCAAAGAAGGTTTTGGATAACGGTATGACAGTGCTTGTCCGTTCGGTTACAACAATACCAAAGGTTTCTGTGCATATTTGGTATAACGTTGGCTCCAAAGATGAGAGAGATGGGGAAAAGGGAATTGCGCACCTCATTGAACACATGATCTTTAAGGGCACTTCTAATCTTTCAGAATCAGATATTGACTATATTGTGAATAGAAAACTTTCTGGTCGTTGTAACGCATTTACCTCTTTTGATTACACGGGTTATTATTTTGATATGCCGGTGCATCATTGGAAGAAAGTTTTGCCTATCATGGCCGATTGTATGACGGGTGCTTTATTTAAGGATGAGCATCTTAATTCTGAGATGAAGACGGTAATACAAGAGCTCAAAATGATGCATGATCAGCACACAAGAAGTTTATTGCTTGATATTATGGGACTCATGTTTGTAGGTCATCCTTATCATTATCCTGTGATTGGTTATAAGCAGGATTTATGGACTGTGCGAGGCAAGGATTTGCTTGAATTTTACAAGAAACATTACTTGCCAAATAACGCTGTGTTGATTGTGACGGGTGATATTCAACCTGAAGAAGTTTTTGAATTAGCGCAACAATATTTTGGTTCTATTCCAGCCAATAAAGAGTATAAAAAAGAGAAGTTTACCTCACCAGAGGATGTCGCATCCCGTGGGGTGACGTTGTATAGAGATGTACAATTACCTCGTGTTATGACGACCTTTAAAGTACCTGGCGCTCGCCAAAAGGTTGATCATCTGCTTGATGTTATTGCTCTTGCCTTGACCAACGCAAAAAGCTCACGATTGTATAAAAAACTGGTTGATGAATTGCAATTGGTTACCTCGATCTATTCATTTAATTGGGGAATGTTTGAACATGGTTTATTTATTTTTAGTTTTGAGCCCAAACGAGTTGAAGATATAGATAAAATTGAAGCGATTATTTTTGATGAAATAAAAGATATTGTTGCCCATGGGCTTACGCAGGAGGAGCTTTCTCGTTCGCTTAAAAAAGTACAAATGATGTACTACTCAAAACTTGAAGATATTCAGGAGCAGGCGATTGATATTGGAAAACAATTTTTAGCAACAGGCGATGCTGAGTACGCGTTTACGTATCTTAATATTCAACCAGAACAGATCAAAAAAGACATCCAAAAACTTTTGGGTGATTACTTTAGAAGTACTGTTGTGCATCGTGGTGTTATTTTACCGCTTCCTCAGGATGAAAAAGCTCAGTGGGCAAAGTTGCAGACGGCATCTGATGAACTGGATAATAAAATATTGTCAGATCGCGTGCGTACAACTACGGTAGAAATTCCAAAACATGCAAATACAGTTACCATTGAAGAGCCACGTGAATTTAATTTTCCAAAACCAGAGACCTGTACGCTTTCAAATGGCATCAGAGTATTTTCATATCACAATGCAAATACACCAAAAATCAACGTAGTACTCTCATTAAAGGCAAGAGCGTATTACGACTCGGTTGACCAACAAGGTTTGTATAATTTTGTGATGAACATGCTGACTGAAGGAACAGAAAATTATACGGCTGCACAATTGTCAGATGCTCTTGAATCGCGTGGTATGTCATTCAGCGCAGTTCCTGGTCTTATTTCCATGAGCATGTTGCGCGAAGATTTTGAAATAGGATTAGAACTTTTAGAAGAGATTTTGAGTCGTCCAAACTTTGACAAGCATGAGATGGAAAAAGTACGTGAGCAGATTCTTGCGGAAATTAAAGAATTTTGGGATAACCCGATGTTGTTTTCTCGTCAATTGGTGAGCCAACAAATATATGCAGGTCATCCTTATAGCAAGGATATTTTAGGAACAGTTGAAAGTGTGCAAGGCATCAAACAAAAAGATCTCAAGGCGTTTTTCAAAAAATATATTTCATCTGATGGAGCTCGCATATCTATTGTTGGAGACATTGCAGGCTATAATCTCAAGGAGGTTCTTGAGTCAAAGCTTGCAGTTTGGTCAGGGCCACATGTAGAAGATGTAAAATTTCCTGCGCTTCAACAACAAAAAACAGAGATCATTGAATACTTTATTAATCGTGATCAGGTTGTGCTGTGCTTTGCGGGACTATCGATAGATAGATTGCATGAAGATTATGATAAATTACAGTTGTTTGATCAGATTTTTGGCAGTGGATCAAGTTCGAGATTACATGCACTTCGCGAGCAATCGGGGCTTTTTTACACAATTGGTGGCTCGTTGGCTGCGGGAGCAACTGAACAACCAGGTATGATTATTGTAAAAACATTGGTTTCGCTTGATCGACTTGCTGAAGCAGAAGAGGTAATTAAGAAAACAATCACTGCAACAGCGGCTTCAATTACCGAGCAAGAATTTGCAGAAGCAAGAAGAGCGATACTTAATTCGTTAGTTGATAATTTTGAAACGAATATAAATATAGCAACATCGTTTTTGTTTTTAGATAGATTTAATTTGCCACTTAATTATTTTGACAAACGAGCAGAATCGCTCGCAACCATTAGCCTTTCGGCTGTTCAGGCTGCTGCTAAAAAACTGTTAGATACTAATAAACTCGTTACTTTCCGTATTGGTAGAGTGGGGAATAAAGCCTAAACTAAAAAAGCCCATAACTGATTTTTCAGTTATGGGCTTAAAAATTAATGTTACTCAAAAATGTTTTGTCGCAATGATTTGCCCGGATCCCATAGTGCCCATTTACCGGGACCACATATACCAACAGCTATTGCAAGCATTGCAAGGTTGAGCAGGTATTTAAAATGAGAGGGATTTGACAAGTGATTTGTATTGAACTGAATGATAATGAGACTAGAAAAAAGGACAGGTATAACGAGGAATGCCCCAAGTTCGATAACAACCCCCGCTGCTATCAAGCACCCACTAAGAATTTCCACAATGGGGGCGATGATTGGAAGTAAATATAAAAATCCAGGCCAGTGACTTCCCTCAAAAGGCATGGGGGTGCTGATCTGGTCGATAATTTCATTGATACCATATATCATCAGAATAATACCTACCATCATACGGATTCCGAGCAGCATCCATTCAAAATAGTTCTCTGTTTTCTCCATCCCTATTTTCCTTTTTTATTCCAGAATATTTTTTTATGCAAGTTCTATAGTTTCTCGTATTGATTGCGCTGAGAGTAGCAATTGTTTTTCTTCAGCATCGTTTAAGATAACAGGGATTACCTGCTCTACGCCATGACATCCAATTACGGCTGGAAAGCTAAAACAAACATCAAATTTTTTATTAAATACAGAAACCGGTGCAATTCTTTTTTGATCAAAAATAATATCTTCGCACAATGCTGCTACGCATGCAGCTATGCCAAAGAATGTCGCACCTTTACATTTAATAATTTCATATACTTTTGTGCGAGTGTCCTGTGCAAACGCATCAAGATCTTGTTGTGTAATTCCCTGAAAATCTAAAACAGGAACACCGGCAATACGAGCACTCGACCATGCAGCAACTTGAGAATCACCGTGCTCACCAAGAATGTATGCGTGAATTGATTCTTCTGCTATGCCCAGCTTTTCAGCAATTGCTCCACGTACTCTTTGACTATCCAAAAACGTGCCTGTTCCAAAAACATGGCCTTCTGCAAGTCCTGAAGCTTGTTGTACAAAATAGGTGAGAGCATCTACCGGATTGGTAACGACAATAATAATAGTATCTTGTTTGAATGGCTTGAGATTATTGATGATTGAAAGAATAATTTGTTTGTTGGTGGTAACCAATTCTTGGCGTGTCTGGCCTGGTTTTTGGGGAATTCCGGCAGTAAGAATAATGATATCAGAGTCTTTGACATGTGAAAGATCAGAGCTTTTTATTTTTGAAGTTGTTGAAAAAGAAAGTGCGTCAACTAGATCAAAAACTTCACCCTTACATCGTTGTGGATTTACATCAACAAGATGAATTTCTGCAGGAATATTTTTGAGCATAAGCGCATATGCCGTTGTGGAGCCCACTGCTCCAGCGCCAATGATGGCAATCTTCGTTTGCTTCATAATTTCTCCTTATTTTTGCCTAGGCTAGCAGGATGATAAGATTAAACTCAAGTGTTTTTTGGCAGGAGCAATAAAGGTGTTGTTGATTGCAAATTCTGGCAAAATTCTTACCCTGTAAAAAGGGTATAACGGGGACCATAATGCAAGACATATTTGATCGTCAGAAAAAACAACAGCAGTTTATTGAACAGATTAATTATTCTTTATTTGCTGATACACGTACACAGTGTACTGATGTTGCGCGCATGACTGATTCTTTTCAGCACATTATATATAGTTATTTTGATCAGTTTGGTCGTGATTTTGTATGGCGACGCGCTACAGACCCATACCACATTGTTGTTTCAGAGATTATGTTACAACAAACACAAACCAGTCGTGTTACAGGGAAATTTGAGCAGTTTATTGAGTTGTTTCCTTCATTTGAGCTTCTTGCACAAGCTGAGTGGCGCGATGTGCTTGCCGCTTGGCAGGGGCTGGGTTACAGTCGTCGGGCCAAGGCGCTGCATGCGATTGCGTACAAAGTTATTACAGAGCACGCAGGGTGGTTGCCCGATGATGAGATGGTGTTGCAAACATTTCCTGGTATTGGTGCGGCAACAGCAGCTTCTATTTGTGCCTTTGCCTTTAACAAACCAACGGTGTTTATAGAAACAAATATACGCTCAGTGTTTTTGCATTTTTTCTTTCAGGCAACGCATGATGTTGTGAAAGACAAAGAGATTATGCCCCTTGTTGCGCAAATGTTGGATACAACAAATCCACGGCTGTGGTATTACGCGCTTATGGATTATGGTGTTGCGCTTAAACGTTTATATCCAGAACTTAACAAAAAAAGTGCTCATTATGCGCGGCAGTCGAAATTTGAAGGTTCTGATCGGCAAATCAGAGGTAGGATTTTAAAAACATTGGTAACACATGGTCAACTTACAATGAATCAACTTGTTGCAGTTGGTGAGTTAGATGCGGCCCGCGTAACACTGATAATACAACAGTTAGTTGCGGAAAAATTTATTGAACATCAGGACGGTGCATTTCGCATTTATGGTTCTCATGCTCATCAATAACGCCCCTTTTTATTAAATATCCTTTTCATAAAAAAACGGCCTACTGTTACATAGGCCGAATATTGTCATTCAGATTTTTTGATGTCAAATAAGGTTATTATTAAGGGCATTGTTTCATTGTATAATCAAGTATACGCAATTGGCGGAATGTTATTCGGTGGGAATAATAATTTGTAGAAAGAAAAGGAACCCAGTATCCATTGTATCTATTAAACATTGATGGTTCAGATTTTTTCTGTTCCGTGACCACTTTTTTGAGAGTTGCTATGTGGTCAGGAGCTGATATTGTCTCAGTCTTTTTTCCTTCCATACACACCGTTGTGAAGGGTACAGTTATAATAAGACAGATAAAAACAAAAAATCGTTTTTGTAGCATAAAAATCTTTCGAGTTTTGTGAAAATATACTTATGCTTCATAACTACAAAACTCTCGTTCGATACCTATTGTTACTTTAAAGTGGCTTGATATTCTTCATAAATAAGCCGCGCGAATTCATCCATTAATATAACGATATCAATTTTTTCTAGATTAATTTTTGAACCTGCACCGTCGGTAGGAAAATGTTTTTGGTTTAAAAGGCGTCGTGTAACTTTTGTTTGTCGGGCAATGTAAGGATTATTTGCGATTACCAAGCAAGACCCATCGGTAGGAGCTGTTTGTGCAAAATGTACAATGGTGTTATCAGTATTGGGACGAGTGAATGTGCCATCACTATTTTTAATCATCGGTGCATTGATAACAAGGATCCTGTCATTTTTTAAGAGTGGGTGCTGAGCGCAGAGATAGTTCATCATATGAGCTTCGGTAGTAACATTTTTCGGCAACCCCTCTTTTTCATTCTCGCGTAGCGGGCGTTCTCCACCCAGGAGAACAATTTTTTGAAAGGTAAGACCATTTTTTTTAAGTTCAGCCAAAAAATCAAGACGGTGTTGCACTGTTGGTGTTAACGCACCCATCAAGAGCACATAGGTGTACGATTTTTGTTGCGGCTCTTGAGCGTCGATCATACCTAAAGACTTAAGGTCATCCAGTAATACGTTTGTTTTAGTATAAATTACATCACGCCATGGATTATTGTCTTGTTTATCCCAACGCTCACCTTTTCGTAAAAGATTTTCTTGAGCAAATTTATTTGCTTGCTCAAGAGTAGTGATTGATGAATCGCCCAGAAGATGATTAAAGAGTTTCCTGTATGAATCATTGAGCGTATCACAATAAGAGATAGTACAATTAAGTGTTGTTACAACAATAAGAGCAACAAGAGAATGACGTAGGCGTATATTCATATCTTTATGCCAAATGTTTTTTCAAGAGATCTTGAATAACTTTTGGATCACCCTTGCCTTGAGTATCCTTCATTGCCTGACCAACAAAGAAACCAAAGAGTTTTGGTTTTCCTGATTTATAGTCTGCAACGACTTGAGGATTTGCATCGATGATGGTTTTTACTATTTTTTCAAGTTCGTCAACTGAGCCGATCTGTTCAAGTCCTTTTTCTTTGACGACATCTTGAGGGTTCTCCCCTGTTTGTGCAACCTCTTCAAAAACTGCAAGAGCAGCGTGATTGTTGATGGTGCCGTTTTCAAGGAGCTCGATAATTTGAGCCAATTTTTCAGGTGTTACTTTAAAATCAGTGAGTGCAATTTTGTGTTCACTGGTGTACCCAATTACGTTTCGTAAAATCCAGTTGATAATCTGTTTACTTGCGTTGAGTTTATAGGCACGTTCAAAGTAATGTGAGAGTTCAACGTCATCAAGCAAAATCTCAGCTTCGTATGGAGAAAGTCCATTTTCCTTGCATAATCGTTCCATTTTCTCTTGAGGAAGCTCTGGCATGGTTGCTTTGATGCGTGCAATCCAGGCTTCATCAATATCGATGAGTGGTAGATCAGGGTCTTGGAAGTAACGGTAGTCGGCTGCTTCTTCTTTGGAGCGCATAGAGATTGTTTTTTTATTTTTACTGTCCCATAACCGAGTCTCTTGGATGATTTTGTGACCGCTTTCAAGTTGCTCTATTTGTCGTTGGATCTCATACTCAATCGCGTCGCCAATAAATTTGAATGAGTTGATGTTTTTGAGTTCGCAGCGGGTACCAAGTTGAGTTGCTGTTCTTTTTTTTACTGAGATATTGGTATCAGCTCTAAATGCTCCCTCTTCCATATTGCCTGAACAGATGCCTAGGTACTGCACGATGGCGCGCAATGTTTTGAGGTACATTTTTGCTTCATACGTGCTAGAGATATCAGGATGGCTGACGATTTCCAAAAGCGGTGTCCCTGCTCGGTTGAGGTCAACAAAACTAGAATCGCCAAAATTTGAGTGGATATTTTTACCAGCATCCTCTTCCATGTGGATACGGATGAGGCGGATATTTTTTGTGCTGCCATCTTCTAGTTTGATGGGAATATAACCATCAAGACAGATTGGGTATTCATTTTGCGTAATTTGATAACCCTTAGGAAGATCGGGGTAAAAATAGTGTTTGCGTGCAAACTCAGATCGAGGGGCGATAGTGCAGTTGGTGGCCAGTCCGGCTAAAATTGCATAATTAAGAACCTGTTTATTAAGCACTGGCAGGACGCCGGGATGACCTGCGCAGACGTTGCAAATATTGGCGTTTTCTTTGTTGCCAACGCTGTTTGCACAGGCACAAAAGATCTTTGTTTTTGTGTTTAACTGGACGTGAACCTCTATACCAATAGTAAGTTCGTAGTCAGGGTAATGATCTAAAACTGATTCTAATTTTGATGCCATAATGCTCCTTTGTGGGACTACCGGCCAATGTGTTATGACCGGTAGTTTGCCAGCGTTGTTACAGGAATATTTAAGGCATCATTTTATCATTTTTTTTCGATTTTGTACTGGTCCGTGCTGAGTGAAGGAAGCCCCGAAAGTGTTATTTGGGAATTGAATTCTTTTTCCAGTCCCAAGATAGCATCATGTTCCACGTTGGTGATATGGTTTACCTGGATTGGATTGAGTTTGATTTCTAGGTTTCCGCGGAATACTTTCTCATTGAGCAGCTCAGTTTTGATGTGCCGTAATATGTTGTAACACTCAGTTTTAACCGACTTAATGGTTCCTGTTCCTTTGCAGGTTGGGCAGGCGCACATAAGTTGTTGGGTTAACGTTTTACCGGAGCGTTTTCTGGTCATTTGAACGAGCCCGAACTCAGAAACTTTAAGAACAACTGATTGGAACTTGTCGTGCTCGCGCAATACTTTCTCAAACAATTTAATGAGCTGTTGGCGGTGTGCGGCTGAGGTCATATCTATAAAATCGATAACAATCAGGCCACCGATGTTTCTAAAGCGAAGTTGTCGGGCAACCTCTTCAGCTGCTTCAAGGTTTGTTTTTAAGATAGTGTCTTCCATGCTCTTTTTGCCGACGAATTTTCCCGTATTCACGTCGACGACCGTCATAGCTTCGGTTGATTCAATAATCAAGGACCCGCCCGATTTGAGCTCAACCTTTTTATGGAGCCCCTCTTCTATCTGTTTTTCAACAGAATACTGTTCAAATGCAACAGGTGGTTCTTTGAGGAGTTTGACTTTCATCGCATGTTCAGGCGCGATGTTTTTTATAAAGAGGTAAACCTGCTTGTGTGTTGCGGGGCTATTGATGACAATTTCATCAACATCATTATCCAAATGGTCTCTGACGACCTGTAAAACAAGTGGTATATCTTCATGAACGCGCTCTTTTGGTGCGCCTTCTTTGAACTTTTTTTTGATACCTTTCCAGGTTTTTACCAGGTATTTAATGTCCTGTTCAATTTCCTGTTCTTGTTGGTTTTCTGATGTTGTTCTAATAATGGCACCCATTCCTTTGGGCAGGTGCTTTGAAACGAGCTCTTTGAGTCTGATACGCTCGTCTCTGTTTTCAACCTTCTTGGACACGCCGATGCGTGGGATATTGGGCATCAAGACGATAAAACGTCCAGGCAGGGTAAAGCAGGTGGTGAGTTTTGCCCCTTTTTCATAGACCGGCTCTTTGCTTACTTGAACAAGGACCGGGTCACCCTCTTTAAGAATGCTTGATATATTAAGGGGTTCACGGCGTCTGCGGACTGGTTTTTTTTCTGGCTCTGGCTCATGCTCGCCAATTTCTTCATCATGGTCGCTCAGTTGATCAAGGGCGAGGTCGCGGTCGATTTCTGAAATATGCAGAAAACCTGCTCGCTCCTGGCCGATATCTACAAAGGCTGTTTGTATGCCTGGAAGTACCTTAGTGACGATACCTTTAAAGTAAACACGTTCGAGTGTTTGGATCGCGTGGGAGGCGAAGTAAATGTTCTGAACTTTACCGTCTCTGATGACGGCGGCGCGTGTTTGCCATGGCTGTTCGTCAATTATAATTTTTTTCATGGCGTTTGTTTTCTTTTTCGTTTCGGAGTTGTTGTTTTAATTCTTATTGTTGTTTTACGTTTTATCACACTACTCAAGCTCTTATTTTATAAGATATTAATTTTTATGGGTAGAATATCACGCAGAAATGTGATAAATTGCCCTCTGTGTTAGGAAAAGAGTGGTTATTTTTTAATTTTATTAGCGTTTTCGGGGAGAAATGAGTTATGAAAAAAGGTTTAGTTCTAGTTCTTGCTGCTTTGGTGGTATTACCAGGTTGCTGGGGCCGCAAAAAAGATAAACAAGATACTCAAAAGGGCAAAAAGAACATAGAGTTACGCGCAGAAGTTGATATGCCAGTTGCCGGCGATGAAATGAATAGTTATTTTGATGCCGATGCCAATGAATTGACCTTGTTAGACGATAAAGACATAGCACAAGAGCTTGGTGTAGAAGAAACAGAACAAGCAGTTGTTGCAGCAAATGATTTTGATTGGGCAAAAGAAGAAGGCTCAAAAGATTCATTCGCAAACGTCTATTTTGATTTTGATGCTGATGGTATCCGCCAAGATCAAGAAGCATACATTGCACAAAACATTGAGCATGCAAAAGCAATCCTTGCTCGTGGTGAAACACCTGTTATCACCATTGAAGGCAATGCTTGTAGCTCTGCTGGATCAAGAGGCTATAACGTAGCTATTTCAAATAACAGAGCATCTGTTGTCGCGGATAGATTTGTTGCATGTGGTGTTGCTCGTGACAATATCAAGATTTTAGGTCGTGGATCAGACAACCCAGTTTTGGATGCCAACGGTAACCCAGTCTCTGGAGACCGCTCACAACAATGGCCAAACCGTCGTGTTGAATTAAAGCTTTACAGCTAGGTTTTTAATTTTCTAGAATTATTTTATGCATCTATGGACGCCGCTCATAAAACGAGCGGCGTTTTTATTGTAAAGTTGTTTTTTAAAAGGAGATGACATATATGAAGAGGTATCAGCAATTTTTGGGACTTATTTTTATAATGCAGTCGTTTTTTTGTTATGGTATGGAGACAAAAGATAAGGTATTAAAGAACGAGACTGTTAACCCGAACAGTAAGATGATTTTTGTAAAACTTTTGAAGCGAACTGAAAAATCAGATTCTCTTGTTAATCTTGGTAAGACGAAGCGTTCAGTCACACCAGAGAATTTATCCCCGCGTAAGACTTCGGGATCACCACAAACGCCTGTTGATGTGAGTGATTTAGAAGTTACAGATTATAATTAAATCAATTATTTTCCAACGCAGAATTTTTTAAATATTAAATTCAATCCTTGCTCGCTGACTGTTTTTCCTGTGAACGAAGAAAGATTGGATAGCGCATCCTTCAGATGGACAGAAATGAGTTCATAAGCTGGTGCTTGAGTGAGTAGGGCTGGAATAAATGATAGATTTTTTTCAGCTGCCAGTAATACCCCGTGTTGACGTTCATTCAAAAGATAAGGCGACGCAGCATCTGTAAAAAGATGCTTTATTTTTTGTGCAACAGTGTCATGCAACAGATCTAAATTGTATCCGCTTGCGCATGATACATCGAGTGTAACGTGTCCATCAAAAGAGTTTAATGTGTTTGTGATAAGGTCTATTTTGTTGCGCACGATGATAATTTTATTTGCATATTCTTGAATCAATTCTGAATAGATGACACGTTCTGCGTCGTTCATGGTGCGTGCAGCATCATAGACTAATAAAATAATATCAGCTTTGTGTGCTTCAGCCCGTGAACGGCGAATGCCTTCTTGTTCAATTGAGTCATTCGTGCTGCGCAGGCCGGCTGTATCTACAAAGGTTTGATATGTCTCTTGGTTGTACACACCAGCCTCAATCACGTCACGTGTTGTGCCGGGAATGTTGGTGACGATCGCTCGTTCTTGTTCAATCAGTTTATTAAATAAAGATGATTTGCCGGTGTTGACTGAGCCGATAAGTGCGATACGAATACCTTCACGTACATGCTTGCGTTGATCAAAACTTTTTTTAAGTGTCAGAATTTTTTGCGTGATGAGTGACATAATTGTTTTGATCTGTTCACCAAACTCCGCGCCCTCTTCCTCTATAAATTCAAAGCTTGCTTCGCTGAGAGCAAGAGCATGTAAAAGATCTTCTTCGAGTTCAGAAATTTTTTGTGACAATGAACCTTCAAGTTGCGCGAGTGATGCCTTAAGTCCCATGTGCGTTTGTGCATGAATAAGTTCATTGAGGGCTTCTGCTTGAGGAAGATCTATTTTGCCGTTTAAAAATGCGCGGCGACTAAATTCACCTTCTTGTGCACAACGAGCCCCACACTGGAGAGCGCGTTCAATAATGTTGTTGATGATGAATGGGTTGTTATGTGTGCTTATTTCAACGACATCTTCACCGGTGAATGTGCGAGGTGCTCTCATTAAAAACAAGAGAACCTGATCGATATGTACCCTGTGTGCGTCGACAATATAACCATAATGGATGGTGTGCGTTGGCTGCTCTGCCAAAATTTTGTTACCGGGAAGTTTGCTTATTAAACTGGCAATGGAAACGGCTTGTGGGCCAGAGAGTCTTAATAAAGCGAGCGCCCCGCTTGCGCGAGGCGTGCATTGAGCAATAATTGTTTCTTGATCCAGAGCGTTAAAAATCTCTGTTTTTTTAGTGGTCACTTGTCAAAACTATCTTGTGATACTTGAGTTGTTTTTTTAATCTGTTGCGCACTGTTTGCATGATCAGATAAGCATAATTTCTAAATAGATTTTTTTGCTTTTCAGGGTCATCAGAGATTGGCTTGTTGAATGAGAACTTAAGATGGTAGCGTTTTATCTCTGTGGTGAAGGTCATATCTTTTCTGTCCATCTTGTTGAGTGCGTCTTGCACCCAGTTGGTTGAGATGGATATCATTTCATCAGTCCAAAATATTTTTGATCTGTTTTCTTGATCTTGGTCTTGCTCATTAGTTTGTTCGGTGCGTGGTGTAACTGGTGTGAGTGGTTTTGTTAGTGTTGTTCTGACAGGAGCAGGTATTACAGGTGCCTTAACTGGTGCTGTACTTGTTGGGCGGGCTTGTTGAGGAGCTGGTTGTTTGTCTACTGGTTGCGGTTTTCGTGGGGCAATTTCTGGCCGTTGTTGCGGTTGTTTATTTTCCGTACCTGTTTTTCGTTGTTCTGGTGAAGTAGGGGGATAGTTTGATGGTCGCTTGTCGCCCGTAGTTTTAACGTAAAGGGACGCATCTTTTTTACGGGTATCGGTTTCTGTTTTATTGAGCACGTCCTCTTTTTCAAACAAAAGAGCTATTTTTGCAGGTTTAGTTGTAATTCCGAGGAAGTTTTTTTCTGCATCTTCAAAAACGCGGATCGAAAACTTTTGAGGCTTGCCGGCTTTAAGCCATGCTTGCTCGACCGCTTTGGCAAGAGACGATGCTTCTTGCATTATAGAATTCATCGTGAAGTATTCCTTTTAATAAAATTTTTTTTTGTATGCATCATGGTCCCTGCTATGTTTTCAGTGGTTTTTGGGGCTACAACAGACGAGTTGTTTTGGATGTGCGGCGTATTCATAAAAGAAAGATTGGATGGCTATTCCTCTCTTCTGTCCCCGAAAAATTTTGAATTTTTGGAGCGGGAAACGGGGGTCGAACCCGCGACCTTCGCCTTGGCAAGGCGACGCTCTACCACTGAGCTATTCCCGCGATGCGGTGTTCCTGAGCATTTCAATCAAAAAGTATCATAGGGAGGATATTTGTCAATCATTTATTCACGGGTCTTGCCGGCTTGATAGGGCTTGCAGTAGACTGTTTTTTTGTTTATATGCTCAAAATCGTGAATAGCAGAGGGTGATGATTACCATGATAGATCGTGTTTCTGGTGTTGTAAAGGCCGTCCATAAGGATTCAATAACGGTGCACGTTGGCCCAATGGGGTTTCGTTTTTTTGTTGCAGCGCCGGTTCGTTTTCGAGTTGAGCAGGCGGTTGAATTGGAGACTTATCTGCATTGGAATCAGGAAAACGGCCCCAGTTTGTTCGGATTTGAGTCTGAATTAGATAAAGAAGTTTTTTTATTAATTATCGATTGCTCCGGTATCGGACCTAAAATTGGGCTTGCTGTGCTACGTGACCTGGGTGCCGAACGGTTTTTGGAATCGATTCAATCAAATGATGATCGTGCTTTGTGCACCGTAGATGGTCTAGGGCCTAAGAAAATTGAACAGGTTATTGTGCAGCTCAAGCGAAAGGTTGCCAAGTTGTTAGAATCGGGGATTCAAATTCAGGGTAGCAAGAAGTTGGCCGACTGGCAGAATGTGTCCAACGTGCTGACTTCGCTTAATTATTCACGTACCGAAATTGCGATGGCCATGAAGCATTTGGGGGACAATTATTCTGAGGCGACAATTCCCTTTGATGGGCTGCTGCGGCATGCCCTATCATTTTTGGCAAAAAGCCGTTAAATTTGAACGATAGTTTATATCGATTCTACACAATGCACGGAGGGCCCCATGCAGCAGCAGGATGGTCAGGAAACCTATTTTTTATAGTATTTATGAAATAATACATTAGGACTTTGGAGATTTGATGGAACTTTTTACTTTTTTATCTGATATTTACAATTTTCTTGCTTACCCCATGATGTTTCTTTTTTTGGCCATTGGTGCGATTCTGACTATCAAGACCGGTTTTTTACAGCTGCGTTGTTGGCCAAAGTTTATCAATCTTATCACCAAGGGTGCCCATAAAAGTGACGGCACCATGAAAACAATCAGTCCTATCCATGCTTTGTTGACTGCAATGGGCACTACACTGGGTATTGGTAGTGTTGTCGGGCCCTCAATCGCCATTATGACGGGAGGTCCCGGAGCCTTATTCTGGATGGTAGCATTTGCCTTTTTTGCAGGCATCATCAAATATACTGAAGTTTGTTTTGCTATCTCCACTCGTCAAAAAACTGCAAGTGGTGCAATTATCAGTGGCCCTACACAATATTTAAAACTGGTTCATAGGTCATTATCATCTTGGTATGGCTTTATTATCATTTTTGTTTTTGCCGTGTGGTCTGGTGTGCAATCCAACACGCTCGCAGGTATTTTTGCAAAAGAAAGCATTCCAACATGGCAAACCGGTCTTGCTGTTTCTTTGTTAATGTTATTGGTGGTGAGTGGTGGCGCAGCCCGAGTTGGCCGTACCGCAAGCAAGATTGTTCCAGTCATGTGTTTTTTATATGTCATATTTGCGGTTTATGTTTTATTAAAAAACGGTGGAGCCCTACCAGGCGCCCTTGCGTCTATTTTTAGTAATGCTTTTACACCTGCAGCAGCAGCTGGTGGATTTATGGGTGCGACCGTACTGAGTGCTATGAGTGCCGGTATTTTTAAAAGTATTTATACAACGGAAGCGGGTCTTGGTACCTCATCAATCGCCCACTCCATTGCGGATGTTAAAACCCCAGCTGATCAAGGCATTCTTGCCATGTACTCTGTGGTCGCTGATGCATTTTTCTCATTTCTTTCTGGCCTTGTTGTTTTGGTAACCGGCCTGTGGATGGTTGGTGAAAATGCGCTGGATAATACGTTGATGTATGAAGCTTTCAAGTCGGCATCCCCAGATTTTGGCCGAATTATTTTAGTTGTCTGTATTGGTCTGTTTGCCTTTACCACCGTGATTGGTAACAGCTTTAATGGCGCTCATAATTTTGCATCCATGACCAAGCATCGTTTTGTCGGGGTGTATTATGTTTTTACTGCATTCATGATTTTTCTTGGTGCACAGATTAGCGTGCCGGTGGTGTGGAAGTTGGTTGATATCATGATTATTTTGGTGGCAATACCAAATATCATTGGAATCACGATTTTAGCATTTAAAAAACCTGAGGTTCTTCGGGTTCAAAAATAAGAAAAATTGAGCTTTTATAAGGGGCTGGTATAATGACCGGCCCCTTTTTTATGAATACGCCTTACTGATCGTATTTTTTGCTCTTTTTAATTCCTAAAAAATCAAAATCATTGATTCTGGCTGAATGAATACTGTAAAATAAAGAATGGTATACAGCTGGCGATTTGCCGGTTGATTATTCATTTTTGATACGCTTTACAAGAGTAAAAACTATATTCTCAGTTTTTTAAAGAAAGGATTGAGCTATGAAGACGATAAAATCATATGTTTTAGTTATGGGGGCTTTGGTTGTTGCTGCCGGTTCATTGACCGCGAAGGCGCCACTTATTATTCAAGACTTTTCTATAGCTCTTGATGATATCAAGAATGACCAAGACAAGGTCCGTAAAAATGCTCAGGGTAAAGTATGGGGCCAGGCTTTGTGGCATGCCCAAGACAGTACAACCGCCCGTAAAACTCTGGAAAACAGATTATTCGAACCAGTTGCAGCCGATTATGGCAAAGCTGATGACAAACATAAAGAGGTTTATAAACATCTGGCTGATTATATGAAAACCGCAGATGCAGTGTTTGCACAGGAATCTGATGTGCTCAGTCGTTTAGCTTCAGAAGATATTTTGACCTATAAAGTGTATCGCATGGATAAACGCTTGAGTGATTTAAAGAGTGCAATTACAACTATGGAAAAAGAGGAGCATTCAAAACTTGCATCTGATATTGTAAATAAATATAAGCTTTCTGATCTTTTTAGCGCTGATTTTTTAAATCATCTGACTACAACTAAAAAGGCTTTTGTTGCTGATGCCAAGAACGTGCTCAAGGCATTAGAAAAAGAGGTTGCTGTTTTGAGGGTTGAACTCAAAAATCAAAAAGCAGCTGATAAAGGCAAGTTGATGGAAGAATGGTACGATGCTCTTGATACAGACGCGTTGTAAAAAAACATGGAATAATGTGGGGCGTCCCTTTTGGGGCGCCCTTTTTTTTTTTAAGGTCCTTTTATCTCCCTTTGAGTTTATGGTACGTTGTAATCGAGTTTTTACTAACGTATTATAAAAAGGGAATTGTATGTTGAAGCGACAGTTACTTGTTATTGCTGGAATATCTTTTTTTTCACCTCTTGCCGCAATGAATAATTCAGTTTCATTTTTAGAAGATCCAACCAAGTTATTAGCTCGTGATGAGTTCAAAAAAAACATACAAAATATTGGTCCTGATGAAGCGTATGATTTTTTGTGTGATAGTGTTATAGCAAAACAACCCAAAATGATGGAAGATCGTTTTGGAGTTTTGATGACCAACATGAACTATTTTAACGGTGCTATAACCAAGCATCTTAATGGAATTATGGGGTCTATTGTTAAAGCGACTTCATATGTATTTGGCCTGAAGAGTCTCATGGTTGACGGTATGGTGAATGAGAGAGAACCGGTAGAACGTATTTTTGCAAAAGTGTGTGGCACAGAAAAAAAAGATGTTGAGAAAGATTCTCTCAAAACACTAGTAGAGAATGAGCTTTTGGTAACTGCAAAAAGAGATCGAGAGGCTTTACTTCGCGGTATTGGTAGATTTGCGACTGGTCGATTGTTGAATTGTATTCAATCTCACAAGAATGAAATTTCTCAGAGTATTATTGATGAGATGGTAGAAAAAAAATCTGAGTCAAATAACAATGACAGTGAAAAAAATAAAGCTCCATCACATCCAAAGCTTGCAAAAACAGTGCAAGATATTCTTGAAAAATGTACAGATGATCCTGAGGGCTGGAAAAAGTGTTTTGAAGAAATGACGGTAAAAGCCTATGCGAATCCAGATAAATAAATTTAGGATTCAGATTTAAGTCTTATTGGTTGAGCTTTGTTTCAATGTTTACGCACTTTTTTCTTGTAAGATCTTGCAGCTCTGGTGGAGTACTTTCTGATTGTTTAAGCAGATTCATATATTTTTTGTGCGTAATCTGACAAAGGTTTTCGTCTTTGTATTTGCATTTTTCAAGGTTGCGACAAATCTTTTGAAGTGTTGCAATGTCAGAATCTTTGATTGTGCTGAGTTTTGCAAAGGCATCCAGGAGCTTTTGTTGGAGAATTACTGCTTCAGCTTCAGACGCTGCCTTTGCAAGGTTGGCCACGAGTTGTGTTATTTGATTAAGGGGTTTGCTTTGTGCCCATGTATTCAAGAGAGTAGGTAGTATTTCTTTGGCGCAATAACCAATCCCTGTAAATAGTATTGTTTTTACGACAGGGACTCCGTATTTTATAAGAAAGCTTGAAGTGACCGATCCGTTAATATTGTCTGCTTCAACTTGTGTTTTTTTTTCTTCAGTTTCTACTTTTTGTGTTGATTCATCGACCATAGTTACTTGCGTCGATCGATCAACCATTCCATCTTTTGGGTTGACTTCGTAATTGTCCTTTCCCCAGCCTGTCCATTTGTGATTGGGCTCCTCACTCGCAATCAAATCAATACACCCCATGCCACACGCCGCAACGGCGCACAGCCCTAAAAATTTCAGTTTTTGAAGCATACACATCATAAATCTCCATCTTCAAAAAAAATAATACAAACTACTTTCCACTATGCGCTTGAGCCAATAATTTTGGCAACAAAAACGTTATTGTGTGATTCTAAAACTGTATTTTCAATGTTTTTGTGGTTTGATAATAATGTTGCGTACCTTTGTTGCGCTCATTAAAAGTTTGTAACGGGAACATTGTTTTTGGTGAAATGACGGTAGAGGCAAGAACGAAGAGACTCAGGAGATAAAGAAATTATCGTAGGTGTGCAAGTAGCTCGTTTTCTTTTGTGAGCATCACTTCATAGTCCTCATCTGTTTCATGGTCGTACCCGATGAGGTGGCAGATGCCGTGAGCCAATAACCGCTGCATCCGTTCGTCAAATGTTGTTTCTAATTTTTTTATGTTTGTACGAACATATTCAAGGGAGATGATGATATCGCCCAGGCAATAATCTTCAGGTGTTTGAGCAACAATCTGTTCGCCTGGTTTGGCATGATAGTGATAAGGAAAAGACAGGATATCCGTCGCTTTATCCTTGTTGCGGTATTGCTTGTTGTAAAAACGAATGGTCTTATTTGTTGTCAGAAAAATATTCACATCAAAATCTGCATAACCCAATGCACGAAGAATAGTTTGAGCATCCCGTTTTAATTTCGGGATGCTCAGTTTTATTTTACGTTGTTTTGTTGTGACGTTAATCATTTTTTATTTGTTTTTTGAGCGTCTTTAAGATTTGCAGGCTGTGGTTGTTGTTCTTTTTGTTTGTTTGCCTCAGCGAGTTTTTTTGCTTGTTCAGCTTTAAACTCTTTTATAATTTTTTCTGCTTGCTGTTTATAAGTTTTATAGTGAGGACATTTTTGTTGTTGGATAAGTGAAAGGTACTTGGTTATTACATATTGTTGTGTAATTTGATTGCTATATTTGCATTGTTGTAGGGCTACAGCAATAGATTTGCACGCTTTTATTTCGCTTGAATTTGTAAGTTTATTTATTTTACTCATGATAGTGCCAAGATGATCAGAAAGAGCATAACCTTCTTCTCGATCCATTGCATCATGAATACATGAAAGGAGATCCAGAGCGTTATTGAGTTTTTCTGGGTTATTTGCCCCGGATACTTCTTTTATTAAACTGGTGACAACAGGGACATAGGGGAGTTTTCCATGCCAGATATCATCAAGAAATGTCGTCCCTTCATGAACAGCAAAACCTTTGAGTGATGCAATAGCTATTTCTTTTGCACCCTCTGCTATTTTTGGGCTTGTGAGGGTTGATTTGCAAGTATCTACAACGCTTTGCATAAAGTTTGGATTTTTTAATCGGTTATATCGCTCATCAGACTTATTCAATCTTTTGAAATTATTGAGTAGCGCAGGAGGAATTTGCTTGCTTTGTTTTTGCTTTGGAAAAATTGGTTCTAGTAGTGCTTGTGATGAGACGAATACTGTGTGAAGCTTATCTTGTGCTTTTGCAATCTCGGTTGCTTCAATCTTGCCTTCTTTGTTTTTATTAATTTGTATTGTATTAATTTTTTTATAAATCTTTATTAGATTTTCGATCATTTTCGTAGAGGTAGGATTTGGGGGGGTTATTTGTTTATCCAAGTCTATGAAAATCTGGGATATGTTATCAGATAGTTCTTTTTTTTGTGTCTCAAAATCGGAGACTTCGCAATCTAATAGGTTTTGTTTTAGATTGGCAAGGGTTTTTGTATTTTTTTCTTCTAATGCTTCTTTGTGTTTTCTATTCCTTTTTTCTATTTCTTCTATGCTAAGAAGGTTTTTTATATCATCATTCAGTTTTTTATTTTTAACTGATCTAATTGAGTCAAAATCATCCGTTCCACATGTATAGCCAGTACCCCATGAATTATCCATACCCCATGCCGTACCGCAAATCATAAATATCGATAGAGAATAGAGTAATAGTTTTTTAAACATTGTTTTATGCCTTTACAGGTGAAAGTTTAAGCGGTTGAGTTTGTGCTTCAAGAGTACTGTGCTTAACTTGTTCTTTTTGAATGCCATACAGTGTTTCATTTTTGCGATGAGGATTAATGAGTTCAAGATATCTGCTATTTACCGCCCTAAAGAAGTTATCATTTTTATGCGGACAGGAGGCGATGGTTTGTTTGATAGTTTGAAGTTGTTTGATATCACCGCGTTCGGGCTTTATATCGTTATTATTGATTTTGTAAAAAACATCACAAAATGGTTTTTCCAAGTTGATTGCTTCATCTTGAGAATCAGAATCAGCATACTCGTCGGCGCGTCTCTGTGCGTCACGCAGATGTTTGATTATATGGGGAGTTGTATAGTTATCAATGCATTGTTTGGTGACTGACAACGTCGTTATTATTGCTTTTTCTGTAACGGCGATTCCTACGCCTATTGCTATACCTACTATAATTTTATCGAGTCGAGAGCCAGTCTGGCTGGTCTGTTGTGTTATCGTAATTGTCTTATTACTTTTCTCTTGTTCAGCAGCTTCCAAGGGTAGGCTCACAATCCCATTAATACTCAATGCCATAACCGCGCGCAGGCCAAGTAAACGAAATTTCCGTATCGTTAACATAATTATTTTGTCCCTAAAATAATCCCATCCGACTATGCCCCTAGCGGTGCTACGTCGGGTACGCTCAATTTACATTCAAATCAAAATACTCGCGAGCCGTTAGCTGGTGATTTTGGCCGTGTATACGTTGTTTTTTGTTTCTAAAATTGCCACGTCCAACTTCTCATTTTTTATCACGATGTCCCGTGCCTTGGTTGCGCCCATCAGGAGTTGTTTATTTTGGTTGATAATATCTGCGCATCCTGCGTCTTGGCAATAGATCTCAACGAGCTCCAATTCTGCCCCTAAAGACAATGCATGCTCAGTTTTAAGTTTACGTACTTGCGCAACGAGTGCAAGGGCTTTTTCCATAGCTATAACGCTTTCTGGTGCCTTATATTCTAATTGGCAATCGGAGAATCTGGTTTGATGCAGTGATGGTGTCTTGATTGTTTTAATGTAGAGCTCTTGGTAGATCGCTTCGGTGACGTGTGGTTGGAATGGTGCATACATTTGCAGGATTCGTAGGCCGACGGTATATAGCGTCCAACGGGTGGCATCCAACAATTGTGCGTCGTATTTATCCGGGTTAAATAGCAGATCTTTAATCATTTCAAGGTAGTTGTCGCAGAACTGTGACCAGAAGAACGTTTCAGCATGCTGGAGGGCCAGGTTGAATTCATTTTCTTCAAGTGACTTTTTGTATTTTTCAAAGCAGGCGCTTGCTTCATGTAAGATCCAAGAGTTAATGGCGCCCAGGTCTGCGGGTTGAGTTTGTCCAACTTGTATGTCTGTAAGGTGGATAGATACGAACTGGAAGGCGTTCCACAACTTGGTGGTCAGTTTTTGTCCGATTTTAATCTGTGTTTCAGAGAATGAGATATCTTTTCCCAGTGCGCCCGATGCGGTCCAATATCTGATACTATCAGCCGAAAATGACTGCAGTAACGATTTTGGGGTCAGCGTGGCATTGCCTTGGGATTTAGAAATCTTTGTTTTTGCATCGCTCAGTACGTGGCCGGAGATGACGATATCCTTCCAGGGCAGGCAGCCGTGGTGCAACCAGGCTTTTACGATAGTGTAAAATGCCCAAGTTCTGATGATATCGTGTGCTTGAGGCCGCATGCTCATCGGAATAAAGTCGGTGACCTTGCTGTCCCTGAAAGGTGAATTGCCTTGAGGGGCGAATGATTTAAATAAAATTTGTGGGGTTAAAGACGAACAATTCCAGGTGTCCATGACGTCGGTATCCGGAACAATGTCGGTGCATCCACAAGAGCACGTGCCCTTGTATGCGGTCTCACGAGGGTCAATCGGCAAGTCTTTAACATCAGCCAATAAAATCTGACCACATGCCGTGCAGTGCCATGCGGGGAAGGGAATTCCATAAAAACGTTGGCGGGACAGGCACCAGTCCCAATTGAGGTGCTCCACCCAGTCACGGTACCGGGTTTTCATGTACTCGGGGTACCAGTTGAGTTCATCAGCAAGTTCTAAGAATTTTTCTTTTTGGTCGGTGATGCGCAGGAACCATTGCGGCAGCGCGATTATTTCAACCGCCTTTTTGCAGCGTTCATGTACGTTGACGGCGTGGGAGATAGCCCGTTGGCCAACTAGGAGTTCTTGGGTTTTCAGTTCTTCTAAAATCTTTTCACGTGCCTGATTAGCCTTAAGGCCAGCTAGAATGCCCGCATTTTCCAACATCTTGCCGTCAAAACCAATGGATTGAATGTAGGGGAGTTTGAATTTTTTAAACCATTCAATATCGGTGGTATCACCAAACGTACAGACCATAACCAGACCGGTGCCTTTTTCAATGGACACTTTCTCGTCCGCATAGACCGGAACTTCTTGATTAAAGATTGGCGTACGGGCCGTGGTGCCCTTGAGGTGTTGGTAGCGGCTGTCATCGGGGTGATAGAGCAGCGCGACGCATGAAGGCAGTAGTTCAGGGCGTGTAGTACCAATAATCAGATCAGCGCCGTCGGCCGCCTTAAAAATAATATCGTTAAATTGTGATGGCAGTTCCATGTCATCAAGTTCTGCTTGCGCTACTGACGTACGACAGGTTGTGCAATACAGGGCTGGTTCATTTTTGCGGTAAATGAGCCCCTTTTTGTAAAGCTCGATGAATGATTCTTGGGTAATGCTGCGAGCATGCGGGGCGATGGTTTGATACTCGAGTGACCAGTCGACAGAAAGGCCCATAGCCAGCCAGAGTTTTTTGAACTCTTGTTCATCTTCTTTGGTTACTTCAATGCATTTTTTTATGAATTCAGAGCGAGCAAGTTCGTGCGCACGGATATCCAATTTTTTCTCAACGTACCGTTCGGTTGCCAGGCCGTTGTCATCAAAACCAAAGGGATAAAAGACAGAAAAACCGCTCATACGTTTGTAGCGGGCGATGATATCGGTTTGGGTGTAAGAAAAAATATGGCCGATGTGCAGGCTACCAGAAACGGTTGGCGGCGGGGTGTCGATACTGAATACAGGGCCGGGATTATTTTCGGCCGCGTAGGTTTTGTTTTTTTCCCATAATTGTTGGGTTTCAAGTTCAAGCTGCTGGTGATTATATTTTTTTTCCATGTGCTCACTTTCTTCAGGCGGTAACCGCGTATTTTGGCCAAGATAAAGGGGTTTTCTCTAGAAGTAATTCTAGCGGCAAAAGTGGGTTGGGGCAAGGGAGAGGTGGCATAGGGATTTAATGCTGATCTAAGAGCAAAAAAGAAGCCGGCCTACAGGTTTACTGCAGCCGGCTTTTTATAAACTAAAAAAACCTTCTTTACGCCTTCGCCCCTATTTTTTTCCCGTACCGCCCATTCAACGCAATCAAATCTTTGGCCGCGGTCGCTTTCATTTGTGCAAGCTCCGCCTCATTGCCTTGATGCGGTTCGTTTAAGAATGCAGTGAGTATTTGTTTAGCCTCTTCTGGTCGGCCCAAGTGTTCACAGCAGGCTGCCATTCTGAATGATATGAGCGGTATTTGGCCGCGTAGAGAGGTTGCCTTTTGGTATGATTCGAGCGCTTTGTCGTACTCTTTTAGTTCAAAGTGTGCTTCCGCCATGTTATACCAGACTGCTTCTTTTTGTGGGTTGTCTTTAAGAATCTGTTGATATATCTCTTGTGCTTTTCTGTGGTTGCCGGCCAAGTAATGGCTGTTGGCTAAGTTAAAGATTGCTTCTCCATCGGTAGGGTCTATTTGTAAGACTTTTTGATAACCGTTAATGGCGTCATCATATTTTTTCAGTTCAAGGCTTGTTTTGGCGTAGAGTGAAAAGCCGAACTTATTGTCCATGTCCGCTTTGGTGCAGGCGTTTTTAAAACATTCCCATGCCAATTCTTTTTCATTTCTTGCCAAATGGACTCGTCCCAAATTAAAGTGCGCCTTACCGTAGTGTGGGCGGAGCTTGAGTGCTATGGTCAGTGCCTGTTCCGCTTTGGCGATTTCATTTTTTTGCAGGTAAAAAGATGCGATATTGTTATACCCTTCTGGATAATACGGGCTTATTTTAAGGCTTTTTTGCAGTGAGGCGATTGCATCATCAAGCCGGCCAACGGCGGAGTAGGCGACTGCAATGTTATTGAGTGGATCTGGGTAGTTGGCGTCCATGTTGATTGCTTTTTGGAAGAAGGGAATTGCGCCGTTAAAATCTTTTTTGATTTGTGAAAGTTCTACTCCGTAATTATTGTAAGCGCGTGCCTTGCCCGGTGCGGTTTTTATCATTGCTCCCCAAAAATCAAGACCCGAACGCCAGATAAGATTTTGTTGAACGGTTAAAAAACCCAAGAGCAGAGTCGCCATGATTCCAATAGTGTGAACGCCATAACGGCTGGGGACAAGAAAACGAGGAAGTGATTTTATTTTACTCAAAAGATATTCTGTGCCCGCAATGCAGCCGGAGGCGATTAAAAAGAGCCAACCAAAAGAGGCAAGATAGGTTTTGTAGTCAACCAGTAGTTCAGGGGAAGGGATAATACTTGAGCGAGGCATGATGCAGATGAAAAACCAGATCATGCCAAAACCGATGAGGCTGGTTTTGTTACGAGAGAGAAGTTTGAAGACTGCTGTTGCAATTGCAATAAGAGCAAGTAGGGGAAAGAATGCATCAGGGGAAAACAAAGAGCGAGACAGAACCCAGTCATATTCAACACTGATGTTAAATGGCCAGACAAAAATCCAGAGGTAGTGCAAAATAACTTTAAATTGTGATCGTAAAAACATCCAGGGAGTGATGGGAGTGCCTGGAGTTTCTGTGATAACGTTGCCAATGTTGTTGGCTGCTTTTTGTTGCAAGCTGAGCGCAGAGGTAAAAAAAGCTGGTTTTAAGTAATAGAGGTACACGCCAAAAATAAACAGAGCTAATGTTGCATGGAGCAGGAGTCGTTTTTTAAGGGCAGCAAAATCACCTTGCGCTACAAAGAACCAGTCAAATAAGAGTACAAGCGCGGGTGAAATGATGGCGATCTCTTTGGTGCCACAAGAAAAGAGTGCGAGTACAAACAGCAGTATGGTCAACAGGGCTTTTGATAGTGTGGCGCTGGCACGGGCGACAAAAAAGAAACATAAAATCATACTCAGAATAAAGAGTGCGGCAAGTCCTTCAAGCTGCCCTTGAATGACATATGTAACTGTTTGAGTTTGTACAGGATTCAGTAAAAAAAGGATGGCAGTAAAACCTGCAAGTGAGTGTGTATGGGTTGAAAAAAAACTCTTTTTTTTAAGTCCAGTAAGGCCCAGGAGCACAATGAAGAAAACTAAAATGCCATTAAGTGTGTGAATAATAAAGTTACCGATATGATACCAGGTTGGATCAAATTGCCCCAGGCTATAATAGACGGTGTTGAGCCAGTAACTAATCCAACGGGTGTTTTTAAGAAAGTGATCCCAAAAATTTGAGTGTCGTATGGAAAATTGCTGTGCGATATTGGCAACGCTATCAAATTGGAAGGGGTAATGGAGTGACGGCAGGTAAAAAAGAGCAACCAATATTGCGAGTATGATAGGGGAAATAATTAAAAACCAGGTTGGTATTTTTTGATTTGATGCAGTGACTTTTGTGATTATTGGTTTGGATGATGACATTTTTTTCATAAAAAATCCTTTTTGTGTGTGAGGCCATTTTTTGCAGACACAGTCTACTGCAGGAGCCTTGCACACGCAAATCCTGTCTATTTGACCGATGTGGTGGTTTCTTTTAGACTGGACCATTATTATTATCAGCGATTAAACCACACACTACGTTTAGAGTTTTTATGACCATACAAAATGCAGAGTTATTTATTAGTTACATCACCCTTGCGTTGGCCTACATTATAGCCGTGACTCTTTCAGGGTCATTCAAGGCATGGGTTGCGCGATCTTTGGGTGATGATACCGCTGAAAGTCTTGGTTTACTGACGCTCAATCCGTGGGCTCATATGGATTTTATGGGTGGTCTTTTTTTGCTGGTGTTTGGATTTGGTTGGGGGCGCAACGTACCTATTAACCCTTATAAAATTGACGGACGCTTTCATAAATTAAAAATCGCATGCGCTTACTTTTCTAATAGTTTTGCCCATATTACTATGGCAATGGTGACGCTCGTTGCTCTGGTTTATAACTTTGGTGTTAACGTTTTGTATCTGGCAGTTCCTATGATGTATACCGGTGATCTTTTGCAATCACAGTTTGCTCTTGCCTACCCGGATGCAGCCTCATGGGCTATTTCATTAGGACTTGTTGGTATTGCATTAATGTTTTTAAACGTTCTTTTGGCGGTACTCGATTTTATTATCAGTGTGTTCAGTCTTATTGCGTTTTCTGTTTTTGAGCATTCACCTTCGTACACAAAATATCGCGATATTCTCATGATTATTATTCCCATGTTAATGATCTATTTTTTCATTAATCCATTACGACTTTTTGTTGTAAAAGTGTTACTGGTTGTTGGTTTGATCTTGGCACAGTGGTTTGGTGGTATCTGAATAACATGAGAGTGAAGTGTGTATGAAAAAGCTTGAACATATTGTTGTTGAACTCAAGACCGGCACCAGTAGTATTATTCCCGAAGCGGATTTTATTAAGAAGTTAGAGTCGGGCGAAATATTAAAAATTAAACTGGGCATGGACCCTACGGCACCTGATTTGCATTTGGGTCATGCGGTCGTTCTTTCAAAATTACGTCAATTTCAGGACCTAGGGCACGAGATTATTTTTTTAATTGGTGACTTTACTGCTCGTATTGGTGACCCAACGGGTAAATCAAAGACTCGGATACCGTTAACTGAAGAAACAATTGAACAAAACATGAAGACTTACATTGAACAAGTTGGTCGTATCATGGATCCTAAAAAACTAACCATCCGTTATAATTCTGAGTGGCTGGGCAGATTGTCGAGCGGCCAGATGGTGCAACTATGCGCCAAGCTGACCCTTGCTCGGTTGACCGAACGTGAAGATTTTGCCACCCGCATAGCAAACCAGCAATCAGTTGGCCTACATGAGCTTTTATACCCTGTTTTTCAGGCTTATGATTCAGTGGCCCTTGATGCGGACGTGGAATTAGGAGGCACTGACCAGACGTTTAATTTATTGCTTGGTCGATTCTTACAAGAACAGTACGGCAAGAAGCCACAAGCTATTCTGACTATGCCGCTTTTAGAAGGGCTGGACGGCGTTAACAAGATGTCCAAATCTCTGGGCAATACTATTGGGCTCACTGAGCCGGCCGATCAGGCATACGGCAAGCTCATGTCGATATCTGATAAATTGATGTGGCGTTACTTTGAACTTTTGCTCAATAAAACAACCTCTGAAATTGAGGCTCTACAGGCCCAGGTTGCCAACAAGACTTTGGGTGCCATAGATGCTAAGAAAATGATGGCTCATGGTGTGGTGGCCAGATTTTGGTCCTCAGACGAGGCGGAAACAGCCCAATCTTCATTCGAGGCCCTCTTTCAACGCAAAGATTATACACAAGCCCAAGAGGTTGCTTTGCCAGAAGATACAGAAAACCCTTTATGGGTCGTGCAATTGATTAAATCAGTTGCGGATATCGCTTCTTCGTCAGAAATTAAGAGGCTTTTGGAAGCTGGTGCTGTGAGCATCGACGGTGAGGTTGTTAAGGATTTCGGGGCAAAAATAGCCTGGAAATCCGATATGACTGTCAAAGTGGGCAAACACAGGATCTATAAGCTCAAATAAGTCTTTATCTATTCAGTTAGAATTTTCACTAATGCGGTTGCAGAGCATAAAATTTCTGTTAGATTGGTAATAAGTGGATCCGGGTACCTATAAATGGCGGTACTCAGCCCATGTGACGGAATAAAAGATTATAGACGGGGAAATGGAGGTTTCCATGTTTAAGAAAATCATATCAATAACTGTATGCCTTACGCTCTTTGCAGGGCAGATTGTATTTGCTCGCGAAGAGTCGGTAATCGGCAAGTTGATAGATATTCTGTCCCTTTTTGAGCGTTCAGTATCAAGAGCTATGGGCGGTGCCGGCTTGTAAGTCAGGACAAAAAAATAGAAATTAAAATGAAGCAGCTCTCAACTCTAAAAAAAGTTGATGGCTGCGTTTTATTGTATAAGGGGTAATCGCATGAAAAAGAGATTATTACTGTTATCCATGGTTACTGTGATGGCGACTGTTAGTGTACCATTACAAGTTGATGCTGCGCCTGCTGTTTTTTTAAAATACAAACAAGAGTTGAGCGCAGAACTTGCTGGTTTGCAGGATGAAATCTGTACAACCTTTTCCATGTCCTCTTTTGGTTGGAAAGCGTACAAACAGTCCTGGAACTGGGGTGTTCAATATAAATACGACCGATGTATTGCGGGGTTACAACTTGCGGGCAAGGGTTTGAGTGCGCGATTTAAAGCCATAGCAAACAATCTATTTAAGCGACTCAATATCAGTGGCACGGTCTACAACGCAAAAGATTATATCGACCCGAATGAAACCGATCCTGCAAAAAAAGATCCAAATCTGTACTACGGAACATCAGACGGCAACTGTGCGTATATCGATGAAGAGACGATGACCCGGTGTAATCTGTCAAACTCAGCCATTGAGGCGACGATTCTGCATGAGTTGGTGCACATTGTAATGGAATACAGTCTTGCGTCATTCACGTTACAAAAATTGATCGAAAAAACTACAGATCCTGCTATTAAAGCCAAGGGGCAGCAGATACTCAGAAAGTTGCGCCACCTGCATGAAAAAATTGCAGATATTTTTGCCGGGTTAGCCGGTGGTATTGGCGTTGCACAAGCATTGGTTGGTGTTTACAGTCGTGGCTCATCACCTGCTACTGAAACGCATCCTGCTTTATCAAGTCGCGCTGCGTATATGCAGGCGGTCTGTGCTGCGATGCAGGCAGACCCTTACTACAGCACTGGTGTTGGGTATGGCAACGCGTTGAGTGAACGGTTGCCGTATTGTTAATAGTGTTTGTTTAAGCCTGTTAATTGATATAAATTATTCATAATTACAGTGTATTAATGATATTTGAGGGATGGGTTTTATGAATAAGTTATTCACGGTTTCACGTGGGCATATCGTTGTGGTATGTGCTGTGTGTTTGGGCGGTGCTCAGGGAGTTTTTGCTTCCGAAGGAAAAACTGTTCAGAAAGATATAAATTTTCTTCTTGCCACTTCGCTTTCGATTCCACAAAGAATATTAGCCTGTTTGCCGGAATTTATTCGACCAAGTACAGCACGTGTGCATGCGGGTGTTTCTGTGTCTATACCAGGAAAAACAGTTGACAATCTAAAGAGTTTCAAATTGGTTGAATGTTTTCCTGATTCGATTGTTATAAAGAATGAAGACACTCAAAAAACTAAAGAAACTAAAGAAAAAATTAAAAAAGGGGCCGAATCGATTAATAACGATATTGAAGATTTGTGGAACAAAAAGTGCCTGCCTTTATGGGACTATATTACACAACACTACATCGTCGGCCTTTCAGGCCTTTGGAAAAAAGATAAATTTCCGGTCGGCATGGGTAGATTTCGACCAGAAAAGTTAGGGGTAGGCGTACTATTGCAGGATGGCTCTCGTGATATTGAGGTGAGTACGCAGGTAACAGTAGGTAAAAAATTGTGGCCATCTCAATGGAAAAATTTTCGTCCGTATCAAACGTACGGTAAAGCTCAAGCTGTTGTGCCAACAGCAATTTCTCGTAATCTGCATGGTTGTTCAGCTGAAGTTGGCGCGAAATGGGATGAAAATATTATGCCTGAATGTATAGGTAAAACATGGCATCCAGACACAAAACTGTCGGCAAAATTTTCTCAAAAGGATGGTGTAATTCTTCGTGCCGCAATGCGGCTGAAGCGTTTACAGTGTTGGAATGTTACTCCCAAAATGATGGTTGAGCTGAAAGGCCGAGGGGCTTTGTTGGGCGTGAGTTTAAGTAGCGATGGAAATTATGATAACAATGCTGATAATGATGATTTAATAGCACCAACATGTTGTAGTCGCACATTTAAATTTAAATAAAATCTGACTGTATCCGCCATTTGAGCGTAGTAGGAAGCCCATTATGGGCTTCGGGGGATTGTAAAATATACAGCGCCTTGGGATATTATCATCCCAGGGCGCTTTTTTAGTGTACTCATTTGGGATAGTTGCAATCATTTCAATCATTTTGTTACGCTCCGCGTGAGTGTTGTTTAACCCAAAAACAAAGGAGTTGCACATGTTAAAACTGTGGAAGCCACTAGAAGAAGAATTATTGGAAGGGCTTCATCTTGTTCCTTCCCATAACGGTGATTTTGCCGTTGATGTGCTTGACGAAAAAGATAATGTGATTGTTGAAGTACATGTTGCAGGAATAGATCCGGACAAAATAGATATTGCTGTGGAACACAACCATCTGCGTATTTCAGGAACGCGTGAAGAACGCTCTGAAACAAAAGAGGGGCATTTTTACCGTAAAGAAATTCGACGTGGCTTTTTTGAGCGCATTGTAGCCTTGCCGGTTCCTGTTGATCCAACCAAAACAATGGCAGAGTCTAAGCATGGTTTGTTGCGTATTGTGTTGCCAAAACTGCACACGGAAAAAGCAAGCAAGATTAAAATTATCAAAAAATAAAATTTGGCTGTGTCCGCCATCTTGTCCAATAGAGCTTCAGTCTAGGCGTGAGCGTAATTGAAAGCCTATGATGGGCGTCGGAGAATTTAAAAATAAAAGCGTTTTTGGGGTCTAAAGCTCCAAGGCGCTTTTATTATTGGTGGCAATGGCGGGCTGAGTTGTTACCAAAAAGTCAGCAACGGCATTGAGCAATTGGTTACGTTTACTTTCTTCTGAAGCAAACTCCTGATCACAATCAAGTACAAGCACCGGCACCTTTTCAAGGCCGGGTAGCAGGTCTTCTTTACGGATAAGAAATGATTCAAGACGATCGTGAATCTGATTGAGGTAGACAAGAGGAATAGTTTCTTCGCCCAGACGGTTACGTTTTTTGGTGCGTTCGTAGGCCCGTTCTGGTGACGTTCGTAAATAAATAAATCCATTGGGTTGATGACAACTATCCTTAACGAGATAATCAAACCAGTTCCTGTGGATTTCCCACTCAAGGTCAGTCATAAATCCTTGTTGGTAGCAATTGAGTGCAAAGCAGTAGTAGCCAGAATAGATGGAGCGCTCCATCACGATATATTCATTTTTGATCTGTTGTTCACGCATGTGTTCTTTCACGCGGCACATTAGTGTGAACATTTCCATAGTGAAGGCCCAACGAGGAGTGTCTTTGTAAAAATGTTCAAGTAGTGATTGTCCGTGAGATTGTTTATTCCACGAGTCGAGCGGTTCGTTGACGATTTTAACGTGTGGCATAAATTCGTTAATAATATTCAAAAACGTTGTTTTGCCAGCTCCGATATTGCCTTCAATTATGTACATAGATCACATCTCTTGGCTTACACATTGGTTAATTGATTTTCACAAAAAAGATACATGACACAGTATCATAATCGGTTCCATCTGACCATTATAAATCAGAACTTGTGGCCTATTTTTTTAGACCAGAATTCGAGGAATCTCTGATGCAATAATAGTGGTGATTTCGCGAGGGTTTGTTTTGTATCGTGCGGCGATTTCATCAACGCGAATACCCGTATGGTCACCCACCAAAACAACTTCATCTCCTACGTGAGGTTCTTTTATTGTAATGCTGGTGATATCTAACATTGTGGTGTTCATGGCTATACGGCCAACAACGGGAACAAGTTGATTATGCACGAGTGCAAGCATGCCACTATTTTCATAGTATTTGCTATATCCGTCGGCGTATCCTACTGCAATGACCGCGATTTTTGCATCTTTGGCTGGTATAAACGTGCCGTCGTAGCCCACCGGATTACCAGCAACCACCCTTTTAATTTCAATAATTCTTGTTTTCCAGGTGAGTGTTGGTTTGAGCGTGATGCCAGGATAAATCAGTTCAGCGGCAGCTTTAACCTGTTCAGATGGCCAAAAACCATGAATGGCAATGCCTGGTCTGAAAAATGTGCCGGGAGCATCTTTGAGGCGTAATGTAACTGCTGAGTTGCAAATATGTTGGTATGGAATAGTGATACCTTCACGTTCCAGTTTTTGTAAAACCCAGGTGAACTTTTCCATTTGTGCTTGCATGATCGATAAATCAGCAGAGTAGGCGTGTGAAAAATGGGACGCGATGCCGCGTATTTCCAATCCTGGGTACGTGAGTGCTTTTTTGATAAACGTCAAGGCGTTACGAGGGCTGACGCCAAAACGGGAAAGGCCAGTATCAATCTTTAGGTGAATATTGCATGGTTTGCCCAATTTTTGTGCTGCTTGGCTTAATTCTTCAAAGTCTTCTGTTCGATATACCATGAGGTCGATGTCATGGGCAATGGCAAGCTCCGGTGATTCATCCAGGTAGGCGAGTACCAAAATTGGCTTGGTAAAGTCGTTGGCTCGCAGTTTAAGCGCTTCAGAAAGCGATGCGACACAGACCCAATCAACGTGGTGTGATTCTTGGCATACGGTGCCGACCTCAAGCATGCCATGGCCGTATGCGTTTCCTTTGATTACAGGGGCAAAAACGTTCTTTCCAACAACCTTTTTAAGTTGTTTAAGGTTGTGTATCAGCGCCTGTTTGCTGATTTCTATCCATGTGTGGGGTTTGTGTATCATAAGTTATTTATTTGCACCTGTGCAAGAAGGTTAATCGTTCAAAGACTATTTTTAGAAATTATACACCAAAAAGCCCTAGAAAGCCGCGGTTTTTCATGTTACGATGAGAATATGAAAAAAAATAATACAATTACTGGTGAATTAATCTACGGTGTTCATCCCATAGTCGAGTGTTTGAAGGCCAAGCGTCGTAAACTGATCTCAATCTATACGACCAAGCCACATCCTCGATCTTTTGAGCAGATTGAACGGCTTTTACCCCATAGCCGGGTGCCGATTCAATACGTGACTCATGAGGTGCTCCATAAGATGGCTGGAACAACAGACCATCAGAGTGTTATCGCATGGGTACAAACCTTTCCCTTTAGAAACAAAGACTTTGACCCTGAACGTCAAAAATTCATCGTTATGCTGGATAGCATTCAAGATCCCCGCAACCTCGGTGCCATTATACGCTCTGCGTATTGTGCCGGTGCTGACGGAGTGGTTTTATGCAAAAAGGCAGGCGCGCCTTTAACCGGTGCGGCAGTTAAAGCTGCAGCAGGTTTGTGCGAGCATATGGAGATTATGTTGGCCCCTTCGGCTGCCTATGCTGCCAAAACCTTGAGTGATGCAGGTTATAATTTGTATATGGCGGTTTTTGATGGTGAGGTTGCAACACAGGTTGCTTACCAAGAGCCTGTATGCTTGGTGATCGGTAACGAGGCGATAGGTATATCGAAAGAGATCGTTCGCTTTGGCACCGCGATTACTCTGCCACAACGTTCGGCCGATATATCATATAATGCTTCCGTTGCTGCCGGTATTTTACTTTTTCATATCGGAACGCAGACCGGACGAATATAAAATTTCCCTTTTTTCTTCTGAAAATAAAACGAGGCCGTATGAAAATACGGCCTTTTTTTTACGTGTCATTGCGCCAGGCATGAATTGTCCTTATGATTTCAAAAAACGTTTTTATAAATTTTGACTGTTATCCATGTTCATTTTATTGGCGTGCTCGCAAGCACAGGCCATGAATAAACAAGTGGTGCAGGATGACCCGCGCTTCTTGCTCTGTGTAATCTTGGTAAGGGGCGAGGTATATTTGATGCGAAATTCTTTGGTTGTCAAAATGAACATTGGGCCGAGCTGTTGATTTATTTCCACAGCTCGGCCCAACAATTTTTAGGTACGACAAAAGGGTACTGTATTTCAACGTTCACACAGTGAGTACAGTAGTAATGGACACCAACTTGATGACGCAACGTCTATTTCTCTCTAAATTCCACGCTTACGCAGGCAATAAACATTTTTTTTTCATTTTATTGACTGTTGGAGCGAAAAAACGGTATGAAAAAAGAGAGAGTTTTGAGTGAAGGGACAATGCTCGACAGAGGGGGAGAGCATGAGCCGTTTTGCAAAAATTATTATAATCACGTTTCTTTTTGTTGGTTTTATGCTCTGCGCCTGGATGGTGCGCGGATTGGCAAGTTCATGGTTTCAGGTTGACCAATTTGTGGTGCACCCAGGGGACCAGTTTTCTCAAGAGCAACAACAGGCTATCATGACTTTTTTCCAGGAAACACAGGAGCTTAAGACCGCGTCTCTTGATCAGATATCATCAAGCGTTCGTGGCCAATTTCCTTCCGTCGGTCGCCTTGCTTTGTCACAAGATGCATCCGGACAGGTCACCGTATTTTTGGAACCGGTACGCCCACAAAGTTTAATTAATGAATATGTGTTGTCACAAGATGGCCAACTGTTTAAAAAGCAGTTGTTTCATGAATCAGTAGTCAGCTCGCTCGTGAACATTTTTATACCATGCCTTGATGCTTGTTGTGTGAGTCCGTGTACAGCAGAAAATAAAGAATGTGTGGGCACGTTGTTGCCTGAGCTTCATGAAACCGTATGCAAAATTTCTGGTGCACTGTTACAACGTTACAACATATCGTGTCGCAACCAGGCGTCTTGGTTATTAGTGGACAAACAGGAACAGCGATTTGCAATCCTGTTTCATGGAACAAAAATTCCGGATGAAAAGGTTATCGCCACGTGTGACAAGTTAAAGGGGACCTTGGATGCACGTGGGGTGTTCACCGCCGCAGATACATTAAGTTGGGTTGCGGATGTGCGCTTTGAAAATCAGATCGTTCTCTTTCGAAATGCAGGGGGCAATAATGGGTAAAGTTTTTTCCGGCCGGATCATAACGGCAATCGATGTGGGAACAACAAAAATATGCGTCCTTGTTGCCAGCCAAGTGGACAAAGATCATCTTGAGGTGATCGGCGTTGGTAAGGCACCTTCAGACGGTCTTAAAAAGGGCGTGGTTGTTGATGTTGCCAAAACCATCGAATCAATTAAGCAGGCAGTCAAAGAAGCGGAGCTGATGTCGGGACATACCATTGATTCCGCAGTCATTGGTATTTCCGGCGGGCATATTAAATCAATTAACTCGCACGGTGCGGTTCCTATTAAAACCGGACAAGTCAGAGCCATGGACATAGAAAATGTGTTGGCTGCTGCACGTGCGGTACAAATTGCCCCTGGGCAACAAGTGCTGCATGTGCTTCCGCAATATTTTCAGATTGATGGTGGCGACAGAATTACCGACCCTACCGATATGTATGGCATACGTTTGGAAGTGCAAGCGCATATCATCACCGGTTCGGTAGCTTCTGCACAAAACCTTGTCAATTGTTGCGAAAATGCCGGTGTCAAAGTAACTGACATAGTGCTTGAGCAACTTGCTTCAGCGCGCGCGGTTTTGAGTCCTGATGAACAGGAACTTGGTGTTGGCATGTTGGACATTGGTGGTGGAACGTCAGATTTGGCGTTGTACCGCAATGGTAGCATACGGCACACCATGGTGCTTCCGGTTGCAGGCAACCATTTTACCAATGACTTGGCGGTTGGCTTGCGAACAACCATTAACGATGCTGAACGTATTAAGCGTCGCTATGGCTTAGTGGACTACCGATTTCTGGATCATGATGAGTCAATTGAAATTGAAATGGTTCAAGGTGGTAGTATGCGTACCATTCAGCGTTTTGATTTACTTGCCGTTTTGGAACCTCGAGCTCGTGAATTATTGACGCTCGTTCACCATGAAATAATGCTTCATAATTTGCGGCCGCTCATTGCCTCTGGTCTTGTGTTGACCGGTGGAGGTTCGTTGTTGCTGGGTATGAAAGAGTTGGCACAAGAGATTTTTGAGTGCGATGTTCGTATCGGTTCGCCGCGTCTGCATTTTGGAATTTCTGAGTCGCTTGACTCGCCAATGTATGCAACAAGTTATGGTCTTTTGTTGCATGCGCTTAAAAGTTCACAAAATGGAATTGATGATGCGTCAGGACCGGGTGTTAAAAAGGTGTTTTCGCGCATGAAATCCTGGATAGCGGATTTCTTTTAAAAGGTTGATAACGTAAGGAGTTTTTTCATGATTGATTTGGAGCAAGAATCACGAAACAATGATACGCCCATGGTGTCTATAAAAGTTATTGGTATTGGCGGCGCTGGTGGCAATACGGTCAACAGTATTATCGAATCTGGTAACCATGAAGTTGAATGTGTTGTTGCCAATACAGATGCGCAAGCACTCAACCAGTCACAAGCTGTGCACCGCATACAACTTGGTGTGAAATCAACCAAAGGTCTTGGTACAGGATCAAATCCTGAGCTGGGCAAGCGCGCGGCAGAAGAAGATCTTGATAAGATTTTGGAAATATTGGGCGATGCTGACATTGTCTTTTTGGCAGCCGGCATGGGTGGTGGTACCGGTTCAGGTGCCATTTCAGTTATCGCTCGTGCGCTTAAAGAACGGGATATTTTAACCGTTGCTATTGTAACGCGCCCCTTTACCTTTGAAGGTAAACGCAGAGCACAGGTTGCTGATACCGCCCTTGAACGTTTGCAGCATGAAGTTGATACATTGATTGTGTTGCCGAATCAAAAATTGCTTGAAGTAGTTGCGCCCAATGCATCCATGATTGATGCATTTGCGATGATCAATAATGTGCTTTCCCAATCGGTAAAAGGCATTTCTGATATTATCACCAAGCCTGGTCACATTAACGTTGATTTTTCAGACATTCGCACGATCATGAAAGATATGGGAATTGCAGTGATGGGAACTGGCATTGCAATAGGGCAAGATCGTGCTTTGGAAGCAACGTTGCAGGCAATATCATCACCCTTGTTTGAAAATATGAGTATCACTGGAGCGCATGGTGTTCTTTTGAACATTACCGGTGGCAAAAATCTTGGGTTACATGAAATTTCTCAAGCGGCCTCCATTGTGTATCAAGAGGCGGATGAAGACGCGAACATTATTTTGGGTTCGGTCATTGATGAATCATTAACTGATGAAGTTATTGTTACGATTATAGCAACCGGCTTTGAAGGCCCACGCCGTATGTGTGAACTTGAAAAACCAAAAGATATTCGTGTGATGGCAACGGTTCTTGCGCCTCAGTCTGAGCCCATGGTTGAGGAGTTGCAACAAAAAGTTATTGCTCAACCAGTTCCTGCGGTTGTGATTGAAGAAATACAGGCGGCACCTGTGGTGGCGAAAGAAGTAGAGAAGGTTATTATTGCGCAGGCTGAATCTGAACATGCGCTTGAAATTGATGTTGATGATTTAGATTTGCCTTCGTTCATGCGCAAAGACGTGCGTGAGAAAAGTAAGACTGAGTAATTGTTAGTCATAAACGTTGCGGGGCTTAAGAATGGTTTTTGTTCTTGAGCCCCGTGTACTTGAAAACTGTTGAGAAATGGGGTGGAAGATTTAGACTGGGGGAAACAAAAGCATAAAAAAATAAAAAAGGTTGTCATGCTAATCCACAATACCCCATCCCTCTGTATCTATTTTGGTGATGCCCAAGACAAACTATTCCCTGCCGACTATCTCAACCTGCCACTCGATGCCAATCTGTTTTCTATTTCCAATTATGCTCGTATGTTAGAGTTGCTGCATCTTAAAAATTTTGTATTTTTACATCAAACTCATAGTACCTCTGGCTTAGTTATAACGTCATCTGAACAAGCACAACAGGTGCGGCCATTTTTTTTAGAAGGTGATTATTTGGTTACCGATCAGCCCTTGATTGGTGTGGGTGTTATGACGGCCGATTGTTTGCCTGTTGTTTTGTATGATCCAGTCCATCAGGCCATTGCAACTATTCATGCCGGATGGCGGGGCTCGGTACAGGGTATTGTGCTCAAAGCGCTTGAAGTTATGAAAGAAAATTTTGGCACCAAGTCAGAACAACTTATGGTCTTTTTTGGCCCCTGTGCAAAAGTATGTTGTTATGAAGTGGGGCAGGATTTTCTGGATGGCCTTAAAGAGTGTTCGTTTATTAACCATGTAGTGCAGCGCAGAGATTCAAAAATCTTTTTTGATGTACCCATGTATAACCAATTATTATTAGAATCAGTTGGTGTGCCACAAACTGCATTCCAATGGCAGTATAATAAATGTACCATGTGTGACCATTCATTTTATTCTCATCGACGTCAAGGTCAGGCTGCAGGCCGGCAAATGACTGTTGTTTGTTTGCAATAAGGGCAGAAAGGCGTCTTTTTACAGCGGTCATCTGTGACTTATTCGTAAATGTGATATCATAAGACTCAATTCATTTACTTTTCATAGAACGTTGTCTTAGGCTAATACTGTTTTGACGTATTCAGTACGCCATTGGTAGCGAAAAACGTATTGATAGTTGGGAAAAAAATCATGATTGCGCAAATACTTGCAAAGATTATTGGCACGAAAAACGCTCGAGAACTCAAGCGAATCAGTGCGATTGTTCAAAAAATTAATAGCTTTGAGCCTGCCATGCAAGCTCTTGCTGAGGACCAATTACTACTCAAGACGATTGAGTTTCGTGAGCGGTTGAGTCAAGGGCAAACGCTGGATGACATTTTACCAGAAGCATATGCTTTGGTACGTGAAACAGCGCGACGCAAATTGGGCGAACGTCACTACGATGTTCAGCTGGTTGGTGGTATCGTGCTTCATGAAGGCAAAATTGCTGAAATGAGAACTGGTGAAGGTAAAACTTTAGTTGCTACCCTGCCGTTGTATTTGAATGCTTTAACGGGCAAAGGTGCGCAGCTGGTAACGGTGAACGATTATCTTGCACGCCGGGATGCTGAATGGATGAGCCCTATTTACACAACGCTCGGCCTTTCGGTTGGCATTTTGCAAAACTCATCTACTGATTCTGAACGTAAAATCGCTTACAACTCCGACATTTTATACGCAACTAATAACGAACTTGGTTTTGACTATCTGCGGGACAACATGAAGTTCCGTGTTTCTGATTATGTACAGCGCGATTTGCAGTACGCAATTGTTGATGAAGTTGATTCCATTTTGATTGATGAAGCGCGAACCCCGCTGATTATTTCTGGTGGCAATGATGAAAGCAGTGAGCTTTATGTTGCTGCCGACAGAGTTGTTCGGTACCTTCAGCGCACCACGGATTATGAGGTTGATGAAAAGGCTCGCTCGGTACAGTTGACCGAATCTGGTGTCGATAAGGTTGAAGCTGCTTTTAACGTCAAAAATATTTATAACATAGAAAATCTGAATCTTTTGCATCATGTTAGCCAGGCTCTTAAGGCGAACGTGCTCTTTCGACTGGATGTTGATTATGTGGTGAAAGAGGGGCAAGTGCTCATCGTTGATGAGTTCACCGGCCGTATTTTACCTGGTCGACGTTATTCGGATGGGCTGCATCAGGGATTGGAAGCAAAAGAGGGCGTTGAGATTGAACGTGAAACGCACACACTTGCATCCATTACACTACAAAATTATTTTAGAATTTATAAAAAACTGGCAGGTATGTCTGGTACCGCGGTCACGGATGCTGAAGAGTTTCATAAGATTTATAAACTTGATGTCATTACGATACCAACCAACAAACCGATTATTAGAGATGACAAAGCTGACCTTATTTTCTTGACACAAAAGGCGAAAAATAACGCGATTGTAGAGGATGTTAAAGAGCGTTATAAAAAGGGGCAGCCGGTTTTGATTGGTACTATTGCCATTGAAGCATCGGAACATTTGAGCGCTATTTTGACCGCCAACGGCATTCCCCATGAAGTTCTGAATGCAAAACAACACGTTCGCGAAGCTGACATTGTGTTGCATGCCGGTGAACCGGGACATGTTACTATCGCCACCAATATGGCGGGTCGTGGTACCGATATTAAATTAACGCCAGAATCAAGACTTGCTGGAGGTCTTTATATTTTGGGTACCGAGCGGCATGAAAGTCGCCGTATTGATAATCAGCTGCGTGGACGTTCTGGTCGTCAAGGCGATCCAGGAGAATCACGCTTTTATATTTCATTGGATGATGAACTTATTCGAATTTTTGCCGGTGATACGCTCAAGAATAATATGAAGCGTTTTGGCATGCAGGAAGATGAGGTTATTGAATCCAAGTATGTTTCAAAAATCATTGAACGTTCGCAAGAAAAGGTTGAAAAGCGCAACTTTGAAATTCGTAAACATCTGATTGAATATGATGACGTGTTAAATCAACAACGTACTGTTGTGTATAACTATCGCCGTGCATCACTAGAAGGTGAGCGGGATGTGTATGAATTGGTACGTGATCTGATTACCGAGGCAGTACAGGCGGTTGTGTACCGTGTCTGCCCTTCACGTAAAGTTATGGCTCAAGACGTTGAGAAGGTATATGAGTTAATTACTCAGTTAACCGGTCTCAAGATGGAAGATATCGTCAAGCAAGGACTTGATGAATCAAATAGTGAGGTTTTAAAAACAGATCTTATTAATCTTTTACTTTCCCGTTATGAGCTTTATAGAAGTCAACAGCCGGCGCAAGTGATTCAGGACGCTGAAAAATGGTTGGTGTTAGAAACCATCGACCAAGCCTGGAAGCAACATATGGTTAATCTTGACCATTTGAAAGAGGGTATTGGTTTGCGTGGATGGGGACAAAAAAACCCGCTCATAGAATATAAGCGGGAATCATTTGCAATGTTTGAAGATATGATGGATCACGTGAGATTTGATATTGTGCATCACGTATTTCACTTGAATCTTGAACGTTTTGACGCCCATGAGATAGAAGAAAAGCGCGAGCGAGAACTTGATCAATTGAATATGAATTTGAGTGCTGGCGGTGAACCTGTTGACGTTGAGCAACGTCAGGTAGACAAAATCGGTCGCAATGATTCATGTCCTTGTGGCTCTGGTAAAAAATACAAGAAATGCTGCGGAAGCTAACCTTTTTATGTGATAGATGGCAAATGGAGGTTTGCTCTCGTTAATGAAATTTATTCAATTATTGTTGTACTGTTGTTACTTTTGGCAAAGCACGGCGTCTGTGAATTGAATAAACATTATTCATAATTTTTCGTACTTCATTTTTGTTTGCTATCAATGTTTTGGATTCAAAGGAGCCTTGAGCTGCTGTTGTTTTGATAGCTTCCATGGTTTTGACAATCTCTTTTCCCTCTTGCAACAGGTTGTCAAGTTGACTGAGGTCAAGCCAGGTGTCCATTTTGATTTTGACAATGTTTAATTGGTCGATCAATTGATCCTGGTCAATAAATTTTGTTGTTACGGTCTCGCCCAAAAGTGCAGTTGAGATGCTGAGCAATGCGCCGATGAGTAACAATTTTTTCATGATTTTCCCCTTGAGAAATAACCCCTTAGTCAGTCTTTTACAAAAGCATTCTGAGCAGAATTATTATTACAAGCACAAGTATGATGGTTATTAATATGTCCATGTTTATTCCCTTTTATTAAGGCACTTACATGTAGTTTATTGAGAGATTTTATATATCTCCCAATAAAGTCTTTAGATTATTAACCGAAGTTTTTAGTCTAAAGACTCCATTGGTTCATCTATCCGTTTGGAGTTGTTATTTTTCATAACGAGCCCCAATTGGTGTCCATGAATAAAATACCCATGAACAGTGCGGATAGATGAGAATTTGTGTTACGCAGGAGTAACTTCTGTTAAATCTTCTTCTTCTTCCATCATCTCAGTAGCAGGAGCAGTTGGAGTTGTTGTGTCTACTGCTTCTTCTGCCTTGAGTTCTGCCTCAAGTTGCTTTAATTCTTCATCGCTCATGGTGTATTCACTTCTGCCTTCAGGCATTGTGTTAACGCCCTTTTTAATCATGCCTGATTCTGTAGTGCTGGCAATGACGCCAACGGTGGCTACAATTCCAAGCATCACAAGAATACCTGAAAGTATCGTTGTTTTTTTGTTCATAATCATTCCCCTTTTGTTTTAATAAAACATTCTTCTATTTTTTAAGTTCAGCAAGTTTTTTAGTAACAGCTTCAATGGTTGATTTGACTTTTTCATTAATCGATTGTTTAGCTTTTAAGTACGTCGCATCATTGCTGGCGTTATAAATTTTTATATGTCTTGCTGTCATCGCATCCCAGACTTCTTGTATTCGAGCAGGCAATTGGCTATCACGCTTGATAGTAAGAAGATTTAAGTCTTGCATGGTGCCTTTAAGTGCCTTATCTATAGCGTCTAAATCGCTCATCGGCGCATATTTATATTCACTTCTGCCAGCAGCCATGGTGTGGATACCTTTTTTGATCATACCGGTGGTTTCAGTGGTCCTGGCGATAACGCCAAAGGTTACTACAATGCCAAGCATCACAAGGACACCTGAAAGCATTGCCGTTGTTTTGTTCATCACCTATCTCCTTTTTTGTTTTTACCGAGATATATTTTCCCTTACATTTAATAGTTTATCAGTTATGTATTTCAATTTGCAATAATTTAATTGAAAAATATATGGAGTGTGTGTGGATAGTTTGACAAGATCAGGGTGTCAGTGTTTTGGGTGCTCTGGCAATTTGTCTCGGTCTGCCAAAGATAAAAAAAAGAGCGCCCATAAAGAGCGCTCTTTTTTTTATCTTTTATTTATCGTTGTTCCATTTCCATAGGTGCTTCAACCATTTCACGTTGAGCGCGGCAAGGACATGTTGTTTTGCAACAAGGACGTGGGGCTGGTTTGCAACAAACAGGTTTTACTTTTTTTACACAACAAGGACGTGGGGCTGGCTTGCAACAAACAGGTTTTACCTTTTTTACACAACAAGGACGTGGAGCTGGTTTGCAACAAACAGGCTTTACTTTTTTTACACAACAAGGACGTGGAGCTGGCTTGCAACAAACAGGTTTTACTTTTTTTACACAACAAGGACGTGGAGCTGGCTTGCAGGTATCAACTTGAGCTACAGGAAGTTCTTGTGGAGCTGACATTTCTAATTGTGCTGTTTCAGCTTCTGTTGCTATCTGTTTTTGTTCCATTTGCATTGGTGTCATTTCTTCCATGCCGGTACCTTCAGTCATTGGCTTTTGTTCTGCAAGCAGGCCGGTCGTTGAAAACAAGAAAAGTCCCATAAGGACTGCGGACAGGCGTTTATTTACTGGATTCATACACGTACTCCTTCATTAAGAATTATAAAATAGACCCTTACTTTCAATTCGATAGGCTGTGCCTCTCTACGATTTAATCCTAGCAAAGGTATAATTTAAATTGCAATAAATTTTCAAATAGAAAAAAGTTTGTTCGATAGGGACGATTGATTGGAGATTGAAAGGCTTATATTTTTTTATTCAATCACTGCCCGTGCACGTTTGTTGGCATACGTGGTGGTGAGATAGTTTGAATAAAATGTGTTGGCGGAAGAAATAATGGTGTTCAGGTCAGAGTGTTGTGGTTGCCAGCCCAGGGTTTCATGGGCTTTTGAAGGGTTGGCAATTAGTAATGCCGGATCGCCCTGTCGTCGGTTGGTAACGGTGTAATTTAATTTTGTGTTGCAGGTTTGTTCCACCGCGCGGATTATTTCTTGCACCGAAAATCCATGCCCCGTGCCAAGGTTAAAGAAATCTGAGGTTCCACCATTATTCAAGTATTCAAGTGCTTTGTAGTGAGCTTGTGCCACGTCAGACACATGAATGTAATCCCGCACGCAGGTTCCATCTGTGGTTGGGTAGTCGTTGCCAAAGATAGTTAAGGGGGTGTTTTCATGCGCAGCATGCAAAAGCAATGGAATGAGGTGTGATTCTGGTTGATGTTGTTCGCCTAGTCCACATTCTGGCAGAGCGCCGGCCGCATTAAAATAGCGCAACGCAATAAAGTGCAGGTCATAGGCGTTGGCAAAATCTTCCAACATCATTTCAACTATGAGCTTATTTTTGCCATAGGGGCTGATTGGGTTTTTGGGGTGCGTTTCAGATATTGGCATCTCAACTGGATTTCCATAGACTGCGCAGCTGGATGAAAAAATGATATTTTTTACCTGATGATCAAGCATCGTTTCTAGTAACGTGCAGGTTTTAATCACGTTATTGTTGTAGTAAGCGCGGGGAAATTTGACCGATTCACCAACTTCAATGAGTGCTGCACAGTGTATCACCGCAAGTACATTATTGTTTTCAAAAATCTCAGCAAGTACGTGAGTGTCGGCGTAATCTGCCGTGAGGACTGAAATCTGTCCTGCATTTTTTTCTTCGAGGTTGTCAAAATGGATGAGCTGTGTGAGCGTTGTCATCTCAAAAGGATGCGGTACATGTTGATGATGCTTGAAGGTGTCGAGCACTATGACCTTGTACCCTTTTTGTGACAATAAGAGTGCGGTATGGGATCCAATGTATCCTGCTCCGCCGGTAACAACAATGGTGGGTTGAGCGCTTGCCAAAATCATGTAAAAAATTCCTTTTTTTTATGGAACACAGAGATTGGTATGTTGTACCATGTTATTGCTTGTGGAGCAATTTTTGTGCGCAAGCGTTGCAATTGGAGAGTTGAATTGTATAGAGTGCATGTGCAGTGGTCAGTTGTTAAGAAGAATTAACTGTAAAAGGAGTGCGCGTGAGAATACAGAAGCTGATTTTTGTTTTGTTTTTTTTCTGTTCACATCAGGCGTTACAGTCATTTGCCGGTGGGCATGCGTATTTTGTTCCTCGCTCAGCAGCGAATAATGCCATCAGATTGATGATGGAAAAAAGTCCTATCATTGATAGTAATGCTTGGATAACGCCGGAATACACACGTTCATTCAGAGCAAATCAGATTTCCCGTTACTTGTTTGGGTGTGCTGGTGGAGTGCTTATGTTTTCTGGCAGCGCGGTGGCCAATCGAGGTAAAACTGACATTCTTGCCGATTATTTCGGTCTTTCTTCTGATTTTCAAAGTCAGGTACGTTTTTGCCCGGTGATTCAAAATTTTTTGGTGGATTGTGGTGTGAAGTTCAATCTTGATTGTTTATCTGAAGGATTATATTGGTCTTTGCAAGCGCCGTTGGTTTATACCAATTGGAATCTGCGAATGAGAGAATTTGTGACACAAAAAGGTGTTAATATTTCTCCTGCTGGTTATTTGTCGGGTGGTAATCAACCACTCCCGCGTGCACAGTTGGTTGCTGATGTTATAACTGCATTTCAAGGTAACGCAACCTTTGGTGACATGCAGGATCCGTTACTGTACGGCAAAATTTGTGGCAAACAAACACGCACTGAGATTGCAGAGATTCGTGAAGAACTTGGTTGGAATTTTTGCAATCGCTATGATTGCACGGCCGACGTGCACCTGTTTCTTTCTATGCCTACCGGCACGCGTACGACCGGTGAATATCTGTTTGAGCCTATTGTTGGCAATTGTCATCATTGGGAAATTGGTATTGGTGGACATGTGAATAAAAGATTATGGGCAAGTGAATGTGGTGAGCATCAATGGTGGGGATTTTTGCGCGCGAATATATCACATCTGTGTGCCACGCATCAGCGTCGCTCGTTTGATTTAAAAGTAGGTCGCGGCAGCCGTTATATGTTATTGGCGGGCATGGACACCATTCATGATGATATTTTACAAATTCCTGATGGAACGCAGCCTGCGTATCAGTACATCAGTCATTTATATCCTGCCATTAATAAAACCACGTTTGATTGCCGTATCAATAGGGCAGCGCAGGCAGATTTTTCACTTGGTGTTGTATATAAATATGACGCATGGGATCTGAACTTTGGGTACGACCTTTGGTTGATGAGCCGCGAGAAATTACAGTGCCGCGAACGTCTTGCAAGCAACAAGTTTGTGCTGAAAGGCGATGCGCAGATGTATGGTTTTGCTGATTTGTCTGATGTAACACCTGGAAAAGCTGTAGCTGTTCCATTGAGTGTATCGCAGCATGATGCAACATTATATGCAGGACAATTAACGGGAAATGCCACCTTGGAAAATAACAATGCAGATAACCATCAATTGGCAATAGAAACAATTCATCCTGGTGTTTTGCATACTCAACCCGCGGCAGCGTCGGCGCAAATTAATGGCTCAAATCCTCTTATTTTTCTGACCGATGCTTATATTGATCAATGTTCTGCGCTTGCTCCACGAGCAAGTTCGAGCATGTTGTTTTTGTCTTGTCAGCGTACATTTGATCTGAATAAAAATTGGGATGCCTTTTTCGGCGTAGGTATTGACGTAGAGTTTGGTCATTCATGCGCGGCATTGTCGCAGTTTGGTGTGTGGTTGCGAGCGGGCGTTTCTTATTGATTGTATAAAGGAGATTTATAATGACGATGAAAAAGTGGTGTATAACAAGTCTGTTTGCAGGATTATGGTGCGTGCAGGCGTATGGAATGTTGTATGTGAATACGTATAAAATTGAAAATGAACAGCCCGCGATATTCAAAAAAAATATTGAGATGGCCATTGATGCGGGCAAGAAAATTGTTTTTGATAGCATAAAAAGTCAGGCGCTTGCATTGCAAAAAATGCAGGAGAATAAAAAGATTTTTGATTCTTATTTTTTAAGAAAGTTTCAGGGGGCAGGAGGTCTTGTTGGTTTTGATTGGTTACAAAATGCTCTTAGGGGGGTTGAGACATTGTCTGTGGCACAGCGTCCCGTTTTTGAGGAGAAGATAAAAAAAGCTCTGCAAAAAATTATAAGAGGGGCAAAGGTTGATGACGCTCGTCAAGATTTTGGTGTTATTGGGGGCGTACCTGGTGGACAAGGTGGTGGAGTGCTGGGCGGAGTTCCAGGTGGGCAAGCAGGCCAAGGTGAAGTTCCTGGCGGAATTCCTGGTGAAGTTCCAGGTGATGACTTAGTGCCACCGCAAGAAGAAGGAGATCTTGCTCAACCTCCAGTGCTAGAAGAAGAAGCAGGGCCGGTAGGTGGCGAACAAGCACAAAAAAAGCCAGCTGGTCCTCAAGTGCTTTCGGCTGATGAGCTTGCTGTATTGGATCCTCAAGCCAAGGCAAAATCAGATACGCTGTTTATTGAAAAATTACGAGAAATTTCAAAGATGCTCAATTTTTCAAAAACATGGCAAGCGCAGTTTGAAGAGTCCATGAAGCGTTTGCAGGAGATGAGAAAGAATAAGGATTTTTTTGGGCGAGAAAGTTTTGACAAACTGTTTGCATCAATAGAAAAACCACACAAAGATATGACGTTGGTAGGACCTTTAGCTGACCTGTTTGATAAATATCTGGTACGTGCGAAAGATGTTGAAGTTTCTGCCTATTTAGGAACGCTTAAAAATAATTTCATGCAGGGATTTTCTGCTGGTATTGGCAAAGAATTGGCCGATCTTTTAAAGACATGTTTGTTTGATCCAACAAAATTTATGGCCATTGAAGAAGACATTATTCGATTGTGCACGTCGCTGGTTATGCTCACACGGGGTGTTGAGCCGGATGCTGAAAAATTATCTAAAGTGCAACAGTTCAGGTCAGATCAAGCAGTTGTTGAGTTGTTTCAACGGTTTAATGCCGGGACAGGTTCTTTTGCTGGTAAAGTAGGCAAGGACTTGCTCAAACAGTTTGCGCGGGAGATTAACCTGTTAAGAATCACGCCTGATTTTTTGAAGTACAAAAAGTTATCAGAGAAGGGAAAAGGGTTATTGGCAATTTCGCCTCTTGATCTGTTGTGCGATGCTGCGTATGGAACAGGAGAGATTAAGCAGAGTGATTTTGGTATTTTTATGGGTATTCTTTTCAATCCTGAAGCCAATAAGGGATATTTGAAAGGTGAAAAAATCAACAAAGAGCTGGTGATTGTAAAAGTGTTTGATTTGAAAAAATCGGTTGAGGATTTATTAAAAACAAAGACGGTGCGGGATCTTATTACACAGTTATCAACCCTAGAAAAAGGTTTGGCGGCAGATCCTGCAAGAGTTGTAGTTGTGACTGGTCTTATCAAGATGATAAGAGATAATGCTGATGCGCAAAATATTGTAGATGAACTCAAAAAAATTGCAGGCTGGGTTGGTTTGCGTCTACCAGATGAAGCTCGCCTGGTACAACAGTTGAATGAAGGGAGAGCAAGTCAACAGTTACAGGATGGCGTTAAAGCCGCTTTTGCTGCTGCAAAAAAGAAGATAGTATTAAAGCCTCAAGAAGATATTACATCGCTTCTTTATGAAGAGCTTGCAAAGGCTCCAGGTATGAATAAAGAAGCATTGCAAGATGTCTTTTCTAATTCAGAAAGAACGCTTGATGCGCTGAAGGAATTTTTTACAAGAACATTGAAGCTCAAAGGTTTAGATTCAAGTACATTGGTGAAATTGAATATGAACATCAAACCATTGGGCGTTATACTGCAGGCACTGACGGCCTTGCCAGGTTATAAGGGAAAGCGTTTAAAGCTTGAGATGTTACATGATTTTATTGAAGTACTGATGTTTCCTCAAGAAAAGCTGAAGAATGAGGAAGTTGCCGATCCAGTTTTTGAACCGATCATCAATAATAGAGATGAAATATCGGGCGGTTGGGTGTTTAAGGCAGATTTTGAGGCACTTAAAAAAGCGGTGAAGAGCAAAGATTTTGTTACCCTAGAAAAGGCTTTGAGCGATTTTGTGGCATCATGCGGTGCCTGGGCTCAGACAAAAGATGATCAAGATAAATGGAACCAGACCGTTGTTCAGGCGAATCAGATTATCAAAACAGCCATGCAAGATATAGCCAAGGGTATTCCGATTGCCATTATTAAAGAGTTGGAAAAATTGTTACAGGGTGACAGTGAGTTAAATGGTCAGCCGATTATTCCTGAATTGATTATTCAAGACAAGGGAGGTTATGACCGTAATAAGTTGATTATAAAAATTCTTGATCTGTTGAAAGCAAATGCAACACTTAAGGATTTGGTAAAACTGATACGAGACAATATGCTTCCTGCAAAATTGAAAGTATTGGATACATCTGACATGTCTGTAGTGGTAACAAAATATAAAGCAATTCTAGAGGAAATTAATAAAGCAGTTGATCCAGGACTGTTTGCCGATCCATTACGACAGCAAACCCTTGATGGTATCAAAAGCTATTTTGACACTGTGAAAAATTTGTTAGATCAGTGTAAAGGGTATATGCAATAGTAGAGTTGTGTGACCAATAAATCAGGGCCGGAAGATATGTAATGTATCTTCCGGCCCTGCCTGTGTCTACAGATTTCGCAAAAGCTCAAACTCTTTATACGGTTTGATACCCTTTTAATGTTTTTAACGCCAAGAGACTTTTTGCATACATCTGCGCAATTTGTAACTGCGGCAATGTTTTGGTGGTTTGGTCATTGTATGCCGTGGTTACTGTGATGGGCCAGGTGGTGGATTCAGGCGGTGTGATATTGCCACTTAAAATTCCTTGTGCTATCCATGCCTGTGTTGAAGCATAAGATTGTTGAGCAGCTTTGAGTGTTTTGGTGAGACGAAGAGCTTCGAGTGACGAATTGAAGGTGGCGATAGCCGCAGGAGTTGTTTTATAGGGAATATAGGAGTCCATGCTTTTTTTGACGGTTGTTATAACGGGGAGCATGGATTTACTCATCTCGGTCCAGGTGTGTGCGATGGGTGTTTGTGGAGCAAGCGCAGTGGCTAGAAATTCCTCTATAGTCTTACCTTGTACTATGATTGCGAGCATGGCGTCATAGTGATCGCTTTTGTGTTCATCGTCGAGATTTGGCATCTGTGTGTACAAGGCGATAATCTCTTGCTCCAGCGAGTGGTACCGTGCAAAAAGAGTGCTCACTGTTGTTTGTTCGTGTTCAAATTCAAACGTGATATGTGTGGCCACATGGTCAGAATACGTTTGCTCAAGTATTGTCATCCAGAACGGGGCAAGGCTTGCGTTGATTTTTTCTACAACTCGTTTTTTGGTGGCATCCAGTGCTTGTGCTGCTGCGGGCAGCGAATCGGTTGCTTGGATGATGGCAATGAGGTCATTGAGTTCGATGGACGGTTTTCTGTTTTTGAAAAATTCGAGTTTTCCAGCATATGCAGATGGTTGATCAGGGAGTTGTGTTGGTTCCATGGAGAAAAGAACAGTGCAGATATTCAGGAGTGTTGAGATAATCAAAATATCTTTGTGGTGATACATATTCATGGTCGGTTTCCTTTTTTGAGAAATAGATTGCTTTCAGTAACCAGGACATACGTACCACGAACGAGATTATTTATTCAAGTATTTTGTTGGGAAGTAAGAGAGAGCCGGAAGCGAAGTGCGCTTCCGGCTCTCTCTTACTGAGAGATTTTTATTTTATGTTTTGTTTATTTTTGGATTCAAGTTGTTGATTGCGGAGTTCATATTGATGTGAAAAAATATTAATTATAGCATTTTTTGCGTTAACAAAATTAAATGAAGTAACACTGTCTGCTTCTTTAGTAGATGTTATTGCTTCAGTAATTTTCTTGTTGAATTTTTCTTTAAGCCCTTCTAGGGCAATTATGGTTGGTGCTGTTTTTAATTCACTTATGACAACTGCTGCTACTGCAAGATTATTGAGCTGAGCAGCAAAATTTGTGTGAATTTGATTAAATAAGTTTAGATTTTCATCAATATGATCTAAGTCCTGTTCCGCTTCAACAAAGAAATCTACAAATGCCTTATTGCGCTCACTAGGAAAGGGAGCTGTTTTCATGGTATATAAAGCTTGTAGAATTGGTGTTTCCTGTTTTTCTACAGGTTGTTTGCGCAAATTAATTAAGTTTTTGCCCATTTGTAAGATATCATTAAGTAGGTCTTGGAGTTTTTCAGTTTCTGTAAGGTTTTTTGTTTTAGGATTGGATAAGAAACTGTTTATTTTAGCATTGAGCGTTTTATGGCGTTGCATAGTCTGTCCAAATACCTTCGCGAGTTCTTGTTCATTATAGTTGTTTATTAGGTTAGATTTTTTGAGTTCTAAGTCCTTTAGAAATTCTTCAGTAGCTTTAATTTCTTTTTCAATTTCAATTTTTGCTGGATCTGTTTGTAGGGGAGTTTTCTTTTCAAGAGGAGACGATGATTCTTTTTTAATTGTTTTTGGGAGCGCCTTAATCAGCTTCGACGTGGTCGTGTCATTTAAGTTTTTAAGCTCTACTTGTTGTTCAAAATCGAGTTCTGAATTATTTATTAATGCAGTAATAATTTTCCACTCTGTTTCTATTGCCATTTCATTTTTTAATGTGGCAAGGTTGGCAATTTTTTCCTTAAACTCATTATACTTTTCGATGTTTTTTGATGTTTTTTTAAATTGTGTAGCAAGTTTTTCCATGAGAACGTCTTTCTCTCCGAAAGCATTTTTGATTTTGTTGGAAATAGTCTGCCATTTTGAAAATAAAGACTGGATTGTTTCTAGTGTCGCAAGATCAGCAATATTTTTTTCAATCTCTGTGCGTTGTGTTTCTAGGGTTGGTTGTTGTGGTTTGTTGATTTTCTTTAGTAGAGCCTCAAGAGACTTGTTGAAGGCTTTGTTAAGATCACTTAAGAGTTCACTAGAGCTGTCAAAATTTTTGACAATTTCTTGAGTAATTTTAGTTCTTTCTTCGTATAACTTATTCTCGTCTTGTAATGTGGCAAGCTTGGCGATATCTTTTTCAATCTTTTTGTGTTGTTCTTCTTTGTTCATTTGTGGATGTTGTTGTTCGAGTTTTACCTTCTCCCTACTGTAGGCATCAATAAATTTATCGTGAGCGCCCTTTATATAATTATCATATTTATCAAAGCCATCAATTCGGTGTGCTGTTGTGGCCAGGTCGTTCACCTTTTGAAGTGCGGTCGCAAATTCTTGCTGGGACATGCGAGGAAGAGATTGTTGTGCATCTTTTATTTGTTCAACATAAGATTGGATTTGATCTTCAAGTGATATATTGATGACCTCATATTTTTTTGGTTGTTCTTTTACCGGTGAAGCTGGTATGTTTTCATCTTTCCCTTCCTCTTCTGGTTCTGTCATGGTTTTTTTAAGCGCCTCGAGAGTGGCCTTTTCATACTGAGGTTCATAAATGCTTGCAAAGATCCCTTGAGCCATCTCAAGATTTTCCTTTTGGTCATCTGTTGTGGCTAACTCTTTTGCCTGCTTTATATAGGTTTGCACTTGAGTGTTGATTTGTTCGAGTTGTTGACGATCGTTGATTTTTTCAAGTGACTCTTGTGCTTCTGTAATTTTTGCAAGCAGGGCAGGGAGTGTTTCTGGTTCACCTTTTTGTTTTTGGACATTTGTTTTGATGTCACGCAAGAGTTCAGAAAATTTTGTAACGGTGGTTTCGAATTCCTTTTGAATATCAGAGTTTTTATCGAGTTTTTTTGCTATTGCAGCGAGTTTATTGACTTGTTGCTCTGCTTTTTTGATCTCATTTTCTAACGTAATGAGTCTTTTTGGTTCTAATTTTTGCTTGGCAGCTTCTTTAAGTTGCTCAAGCGTTTGTTGTATTTCGTCAATTTTGTCACGATCTTCTGCTACAACAGAATACATAGTTATGTCATAGGCTCTTTTGATAAAGGAAAGAAAAGCATTTTGTTCACGAAGGTCAGGTATGTTTTTTTGAGCATACGCTTGTGCTTGGGTTACAATAGTTGCTGCGTTGGGATCATCTACTGAAGAGATACCTTTAATTATTTTGATGTAATTTAAGCGAGCATCTTCTCGCTTTTCTTCTGATGCCGGCTCAATAAAAGGAGTTTGAAATTGTTGTTGTACTGGGACTGATGCTTGTTTTTTTTGTTGAGATTGTTTGAAACTTCTTTCCAGAGCATAAACCGTTGATGAAGCCCCACATGATATCACAATAAACGAAACCGTGATAAACGAATTAAATGATTGATATTTTAACATGATACAGTATTCCTTTTGGGCGGTGAGTTTATTTTTCTAATTCTTGTTTAATTAACAAGAGAGCTTCGTCCACCTTGTTTGAAACATGAGGTAAATTTTTGAAATATTTTTGAGCATTTTTATGGGACATGTTTTTTTTCATATATGTGTTGCCCTCGCCTGTATTTGTATGAGGGGCCCACATTGTTTTCAGTTTTTTTTGGATATTATTCAGTTCTTGTTTGCTTTTTCCCACAATATAATCTTCGTTTGAAAGACCATAGATAGGCTTTTGTGTCATTTTATTTGCATATTGATGAAGGTCGGTGAGGGCGTAGTACCAGAATTTTGTCTTTTGATCGGATTCTAAGGGTTGAGAACTCTGTGTGAGAGGTTGTGTTTTTTGTTCTTCTTTGTGTAATGTGGATATTCTCTTTGATATCCAATCTAATGTTTCTAGAAATGTTTTATAGACTTTATCGTGTGTATTTTTATATTTTTTATTTTTTTCCATCAATTCATAATCAGCATTTACAGTGTTATGTGGTACCCATCGCTTTACAAGCTCATCATTGGCTGCTTGCAAGTCTTTGAAGGAAAGTTTATTCAGTGAGGTGACGTTGTATTTACCATTGATGCAATCAGAATAAATGTTATCCATATCCTTAATTAAATTCTGAATTTTTTTATCTATAAGGTTGTTTAAGCGAGCAAATGCCTGAGCAAGGTTTTTCCAGACCGTATAGAATTTATCCTGATAATCTTTGTTTTGAGACATTGATTTATATGCTTCACCATCATAGTCATGTGGAGCCCATTGTTTGGTGAGTGTTTCTTTAGCTTTTTTTAATTCTGGCAAGGTAAGGTTGCTGAGAGAGACGATATCATACGTGTAATAATAATCATGGTTAATCTTATCTAGATCCTCAATCCAATCTTGAGTTGTTTTTTCTGATCTAATGAGTTCGCTTACTGCTTTCAAGCGTGTTTTAATTTCTTGATCAAATTCCATGATTGATTTGTAGACACTGCTGCTTTGAGCAACGCTTTTTATGAGTGGTTGGAACATTTGAATATGCTCTTTTATTGTGTTGAATTGTTCTGTGGCGTCATCTGCCAATAGATTGAGTGTGCCGAGGTCCTGAAGAGGGTCTCCAAAAAATTTTATTATTGCGTTTTTGACTTCGTTTATTTTGTTGGAATAGGCGGTATCAAGTTTGCTAGTAAATGTTGTATTTTGATTATTTTTTAATGCCTGTTCAACTTCTGCACTGATTTGTATTAGTTTTTGCCCCAGTGACCTGATTTCATCTTCTGTAGATTGGTCGACATTTTGTAAATTGATCGCGTTTATTTTGGTAACAAGGTTTGTTAATTCATTTTGCCAAGTAGGTGTTTGTTGAAAAGATTGTGATTTTTGAGGAAGTGTTGTTGATGGTGGGAGTATTGGTTGTTGTACTGGTACTGATGCTTTTTTTTGAGATTGTTTGAAACTTTTTTCCAGAGCATAAACCGTTGATGAAGTCCCACATGATATTACAATAAACGAAACCGTGATGAATGAAGTGAGCCGCTGAAACTGGAGTGCCATACATTTATCCTTTTTTCTAGGGTTTACATTCTATCTCAGGCAAAGCAACTACTACAGCGTCGGCCGTAGCTTCCCCACTTTGTCAAAACTTCGTGGAATACGTTAGCGAAGGCTGACGCTTGTTGATGAGCTTCCTACTCTGCGCCGGTGCGCTACGAGGGATATGACGAAGTGCAGGTTAGCCCACGCCGGCAAAAAATTTCAAGAGTTTTGAGTAAATTGATGAAAGAGGTGAGATGTTTGGTTGCGATGGGGAGTAAAAAGGAAGGGGCGCTGCTGCGCCCCTTGGATAAGTGTAGTAATTGAGATTCAGAAGTTATTGGAGCATTTTGGCAAAGTTCTTGGTGTTCAGTAACGCCTTCCATGCGTTGGTGTAGTCTTCTCTGCCATTTTTATCATAAAAAGCTTCGGCTGATGTACCGAATTTTGCACCTGAGCGTTTATGATAAGTGTTCCAGTTCTTTGTGAATGTTTTTTTTTCTTCGTTAGTAGGATTTTCTTTTATTTGTGTTTGCATCTTTTTTAATTGTGCTACCGCTTCATTAAAAGACTGCAGTTTTCCTATTTTTGCCTTGTCTTCAATGGCCGTCTTTTGTTTATCACGAGCGAGGTTTAATTGATTGACCAATTCTTCTTCATTCTCCCAATCTTCATTGATAAGATCATAGATTCTATTTCGTTCGGCTTTCAATGTATTAAGATCATTAATATTTTTGAGATTTGCTATGGCATCATTAATAGCATTGAGTTCTGCTGTTGTTGGCATCTTACCGACTACGGGGACAACGAGCGTGTTTATTTTATTATCGGCCGATAACAGAAGGTCGGTATAAGCAGTGCGTAAATCTTTTATTTTGGTATCAAGATCGATGAAGAGTGCTGAGTCTTGATCGAGACTATCCATTTTCAATGCGCCGCCAATTGTGGGGAGACTGTTTTTTTCATCTGTAATTTCTTGTTTTATATAGTCAAGGGCTGGTTTGGTAGTCGCTACAGTTATTCTGTTCGTAAACGCCATATTAGCAGTTTTACGATCTTGAATCGCTTTATTAACCGCGGTTATTTCTGTTTTAAAGAGGTCGGAAATTTTTTTGTCGTAGGCTTCTTGTATTGTTTTTTTGAAAAGGTCGCCTTCTGTGTCCTTGAAGTATGTAGGATTCGACGTGACGAAAGTTGATGCCTCTTCGTTCGTCGTGTTAAATATATCATAATTTGTTTGAGTCATACTGTTAATATCTTTGAGGCGGGTATCTAAATCTTCTTGCGCTTTAACTGAAAAGCCGCTGGTTTTTGTTGGGGCGGGGGTTGATGGGATCATGCCACGGCGTTCGCCTTGCTTCATTCCCCGTTCTTTTGCTTTTTTAAATCCTGCTTCTAGTGCTTTGACCGAGGTTGGGCAGGTTCCGAGTGCTACTCCTGTAAGTACCAGGATTGTGAGTTGTTTCCGCATATTCATAACGTTACTCCTTTAATGAGAGGGGTTTGATCTACATTTTCCTTTTTATTGGTCAGTCTTGTGCTGTGCCAACTGAGTATCAGTCTACTGAATTGAAGTCTTCATTTTCAATAGTTTTTAAAAAAATGACTGAAACTCAACATTTTTACTACTTAAATGAAAGCCGCCCGGGACGTTGTTGCGTCTCAGGCGGCTTTTTCATAAACAGAGATGTTGGATCAGCGCAGTGTTAGAATGAAACGCCACCTTTGATCCAGAGTAACCAGCGATCCAAGCCCGCGTTGGTAGTTGCGTATTCATACGAAGCACCGCCGCTCAGATAGAGTGGATACTCTCTCTCTTCCCAGCGTTTTGCCAGAGAAAGATAGAGCATATGAGCAAAGACTGATGGGTGAGCAGCTGAATCCATGTTGAGGTCTTTTTCTTGAATGATGCCATCTGTGTATTTGGTTGTAGCGTAGGTAATTACATCATCTTGGCCGCGGTCGCTGATGTCAACATATGGGTACGGTGTAACTAAACCAGAGATTCCTTCTCCTTCGGTGAGCCATGATTTAAATGCAATTTCTTCTTCCCAGTTGCAGGCAAGTTTTACACATTCTTTTTCACGGGCGTAGCAGTTATAACCAACTTCGCCACGGAAGCCTGTGCAGTCGTTCGAGTAGACTATGCCGGTTGTTGCGTTGAGAGAGAAACCAGGTTTTACGTTTAGTTTTTTGGTGAAGTAATTGATGCCAGGGCTGTCAAGTAAGAATCCTGCAAGGGTAGCGCCAAGGTCGGTAGCTTGTTGTGCCTGTTCTTGGTTGGCATACACAGACATATAACGTGACCATGGTTTACCTATTACGTCGAATGAACGGCATTCATTGCGTTCAAAGAGGTACATGCCATGGATGTCCCAAGTGAATTGCAGATATTTTTGTTCATCACATTTATTGGTCCAGACACGGAAGGCTGATGATGATCCTGAAATCATACCCCAGTGGTGATTGTGACCAACTATTGGTTCAAAAACATATTCTGCTTTTGGTGTGTTACCGGTTGGGAAAAGAATTCCAAGGTAGCCTTCTGAATGGCATTTATCGCCTTTTTTCCAGACAGCGCCAATTTTGAACTCTATGTCTGCAAGACCCCATTTGGAACGGGATCCGCAGATTTTTCCATACTTCCAAGCTTTTTGTTTAAAGGCTTCTTCCATATTGGCGTTAAACACATAGTCTTCAGGGAGGTTTGCTATAGCAGCATGTACTCCATTGCCATCTTGGATGACATCTTCATCAAAGCGAAGGTCGTTTTTAATCCAGGTCAAAGGAGATGACAGTTCAAAGAACCAGTCATAGTCACTTTCTGGGTTACACTTTGCCCATTTGGAAAGATTTTCTCTCCAATTAAGGCCTATGCCGAATGTTGATTGACGAGGGCAGAATTTGATGGTGCTTTCAAAATTATCGGTAGTGACGATACGGAAATGTTTGCTTTGAAGATCTCTCTCGATTTGACCTATGTTGCCATCGTTGACTTCAAGGTTTTTATCTTTATGAGGGAAGAAGAAATTGCGGAGTCCATCTTGGCTGTTTGATTGGCCGCCGAACATGGTCAATTCAAGTGCGCCGCCGTGGCCATCTTCACGGGCGTTCATGCGATCACGCATGAGGGTAATTTTTTCTGGCATTGCGGTTTGGAACTGTGGACGAGCTGCGAAGAACGTGTGACCTGTATAATCACAGGCACAATCTGACGTTGCACCAATCGGCATTGCCGCGGCACATAAAACGGGAACAAGCAAAAGACGCTTCATCATAGAAGAGTCCTCCTTCCTTTTTGTAAGGGGTTACTACTCAACACTACTACTCCAACTATTACCATCAACACTCTCTTATCAATACCACCAAGATGATATTTTAATCAACTAATTTGTCAAAAAAATTAAAAAAAAACGCTTGCTATGCCATAATAGGAAATTATTGATCGTGTAGAATATCCCTAAAAACTGGCAGTTTTTCGCTGGAACTGCTCTTTTTTTTCAAATAAAATCAGCGAGCAAAGGATGTGCTATGTTCAAGAAAATCAAAGGTACGTGTGATTTTTTAGATCTCAGTCTGTATAACTTTATTGTTGAGCAAGCCAGAGAGCACCTAAACGCATACCATTTTCATGAAATAGCTACTCCGCTCATTGAAAATACAGAACTTTTTAAACGCTCGCTCGGGCTGGAAACCGACGTGGTGAGTAAAGAAATGTTTACCATTTCAACCCGTGGTGAAGATAAAGAATCAATTTGTCTGCGCCCGGAAATGACAGCGTCGGTGGTCCGTGCGTTTGTAGAAAATAGCGTGCAACAAACTCCGTGGAAGGTTTTTTCAGTCGGTCCCGTTTTTCGGTATGAACGTCCACAAAAAGGGCGCTTCCGTCAGTTTCACCAACTCAATATTGAGGTGATTGGGTCGGCATCTATTTCACAGGATGTGCAGCTGATTAAAATGATCGACCGTTTTTTCCATGAAAAACTAAAGTTAACCAATACGTCATGCCTTATTAATTTTTTGGGCTGCTTTAATGATCGTGCACTTTATCGTGCCGAGCTTGCCCAGTTTCTTGAAGGCTTAACGGGTGACCTGTGCGAATTGTGTCAGTTGAGAAAAGAGACCAACATCATGCGCATTTTTGATTGCAAGAATCCTGATTGCCAAAAAATGTACGTTGATGCTCCGCGCATGACCGATAGTTTATGCACCGGGTGCGCTGCCGAATGGAAGACCTTGCAAGATCAACTGACGCTACTTTCTGTATCTTTTGTTCAAGCGCCAAAGCTGGTACGCGGCTTGGATTACTACAATAAAACTGTGTTTGAGTTTGTCAGTGATAATTTGGGCGCGCAATCTTCTGTGTGCGGCGGCGGCCGGTATGACCAACTTGTTTCACAAATTGGTGGCACACAAGATCAACCATCGGTGGGCGTTGGTATCGGCATGGAACGGCTTATATTGTTGTTGGAACAAAACAGGGACGTGCTTGCTATTCCTCAACCCCCTGCACTGCATTTAATTGTTCCAATGGATGTTGAACAGCAATCACTTGCCCTGCTGCTTGCCGATGATCTGCAAAGTCATGGTTTGTGCGTTGACATTTTATTGGAAGGGGATTCTATGAAGAGCATGATGCGCAAGGCCAATAAACTCGGCGCAAAATTCTGTCTCATACTTGGTTCCCAGGAACAGGCGGACAAAACCGTGACCATTAAAAATATGGTGACTGGGGAGTCGGTAACGGTTGCGCAGACTCACATTGTGCAGTATCTGCGAGGCTAAAAAAACTTTTTATTTTTTGTTTGAAAGAGGGGCGCACAGAAAAACTGTTTGCCCCTCTTATTTTTTTAATCATTGATCCTTATAAGTCCACCTTGCTACTCTAAAGAAAAAAGGGGTTGGCGGGGTAAAGTTATAGGGGGATCATGAAAAAGGTGTTAATAGCGAGTTGCGTAACCGCACTACTTGGTGGCGTTACGGGTGCAATGATCAAAGTAGATACGGGTAAATCAGAGACTGTTGAAAATGTGACGGCTGTAACACCGTCGGTCATTCCGCCTGCTGTGCCGGCCCTAGTTTTGGAGCGACGGCCGGTTGTACAATCAAAAACAGCGCTTTTAAAAGTTCTTTCAGATAAATATGCTGATAAACTTCCTACAAAAGTGAGCGGTAAAGTGCGCCGTAATATGCGTAAAATGACCGCGCAACAATCACTCAATATATATGTTCGATCACTTGCATTTGTACGGGCTGAACGCGCTAAATTGGGCGTAAAAAAATAACTTACGGTAGCTGAGTTAGATGAGTCCAAACATGTGTGCGAAGAATGTTTTGAAAAGATAAGTGAGCGTGACCACGAACATGAACGCATCAAGGCGATCTAGAAATCCACCATGACCTGGCAAAAATGATCCTGAATCTTTGATGCCGACACGACGTTTGAGTAATGATTCAAACAGGTCGCCGCATAATGCAAACACGCCAAGTGAGAATGTGAGCAGCATACGTAGGCCAAGTCCTATTTCTATACCTCGAGCCCATATAATGATGGCAAGTGCGGTGTAGGCAAAAATAAATCCACCAACTACCCCTTCCCATGATTTGCGCGGAGATATTTCTGGTGCAATTTTATGCTTACCCATCAGTGAACCAAACACATAACCGCCAAAATCAAAACTAAAAACTAATATCATGGTAAAAACAATAAGTAAGCGATACGCAGGGGTCTGGTTGAGTGCAATGGTGAGTGCGAAAGGCAGGATGGGGTAGAGGGGCATGATCAACCAGAAGGTCGGTTTTTTAAAATCAAATAACCGTGGCCATTCAAAAGTGATAATGGCACCAAGAATAGCCAGTGCGCAGAGTGAAAAGATAAGCGGCGGCGTGTGGAAAAAGATAAGGTAAAATAGGGCAATTAAAATAGCGCCGGTATAAACTTTTGGTGCAAAATCGCGCCAAGAATCGTGCGGTTTGAGTTCAGGTGTATTAGTCATAATGATCTCCTTCGTTAAAAGCATTTTCAAGATAGGTTAATTGATCCCCATCGATTAATGCAATATCAAAGCGAAAATCATGCTCGAGCAGTTGGTGCTTGGCGATATATTCCTTGGCGACCATGATGATTTTGCGTTGTTTGCTCGGCGTCACGAGCTCTTCAAGATGAAAGTAAGCATGAGTGCGCCGTTTGACCTCAACAAAAAGAATGAGATTTTTTTTGCGAGCGATGATGTCGATCTCGCCGTATTGCTTGCGGTAATTGCGTTCTACAATCACAAAACCTTGTTTTAAAAGTGTGTGGGCCACTAGGTCTTCACCCTGTTGGCCCACAATTTTCCGTTGATCGGCCATTTAAAATCTGTCCACGGCGCGCTTGGTTGTTGAGGCGCTTGCAACGGCAACTGGCGCATCAGCCACAAAGTCAGGAAAGCGTTGTGTTAAGATAGTCTTTTTTTCTTCAAGCACGGTCAGATTGTTTTGTTTGGTAGCTAGTTCGCAGGCTAATGAGATAATGACCGGTTCCTTTGCAGGCAGGTTGGGCAAAATCTCTTTTTCTATGTTATTAAGACGGGTTTGTGCCGCAACGTAATCTTCCCGTTGTAAGTAGTAGTGGAAGATCGACATTTCACTTTCTAAGAGCTTTTCACGGCAAGCGTACAGAATTTCGTCAACTTGGTCGCCGTAGGTCACAAAAGTTGCTTTTTGTTTTATGAATGCTTCCGCGCGTTCGATAGTTGCCTTTGTTTTTGACTGGTCGCGTTGATGGTCAAGGGTTTCCCAGTAAGAACAGATAATCGCTTTGTAGCTTGCGTATTCAGCCTTTTTATGTCCAGGGTACATGGATGCAAATTCAGAATACAGACGTTCTGCTTTTTCTAGATTGCCGGCATCAAAGAGCAGGTCGGCAAGTTCGAGCATCAGGTCAGATAGTTCACCCAGGTCGCTGCAGAGTGGTACCATTTTTTCTATGAATTTAATGGCGATTTCATTATTACCTTTGGCGATCAGTTTTTGTTTTTCTTCTTTGAGCTCATCATAGGTCATGAGGCTCATGCGTGTGGTCTTCTTTTTTTCTGCCTTTTTTGCAACAGGTTCTACTTTTTTTGATTTCTGTGCTGTGACTACTGGAGCGGTCATTTTTGGTCCCACTACGCCAAGGTTTCGTTGGACAGGCCGAGGGGCAGGTGATGTAGTGTGTTTGGCGACTTTTTTGGGCGCCGATTTGGTTTTGTTACTACTTTTTTTTGCTGAATTTTCACAGGTTGAGGTACTTTTTACGTCAACCGTTTGGGTGAGAACCATTTTTGGTTCTGTTTTTTTTGTCGATGTTTTTGTGCTGCCGAATGCAATGGTAGCGGTGATAGTCGTTACTACTACAAATAATCTGAGCAGAGTCGAATGAACTGAACGCATGGGGGACGCCTTTCTTTGGATCAACGGATATCAATCAATGGATGAGCGTTAACAGCGTAGCAAAGTCATGGCGTGGCCGCAAGGGGAGGGGAGAGAGCCCCAGATTTCTCCGGGGCGTATAAGATTAAACACTTAAGACTTTTTGATTACAGCTGAATCTCTCTGTGTGTGGTTGTGCCCTGTTGAATCATAGTATCGTCATGGAGTTCAGATTGTAGTTTAAAGATGCGCTCGGCATGTTCTTCGCGTCGTCCACGGTTCCAGGCAGAGACGGGGGTCAGGTAACCTACAATGCGTGTGTACTGTTCCATAATTTTGCCAGAACAGATAGGGCAAGCTTTGACCTGTCCAGAAATAGTTGTGTGCTTATTTTCGCAGCGGCAATAGTTATAGTTGATGGCAAAGTGTTCACAACCATATTTTATGGCACATTCGATGAGCGTTTTCATCTGATTTCTGTGTGTGAGTTTTTCACCAAAATTAAGATGGGAGATGCCACCGCCGGTCAGCACCTTGGAAAATGCCCCGTCCAATTTCATACGTTCAATGATGTCGCAGTCAACCCATAAAGGAACGAATTGGTTTGCATAAATTGGGTAGTCCATACCAAACAATAATGCATCCTTCAGTGCCAGTTTAACTGCAAGACTTTCGCCCGGTACCTGTTCTACGTTAAAAGGCATGCCATATTTTTTGCTACAGGCGGTTGAGTAATCTTTAATCTCTTGCAGGATGTTAAACGCCAGCTGCTTACCTTGTTCAGTTATAATGGAGTGTCCCATTTGCTCAACGCATTCATAGACGCCGTTGATGCCAAATGTGCTAAATAACCGTTCCATAATAATTAGTCCACGTCTGGTGAACGGTAAGAAGCCTTCATTTTTACGTTTGATGAGTAATTTTTTGTGTGCGACCAGTGTTTTTCCGGCTCTATCAAGTTGCTCGTGCAAGAGTGTGATCAATTCGTTATATGATTGAGCCTTTTTACCGATGCGAGCCAAGTTAATGGTCACCACGCGGTGTGAGCCTAATGATATACCACCGTTACCAAAACTATCAGCACCTGCCAGGTCAAGGTCATTGGTCAGGCGGCAGCAGCTTGCAATTTTGTTGCCCGATGAGATGTAGATGTTAAAGCAACCTTTGTGCAGATTGATATCGGTAAAATATTCGAGCGCCTTTTTATCAAGTACATTACCCTGTTCATCAACTCGCAAATTGAGGGTTACAATGGGGAAGCGGTACGGTACACCGGTTGCTGGATCACCAAGATGAAACCAATCACAAAAGATTCTTTGTACTTCTTCAATGGTGTCAAAGTCTGGCCGTGAACCATCAGGGAAAACATAATCTTTGAACAGCATTTCAAGGTTAGGACGGTCAAAGATGGAGATGTTACTGAATGGAGATTGATGGCATGGACGTAGTTTTTTGTTGAGCGTGTGTACTAATGATTGGAAATCGTTTTGCACTTTTTTGCGGTGCTCAGAATTTTTAAGATCAAGGTTTTCAAGTCTTACAAAATATGAGTAGCCGATAAACAGATCGCCAATGGCAACTGCACCTGCAATTTCCTGTGCAACTTCAATGGTTACTTCTTTGACTTGATCAATAAATGACGTTGCGCGCTTAGGTGAGAAAGATTGTAGTTGTCCCCAGAAATTGCCGCGGCGTAAAATAACATCAACAGACAATGCCCAGCAATAAGGTACTTGGAGCTTGGTGCTGTCATGGATATATAAATCACCATCCCATAAAGAGGTTAGAATGGTATCTGCAGCATCCTGTCCGTGCTCTTGGCACAAGATGGTATATAGGTCATGGTAACCCATTAATTTCATGTTACTTTTGGCGATTTCAGAAACATAATTGCCAAACGAGATGCCGTCTTGTAAATGGTTTGCATTGTCATCAACGGTAACGTCTTTAACGTCTGCTTGAAAGTATTCTTGAGAAATTTTTGATATATCGAGTTTTTCGGGAGAGATTCCTTCAAATTCTAAAAGGCGATTGTCTATCGATGCATAGAGTTTTTTAAATGCATCAGATAGGTATGCATACCCCTTTAAACCGTCCATACGTGGTCCTTTCTTTTAAATATACGTTGATTTGCTGACGCTGGCCATCCTGTTTGATGAAGCTCTTCTTTATAAGGTCCACATACAATCAGTGATGGATAATTAATAAGTTCGCGCGGTAAAATTTCAAACTCGCGCCCGGTATAGAGTGCAATCTGTTTATCCGTTTCTTGTGACACTCGTTTGCACATGTGCAGCAGGAATGGAAGTTGATCGGTCGGTTCGCCGCCCAAAAAAGCAACGTAGCTGGTGAGCGGATTATCTTTTATAATTTTCATAATCTGATCATCAGACATTACGGTACCGCTACTGCGTTCCCAGTATTGTTTGTTGTGACAACCTGGGCAACGAACGCTGCATCCAGAAAAATAGATGGCTGTAGCGATCTCATCTGGGACATCGATGAACGATGTAAAGATTTTTGCAATATATCCATCCATAGTAAATTCTCCGTTTTAGGTAAAAAAACCTCCAAAAAAGTGGAGGGTTACATACATTATTCGTACACAATGATGGAGAGTTTTTACTCTGTCGTGGTGTAAAAAAAGGGACCAGGCAGCTTGATGCAAAAAGATTTACAGATTTTTCTTGATGGTTAACGTGATGAAAAATCTCAGTGTGCAAGCTGTGGTCGTAACAAATTTATATTCAATACATTCAGATTTTATTTATGCGAATCCCGAATTCGTATTTTAAGAAGATAAGGGGTGTGTAGTTGTTTTGCAAGCATTGATTTTTAATTGAAAAGAAAGCGCAATTCAGTGCAGAGATTGGCCCATAAAAGCCTTGTTATACGCGATTAAATCGAAGGAGTTTGCTATTTTCTTTTCTGAAAGAGATAATAAGTGAGTAGATTTTTTTTATAAATTTTTATTGAGCATAGCTTTTAAAAATGAGGGACGGAGCATGGCGCAAAAAAAAGTCGGACAGGTTTTATTAGAGGCGGATCTTATCACACAAGAACAGCTTGATACGTGTGAGCAGACTGTTTTAGAAACTGGCCAGACCGTTGTCCAATGTTTAGTTGATAAAAGTGTTGTTCCTGCTGAAAAAATTGCACAAGTACTTGCCAAATATGCGGGCCTTGAATATTTAGACCAGCTGACCGAGCAGATGGTTGATGTCACTTTGTTAGGCCGCGTACCATTACGGTTTTTACGTGAAAATGTTGTGATGCCGGTCATGCTGAATGGCGTGATTATTATTCTTACCTCTGATCCTTTCCATTTTCAGCCTATTGATGAACTTAATATTTTGCTCGGTGGTAAAATTAAAGCGTTTGTAGCTACCAGCAAGTTGATTTTGGATGGTATCAACCGCTACTACCCAATGGGTGGCGCCAAGCAGATGATAGAGGAGTTGGAAGAGGAAAAAGAGTTTGAAGAGTCGGTTGAGTTTGATCAGATAGAAGACAAAGACCTATTGGGCTCTGCAGCCGAAGCACCGATTATTAAATTGGTGAACCATATTCTTTTCCAGGCTGCAAAACGGGGAGCTTCTGATATTCACGTTGAACCGTTTGAAAAAGAGGTCACCATTCGGTACCGTATCGACGGCATTATGTACAGCGTCATGAGTCCACCAAAGCGTGTGCAAGGTGCGTTGACGTCCCGTATTAAAATTATGGCCGGGCTTAATATTGCCGAAAAACGTATTCCTCAAGATGGTAGAATCGAAATTAAAGTTGCTGACAAGGCGATTGATATTCGTGTGTCGGTTTTACCGGTTTCTTTTGGTGAGCGTATTGTGATGCGTTTGCTTGATAAATCAAGAACATTTGCAGGTATAGAAGATCTTGGTCTTTCTGATCGCGACTATAAGGTATTGGTACACAGTATCGCGAGTCCGAACGGTATTTTTTATATTACAGGGCCAACCGGTTCTGGTAAAACCACGACGCTCTATTCCATTTTATCAAAAATTAGTACGCCTGAGGTCAACGTGATCACGGTTGAAGATCCTGTTGAATATCAGATGGCGGGTGTTGGGCAAGTTGCGGTCAAAGAAAAAATAGGGTTAACCTTTGCCGCAGCATTACGTTCCATTTTGCGTCAGGATCCTGACATTATCATGATTGGTGAAACCCGTGATCAAGAGACGGCACAAATTGCTGTTCAATCTGCATTAACGGGTCACTTAGTACTCAGTACATTACACACCAACAGTGCTCCTGCAACCATTACTCGTCTTTTGGATATGGGTGTTGAACCATACCTGATTGCATCATCTATCATCGGTGCGTGTGCACAACGGCTTGTTCGCCGACTGTGTGAAAAATGTAAAGAGACCTATAAACCAACAACAGAACTTTTGGCAAGTGTAGGGTTAACGCCTGAACAAGCCAAGGGAATTACCTTTTATAAAGCGGTTGGTTGTCAAGAGTGTAACAAGACAGGATTTAAGGGTCGGCTTGCCGTGTTTGAGATTATGGAAATGACTAATGAAATTGCCCGGCTCACCATGGAGCGAGCAAGTACCAACCAAATCAGGCAGCAAGCGCAGATGGATGGCATGACCTTATTGCTAGAAGATGGCGTGCGTAAAATTAGATTGGGTATGACAACCATCGATGAAGTTCTGTCTGTTGCTATGGTTGACCAAGAGTTTGAGGCTCCTCCTGCAGAATAACGAGTGAGTGACTATGAATACACGGCGGTATGGTTTTTCATTGATTGAACTCATGATTACCATGATGCTGTGTGTCCTTGTGGTGACTATTACCATGGTCAACGTCTCTTTTTTACATCGCGGCACGGTGCGTTGTGAGGTTGATAAACTTTACGCCGCCTGCATGTACCTCCAGCAATGTGCCCTCAGCAGCAACAAAGAATTTACCCTTGAATTTGACGAGCAGCACCAGGAATATCGGTTTGATGGCCGGGTGGAGCGGCTGGATGGGGCAGTATGTTTTGGTGTTCCGAACAATGTGAAGGGTCCTCCCTCGCAACCGAACACCATTATTAAGAGTGCGATTACCTTTCCCGGTCGGCACATTATTTTTTATCCTGATGGGGTTATCGGTTCTGGCACGGTTTATTTAACCGATGCCAAAAAATCCACCTTATATGCATTGAGCAGCGCGGTCGCACAAGTTTCCCATTTAAGGAAATACGGTTACACTGATTCTTGGAAGCTTTTGCCCTAAAAAGGGCTGAGATGCGCACAAAAACCTTCAAAGTGTGAAAAGATATGAACATCGTTTTAAAGTCTCTACAGATCATTTTCAAGCTTGCACTTTCGCTTGCCTTGGGCGTGGTGTTGTCTGTTGCGATGATAAAAAATGATGCGCGTATCCGTGATGAGCTCACCAATCGGTTGAACCCTTTCTTATCAGGTCTCATTGGTGGCACTATTTCATTTTCTGTAAAAAATATCTCATTGTTTCCCTTGAGTGTTGAACTTGCGGATGTTGTGAGTTCTCCTTATTCGGATGAGGTTGATGAGTGGGCTTGGACTTGTTCTTCTTTGACCATCGGCTGCTCGTGGTTTGATCTTATATTTTATGGAACAGTGTCATTGAATCTTGATATGAAGGAACTGGATGTTCAGACCTTATTACAAAAAAATGGGTTATGTGTCTGGAAGATTATCACGCGTATTATGGCAGGTAATCCCAGTATTCCGATTTATTTACAGGCTTTAAAAATCTCAGATGCTCATTTACATATTGATGAGCCACAGCAAGATTTGCATGCTGATGCTCATTATGCCTTAACTTTAAATAAGTTAAGTACAGTGCTGCATGGTGACGTTGATCTTGTTCGTGCTAATGGCATTGTACGTGGTCGAAAAGTCTTTGAAAATATGAATGGCCCGGTATCATTTGATGCGGCAAGCCAGTTGAATAAAATACGTTTATGTATTGGTGTTGATTGCACCCTCGATCTGCCTGCACTCCATGATGATCGCACGTGTCGGCTTGTTGGTTTATGGAATTATGATAATGGTCTTTTTTCGTTAAAAAATCAAAGTGGTACCTGCGTGATTGACCCGATAAAGCTTTACGTCAATAAGGGTGCTCTGTGTGGTAACACCGCTGCTCAATTTCCTGCGTCATATGCTTACTCGTTGGCGATGAATGATGCACAGCCTTCACCGCTTACTGGCGAGTGCACACTTCAGGCAGAGGTAAAGATGTCTGGTGGGGATCTTAAAGTACAGGCAGACGTTACTGCGAACTCTGTATGTTACGGAACAAAAACATTTCTTTCTACCAGCACGTTGTCATGCACGCGGGACCAGGGAATATGGGATGGAAAATTGTCGGCACAACTTGATGGTGTCAGTTCGTTGGTGGGCAGTTTTATGTGGAATGAACAATCAGCTTCTGGTTCATGTCATCTGAATAATGATCAGCAGGTTAATCTGCCTGGAGTTGCCAATTGGTGCTTTTTGCCAAAAACCGTTGCTCTAGATTGTGTTCGTGCACCTGATGGGAGAGTGGAAGGTTCATGTACGTGTACCGCGAAAAACCAAAAAACGGGAATACAGTTGATCTGTTCCGGAAAGGGGTTACTGGTTAATGATCTTGTGGATATTCATGGGGCGATTGATGGAAAATCGTTGCGTTTGACTGGCAGCATTGGTGCCCAACTGAGATTACATCGATGTAGTTGTTCTGACGCACAGGGAAACACGCTTGTTGATGTACGAGCACACAAAAGTCACCCGGAGCATTTTATGGGAACGGTTTCTCTTGGATTTGTAAAAGAGATGCTTAAAAGAATTGCGGATATTGATTTTCAGGGGCAGGGGACGGTTGAGTGTGCCGGTATGATTCAGGAAAAAAAACTGTACACGCAGATAAAATTACTCGATGGTTCGGTCCGGATTCCGTACACCTGTAATGTGGTCAACGGTTTGAAGGGAAAGTGTATTATTGATCCTGTCGATCGATCAGTTGAGTTTCGTGACATGCACTGCGCCTTGTATCGCGGTACATTAGATTGTCAGCGTGCCAGAATAGTTTTTGATCACAATTATATTCCAACCTTTGTACATGTACCACTCTTGTTGCATGATTGTTTGTTCAATTGGAAGAAAGATCTGTTTGCAATCATTTCAGGGCGTATGCTTTTTAAGCATGTTCAGGGGATGGGCCCGATGGTTTCAGGAAATTTGTTGTTGGATCGTGCGCAATTGAAGCGCAATATTTTTTCGCAGGATTTTCAGCGGAGTTTTTTGGGATCTTCGGGAAATAAATTTCTTCCCAAAAAAGGTTCTGGTATAAGTCTTGATCTGCATGTTACTACTAAAAATCCGGTTTGTGTGAAAACCGCCTTTTTAGAAACAAGTGCAAAGCTTGATCTTGCTGTGAAAGGGAGTTTTTCGTCCCCCGACCTTACTGGAAGAATCTCGCTGGTTTCTGGCAATTTGATATTTCCGTATAAACCGCTGTATATCACCAAGGGGTTTATAGACTTTGTGCCAGGACATTTGAGTGATCCCTACATTGAGATCAGTGCAAAAAATAAACTGAAAAAATATAACGTGAGTTTGGATGTGTCAGGCTCGTTTAACGAGCAAGAGATTTTATTAGAAGCCTCTCCATCATTGACCGAAGAACAGATTGTTGCGTTGTTATTTGCAGGATCTGAGCAAGGTTCGCTCAATATTTTGATGCCAGCGCTTGTCATGCAAAATATAAAAAATATTATTTTTGGGTCTGATCAGTCGCCAACGGGAATAAGAAAAGCTTTTGGCTATTTGTTTAAGCCGCTTGAGCGAGTGCATTTGGTACCGAGCTTTACTGATCAGACCGGCCGTGGCGGATTGCGCGCTGCGGTTGAAATTGATGTCAGCGACCGGTGTCGTGCGATGATTCAAAAAAACTTTAGTTTGACGGAGGATACTAAAGTTGAAGTCGACTATGCATTATCCGATGACGTCAACTTACGCGGTGTCCGTGATGAACGTGGCGACGTGAGCGCAGAAGTTGAAATGCGATGGAAGTTCTAAAGCACACCGGTAGTTTTTGTTATATATTAAGGTACTCATTAATTTCACTGTCAGATATTTCTTGCGGAGCAGATGGTTGTAGCGATTGTTCAGTAATGGGTGACAGTTGTCTTTGCATTTGATATTGCTCAATTTCTTTATAAACAGTATTTTCTCTGTTTAAAATTATTGTTTTTTCATGCTGTAAAGTTTTTTTCAAAGGCTCTATTTTAGTGTGATTTAAAGAGATTTCTAAAGGAGTTGTTTGTTGTTGTGATTGATACGAATATGCAAGCGCTAAAAAATTTGGATTGATGAGCCCCGACCTATTTTTTTGTGACATAAACTCTTTAGTAAATTCTTCTAATGTCTGGAAATGGTATGGTTCAAGAAAATTATTGGTACCTTCTGGGGTTGTGTTGAGCTGGGGGTTATTATTATTCATAGCGTTATTATGACTATACAGAGTAACACATAGACTGACCGTAAGTACGAGTTTTTTAACCATGAAAGATCCTTTCAGTTTTGAGGATTTGCTTGTTTTATTGCATGAGCAAGCTGCAGACTACACAGGAAATTAAATTGATTATCTTGTATCATTTTTAAGTTATTTGGATTGAGCGTTTTATGAATGATATTCAAGCTTATTTTTAGGTTTTGTTGTTCGATGGCACGTAATTGTTCTACTTTTTGTATTGTTTTTTTTATGTGGTCCTCGAATTTTTCAAGGTTTTCATAAGGCAATATAACTTTTTGTGGTTGATTCATTGCTAAGAGATTACCAGCTACGATAAAGACCATGCTCAGGTGTAGATATAAAAGTTTTTTGTAACATGACATAGATTATTTTTTCCGTTCGACCATTTTTTTGGAGGCTCTTTTCTACTCGAAACAATGAATACTATGAGCGTTTATAGATAATGAGGTGATTATAGTCATATGTTTGTTGTTTGTTGAATAAGTAGATTAGGGGTCCAAAAAACAATATGAGGTGCCATAATTATTGGGATCCAAATAATAATACCAGACACTACAAAGAATTCGGTAGGTTGTTGGATTATGTTGAGTCCATCTGGCCTTGCCTCTGGAGGTGTTGATGTTTTTTCTGGTGCAGGGAAGCGTGATGGTGAAGGCGCCGTGAATGTGCCAAGGTTTACATTTTGATGTATTGGATCACTGATATCAGGGCTTGTTGTTTTTTGTTCTTGTTGAGAAGGGATTTTCAGTTTTAGCCCTTTTTGCATTCTTATATCCTTGTATCTTGTGGATAAATTTTTTTTTGCAAGATCATAGGCAACAACTTTCGCTACTTCCTGTGTTATTAAGTCACTTTTTGAGGGTTGTTGCGTGTGGTATTTTTGAAGGCCAAACTCGCTCCCCGTAATCTTATTGCAGATGCGTTTTTTTAATGGGAAAACGTCGCTCGGGTTGGACATTGCTTGAAGGGGCGCCAGGCTGCAGAGTATAATGCCTAAAAAACTGAAGCAGAATAAAGCGATGGCCTTATGGTTTGACATAAGTTATTCCTACGATTCTCATGCAAGTTGTTTATATTTGAAATTTAGTGAGCAAATAAGGTGTATTTTTGCTGGATTTGCTTACTTGATTAGTTTACTAGTTTTCAAGAATAGGTATAGGGGCGAGGTTAATTTTTGGGGGAAAGAGAAGAAATGTTGAGTTTGGGAAGCTTCTCTCTCAATTTTTTGAGTGTGATTTTGAGGGGTTCCCAAGAATCTTTTGTTGGAGTTATTACTTCCGTGTGCAATGCTTGAATTGGTGTTGCTGGAGTTGATTTTAGAGCACTAAGAACTGCATTGTGAGCAAAATGGGTGGATTTTTGTTTTTGTGAAACCATTTTATTTTTAGGCAGTTTAGGCAAAGGAAGCTTGTGTTTGTTGTGATATTTACTCAGAAGATGCTGAGCAAAATTTGTACGCAAAAGTTTCTTGCCGCATGAGCAGGTAATTTTTGGTTTTTGTTTTTGCATTGCGAGAACGTGATGTGGATATATGCAGGTTATAATGAAAAAGGCTGTTAGTTTTATTATGAAACGTTGAATCATTTTTTATACTATTGTTGGATTGATTATTATATTTCCATCTTGTAATCGTATAATACGGCTTGCTTGAGCGGCTACGTGTTCATCGTGTGTAATCATCACAATAGTAACGCCTTGTTCCTGGTTTAATTTTTTTATAAGCGTCATAATTTTATCTTCTGTTCCAGTATCCAAGTTTCCTGTTGGCTCGTCTGCAAGGACGATGGCGGGGTTATTAGACAGCGCACGTGCGATGGCAACTCGTTGTTGTTCTCCTCCAGAAAGCTCAAGAGGGTAATGGTTGACCCGATCTTTAAGGCCAACGAGTGTAAGCATTTCAATGGCATGTGTATGTGCATCAGATTCTGACCAGTTGCCATACAGGAGTGGTAGTTCAACATTTTCCAGTGCGGTTAAATCGGAAAGGAGATGGTAGCGTTGAAATACGAAACCGATTTTGCGATTTCTAATGGCGGCAAGTTGATCAACATCTAAGGTGGAAATATCTTGATCATCGATAGTGTAACTTCCGCTTGTTGTGGTATCCAGACAACCAAGAATATTCATGAGTGTTGATTTGCCAGAACCGGATTTTCCAACAATGGCAACAAACTCACCTTTATTCACATGGAGGCTTATACCTTTAAGTACCGTGAGCTCTTGGCCTGTGCCAATTCCGAATTTTTTGATAAGATTTTTTGCTTCTAACAAAGGCATAATATCATTTCCTTACTTGTGCAAAAGTGCTTCGACGGGGTTGAGCTGAGATGCTTGGTATGCTGGGTAGTACCCAAAAAAGATACCAATCAAAATGGTGACAAACAATGAAACAAGCATGGGGCCGATTTCAATAACTGCCGAAAGTGTTGTTCCATAACTGATGGCAAACTGTCCAAGCAAGCCCATGAGTACACCGATAATTCCTCCAATAAAACAGAGCGTCACTGATTCGATGAGGAATTGTAATCGAATGAGATTTTGTGTTGCGCCGATGGCCATACGTAATCCAATTTCACCCGTACGTTCTTTGACCGACACGAGCATAATATTCATGACGCCGATACTGCCAACAATCAGCGATATCGATGCAGCAATCAGACCAAAGAGTCTGATGATGCCTGCCATGTCGCGTGCAACTTGTGTGAGCGTTTGTGTGTCAAAAATAACAAAAGGATCTTCTTCTTCCTTTTGAGTGTTGTTGATAAAGCGCATCATGTTGCCGAGTTTGCGACGGAACACAGTAGAATCTGTTCCGCTTTGTAGTTTCATTGCCATTGCGGTGAGTTCATCAATGGGATCGTCGGGCATTCTGCATATTTTTTTTGATGTGGTAAAAGGGATGATTGCCAGATCATTGGGGTCTTTTGGGCCAAAGTAGTGAGGCTTTTGTTCAAGCACACCAATTACTTGGCATGAATGACCATTGATGAGTACAAATTTGCCGATTGGATTTTCAGAGCCGAATAGTTTTTCAACTGGTTTGGAGCCTAAGACAACAACATTGCTCCGTTGCTTAAGGTGAACCTCATTAAAATAAATTCCGTGTTTTATTTTGTTAGCGTCGATTTTAATAAGATTTGGATAGGCCCCAGTGATATTGAGTTGTGCTTTGTTGCCGGCTCGCTCAATGGTTTGAATAGTCATGTGCAGGGGCGTAATTTGAACCACCTCGGGTGACAAGTTTTTTATGATTTCAATGTCACGTTCACGCATGCGAGTTGTTTTGCTTCCGCCACGCAGCGCGCCATGTTTGATAAAGCTGCTGGGGATAACGTACACCGCATCCTCACCCATCGTTAAAATCTGTGCGGCAACAGCCTCTTCTGCGCCTCGGCCGACTGAGAAGGTGATGATGATGGCAGCTATGCCGATCATGATACCTAGAATGGTCAAGAATGAGCGAGCCTTATGATTTTTGAGTGTTCGGATTGAGGTATTAAAAAGAACTGCTGGATTCATTATTTTTTTCCTAGTCCACCGCCAAAGAGCTGTTGATACATTTTGAGCATGTTATCTGGTTCATCAACATCAATAATAATGTCTTCTGTTCCATCAAGTCCTGAAACAACTTCAAAGAATGCGTTATCGTTGATGCCGAGTTCTATCGGCTTTTGGATAATGGCGTTATTTTTGGCGACCCAGACTGTTTTGACCGGATGATTTTTTTGTTTAAGTTGTGCTCTGAAAGCAGCTCTTTCTGCTTTGGTTAATGGTTTGAATTCGAATCCTTTTTGTTGGGCAGCAGCTTTGAGCAGGCGGGAATCCATGCCAAAAAGATGGCCAGGAACAGAGATTGCATCTTTTTGTGTTCCAACAGTAATCTGTGCATGTGCGGTCATGCCCGGTTTGAGCATATTGTGAGAGTTGTCAATTTTGATGCTTGCTTTGTAAATGACGCTGGTGCCTGATTTGTTTGGTGCACTGCTAATTTCATAAATTTTGCCACGGAATGTGGTGTGTGGGTAGGTGTCAAAATAAAGTTTTGCTTCGTGTCCAACTTTAATAAGGCCGATGTCGGTTTCATCTATTTCAAGTTCCACTTTCATTTGACGGATATCTTCTGCAAGGGTGTAGAGAATGGTTGGTGGAGAGAAGTTGGCGACGCCTTCACGTAGCGATACATGTTTTGTGATCACAACGCCATCAATAGGTGATGTGATTTTTTTATTGTTAAATTCCAAGACTGCTTGAGCATAAGTAGCTTCTTGTGCGGCTACGTTGGCAACGGCAGCATCATAAGACTGTTGCGCTTGCTCAAATTCATCTTTGGAGATTAAGCCTGAGTCGTACAGTTTTTTTTCGCGAGCATAGTATTCTTTTTGGTAACTGAGTTGAGCTTTTACTTGAGCAAGGACACCAGCGCTTTGTTTTACGTTGTTGTCTTGCCTGCCGTCATCAATAACGGCAAGGAGTTGTCCTTTTTTGACGGCTTGGTTTTCTTCGGCGTGCAGACTTTCAACAATGCCGTTGAGTAAAGAACCGATATTGATGGTTCCTTCCGCTTCCAGTTTTCCGGTGGCACGTACAGCCTGAATGATGTTGCGCCTGAGTGGTTTTTCTGTTTGATAGAGTCGTTTCTCTTTTTTCTTACTCAACGTGCTATAGGCAAAAAATGAGACTCCTGCAAGAGCGAAAATAATAACAATCCACTGAATAATTTTTGAACTTTTCATTATGTAATCCTATATACAATGGTTACCGATTTTTGGATAACCACAGGCGAAAAGAAGATTTTGATAAGCGATTCTGGTATCTAATTTTGATGCATCAAGCTGGAAGAGCGCAGATTCATAGGTTAGTTCTGCTTGCGCTAAATCTATTCGTGAAATGGTGCCAACTTCAAATTGTTTTGTTTTCAATTGTAAAGTTGCATCTGCTTGCTCAGATTGAGCTATGGCAGCCGTGAGTAAATCAATATTGTTTTTCACTTGATTGTATGCTGATTCAACGTCTTGTTTCACTTGGAGCTCAAGGTCTTTTTTTTGTAGTACGTATTGAATTTCTTGGCTGTTAGATCTGCGTTCAGCATGAGCATTGGCGAGTCCGTCAAAGTTCCACGTGAAGTTTAAACCAAAAGACCAGCCTGCGGTGATTGCCGGACTGATACCCGTTGGTGATGCTGTTTCAAATAATGTCTCGCCACCCCTAATATCGGATGCCTCTGCAAAAAATGCTACGCTAGGAATATAACTGGTTCCATATTTTTTTTGTGACAATTGAGCTTGACGAATCATGTGGTCTTGAATTTTGAGCTGTGGGCGCGTTTGTGCTGCTTTTTCAAGATAAAAATTTAAATCTTTAAGATCTATTTTTGTTGCATCTTCAAGAGACATGCTGATTTTATCACTGGTAATGTCGGAGCCAGTTTGTCGTTGTAAGTTCCACAAAGCGGTCTGTGTGTCTCGTGTGTAATTTGCGATGGTTGTTTGGTCTGTGACGTAGGTGGCATTTGATGCAAGCCAGGTTGATTCATTTAAAAAGCCAACCTTGTTTTTGCCAGAACTTTGTTCCAAGAGCGCTTTGGAGGCAATATCACGAGATTCGATAAAAGTTTTTTCCAACATGAAGCGCTGCATATTTAAAAATGCGGTTTCTACGTTGATGCGTACTGTATCTTGCGTGAGCTTCATATTCTCCTGCACAATTTTGGTGGCCTCTTGTGCGATTTTATAATCGATGATTGGTCCGCCACCATTAAAAATGAGTTGTGAAAGGGTCAGGGTCAGCCCCCTGTTTGAAATAGAGTCACGGCGGCAACTGAGGCCTGGAAAAAACTGATCAGGGTCACATCTTCCAATTTGCGCGCCGAGTTGAATTTGTGGCAGATAACCAGCAAGTGCTATGCGTTCATCGTATCTGCTTGCTTGTTCTGCATACAAGAATGCTTCAAGATCTTTTCTTTTTTTGAATGCAATTTCTACCGCATCATCACGGCGCACATGTGTGTCGTGTGGTGGTATGTAGGCACAAAGATCAAATTTTGTTTTTAAGGTAGGTGTTGTGGTGAAGGTCGGGAAGAAGGGAAAAAAAGATAGAAATACAAAGCGGAGTGCTTGCAATAAGCGCTCCTTGTGTGTTGTCATAATGATCCTTTCATGATCGCAACTGCGCCTTAATCTGCCCCTTTTTACTGTAATAATCAAGGGTTAGTGGAAATGGTCGTTAGATTAATTAGAGAAAATTAAAGGTCATTAAAGAGGTCGAGGAGTTTATTACTTATGGATTTGAGTTTGTTGAGTATGGGTGAAGGTGGTTTATATTTTTGCATACAAAGGCTATGGTGTGTTGCTGTGATGATTAAAAAAGAGAGTAAAGCTATTTATTTGTTTGTTATATAAGGAAAAAGAGTGAAGCATTCAAAGAAATTATTTTTATTGGTTATTGGTTTTGCCGCGCATGGACTATTGCTGTGTAAAAAAGAAGAGAAGATAGGTTTTGGTAAAACACATTTTGTGATTGGTGCTCAAGCGGGGCAGGTGTCAGCAGACAGTGCATCAGGTCGGCTTAAAAAATTATTCCATTGTGAAGGGCAGGGGCAAGAGCATATTGCGCATGCGCTGTTTTGTCCGGATGATGATTCACGTGGTTTATTGCTTGATTTGATAGCATGTGAAAAAAAGGCGTTGTACATAGCTGCTTTTTTAATAACTGATGAAGTCATTGCGCGGGCCATTGTTGATGCGAAAAAGCGTGGAGTTGTGGTAGAAGTTGTGACGGATCGACTATGTTGTGAGGAACGTGGTAAAGCTGACATGTTGCACAAGCAAGGAATTGAGGTGCTGGTGTACTGTGGTAAGCGTGGGGATACAACAAAAAGCGCAAATCGTGCTGATATTATGCATAACAAATTTATTGTGTTTGAGTCTAACCTGTTTGGACTGTCCATTTTGTGGACCGGGTCATTTAATTTTACACATTCGGCGCGGTTGCGGAATCAGGAAAATGTTTTTGTGTCGAATGATCGGGTAATTGTTGATCAGTACCGTAAGCAGTTTTTTGTGATCAAGACGCGTTGCAAGCAGTATCATGTTAATATGTTTCCCAAGAAGGAAGATGATCTTATGCAGAAACAAAAAAACGGAACGCGTAAGCATTCCATTGATCGCAGTTTGATAAAGATTATTGGGCAAGCTTGAAGATTGTTGAGCCAGAAGCCAAAAGCAGTGCTTCATTACTACAATTCCCTCTTAGCTCGTCGATCATCCTATGGAACTTTCTCAAAAAATCAAGCGGAATTTTTTGTTTCATCACTGCGTAATAACTCAAGAAGATTTTGAAAATCACTGGGCGGGTTCTGTTCGATTTCGTACAGTTTGCCATTAAACTCAAACGAGAGTTTGTAAGCATGTAATGCCTGCCGTAAAATTATTTTTGATTTTTTTCCATACACATAATCACCAATTAAGGCATGTCCGATTGCGGCAAAATGTACGCGAATTTGATGTGTTCTTCCGGTGAGCGGCTTGACTTCAACCAGTGCGGCTTCTTTAAAATATTCAAGAACGCGATAATTGGTTTTGGAATCACGAACGGTTGAACCTCTTTGGTATGATGTCGTGACGTGGGTCATGGTGTTTCTTTTGGTCGGGTGTCGTGTGATTGCAAAATCAATCACTCCCTCTTTGTCTGGATGGCCTGTGACCAATGCAAGATATGTTTTTTCAATTGTTCTGTTTTTAAACATATCGCACAGCATGGCATGTGCAGGGTTATTACGAGCGACCAGCATAATGCCCGATGTGTCTTTATCAAGCCGATGAACAATCCCTGGTCGGTCGGAATACCCAACATCTTTAATTTCTTGAAAGGCGCGAACAAGCCAATCTACCAATGTCGCTTCTGTGCTAGTCAGCTTGGGCGGGTGAACGGAGAGGTTTGCAGGTTTATTGACGACCATAAAATGTTCATCCATAAGAACAATTTCAACATTGAGGCCTTCTGGAATCTCGCGAGGCTGGTTAGCTGCAGGAACGGGTGGAAAGGTGACTATAATGATGTCATCGAGTTTGGTGATAGTGCTTGATTTAGCACCTTTTTTATCATTAATAAGTACCATTTCTTGTTCGATGATTTCCTGTAAAAAGCTTCGGGAATAGGAAGGAAAGAGCTTTTTAAGGTACATATCAAGCCGTTGATTAACATCATCGGCGGAAACAACGAAACGATGTATTGAATCGGGGGGTATAAGTGTAATCTGCTCCATTTTATCTTCTCAATGCTCCTGAGTAACCTTTTTATCTGGGACTGGCGTTTTTATGGCCAGCAACCTACCAATTATTATTCAGCGGGAATGGGCTTTTCTATTATTGATCTTTGTTCTTGAAAGTCCCTTATTTAAAATACTACTCAGCATGGTTTTAAAGTCAAATGGACACGGCTGGGCAGGTCGGCTAGTATAGGAAATAATGACACTGGCGCAAATCACTGATTGGGGGAGACGCCCATGGAAGAAAAAAACATATTTCTGACTATCAAAGACCATCTTGAAGAGGTTGTCCAAGGTAAAACCGCATACGGGCAAGCTCTGTGGAAGCGTTTACTTGACCAGCATCCGGCCGATATAGCTGATTTTTTTACAGAAATAGATCATGAGTCTATGCAACCGCTTTTTCTTGAACTGCCTCAAGAGCTTAAGTTTGAAGTGTTCGAAGAATTTTCAGATACATTCAAAGCGGACTGCCTTGAGTTTTTGCCTGAAAATGACCAGGCGGAACTGCTTAATTCTTTAAGTATAGATGATGTTTCGGATTTGTTTGATTCAGTTTCTGATGAAGAGCTTAAAAAATACCTGAATCTTTTGCATAAAAAAGATCGGGCATTAGTGCTTTCACTTATGAAGTTTGATCCAGAATCTGCTGGCGGCATCATGGATGTTGAGGTGCTGAGTCTGTTTGAGGATTATACCGTTGGAAAATGTATCAATATTTTGCAACGACTCAGGCCGGACCAAGAGATTTACCGTCAGATTTATGTGACGAACAGAAAAAACCAGCTTGTTGGGCATATCAATCTTGAAGATCTGGTTGTTCGAACTCCAGAAGCACGCATTTCTGAATTCATGAAAAAAAATGATTTGGTGGCTACAGCCGACGAAGACCAAGAGACTATTGCCAAGCGCATGGTCCACTACAATTTAGCAACCGTTCCTGTTATTGGATCGGAAGGTTATTTTCTTGGAGTAATCACGAGCGAAACATTGGCGGATGTGCTTGTTGAAGAAGCAAGTGAAGACGTTCAACGGATGGCTGCATTGGCCCCCATGAAGCGTCCGTATCTTGAAACTCCCTTGTATACAATTCTTATTAGTCGTGGCGGTATTTTGGTGACCTTATTATTTGCAGAGTCATTGACTGGTTTGGTGATTACTCAATATGAAGCGGGTATATCAATTAGTTTGCTGGCTTTTATTACGATGCTGATTAGCACCGGTGGAAATACTAGTCATCAAACATCGGCGCTGGTGATTCAGGGTATGTCGTCGGGTGAGTTGACGACATCAAATATCAAAAAGTTTTTGAAACGAGAATTTTTGATCGCCTTTTTGCTGTCTTTACTTTTGGGTGGAGCAGCATTTGCGCGAGCCTATTCATCAATGGGTGTGTTTTTACCAAGCTTTGTAGTTGGTCTAACGCTTGGCTCAATCGTGCTTCTTGCGGCTGTTTTGGGAAGTGGAACGCCACTTATTTTGCAGCGCATGAAAATTGATCCGGCGTTTGCAGCCGGTCCCTTTTTGGCAACTTTTATGGATATTACCGGCGTCTTGATCTACTTCTTTTTGATTCGCATGATACTGGTGAGCGGAGTTTTGCCTGTTTAAGATGCATTTTCTTGACATTAGTGCGCTCAGCTTATACATTTTGTTTATATATTGATTTTTGAAATTACGGACAAAGTTGAGAGCCGCTAGCTCAGTCGGTAGAGCAACAGCCTTTTAAGCTGTGGGTCGTTGGTTCGAATCCAACGCGGCTCACCATGTGTGTCCCCATCGTCTAGCCCGGTCTAGGACGCCGCCCTTTCACGGCGAAAACATGGGTTCGAATCCCATTGGGGACGCCATTTTATTTTAGAGAGAGTTCAATTTCCAAACAAAAAAGGGAAAAAAGATGAAAAAACTCCTCGCACTCCTCCCATTAGCTTTTTGTTGTTTGATGATCACCTCTGCACCTGCAGATAAATGTGGTTGTCAAAAACCGCCGGTACACAAGGCAATTAAATCTGAGTCAAAATGTGGCTGCCAAAAACCGCCCGTCAAGGCAGAACCAAAATGTGGTTGTCAAAAACCACCTGTCAAAAAATAAATTTGCATAAGATTTAAGTGAAACAAAAAACAGGCGTCGTTTTTATGCGACGCCTGTTTTTTGTTTGTGTATTAAACGTCTATGTACTTCGTCTGTGTTCAATGAAGTTTCAGCTTACTACGCATGCCGACGCGTTAACGTAATTGGAAGCTCCATCGGAGCTTAGTAATACGTGTCCCTCGTCGCACACTGGTGCGTAGTGGGATGCCTTTTTTGTGTCTCTTTATTTTTGTAGATTAACTCGCTTGTCGTTTGATCTAATTAAATTTGAACTGTTGAAATTTTTTGCGCGGTCAGGCTAGAGTACGCAAGAGAGGTAGTTATCGTTTTTTTAAAAAGGAAAAAGAGAATGAGTAAAAAAACTTTAGTTGTTTTAGTTGCAGTGTTGCTTGGTTTACCTGCAATCTTGTCTGCTGCTCCGGGTGACCTTGATACAACGTTTAATGGCGTTGGGACAAAAATAGTTTTATTTGATGAAGGTTCTTCTGGCAATGCTGTGGTGATGCAAACAGATGGCAAGATAGTGATGGCGGGACAGGCTTCGATTGGTGGAATTACAGAATTTGCAGTGGCACGATTGTTAAGTTCTGGAACACTTGATACTTCTTTTAATGTGACCGGAAGCAAAACGGTTGTAATTGGTACGACTGATGCGGCTAACAATGTCATCATGCAGGCGGATGGCAAAATAGTAGTAGCAGGTTTTGCTACTGTTGGAGGTGTTAGTACGTTTGGATTGGCACGTTTTAATACGAATGGTTCACTTGATACCTCGTTTAATCTAACTGGCACACAATCATTATTGATAGGGGATGCTGCAGTGGGTTATCATGTGGCGATTCAATCAGACGGGAAAATTGTGGTAGCAGGACAAGCTGTAGTGAGTGGTAATACTGAATTTGCGGTTGCACGTTTTAACATTGATGGTTCGCTTGATACTTCATTTAACAGTACCGGTACAAAAACAATAGCAATTGGCGATGGTAATAATGCTCGGGCAAGGGGTGTAAAGATTCAGTCTGATGGCAAGATAGTTTTGATGGGGGACGCCCAGGTTGGTGGAATTTCAGAATTTGCAGTGGCTCGATTGTTAAGTACTGGAGTACTTGATACCTCTTTTAATACAACCGGTACGGCAACCGTTGCGTGTGGTAATGGTGTTAATTCTACTGGAGGAGCGTTGCAGGCGGATGGTAAGATACTGGTGGTAGGAAGTGATACTGTTAATGGTTTTAATATTGCGCGGTTTACTACAAATGGTCTCCCTGACTCTTCATTTAATCTCAACGGTACACAATCAATTGTACTCGGGACTTATTCTGGAGCTCATTCAGTTGCCGTGCAACAAAATGGTAAGATTGTGATGACTGGATATATTCAGTATGGAGACTTTGGTGATTTTGCTGTTGTGCGCCTCAATATCGATGGCTCATTGGATACTGCATCATTTCAAGGTGTTGGGTATACAACTGTAGCGCTTGGTGATGGAGGTTCTGCTGGTAATGGAGTTACCCTGCAGTCTGATGGCAAAATAGTGGTAGCGGGATATGTTTCAGTTGGAGGTATCTCGTATATGTTGGGAGCACGCTTTTTGGGTGATCCGATTGCACTACCTTGTTGCCAGATTTTTTGGGGTTTATACAACGCATGGAACGTGTAGTTGGTGAGAGCATTTTATGATGTTTACGGTTGGGTCTTCCATGTGGAGGGCCCATTTTTGTGCCCCCCTAAAAAGAGGTCACCAGGGCACCACGAATGGTTAAAGACAGGACTATGAGTAACTTTGTTGATTTTTTTTAAAGCATTAATTTTCCAGGTCGGTCTCGATAGTTGATTTTTTGCCTGATAAGAGTCAACTTCTGCTTTGTGTTACGATGCAATGATGTGCGCAGTGGATCGGCTTTAGCACTCTTTTGGGCTGATTGGTGAAGGCTTTCTGTTGCTAGAAATTATCAAAAAGTATATATTTTTATAGTAGAGGGGAATCATAAGGGTTTTTCAGTCCAATACCAAGATCAAGTAAAGAAAATATGAATAAAAAACAAAACAATATTCGGAACGTAGCTATTATTGCTCACGTTGACCATGGTAAAACTACCCTGGTGGACGAGATGCTTAAGCAATCGGGCACCATAGATCTCAGTCACGAAAGTGCTGTTGAGCGTGTTATGGACTCGGGCGATATCGAAAAAGAACGCGGTATTACCATTCTTTCCAAAAACACATCCATTAAGCTCCCTGATGTTAAAATCAACATCGTCGATACTCCGGGCCACATGGACTTTGGTGGGGAAGTTGAACGTACCTTACAGATGGTCGAAGGCTTCCTACTTTTAGTGGATGCTGCAGAGGGACCGTTGCCAGGTACACGCTTTGTTTTGCAAAAAGCATTACAGTTGAACCTTAAGCCTATCGTTTTGATCAATAAAGTTGATAGAAAAGATGCTGATATCGAGCGTACTGAAGAGATGATTCATGATCTTTTCCTTGATTTGGCAATTACCGATGAACAATTAGATTTTCCTATACTATACGGCTCTTCACGTAACGGATACGTTTCTACAGATAAAAACGCAAGAATGGGCGATTTGCAGCCGTTATTCAAAGCGATCTGTGAGCATATTCCAGCCCCAGAACAGACTATGGAAAACCTTCAACTTCTTATTACCAACTTAGATTATTCTGATTACCTAGGCCGAATCGGCATTGGTAAGATTATTAACGGGTCTATTGATTTTGGTAAACAGGTTGTTTGCTGTAAAGGGACAGAAGTCAGTGCTCCTATTAAAATCACAAAATTGTACAGTTTTGAAGGTTTGAAGCGAGCAGAAACTTTACGTGCTGATTTTGGTGAAATTGTTGCTATTGCTGGTATCGGAGAGAATTTGACCATTGGAACAACTATTTGCGACGTCGATAAACCGATGCCTGTTAAATATGTTGATATTGATGAGCCAACTCTTTCGATGCACGTTTCGGTTAACAGCTCGCCTTTTTCTGGACAAGAGGGTTCATTGCTGACCTCACGTCAGATTCGTGACCGTTTATTTAAAGAACTAAAAACAAACGTAGCATTACGTGTTGAAGAAACAGAAGCGGCCGATACCTATAAAATTTCCGGTCGTGGCCAATTGCACTTGGGTATTCTTATTGAAACCATGCGTCGTGAGGGTTTTGAGCTTGAAGTATCTGCTCCACGAGTTATTTTCAAAGATATCGATGGCAAGAAATGTGAGCCAATGGAAATGTTGATTCTTGATATTGATCATGAATATCAAGGTATGATCATGGAAATTCTTGGACAAAGAAAAGCTGAATTGACCAACTTGACTCAAGAGCAACATGGTAAGATTCGCTTAGAGTTCAAGATTCCATCACGTGGTATCATGGGATTCAGAAGCTTGTTTGTTTCGGCAACCAAGGGTACCGGTTTAATGAACCAACAGTTTTTGGGTTATGAGCCATATACTGGCGACATTCCTCGTAGAACCAAGGGTTCGTTAATTTCAATGGAAGGTGGGACCACAACGGCGTACGCTCTTGATGCTCTGCAATCACGTGGTAACTTTTTTATTGGTTCCGGTGAGAATGTGTACGAAGGCCTTATTATTGGTGAGCATACACGTGGCATGGACCTTGAAGTGAATCCGGTCAAAAAGAAGAAACTGACAAATATGCGTGCTTCAGGTACTGATGACTCAGTAAAACTGACTCCGCCAAAGATTATGACACTTGAAAAATCGATGGAATGGATCAATGACGATGAACTCATTGAAGTAACTCCAAAGAGCATTAGATTACGTAAGAAATATTTGAAGGCTGTTGATAGAAAACGCTACAGTAAATAAAATATTTTTTTAAGATGAGAGAATGATAAGGGCATCGCTTTACCGCGGTGCCCTTTTTTTTGCTCTGCGTAAACTCTCGCTTTGCCACAATAAAATAACGTAGACTCAAGAGTGTGTTTTATCAAAGGGGCAAGGATTCAAGGGGAGTGTATGGAGACAAAGATCGGTTTTTTCAAAATAGCAAAAAGAAAATTGTGGAAAACATTGGGTATTGTTGGTCCTGGGTTTGTCACCGGGGCGGCTGATGATGATCCATCAGGTATTGGCACCTACTCAGTTGCTGGGGCGCAGTATGGCCTCAAATTGGCTTGGTTGATACCGTTTCAGTTGCCCTTGATGTTTTATATCCAAGAAATGTGTGCACGAATTGGGCTGGTGACCGGGCATGGGCTCGCGGCAAACATTAAGCGTTTTTTTCCAAAACCGTTTCTTTATTTTTGCGTTTTTGTCTTAGTGCTCGCCAATGTTATTAATATCGGTGCAGACATCGCCATTATGTCTGCAGCAACGCAGATGATCACTGGATTGAATGTTCATCTGTTGGCTATTGCCATTGTTTTGACTGTTGTGTTGACTGAAATTTTTATACCGTATCGTATTTATTCCAAAGTGCTCATGGTGTTCGCGCTTTTTTTACTCGCCTACGTGCTCACCGCATTTATGGTGGCAGACAAGTGGTGGGATATTATTAAAGAGATGTTTATTCCGCATATTGAATGGAATAAAGATTTTTTGGTGGTGATGGCGGCATTTTCTGGTACTACCATTTCCCCTTATCTTTTTTTTTGGCAAACATCACAAGAGGTTGAAGAGTGTGGAACACAAGATTGTGTTACTCCTATTCAGCGTAAATCAATTTTAACTCGGTTGCGCATTGATACTTTTATTGGCATGTTATTTTCGCAGCTTATGGCCTTTTTTATTGTGGTGACCTGTTATGCAACGTTGCATCAGCATGGTGTTACCAATATTGGCACCGCACATGATGCTGCTATGGCACTCAAACCATTGGCTGGTGAATGGTCATCATTAATTTTTACGCTCGGTATTATAGGCGCTGGTTTTTTGGGTATTCCAGTGCTTGCAGGTTCGGGAGGGTATGCGTTGTCAGAGATTTTTGGTCGTAAGGGAAGTTTGGCGCATACATTAAAAGAAGCACCATTTTTTTATGGAATCATTACGCTGTCATCAATTATTGGTCTGTTCATTAATTTTATTGGTATCAATCCGGTTAAGATTCTTGTGTATGCGGCGGTTGTGAATTGTATCGCGGCAGTACCCCTTTTGATAGCTGTTATTCTGCTTTCAAATAACAAAAAAATTATGGGCGAACATAAAAACGGTCACGTTTCCAATTTTGTTGGGTGGTGTACCTTTGGGGTTATGTTGTCATCCACTATATTGACGCTTGTTTTTGTGTAAAAGGTCGCTAGATACTTCAGGAAGGTTGTTTTATTCAGTTATATTATTAAACTTATACTATAAGTACCATGTTTACATAGTACTTACGTGTTTAATATTTATAACTGTATTTAGAATGGTGATTTATGAGTACGAGGAAAAAAAGAATAATAGGCGGGGTATTTGTCGTGTTGTGGATTTGGAATGCTGCGGCTATGAAGTCTAGTGAAAGTCAGGCAAGCCAACCAAGCAACAAACTGCAGCAAGGGATTTTGTTTTTTACGCAGAGTCTAAAAGATGTGGTAACGAAGATGTTTTCCGGAAACTGTTGTTCCGTAAGTTGTGTACAAGAAGTAGTCAAAGAAGATTGCTTTGAAATTTTACGTGAAAAAGTTTTGAAGCCTGACTCTCAAGATGCCCTTAAGGCTATGGATTCTTTTGATACCTTATATCGCATGCATAAGAGTATTAAGTATCGATTACCATATATACCAACTAAAGAGCCTAACATTCCTGATATTCCGACGTTTACCGAAGAAGATAAAGAAATATTACGCAAGCTAGAAGTCCCTGACTACACACTGGAAAACGAAAAAAGATCAGAAGAAGCGACGCAAAAGATTATACAAGCGATGTGCATAAAGGAAAAGCAGCAAAATTAGGAGTACATGGATCTACTAAAAAAAGATTAAAAAAGGTAGGATTGAGTAATTTCTATGGTTCATAATTATTTCATTTTGTTTTTGGCTGTTGTAAAGTGTATACAATTATAAATAGTCAATGTGTGATTATCTTGTATTTTGCCAAAAGGAGAGAGCGTGTCGAGTTATACGATGAATAGGTTTTTAGGAACTCTCTATATTATTTGCGGTTTTGTTTTGGTTTTTATGGTTTTATGGAAGCTCATTTTGTGGGCGTTGTTAGTGCTTCTTGGTCTTTTTTTGATCAGTTATGGATTCAGATTACAGGGATATCCAACATCTCGTTTTGTTTTTATGGCACAAGAATGGAAGTCCCGTTTTAGACAATAAGTTGGGAGTTCGCTTGTAGAGAGAGTGGTTTAATTATCAAGGAGAGAGATAATGTTACGAGCCAATTTTTCGATCTACGATTTGATGGTGAACGGTTTTAAAAAGACATTTGGCCATATAGTTTTATTTTTGTTAACTGCACTGACGAGCTTTGGACTCCTTATTGCAGCCTTGTTTGGTATGATCATTATTATATCGCCAACTTTGTTTAAAATCTGGCATATGCTGCCTTCAATAAAAGCTGTTATGACCGCTCTAGAAATGCAGTCTGGGTTGGGAATTATCAAGGGTGGTTTTGGTGTGGTACAAGGTGGCATGAGAATGTTTGGTGGTTTGATTCCCGGCGCATCAAAGATGATGAGTTCAAGTATGCCAAATGCGAATATGGTGGCGCAATTTATACAAAAAATTAAAGCATCATTGACAGCTTTTGACTATACGTTGTTTGTGATTGCGCATATTTTTTTAATTGCCGTTGTTCTTGGTTTGGTTCTAGGATTTATGAGAATTGTTCTTGATGTTGTAGATACTGGTAGTAGTACCGTATCCCGTATTTTAAGTTGTTTCCATATGGTTTTTCGATTTTTTGTAGCATCAATTATGGGTATCATAGTTATTTGTTTTGGATTAATACTTTTCATTATCCCTGGCATCATTTTGATGCTCCGTTTGCGTTTTTTTCCGTACTACATTATCGATAAAAATATGGGAGCTCTTGACTCTCTCAAGGAGAGTTATCGTGCAACCAAGGGGCTTGTGTGGGATCTTCTTGGGTTAAATATTGTTGCAGCGGTGATAGTAAGTTTGATTCCTTTTTTTGGTATACCGGTAGCCTGTTTTATGTTGGCCGGAGCGTATCGTGTTTTACCACAGCATTAAATGTAAAGTGTTTATATTTGATTAAGTAAGTCAGGAGAAAATAATGTCAAAAGCTGGATTCTCTATTTATGATTTTACGACGAGTAGTTTAAAAGCGACGCTTGATAATGTGCGTCTTCTTGTGCTCTCTATGTTGGTAGTTATTGGGGGCATGTTTGCTGCAGTATTAGGTATGTTGATTATTGTTTCTCCGACGATTATGAAGTTTTGGAACATAATGCCATCAATCAAGCAGTCAATGGCTACTATTGCTACGCTTGATAAAATTGCTCAAACACAAGTAATGACGCAAATTTGGCTGCAAGTTACTCCTTTATTTACGACATTGGACTCTGTTCTTTTTGTGTTGGGTGCATTGTTTTTTTTATTGGTCATGATCAGTATGATTGTTGGTTTTTTAAGACTTACTCTTGACGTGGTTGATCATGGTAGCAGCACAGTCTCTCGTATAATCAGTTGCTTCCATTATGCTCCTCGATTTTTTATTGCGACATTTTTTTCATTGATACTTATTGGTGTAGGGTTAATGCTTTTTATAATTCCTGGCGTTATATTGACCCTTCGTCTGCGATTTTTCTCGTACTATATTATTGATAAAAATATGGGTGCGATTACATCGCTCAAGGCAAGTTATCATGCAACCAAAGGTTTTGAGTGGGAAATTCTTGGTTTGAATATTGTTGCAGCGGTGTTGACGGTGGTTGCTCCAATTATTGGTATTCCGGTTTCTTGTTTCATGTTGGCTTATGCCTATCGTGCATTGCCAACTATATAGTTTTTTATAGTTGAGTTTGTTGTTGTGAGTGTAATGAAGGCCACTCTGTGCGAGTGGCCTTCGCTTTGTCTAAAGGGGTCTATGAGCTGGACAGTTAATTGTTTAAGAGTTATGAGTGTGATGATTCTTGTTATGGCGTCTGTCGTGTTCCCTATGGATCCAGAAAAGCCATGCATGTTGCCGTACAGAAAATCGCATGTCATTCCAAAAGAAAAACCACATATGCCGAGCTTTGAAGAGCTGTATAAACAACAACAAAAACAAAAATATTTGGATGATCAGCTTGAAAAGGCTGTCGAGCGAGCATTACCTGAGTGGAAGGTCGGAATAATTAATTATAGACGGTCTCTGGATGATCAGTCTGTGCAATATTACGTAAACCATAGTAAATATTTAAAGAAAAGATCGTTTAAACAACTTGGACCAGATGATCAATCGCCTGATCACGTAGAGCAACATACAGAAGAAACTGAATTTTCTGAGCATGTGATGAAAATGCGACAAGAAGAATGTAATAGTATTGTGAAGGATCATGAACGCTGCCCATGTTGCCGTTCATGTTTAGGATTTTTTGGAGAAGTTATTTTTACGTTTTGCAAGAATTTGGGTTTTTAAGACAAAATGTGTTGTCCCAGGGGGGGATTTTTTAGGATGTTTTTCATGAATAAGTTATTGTATTGTGTACCAAAAATTTTTGTGTGTATTGTGGCTTTATCCCACAATGTGTGCGCGATGGAAAATGAAACTCAGTTGAAGCATTTTCAACAAGAGTATGACATTCAGTGGAAAGAGGAAATATCATTAGCTCCATTGCAGCGTAATTATAATTCTTTGTTTGAGGATTTTGAAATTCCATTAAATTCTGAACAAGAAGCAAGTGCAGAGTTGAATAAACAAGTTGATGAGTGTAATCAGCAGTTAAAAATGCAGGTTATTAGTGAAAAACATGACACTCAGACATTAAAAATAAAATCACACGATGAAGGGTGTTTTACGCATTTTATTGGCGCGCTGCGCAAAGCCTGTTTGTGTTCATGATATATAAACCATTATGCGAGAGTTTATACAGTGTTATACAAGAAAATGCGAATTTTTAAGATTTCAAAAAGGACGTTATTTGGAGCTTTTTTTGTAAATTGGTGTTTTGTTTATTGTTTGCAGGCTTCACAGGGAAAAATTCACGAGAAATGTGGTTCTGAAGATAGTTCTTTGAGTACGAGTAGTGATACATCTACATCTGGAGAAGATTGTATTTTGTTCAGGCAGAGCTTTTTTAGTGAAAAGACTTCGATAAAAAAAGCTCGAAATAAAGAAAAGAAAAAACAGAAAAATTTTATACAACAACAGGATTCTTTGACAAGGTTTACTTGCTCTGTACAAAAAAAGTTTGCACCAATAACAGATTGTGTAGATAAATTACAAGAATTTTTTGCCCCCCGACATATTAAAGGATTGACCAAGGAAGAAGAGCAAGCGTTGCGAAAAACTGACAAAAATGCACGAGCAATACAAAAAGGGCAGAATATTTCTTTGAGTAAAGGGGTTCATCGTATACATTCTTGTTGTTCTGATAAAAAAGATAAGCAAGAGAAGGGTATTCAGACAAAAATGAATTTTGGTGGTTGTTGCAACCAATACAATATTCTTGAATACGTAGAGACTCCTAAAATTATCATTTTACCAGAACGGGTAACGAATAAATCAGATGAAGACAACAAAAAATAGTAAATGTTTTATTGTTATGTTGATTGCATTGTTTAATGCACCACTATGTGCAATGAAGAACAATGAACGTGATGTGGGTGACTTGGGAATCCGTTATAAAAATAGACCAAAATTATTACTCTATAAACATCGTATTGCGCAGTCTATGAGAGGTTGGGGTGAATTGTTGTTGTTGCCTTGTGATGAGACTGCGCAGGATGATTTTAATTACAAAGATGAGCCGGTCGTGACGGCTGTTTCTATCAATCAATGGCTGTATAACTTAATGGATACAGTTCCTCATAAAAGAGTTAAGACCCTTCAACGAGAGCTGATATCGAATAAATCGACACAGTTGCTTCCTCTGCGTTTTTCTATAGTAAAACATTCTCGGTCCGATCGTTTTTCTCAGCTGCTCAAAAACAAAAGGGATGCTTTTTTTGATGGAGTGATGATATGTTTTGGATCGGTATATAAGCTGTCGAGGGAGCTGTTTTGTTGTTGCAAAAAACAGATGGCTCAACTTGATGTAAACCAGCTCAAAAAAACAGAATCAAATTTAGCTGATTTGGAGTGGGATGATATTCTTGGTGAATGACGGTACTCTTTTGGTGCGGGCTTTTAGAGCTTTCTTTTAAACCGTTTTTCAATATCATACAAGCTTAATAACCAACCGGTTGGTCTGCCATGAGGACAGGTCAATCGGTTGTCTGTTTTTTCAAGATCCTGTAATAGTTTGGTCATTTCATCATGAGTCAACGGGTCGCCCGCTTTGACTGCCGCCTTGCAGGCCATTTGTGCGCGCAGTTTTTCATGGAGAGTTGTGAACAGTGTTTGTCGATCAATGGAGTCGAATTCTCGAACCCATGCCGCTGTATCTCTGATAAATTCATCTAGTTTTATGTTTTTCAAATGCACTGGCGTTGATTGTACAATGAGCTGGTTTTCACTAAATTGTTCAAGATTGATTCCGTTTTCAGTAAAGATCTCAAGTTTGTCAGCAACGGCTGCCATGTCGTCTGAACTTAATGTAATAATTTCTGGGAACATCAGTGTAACGGTGGCAACATCTTGGAATCGTTTTGAAAATAGTTCATACAATATTCGTTCATGCGCCGCGTGTTGGTCAATCAAAAATAGTCCATTAGGCCGCTCTATCAAAATGTAGGTGTTATTGTACTGCCCAATGACCTGAAAAGAGGCTTCTTGTGTCGTGTTTTGCTCGGCTTGGAAAGCTGACATGTTGATGTCTGGTTCTGCAAGAGTTTGGAGCATTGGTTGGTAAGGAGTTGACATTGGCTCATCGTGCCATGCAGGCTTTTCTAATTGAGAGTGAACTATTGCTGGTTGATGTTGTGCAAATGGTTCCGGGATGCGTCCAAAATCAAACGGCTGAAAGCTTTTTTGTTGTGGGAAGGGCGTTGGTGCTTCATAGCGGGCCTGGCTAAAGCTGACCGGTTGTTTGATCTGTGCCGACAGATGTTCTTCAAGGACTGCTTTGACTGAACTTTGGAGTAAAGATTCTATGGTACGTGGGTGCAGAAACTGCACCTCCTCTTTTTTAGGGTGGATATTGATGTCAACATGCGCTGGATCAACTTCAATAAAAATGCTGGCACACGGGTAGCGTGCAGGCGGAAGTACATTGGTGTAACCACGTAGCAATGCGCGGGAAAGTGGCAAATCTTTAATCCAACGTTTATTTACAAACAAAAAAATGTTGGAACTATCATACCGAAAGTACTGGTGGTTTGATATTGCGCCTGAAAGTGTTACGCCGTTTTGATGAACGGGGCCCAGAGGAATAATTTGTTTGGCGACGGTGTGATCCCAAATCTGTGCAACTCGGGAGATAATATCATCAGTTGCAGGGCAGTTAAGAACCTCTTTACCGTTATGAATCAAACTAAAATGGATCGGTAGATAGTCCAGGCAAAACGCATGGAGAAGTTGTGTGATCTGTCGTGATTCCGTTTCTTTTTTTTTGAGGAATTTTTGTCGGGCGGGCAGGTTGTAAAAAATGTTTTTAACTGCAATATCAGTGCCTGGCATGCAAGAAATAATTTCTTTATTGCTTTGTTGCCCCGCACTCAGTTCCAGTTTGATGCCGCTTAAATTTTCATTTTCTGGGTTTTGCTCACGAGTGATCAGTGTCACGTGACTCACTGACGCAATACTTGCCAATGCTTCGCCACGAAAGCCAAAGGTGGTGATGGTATTAAGATCATCAACGCTGCTAATTTTGCTGGTAGCATGTTGCGCAAAGCACAGGTGTGCGTCTTCTTGTGACATGCCACAACCGTTGTCCACGATGCGAATCAGATCTCTTCCCCCCTCTTCAAGGTAGACGGTAATGCTGGTGGCTCCAGCATCAATGGCATTTTCAACCAACTCTTTTACAACGTTGGCAGGCCGCTCGACGACTTCGCCGGCCGCAATTTTTTGCGCTTCGTGTTGTGAGAGTTGTTTTATTTTTGCCATTGGGTTCCTTGAGGGTGCGTTGTGTAATTACTGGTTGTTAGTATACCGCGAGCACAGCCTAAGAAAAAGGGGAAATGAAAGCATTTCCCCTAGAGTAATCTAAAAAGGTAAGTGGATTATGAAAAGAGATTTTTTATTTTTTTGCCGATGTACGATCCTGCCGATGCAATGCCATCAACAACCCAGTTAAAACCTTTTTTGACGTTATGCCATACCCCTGTTTGCTCTACTTGTTGTGTCTGTTCAGGTTGTTGAGCGACTTCTGGTTGCGCGGTTGGTTCTTTTTGTAGTTCTGGTGTTGTCTGTTGAGTTTGCTCTGATTCTAGAGTCGGTTGTTCTACGGGGAATCGAGTTTGAATATCTTGGCGCATAATGGCAGCAGTTTGTCCGCCAGTGATTGTTGCTACTTTTTCACCTTTGTGCAGGTATAAAAATGTTGGGATGGATTCAATTTTTTCACGGTTTGCAAGGTCAGCTAGATCATCAAAATTAATGATGGCAAAATCTATGTGTGCGAGTGTGGGGTCATTGATGAGGGCATCAAAGTCTGGTTTGTTGGCAACACAGGCTCCGCACCAGGGTGCAAAAAACTTAATAACGGTCGGCCGGCCGCTGTGCAGTTGTTTGTCATAGTCTGAGATTGATTTGATTTCAATTAATGCTGCACTGGCTTGTATGTTGAGTGCAAGTGCAATTCCACAAGTAAAAATCTGACGAACTTCCATGACGACTCCTTTTTGAAAAAACGATAACAACACTGGGCGTGAGTATAAAAAATCCCGCAACCTTTAGCTATACATTGCGGGATGGTGACATTATTACAACGTTAGGATTGATGTTATTCGAAGCATGAATGATTAGAATCAGAAGAGATACTTGTCGTTGTGTCAGTGGTTACATCATTGGAAAGGAATTCATCACTGAGTGAATCAACATTAAACAAGGGAGTGATTTTTTCTGGTGCGGTTTTTATGCTACGTGAAGTTTTTTGGGTTGTGTGAACGATCCTTTTAAGATTTGGTTTTGAGGTTGTTTTTTTACTTTTTTTAACGGAAAGCTCTTTGTCACAAGGGAGTTCTTCGTCTAAAGGTTGTGTAAATTCATCTTCAAGATCATCAGTGTTTTTACTTTTTTCATCACTATCGCTTTCTTCATCTGAATCATCCCCAATGTTATTGGGAGTTATTAAGGAGTCATAGAGGGATGGATTTTTGCATTCGAGACAATTGATAACAATATTGATACCTATTGCGGGGTGGAGGCGGAGAAGTGTACTGATTTCATCTAAAGTTTTTGCTGACTGTATATCCTCTAAAGCTTTAGCTACCAGTTTATCATCCATTATTTCGTCGGGACTCATTCCGTAACTGATTTTCGTGCAGATCCATAAACAACAGAACAAAAAAGAAAAAAGGGGACCGATATGCTTGGGCATTCTATTCCTTGGGGACTGTGTTGAGTTGTTATTCATAAAAATTAAAAATTATAGGAAGTGGGTATCATGAATATTCGCAAAATTATAGTTATTAGTTTTAGTTTTTTTTGCATATTTTGCAAGCAGAAAGCTGTTTTTAAGGCCAACAACACCTTGCCTGAAATCTAAATGATTGAAGCAATGAGAGGCGCATTGATAGTCTGTGGCAGAGGTAGGGTAGAGGGTCATACCAAAGTGAAGGGGTAGGATGAAAAAAATATGTTGCGTGGCGAGTATTGTTTTTCTGTTGCCGGGCGGTGGCATGCAGGCCATGGATTTCGAGTTAAACAGTAATGAGACAAGTATTACGGTGGTTGAAACAAAAAAAGAAGAAAGCTTTAGTGATTTTCAGAGTGGATTGCAGCTGGCGCCGGTTGTGGCGGTACAACCTGGCAATGATGCGCTTGATATGATGAAGAACTATGGGGTGGAAGTTCTTCCCGATGATCTTGTGGACCGGCTTAATAAAAAGCTTCAAAAAGTCGATGGTGATTCATTGTGTTCAGTAACAAAAGGTAAGCGCAAAAAAAAGGATCCAACACAAATACTCATCAAGAACTTGGGCAACTACGTGAATACGCAAGATATGAATCTCAAAATGCAAAACGAAAAACTGAAAGAGGAAAAACAGGACAGAGAAAAGGCTGAAAAACAAAAATGGTGCCTCATGATTTCCAATGTTGTGAGTTGGGGCGCAAATTGTGGAGTTAGCACATTGACGCTAGGGGGAACGGTAGCGGCAGTTGTTTTAACCGTGGTGCAAGCTATAAAAGGGTAAGAGTTTATAAATTATTATTGAAAAAATGCATCAATTCATAATATTAACACGCCGTAAAAAAGGCGATCTTAGGGTCGCCTTTTTTACGGCGTGGGAGAAATAAAAGATGTTCCTGGTGGTGTTTTAATGATTAAAATAATGAGATAGTTGCGACGGAATCGTTTCTTTGGTTGAATTCTTGATTAGCGTTATTAGAAGAGTGCCCATTGGGACGTTTGCTCTGTGAGTGTTATTTTCTATTTGTATTTTTATTGAATTTTTGTACACTGATAGCTAGAGGTTAAAAATGTCATAAAGCTCCTGAGCGAACCTTATGACACACATAAAGGAGGGTTTTGTGAAGGCTATCATAAAAAAATCATTACTTTTTTGTACTGTTGTTCTATTCATTATATGTGGGGTATTGCCTGTTTATGGCATGAGGATGGTTCCACAGGTAAGTCCCGATCCCTGTAATAAAGATGTTTTTGTTATTCATGTTCCCGATGAAGCATCGGTGACAGAAAGAAAACAGGAGTATTCTCGTGGCTTAAAAGACATTGTGATCAATATTTTTGGAACCCAAGATATGAAAAAATCTCGTGAAGCAGAACGTGCTAAAAAAGAAAAACAAAAAAAATTAGAACAAGAAGCCGATAAAAAATCGCGTGTATTGCGGGACATGTTAGGTCTGAATGATAGATATGTGAGTGACATAAAAAATGAATTGCTGCGAAAGCAGGCTGAAACAATAGATCAAACAGTAAAAGATGAACATAGAGAACAGATTGTAAAGCGCGAAAGACGCAGCAAGGTAGATCCGCAAGATCTGGTAGTGACCATTGAGGCGCTGAAACATAGAGGAAGAGAGGATCGACGTGAAAAAGAAGATCTAGTTAAAGCAATGGAAGCACAAGAAAAAGGTGATATGTGTAAAAATGCGACATTGGGATGTTCGTTAGTTACGGTAGGTATAATGGTACCCACCTTTCTTTTGACCTTGTCATTTCAAATGTATAACTATTTTGATGGCAGCAGTGCGGCATGTAAAACGTCTTATTAATTCATAAATTGATGTCATGATAAAAAAAGAGGCGGTCGTGAGATCGCCTCTTTTTTTGTAAAATTTTTGATTTTATAGACCGAATGAGTGTTTGATAAGGTTAGTTAAAGAACCTTTATCTTTGTAGCCAACGGTTTGAACAACTTTTGATCCATTTTTAAATAATAAAATGGCAGGGATACTTTTGATACCGTAACGGTTTGCAAGCTCTTTAAAGGAATCGAAGTTTACTTCAATAAAAATGACTGATGGAAATTCTGATGCAATCGTTGCAATGACCGGTGCTAGTTTTTGGCATGGTGGGCACCATGATGCGCCGAATTTGACTACAATTTGTGCGCCGCTGGCAACCGCTTGATCAAAAGTGCTTATGCTATTAAGATGGTTTACAGCACTGTATTGCAGCCCGTACGTGGCAAGCTTTGCGGGTGTTGGTTGTGACGTGAAAGTGATATGGGGTGCTGATGTCAGTGTGGCAAGAAACAGTAAGTGTAGGCCAAGATTTTTTTTCATACGTATTTCTCCTTAAAAAGATCTTTTTTAAAAAAAACTAGATCTTTTCATTCTAGGGGGTGGTCAAAAATTGTCAAACGGAGGGCAAGGGTATGATTTTTTGTATTTTTACAAGAGAGGGTTAATGCAGCATAAATCGTGTTTTTAAACTTTTTCTTTTATGGTGATATGAATGTTGGTAAGATAGACAAACTAAAAAAAATCGTTGATATATCAGGGGATGGAATTTTATGCACAAAAAATTTATTGTATTAGTTTTATTAGGCACTTCCAGTTTTTGTTTAAGCAATGAAGAGCTTAAGGAAAAGGCGCAAGGATTTCCAAAAGAAATTAAAGCGTTACGTTTTGCAAAGTTGAATAAGCTGGGCCTTAAGCTTGATATGTCTTGCATCCTTTCTTCTCGTTTAAACAACGAACCGCCATCGCCAACTTTGGATCGTTTAAACAACGAACCGCCATCGCCAACTTTGGATCGTTTAAATAACGAACCGCCATCGCCAA
>CAYTCH010000001.1:919765-1075875 GCA_964436435.1 uncultured Pseudomonadota bacterium
AACGAACCGCCATCGCCAACTTTGGATCGTTTAAATAACGAACCGCCATCGCCAACTTTGGAGTCATCGGTTTTTGAAACATGCAAGGATTCTTACACATTAAAAAGAATATTGATGGATATACAGGAAGTTTCATCTGAGAGTTTGTAGATTTATAGCAGGCACTATGAAGTGCTGCTCTGCAGGTTATTAATGATGCTTGTTTGAGTGTTGTGGATATGCAAATCTAAGATAAGTTTTTTGAGTTTTATTGTTGGCAGGAGACTGGTGGAATGAGGTTTTTTGAAAATGATTTAGTTCTTCTTATCATTTTCTTATTGTTATTTGGACTGGGCCTTACCTTTTTCAGGGGTGATGGCCCAGATGCTTTTTTTACGGCAGATCTGTTTGATATGGAAGAAGAGACGAGTGATAAAGCTAAGTCTACTGCTTTAGAATCAGCGAGCTCGGTTGATCCTTTAGCTCATGGTGCACAGGCGAGTTGTGAGTACCCAGATGCTCGTTTGGAAGATCTTTCACAAGAGCAGCTGTTAAGTTATATGAGACCTTTGTTTTTAACCAAGTCTGCCTCAGCAATTATCTCCTTTTTAAATCATATTTCAGCAGCAAGCGTTTTTCGAATTGTTAAAGCGATTGTAGAAAGCCCTAAACTTCATTTGCCGCCACGCGTTAAATTACGAGTTATTTTTGCTGGTGCGCAACGTCAAAAAGATAGATCTGGTAAGTTTGAGTTTTTTGATTTGGTTGTTCATAATCAACATTTGCAAACGGGCGTTAAACCTCTCATTGTTAAGGCGGTAGAGGCTGGATATGCTCACTTGGTTCCAGATATTCTTTCGTGGGCAGAAGGATCACATGTGGGCAATGTTGTTCAAGAGGCTCTTTTTTATGTAGCCCACTATGATGATGAAGACCCTGAAGCTTTACGCGAACTGTTTGAAGCTGGCGTGTCCATTAAAAAAGGCATGGCTTCAGAATTATTGTGGGAATTGGTAGATAAATGTTGTGAAGGCCATTCGATTCCATTTTTAGTGAATGAACTCTCTGCCGATGTGCAGTATTTTAAAAATGGCGCAACGCCACTTGTTAAGGCTGTACAGGGTAATAAAATGACGATTATTAAGTTGTTACTTGAGCATGGTGCGCAACCAGATTTTAAGGCAACGATAACATCAACAGAAAAATCGGCGATGGAAGTAGCTTGTGAGCAAAATAATCAGCCGATTATTGCGTTGTTGACTCAATACAAAAAATAATAAGGATAAATTAGAAGTTTGATGGTTCGCGTTTGGTGAACACGAAATTCTTGAGATACAGGGGTAGCAGTTGATTAACTGTTACCCTTTTTTCTTTCCAGGCATTCCATGCCAATGAACCAATACATTCCAACGACGGGTACTCGGGCATTGGTACAGGAAGGATCGACCGATTTCCAAAAGCATTTTTGATGACCGCTTCATGCATCGTTGCTGCTTGTCCAATAAAATAAAGTTCTTGTTCGGGGAAATCTTCATTGAGTGTTGCAAGTAGGGCATCTATATTTTTATAGCCTTTATTGAGCTGATGGGGTGCTGCCTGAATTCCAAAATACACATCGTTGCCGTAGGCATTGAGCAGGGCAACCGTGATTGGATAGGTTGTGTTGGCATATTCATGGAGGAGTGCATCAAGGCCATCGACGCCAATGAGAGGTTTTTGTGCGGCAAAGGCAAGCCCATTAATGGATGCGATGACGACACGTAATGTGGTGAAGGGGCCTGGGCCTTGGTTGGCTGCAAAAAAGGCAAGGTCGGAAAAAGAAAGAGCGTTGGCTTGCAGTAAATTTTGTGCAAGCGCAACGCAATTTTTACTTGCCATCCGTTTGTCTTCAGACACTTTTTGTATAAGTTTTCCTTGATGGAACAGGCCTAGTTCTATGCCTGTATGAGTATGCTGAATAACAAGGAAGTGGCTCATTTATTTTTTTGTAATGTTGTTTGGGGGTTAACCGCGATTTTTGCACCGTTGTTGTTGATAGAATATACTGAATGCGTCAAATTCTATAGTCTTTTCTTTTTTGACTTCGATTTTGCCACAATTCAAACATTTCCATCCGTCGAAATTCAGAAAGTGGTCAAAAAAAGATTGCAGGACCATAAGCCCTTCGCATTTTTTACACTTCATAGCCTCTTCTCCTTTTTTAAGAGAAAGTTTTACGCCTCAGGACACTTTTTTATACAATGCCAAACCTTGAGTAGATTTTTAAGATAGTCTGTTGGTGTTGGGCTGTATTTCTTAACCGTCATTTACTGCTTTATTGCAAGATAACCATCCACAAAGAGGAGTATTATGTGGAGAGCTTAGAAAGTGTATCGTACATTTGTCAAGAATTTAATTATTAAAGTGGATTAATTTTGCAGATTTTTTTTATTATGCAAGTAAGTAAGATACGATTCCAAGATGAATGCGGCGGCAATTGAGTGGCCTTTTATTTTATCTTCTTTTGTTTTTTCTTTTTTGATGTTTGATGCCATCTTGCTCGTGAGTCGTTCATCCCACAGTTGCCATTCTACTGCGTCAAAGATTTTTTTGAGCTCTTCTACGTGTTCTACAATCTTTCTGGTTTGATCACTTTCTGTGCCGCGCATTGTTTTGGGATAACCAACGACAACGGTTGCTATGTTTTCTGGTGTTAGAGTTTCGGTTAGAAACTCGTTGAGCTCATGTGCCTTGACTGTTTTGTAGGGGCGGGCGAACATGCCCAGTTGATCAGAAATAGCAGTTCCTATCCAGCGATCACCAATATCGAGGGCCAAAATTTTCATAAATTGATTCCTTGAGGGTAGAATTGTATGTTTTTATGATACACTATTTTCTATTCGTGCGGTATAAACCGTGGCGTGCAGTGGTCGATTTACTGAGATGATAAGGATTATTATTCACCGTTTGAGAAGGAATCAAGATGGCTTTGGCAGAGTTGGTAGGTAAAGTTGCTGGTGTAGCGGTCAGTTGGCCGGTTATTGGATTTGTTGCTGGTGTGAGTATTATTTGTACGGTCGCTTTTGGATTTATCCAGGTGCGCTACTTCATTAAAGCATGGAAGTATACGTTGTTTCCTGAGCGTGCTGATGCCTCCGCTTCAGCTGGCAAAGTTGACATGACTCCGTTTCAGGCATTTGTTAACGCACTTAATTCAAGTCTTGGTAACGGGAGTGTTGCTGGTGTTGGAACCGCAATTTTCACTGGTGGGCCAGGTGCCGCATTTTGGTTACTGGTTGCTTCATTTTTCTTGATGGCCATTCGATTTGCAGAGGTATTTCTGAGTGCATTTGTTGGCGCTCAAATGACCACAAAGACCACTATCGGTGGCCCAATGCTCTATTTAAAGCGGGTTATTGGGGGTAAGGCGCTTGCTCCGATGTATGCCGTATGCATGGTATTTTTTGGTTTAATTGGTGCTAACGCGTCACAGACTAATTCTATCGGTTTGAGTATTAACACAACGTGGGGTGTTTCACTTTATATTATCGCAGCCTGTGTTCTTCTGTTTATGCTTTATGTTCTTTTTGGTGGTGCGGCACGTATTGTTAAAGTTTCGGATCGCATTGTACCTGTAAAAATTGGTGTTTTCTTTATTTCTGCTTTGACGGTAGTTGTTTACCATTATCAAAATATTTTGCCTGCACTTAAATTGATTGTGAGCAGCGCATTCAGTACACAAGCAATTGCTGGCGGGTTGTTGGGTATTACTATTCAACAAGCTATTAAGATGGGTATGATACGTGGTATTTTTGCTACCGAGTCAGGTCTTGGAACATCGGCTATTTTATTTAGTTCAACAGGATCAACACAGCCAGCACGAACCGGTATTATGTCCATGCTTGCTACTTTTATTAGTACTTGTGTCTGCTTTTTAGTTGCTTTGTGTATTATTTCCAGCGGTGTCTGGGATAGCGGTGCTACTAGTTCTGCTTTAACTATTGCATCATTTAATACTGTTTTTGGAAATTATGGCGGATGGATAGTGTCATTCCTTTCAGTAGCTTTTGGGGTTGGTGTTTTGGTAACGGGCGCTTACATGACTCGTGAGGCTTGGTTGTATTTAACAGGCGGTCGCTGGAATCTTGCCTTTACGGTGATATACAGTGCGGTTGCCTGTGCGGGAACACTTGCTGAAGTAGGTATGATTTGGGATCTTGGTAATATTGTTATGGCGGGTATGTTATTGATTAATATGTTTGGTCTTTTGTATTTGATGCCATTAATCAGAAGAGAATTGAAAAAGTTTTATCAAGAACAAAAGTAGCGCAGGAGATTTCTAGTGATTGGTCGCGAGATTGTAATGCCAACCGTTTTTCCGGTTGCATGTCATACCGATAACATTGGGCAGGGGTCTACATTTGTTGCTGTGAAGGGGCAGCGGGAAGATGGAATTATTCACATACCGCGTGCTTTAGAACTCGGGGCAACCACCATTGTTATTGAACATGACGCGCAGTTGTCGCAAGAAATTACTGAGTTGATTAAAAAGTCAGGTGCAATAGTACAACGAGTTGAAAATAGTCGTGCCGCGCTTGCACAGCTCAGTGCCCAGGCCTATGGATTTCCAGCACAAAAGCTTAAAATAATTGGCGTGACCGGTACCAAAGGCAAATCCTCTACCGTGTTTATGTTAGAACATATTCTTAAAAAAGCGGGTTATCAAACAGCACTCATGAGCACTGTGCGCAACAGTATCAAAGGCACGGTGTTCAAAGCTTCGCTGACCACTCCACAGCCTGATTATGTTCACGCTTTCTTGAATCAGTGTGTGCAGGAAGGGGTGGAATATGTGGCGATGGAGGTTGCCGCTCAGGCGATGTCACTCCACCGTGTTGATGGTATTTTTTTTGAAACCGTGTTGTTTACTAATTTTGACCGTGAACATGGTGAATTTTATAACACCATGGAAGACTATTTTGTTGCCAAAGCATTGCTCTTTGACCATGTCAAACCGGGTGGCTCCCGTTTGATTAATATTGATGATGCTTGGGGCAAAAAGCTTTTTGCTCAGTATCCACAGTCGCTGACGTTTGGAATTCAGGAAAAAGATCTTGTTTACCGTGCGCGACCTGTAGATATAATCTCTCATCTGACGTCTGAGATTATACACAATGGTAAGACCTATGTTGTGACGTGCCCATCTTTGTTTGGTGCATTTAACGTGTATAACGTGCTGGCTGCCGTGAGCTTGGCGCATGAAATTGGCATACCGCTCGCTCAGGCTGTTGCCTCTTTGGCCGACTTTCCGGGAACTCCGGGCAGGTTGGAGCGTTATATATTGCCTAACGGTGCGTACGGCGTCATCGATTACGCACATAACCCATCTTCTTTTACTGCTATTCTTTCGAGCCTTCGGGCTATCACTCCGCACCTTATTGTTGTGTTTGGCGCAGGTGGAAATCGTGATGTCACAAAACGTCCGATTATGGGTGGCATTGTTGCCCAGTTCGCGGACCTTATTGTGGTGACCTCTGATAATCCTCGTACCGAACAAGCACAGATGATCGCTGATCAGATTTGTGCCGGTATTCCGGACGATGCACGTGCAAAAATTATCTGTGAGCTTGACCGAGAACTGGCTATTAAAAAGGCGTATGCGCTTTCACATGCAGGAAGCATGATAGCGATTTTGGGCAAAGGACCGGATGAGTATCAGATTATTGGTACCACCAAATATCCATTTAGCGAAAAACAGATTCTTAAAAGTTTATAACTTTTGTTGGGTGCTGGAAAAAGTTAATCGTCGATTCCTGGGCCCGTTATTACTTTCCTGATACATAAAGCAGTCATTGCTCCGGTGACACTTGTGATAAGTCCTACCAATCCAGTTGCAAGTCCAAATGCAACGGTCCTGAAGTGGTTACCTTCTTTATAATTTTTTTTGGTAAAACATCCCGCTGAATATGTTGCGAGGCTAAATAATCCAGTAATACCCCCGGTAACGGCTGCGGCTAAAATTGGGCTGTTCCGAGTCAGGTTTTTTTTGGCGGGGGAATTTTTGTGATTGCTTGGTTTGTTTTTTTGATGACGTTGTTCTTGCTGTGCTTTTTTGAGGGATTCCTTTGTGGGGAGCTCCTTTTGATGAGCAGTCATCTGTAAACAGACTGCTGACGTAACAAATACTCCGACTACTACTATCCTTTTTTTCATAGTAACGTCCTTTTTTATTTTATCTGAACAGCTTCCCATTCTGCGGTTAACACTTTAAGTTCTGCTTCTTGTTTCTCGAGCGCTTCCTGATTTGCTTTAAATTCTGGAGTTCCGTAGGTGAAGTCTGCAAAATTAAACTCTAGCCGACTGATTTCTGCTTCGGTTCGTTCGATTTTGCTTTCAATGCGTTTGATTTTTTTAAGTAGATCTTGCTCATCATTCTTTTCAGGGCTGTGAATCTCTTTTTTATGTTGAGCGATAGGTTGCGGCAATGACTTTTCTAGGGCTTTTTGCGCACTCTTTTTTTGAAAGAGGTAAGAGTCATAGTTGCCGTGATACATTCTGGTGCCATCAGCATCAAGTTCCACAATATGCGTTGCCAAACGGTTAATAAAGTCGCGGTCGTGTGAAACGAATAAGATAGTGCCGTTGTACGCTTGCAGTGCTTTTAAAAGGACCTCTTTGGAGCGAATATCAAGGTGGTTGGTAGGTTCGTCAAGCAGGAGGAAATTGGCATCTTGCATGAGCACGCAGGCCATACTGACTCTGTTTTTTTCACCGCCACTGAGTACTTTTACTTTTTTGTTTACGTCTTTGCCGCTGAACAAGAAGGCACCAAGAAATGAGCGGACAACTTGTTCTGATTTTTGTGGGCAGTAACCGCTGACGTTTTCAAGAATCGTTGCATCAGCATTCAAAGATTTGTTTTGGTCTTGAGCAAAAAGAGCGTGTTTTACGTTATGGCCGAGTTCAATATCACCCGTTTGCAGGGCAAGCTGATGGCTAATTAAACTAAAGAGTGTTGATTTACCGGTGCCGTTGGGTGCAACCAAGGCAACCTTTTGTTCTCGTTCCACTTCAAATGAGGCGTCTTTAAAGATCTGTTTTGCGCCGAACGAATGGGCTACGCCATTGACTGTTAAGACAATTCGACCTGCCCGTTGAACGTCAGGGAAGGAAAAGGAGACGTTTTTAGGTGATGGTGGAATAGTAATCAGTTCGATTCGGTCTAAGTTTTTTTGCATACTTTTGGCCATTTTGGCTTTGCTTGCCTTAGCCTTGAATCGTTCGATGGTCTTTTCTTTTTGCTTAATTTCACGTTGTTGCTGTTCGTGGGCGCTGTGCAAATTGATCATGTCTTGTTCGTGCTGTGTTTCATAGGTCGAGTAATTGCCGCGGTAGCGCTTTGCTTTGCCATATTCCAATGCGATGATTTCATCGCATAGTTCATCAAGGAAGTAGCGATCGTGGCAAACCAGCAGGAAGCCAAAGGATGATTCGCGTAAAAAGTTTAAAAACCAGTCTTTGGCGATCAGATCCAAGTGGTTGGTTGGTTCGTCAAAGAGGTAGAAGTCAGCTTTTTTAAGTAATAACTTTGCCAAAACCAGACGCATTTTCCAGCCAACGCTCAAATGGGCAACCGGCCCATGTTGAAGTTCTTCAGAAAAACCAAGGCCGCGCAAAACACGTAATGTTTCGTTGGTGGCAGAATAGCTATCGATATGTGCTAATTCTTCGTGTACTTCGGCGTATCGATCAAGCAAGGTCTGATCTTTTGATTCTTCTATTTTTTTCTCAAGATCATGAGCTTCTTTTTGAAGTGCATAGAGCTTTTCAAAGGTTGAAAAGGCCTCTTCATACACCGTTTTAGTGGACTCTAAGATAACGTCTTGGGGCATGTAGGCGATTGTTGCGCTGTTATCAATAGAGACTGATCCGCTATCTATTTTTTGTTGTCCGGCAATGACTTTTAAAAGAGTCGATTTGCCTGATCCATTCGCGCCAACCAGACCAACTCGTTGATCGTCTTGAATGGTGAATGAAATATCATCAAAAACGGCTTGGCTGCCAAAGAAAAGGTCTAAGTTTTTAGCATGTATCATAATGAGTAATTCCCCCCGGAAAATAAGATGTTTAGTGGGAGGTGCCGTTATGAATTGGCATCTCCTTTTTTCAGTGTACAAAAAACATGCTTTTTGCCAAGTGCTCGTGTTATGGTGTTCAGGGCTACGGGTGCCTGTTTTTTCATCATAACGGTGGCGTAGGAGCAGCATTTTGAATGCTCTTTGGTTATCCATTCTGGGGTTATAAGAAATAGGGTAATGAGGGGCTGGCAGTTGGAGTTGATCTGGGAGTTACTGTGGGCAAGTTGGCTAGAGAGCATTGTGTTTTGTCGGATGAGTACCATCCAGGTTAGGAGAAAAACTAAAAAAAAATTAAAGATAAGGCTCAGTGTGCAAGATTTTGTGTGGCAAACCATGACATGTTCCTATGTATTATAAACTTGGGTGAGTGGTTGAAGTGTTGCATTTATTGTTTTTGAGGAATGTTCAAGGGTTGTGCAAGGATGGTTTATCTCACGCAACCCTTGTGTGATGTTTGTTATTGGCTTTGTATCTGGTTATGATCGTACCCTGTCTTCAGGCTCGAATTGACAACTTTGTTGGTGTCTCCAGGTGTTGTTACACATGAGAAGTTTTTTGGTGTCAACATTGAGTCTACACAATGATATGACTAAGCAGGTTTTGAGTATGGTAATAACTGCTAGTAACCAGACGGTAATTAAGCCTTTTTTTAAGCTCATGCTATTCCTATTCTTATTTATCATTATCTACAGTTGGAGCGATTGTTCGGGCAGCGGTAGATGCCGATTGTTTATTGATGTTGTCAATAAATTCAGCAAGTGGTATTCGCTGTGACGAGCAATTTATTTTTTTGCCGGGAGGGGCAAGGGGAACTGCGCGGCGTCAAAGAGCCACGTGAAAAGATAATGTAAGTAAGGCTGGTAGTTGTTGGTTGAGACCTTGAAAAAACCAGTTTTTGAGAAAAGAGGATTCGGAGGTGGAGAATTTCCTCGTCGTTTTTGAGTGAATAACATAACTGCTCCTAGAAAATGGTTAGAAAGAATACTGCTTGGGGAAACACTAACATTATTTTTTTTTTGACACAACTGTTTTTCTCAGTATAGAATGTGTAATTTTTCATATGAGAAACTGACGGCTGAGAGTGCGCCGTTTCTACCTTGTTCATGCATGTTTGAAATTTTTTCTGTTTTATTTTTTATTAACGCTGTTCGTGAATATTTGTTTTTGAATTTCATGTGCAATGGTTGATGCAGGCAGTGGTGATGCCTCACTTTCCCACCAAATATTTTTTCTTTTTTCTGGTGGCCAGATCATGCGTGAAGGGCGATTGAGCCATACAAAATGTTGGTAGGTCATGAGCTGAGGAATCAGCTGAACGTCGGATTCTTTTTCAAATTTTGAAAGCATGATGGCCGTTCCGTGAATCAAAAATATTCCTTGTTGTTCTAGCCATGCCGCGTGGGAATAAAAATCTGTGTTGAAGGTAGCAAGTATGAGGGGCTCTTGTGAAGAACTTAATCCTGCCATGATTCCGCGGTAGAACCAGGTGGCTGGCAATGTTGTTGCGTAAGCGGCAATGAGTGCGTGCGGAAGTTTTGATTTAATATGTTGTTTTATTTTTTGTCCGATGCTGCGAGCTTCCGCGGTTAACGTTTCAAAATAATGTGCAAAGAGGTTGTTGTTTGCCAAGTACATGGTTCTGCTGAGTACAGAAACGTGCGTGAGTAGTTGCTGATTTTTGGTGCGGTTGGCATACAGTTTCCAGGCAAAGTCTGAAAAATCCATATGATCAGTGTAACCTGATGCCTGATCCTGGGCATGATACATTTCAAAATCAAAAAAGATACCGTCGATGGTTATTTTGTCTCCAAGTTTTTCCACCAGTTTATCAAAGACATCAAGGAGTTCTGGCTTCCAGAATCCGGCAAAATCAAGTGGGCTTGGTATTTTTGAGTATACGTTTCCATAAAAATCTTTAACTGCCGCGGCAACCGGGTGAGTTCTAAAATTGGTTGTGATGTCTGTACCTACAAAAAACTTTGGTAATTGTTTTTTCCCATCCGCACATCGCTTTTTCATTTCCGTGCTGAGCGTCGTGACCTTATCAAAAAATGGTTGCGGCTCTTTTTGTATTACTGAGCTCAGTGCCAGCTCCGGGTTAAACTCGAACCACGCCAGATTGATTTCTGAGGTATAGATAAAATCCATACCTCGTTGTATGGCTGATGGGGTTGTTTCTTTTGGCTCCTCAATAAAATAATCATCAGGATCAAGCCATCCGCATAAAAGTTGCTGCTCTAAAATCCATGCGTAGTCGGAAGATTTGGCGAGTCTTGTTGTGAGTTTTTCCTCGTATTGTTTTTTTTGCTCAATGTTGAACCTTTTGGTGAGCTTTTTGGGGAGAACAAGTTTGTTCTGTTGTTGTGGTGACACAAGGTTGTGTGTGGTCGCGATAGCATAGAAATCCTGGAGCACGAGCTGAATCGCCTTGAGCCGTTGTTGCCTGAGGTCAAAAGAGATGGGGTTGGCAAAAAAGTTTTCGGCAATTTCACAAAACGTGAAGTCTGATGTGTTGGCAATCAGGTAGGTATTCTTGAGCTGCTTGTCATAAAAGCACAGAGCAAGTGGAAATGTTTTAGCAATGGTTGGATCGATTGTGTTGTTTTGGTGAGGAAGTGTTACCGCAAGAAGCTCGCCTGTTGTTGGGTTGGTCAGGGACGTATAGTGTTCGTGTTCAAACTTATCCGTTGGGGCTACGTTAATGAGCGTCGTGCCAAATAACTTTCCCTTGTGCACATCGTGTATAAACGTGGAGCGGACAAATGTCTCAAGCATTGTTTGCATCTCCGGCTGCACGGTAATGCCAAGTGCTTTTAAAAAAAGAGCCGCATGTTCGGCCGAAAAGGTTGGAGGTAAAAGAAGTGCTATATTTTTGTTACCCAAGGTGACCTGAGCTTCAATAGATTTGAGGCATTTTTGAGCAAGGACGTTGTTTGAGTTTCGAATCACCTCACTATCAATCATGAAAAAAATCGTCTCGCAGTTTTGAATTTTTGTGGCAGAAATGAAGGAGTAGAAATTTTGGTAGGTTGCTTTAAATCCAGTCGATTGTGCAAGCGCTAAAAGATTTCGGTAGTCATGGTGAGTTTTGCCCGCGGTATCAATAAAAAGAGCTTGTTGCGTCAGGCAGAGGGATGGTTGCATGAGGGTAAGACAGAGCATCGCATGACGCAAATGAATATTCATATATGCCTTTTTTTACAAGCTTTTTGTACGCTTAAGAGTGTTACCGGTTTTATTTTGTCGGTTGATCAGCATCTATCTCAGAACAGTGCATACGCTTTGTGAGTACTTGAGCGAACTGTTCTTGGAACTCTGGTGTTTGTACATATTCTTCAAGATTTTTTCCGCTGCGGGTGGCTATAGCAAGCATATTGGCCATTCCATGAACCATGCCGGCTAGGTTGGCCCCAACATTGGCGGGATTATGTGGTGCTTGAACAATGCCAATAAAATTACCGATAATGCCAGCAAAGTTACTTAAGACTTCAGCTCCGTCTTCATCGATGATAGGTTCGCATTGATGTGGCTTTGATGTTTTTTCTGCGGTGATAGGGCAATTGAAAGAAAGGGTGAGGATGCACACGGCCATGACCAGTTTTTTCATTAACAGTCTCCTTTTTTACGGAAATTTGTACTGTTAACAAGTCTAATAGATACAAAAAAACGAGTGCAATGGTTTTCCATCGCACTCGTTAAAATTGCTATGACGTGAAGTTATTCTGTTTGATCAGGGTGGGGAAGACTGTTTTGTTCAAAGACAAGGATTTGTAAAACACGTTTTGCCGTTGCCTTTTGTACTTGAAAGTAGTGGTTTTTATAGAAGAAGCGCTCACCTTTTTTAGGGATATATTGCAACTGTTCCGTTACAAATCCACCAAGCGTGAGTGCAGCTGTTGCTTCAATTTTTACATTGAGCACTGAGCTGACATCGCTGAGCGGTACGCTTGCATCAATCAACCAGGTTCCTGGTTTTAACAGTACCAGTTTTTCATGAATCGGTTCGTACTCATCCTGAATCTCTCCCACAATCTCTTCAAGAATATCTTCAAGTGTGATGAGGCCCGCAATGCTGCCGTATTCGTTAATAACCATCGCCATGTGCTGGTGGTTTTTTTGTAATTCCTTGAGCAGCTGATTGATCATGATGCTTTCTGGAATAAAGGGAATAGGGCGCAGAAGGTCTTTGAGGAGTTGTTCACTTTTGTTGGTCCAGGAAACAAAGATATCTTTAAAATGGATCATGCCGATAATGTTGTCTGACTTGTCTTCATACACTGGAAAACGTGTGTATTGATATTTTGAAAAAGCGCCCAAGGTATCAAGGATTGATGTGTTGACGTTGATTGAGATGATATCGATTGCTGGTACCATGATTTCTTTGACCGGTGTTTTGCCGAGTTCAAAGATGTTTTTGAGCATCTCGCTTTTTTCTGATTCAATCAGCCCTTTTTCATCGCCATGTTCAATTAAAAATTGAATTTCTTGTTCACTCGAAACCCACTCGCTATCGGTGGTTGGCGTTCCGCCAATCCAGCGAACAATAGTGTCTGACAAGCGGATAAGAAAAGGAACAAAGGGTCTAAATATTAAGTAGACCAAGTTGGTGAGCCATAACGTGGCCTGGAAGATGCGTGCACCCTGGGTTTTGGCAAGACTTTTGGGGATGATTTCTCCAAAAATCAGAATGGCAACTGCGGCAAATGCGATACCTAATGAAAAACCGAGTTTTCCAAAATTGATTTTTTCAAACAGCCGTTCCATAACGGTCGAACTGAGTGATGCCACCAAAACGTTGACGATTGATGTTCCAATTAAAGACGTAATCAACACCTTTTGAGGGCTTTTTTCGAGTGCTTCAAAAAGTGTTGTGTATTTCTTTGTTTTTGTAGCTAGTTCTCGCAGGGTAAAGAGTCGCAGAGCTGTGATGCTCGTTTCTATAAACGACAAAAGACCAAACAAGAAAAGAGACACAAAGAACGCAATAATTCCAAAATACAATGTAGAATTGGGTGGGGGTTCCATAATTACCTTTCTACTCTCTTTTAATAGTTTACCAACGCTTCATAGTGATAGTTTTTATTCGTCTGATACATCAATTATGTCTGTGTCGTTATCATCAATGTCATCGTCCTCACCCAGTATCTGGTCAAGATCGAGTTCTTTTTCAAAGAAGGCTCGAAGCTTTTTGCTGCGTGATGGGTGTCGAAGTTTTTTGATAGCTTTGACTTCAATTTGACGAATGCGTTCACGAGTAACCGAAAAATCACGACCAACTTCTTCAAGGGTATGTTCTGATGCGACATCGATACCAAAACGCATCTTGAGAACTTTTTCTTCCCGAGGAGTCAGTGTTTTTAATACTTCTCGAACACGTTCTTTCAAATCGTTGCTTGCAACCGTTTCTGATGGCGAGCAATCTTTGTCGTTCTCGATGAAATCCTTGATGAATGCGTCTTCACTGTCTCCAACCGGTGTTTCAAGTGAAATCGGCTCTTTGGAGATTTTGATGATGTTTTTGATTTTCTTTTCATCAAGATTCAGTTTTTTGGCAAGTTCAGCGTGTGTCGGTTCCCGTCCATGCTCTTGAATAAATGTACGTTTGATCTTGTTGATCTTATTGAGTGTTTCAACCATGTGCACCGGTACGCGGATGGTACGTGACTGATCCGCAATTGCGCGGGTAATCGCTTGTCTAATCCACCAGGTTGCATAGGTTGAGAATTTGTAGCCGCGTTCGAATTCGAACTTTTCAACAGCTTTCATGAGTCCGATGTTACCTTCTTGGATGAGATCCAGGAAGTGAAGACCACGGTTGACGTATTTTTTTGCAATATTAACAACTAAACGAAGGTTTGCTCTGGCAAGATCGTCTTTTGCGCGTTTATCACGTTCTTGGCTTGCAACCAATTGTCTGTAGAGTTTTACAATGGCTTCTTTGCGGAAACCAACTTCAGCTTCAAGCTTTTTGCGAGTTTTGACGGTAATACGAACAGTGACAGACAATTCTTCAATTGCTGCTTTAACTTCTGGATCATTTTCTTGAGGCTTGTACTCTTTGAGCAGCTCTTCGCTCGTTTTTAAGATCTCATCTTTTTCGTTGAGCTTGGCAAGGTATTTTTCAATACGTTTGCCCATTTTTCTGATGAGCTTATTGGCGATTCTGATCGACTTAATTGTTTGAGCAATTTGATCTTTGTTTTCGCGGACCTTTTGAAGCATCTCTTTTTTCTTTGCTTCAGAGTCGAGATTGCCGCGATAGGATTGATAAATCTTTTCTTCGTTATCAACTAGTTTTTTTATTTCACTAATTGTTTGTAGGAATTGTCCCTGCTCTTTTTCAATTTTAGGAAGATTGTCTTCGTCAAATTCAGAAAACTGAATGACATCTTTGAGTGCAAGCGTTCCTTTTTGGACCTTGTCGCCCATCAAAACAAACTCTTTGTGAATGAAAGGAAATTGAGCGATCGCATCAATAGAGCCTGCTTTACCGCTGGCTATTTGTTTAGCGATTACAGATTCAGTTTCTTTGTTTAAAAGAGGGATTCTGCCGATATCACGTAGGTATGATTTTACGCCGTCTGCAAGTTGGGTAGTTGTTTCTTTGGCTTCAGTCTCGACAGTTTCTTCGTCATCTTTTTCAACGCCAACCTCTTCTTCTTCTTCTTCGTCTTCTTCTTTGAACCCAAGGGCTCCGCCTAGTTTTTCTTGAAAGACTTGAGGAATTGAGAGACCGTCATCTTTATCAGAAACTTCTTTGTCGTGCTCTTTTTGCTCTATTTCTTCAAGCGTTGTAAATTCGACGCCTTTTTTTTCAAGCATGATCATGAGTTCGCCTAGTTCGAGCTCTCCAAGGTCGTGCTCGGCGGAAAAAACGATCAATTCTTCATAAGCAAGGGTTCTACCTTTGTCCACAAAACTTTCAAGTAGTTCTTTGGCAAGATCGGCGAGTGTTTCTGTGCCGCTTGGTTTTGTGACTTCTTTTTTAGAAGGAGTAGTTTTTGCCTTTGTGGCTGAAACTTTTTTGGTTTTTGTCATTGCTTACCCGTTATTATCTGCGATTAAATTTTTATTTAACAACTTTTGTTTCAACTTTGAAAAGCTGTCTAAAATGCTTTCAACTTCCTGCGCGTTCTGCTCTCGCTCTGCTTTTTCCAGTCGTGTCCGCATACTACGAACAACCGTTTTCCACGTCCTTCTTTGAAAGTGTTCTAAGAGTTGCTCAAACTGCTCAGCTTTACCGAAGCTATCACATTCCATAAGCATCTTACTAACATATTGTTGTTCACTTTCATCAAGGAGTTCAAAGAGCTGGGAAAACGTTGGAGCCGTTGATGAGTGCCGTTCTTTTAGATGTTTTAGTTTTTTTAGGACGGCATTGAGGGGGTCTGGCAAGCATGCAATCAAGTAATCCTCATTATCTTCGTTAAATAACGAAGTATTATTCAATATAGCAAGAACAATTCTTTTTTCCAGTACGGTTCTTGATTCTTCGGTGTTATTTGGCGCAGGTGAAGGAGTTTCATTATTTTTTGTGGCGGTCGCTGTGCCTTGTTCTTCCTTGCGGTATTTGTTGAGCTCAGACTTGAGTGATTCAAGAGGAATATCCAGTGCCGTTGCTGCTTTTTTTAGGATAATGTCCCGTTTGATCGCATCAGGGATGTTGTGGACAATAGCGAGGATCTTTTCAACAAGCTGCAGTTTTTTGGCCAGCGGCTTGCCCGCAAAGCCTTCCCCCAGCGTGTCGATAAAGAAGGTGAAAATCTCTTTGGCTTGGGCAAGGAGGTCTTGTATGTTCCCGCCGCCGTGCAAAAATGAGGCTGGATCTTCAGTATTGGGCAGTGAAACGATGGTCAGTTCAGTGTTGACCTGCCAGCACAGTTCGGTCAGCCGAATAATTGCCTGTCGGCCTGCGTTATCCCCGTCATACATAATCTGAATGTTGTGGGCATAGCGGGAGAGAATTTTGAGGTGCTCGGCCGTACATGAAGTTCCTAGTGTGGCGACCGTGTTGGCAAATCCATGCTGAACCATGGCTATACAGTCGGTATAGCCTTCTACCAAAAAGACATCTTCGGCTTTTTGAATTGACTTTTTTGCCTGATCAAAACCAAAGAGGAGTGACCCTTTGGCAAAGTAGGCGTTCTCATGTGAGTTGTAATATTTTGCCCGAATATCATTAGGTAAAAACGTTCTGCCGCCAAAGCCACAAAATCGCCCCAAATGGTCCTTGATAGGGAACATAATTCGTTCTTCAAAGGGGGAATAGAGGACGCTTTTTCCTTCGGACAAGATGTGTACGTCCTTAAGGTCGTCAACCAAGATTGATTGTGAACTCATAAAATTGGTTAGTGCGCGAATTGATTTGAGTCCGCCCGGGAAGTAACCCAATTCAAAGTGTTTGATGCTTTCTGTGCTGATGCCGCGATCAAGCAGATATTTTTGTGCTGCCGGTGTTTTTTGTAACATCTCTTGGCACCATTGGGCCAGTAGTTCGCACAGATTAAAATAGCGGTTCTTTTCATCAGGGTCTTGGCTTTTGGTTTGTGCAATCTCTGCAGGGACTTCAAGCTGATACCGTTCAATGAGATGTTTTGCCGCTTCAAGTTGTGTGCAGTTTTCAGCTTTTGAAATAAAGGTAATCAGGTCGCCGCCGGTGTGGCACCCAAAGCAGTAAAAGATCTCTTTGTGTGGGCTCACCGTAAATGAAGCTGTTTTTTCATGGTGGAACGGGCAGCTTGCCTTCCAGTAGGTACCGGCTTTTTTGAGCTTGGTGTAATCGCCGATCACATCAAGAATGGAGAGTCTCGATTTTACATAACTAAAGAGATTCATGATCTCCGTTTTCTGCCTGCAAAGGCGGTAATAACAACAAATAAGAGTACTGCACCAAGGAACATTGCGAGTGAGATCCACTGATACATGGAAAAAGTTTCAAGGAGCGGAGACTGAAAGTAGGCCCGGTCATCCCGCCAATAATCAACGAGAAACCGTTCAGCCCCTGCAAGCATTAGGTAGATGCTGGTGATCTGGCCAGGGATAGTGCACCAGCGAGTAACACCGAATCTGATGAACAGAAAAATGAGGAACAAAAGAAGGGCGCTATACAGTTGTGTTGGATGCAGTGCTATGCAGGTGGGGGCTGAGGAGTGAATGTCGGTAAACGTGATGCCCCATGGCAGTGATGTTGGCAGCCCGTAACAGCAGCCAGCCAGCAGACAGCCAAAGCGTGAAATGGCATGGAACAGGGGTGCGTAGATGGCCAAAAGATCAAACAGTTGGAATACCGGAACTTTAATTTTATACAGATAGGTACCAACAACGGCAAGCACGGCAAATATGGTGCCCAGCACAGAAAACCCGCCTTGCCAAAAATAGAGTGGTTCCCAGATGCTGGTCATGGTGTGATATTCCTGAAAGACATACAGCAGTCTGCCGCCTAAAATTCCGCTGACAATGCCGAGCATGAGCCCCATGGAAAACTGGTCATCGGTCATCAATTTTTTGCGTAAGGGGTTGGAAAGGACAAGCCAGGTAAAGATGGCCAGGCCGATGGTGATCATCAGGCCAAAGCCTTGAATTGAAAGTGGACCACAAATATGCAGTAATTCTCGACTCATGCCCAGGGTTCCTTTTGGTTGCATACATAAACAAACTGACATGAAAAGTTTACAGCATTTTCATAAGAAACTCGATATGAGACTTGAATTCAAAAGGGGAAAATGGGTAGGGAATGAGGGTGTCGTGGGAAGCCTTGGCCGTCGCTCAAGCTATGGTCGATACGTTGTGCGTAGGGTGGGCTGTGCCGGCCATAGCCTTGTATGGAGTTGCGTAGGCTGGTGTTTTGTAGTATGCGGGTCGATAAAGGGGCCATGGAATGGACTGATGAGGTGGCTTTTGGTGAAAAAAGAGTCGGCCCTCCCTAGCGGAGAGCCGATATGGTACCTGAAAGATGATTATAAGAGCGATTATTTCTTAAGTTCGTTGAGCACAAGAGCGAACATTTTTTGCCCCTCTTGCGAGCCGTTATTCTCTGGCTCACAGCACGATCCATCAAAAAAAGGTTGTTTTCTTGTGGAGTTTATGAGGTTTTTATGCTGGTTTTCAAGGAGCCTTATGAGTGGTTTTTCTTGTGAGATTGACGTGTTTTTTGAGAGTTGTTGTTTCAGGAGGTTGAATGCAGAAGGAAGTTCGGTATTTTTTTGAGCCTTGTTCCAGGCGATGCTATATTTTTTATGCTCTTTGATTGCCAGAATTCCAGATCCAATACTTCCTAAGAAAAAAGAAAATCCGGGTACGTGGCCATCTGTTTGGTTGTGCGTGAGGGTATGGATGGTTGCGATGGGGCACAGGATTCCCATTAAGACACTTGTTTTTTTAAATGCTTCGCGTGTATTTTTGTGCGTATCGCTGTCTTGATAAACAGTATCTCTTTGTTGTTTGCAGTCCTGATAAGTTTTAACGAGTTGAACCGTGTTTGGTGAAATTTTAACGGACTTGGTTTCTGGGTGACCGCAAGAATTAATACTATCGTATGAAATATTTATACCCTTGTGCTCCATTGCGTGCAGCATGCTCTGAATACTTAATAAGCAGAAAACAGAAATAATAGTTCTATTGTGTAAACGTTCCATAATGTGCCCCCCGGCTTGGTTCATGTAAAAATAATTTTATGATCTACCTGAATACAGTGTAAAGGCGGGAGTAGTTTTATCAAGCGGAGGTTGATGATAAGGCGGCTTGGTTATTTTTATTGGCCGGCTTCTTGTATTTAGAGGTGGTTACAAAAAAGCCGGCCTTTTATGAAAGAGAGTCGGCTGTATAAATACAATTCGTTGAGAGTATTAATCGAGAGATGGCTTTTGTGGTGCCTGTAGGGCCTTGAGCATGTGGTAATGAATAATTCTTCCCTCGCCAAAGTTATGCTTCTGACCAAAACAAGCACCTGCAGTCATTGACCTGAGGATGTTGTCATGTTCATCTTTGAGGGATTCAATCAGATCTTGCTCTTCTTTTTTGTAGCTATCCTTTTTCGTTTTGATCTCTTTGAATGATTTTTTACATGTTGTGAGGCCTTGTTGCAACATTGGATTCTTCGTGGCGGTTTCTACTTCTTGTATCAATTTTTTGTTTGTTGTGTTGGCCGTGCGACCTGTTGAAACAGCTACTGCCAGGCAGAGGCTACCAAGAGGGAGGCATATCGGGATGAATGGTTTTTGAAAGCAACCTAAAAGCAGTGCGGAGCCGAATTTTGTCCACATACAAATTTCCCTGTATATACACAGTTGAATTCTGCATTTGTCGGCGTTTTTAAAGAGTTGACCACGTAGGGTAGAGCATGTTTCAAGAGTTTTAACAAGGCTGAACAGCTCCGGCTGTGGGGTAAGCTTTTTTATAGTGCCATCGATATCGTACTTAATTTCTTGTGGTACGATTTTTTCTATATCCTGTTGGAGCTTTTCCATTGGCTTGATGGTGCCACTCAACAAAAGAAAAGCGACGAGCAATCCTGTTGATACTATGCTTGTGTTTTTCATAGACTATCCCTTTATATACAGAGTTATTTATTTAGGAAAGATAGTTTATTGAAGACAGAGCCTTTGTAAAGTTACAACAGCATGGGAAGCGCTATTTTACCATAACCTCTTCAGCTGATATCGGTGTTGTGCCATCAATGGATATTCTGATTTTTTTCTTCCATCCAAAGGTGAGTGAGGCGACTTGAGGTGTTTTTGCTACTGAATACTCTGCTGATCGGGTACCCGAGCGGTGGACGCTGAATTCAAAATGGTATTGGACCTTTATTTTATTGTCGGTCACAGTAATAGTTTTTTCTTGTCCTGGTTCGATTTGTTGGCCGTTTACGCTGACGGTAAAAATTGATGGTGAGTATTTGATAAACAGATAGGTGTAGGCAAGCATCCCTGTGGTAATGTTATTTTTGATGGTGATTTGGCGAGTGTTGGCGACCGGTTTGTTTGCAGGTATTTCTTTTGGGGCGGGTAACGCTTTTGGTTGAGGTAGCTGGTTATAGATAGGCTGTTTTTTTTGATGTAGTTGCTGTGGTTGTGTTGCGCAGGATGGTTGTGTGAGCAGTACACAAGCTAGCCCCAGCACGCTGCAGACCTTCACTTTTTTTGCATTCATGAAACTTCCTTTTTTTTGTAACAGATTCCCATTCCCCTAGTATTAGCATAAAGCTGAGGGAATTTCAGTTGCAAGAAGAGAAAGAATGAAAGGGTTTAGAGCTCTGGTTGCCGTGTTTTGAAAATCAGCAAAGAGAGTGCGGCAGGAGTCATGCCCTGAATGAGCGATGCAGCCGCAAGAGTTGCCGGTTTGTGGCGTATCAGTTTTTCTTGAAGTTCTAAAGAAAGGCCTGGTAAATTGCGGTAGTTAAAGTTTTCTGGAATCTTGAGCGTTTGTAGCTGTTTGATTTTTTCAACCTCTTTTTTTTCACGTGCAATGTAGGGAGCGTAGCAGATTTCAGCATGTATGGTTTGCAGCGCGCGCTCAGATACCGGTTCTTGAATGAGCGTTTTGAGTAAGTTGATGTCGCATTCTGGTTGACCAAATAGGCGTAAGAGTTCACTTTCTGCATGCGTAGCATAGAGTCGTGTTAACGCATCCTGCGTTGCTTTTTTTTCTAGCATAAAATCGGTCAGCAATTCGTTGTTGATCAGCCCGAGTGCATGCCCTTTTTCAGTGAGTCTGATAAAGGCATTATCTTGTCGTAATAATAGTCTGTGCTCAGCACGAGAGGTAAACATGCGGTATGGTTCGTCCACGCTGAACGTGGTCAGATCATCAATCATTACGGCGATGTAGCTTTCGCTGCGCTCAAGCGTGAAGGCCTGTTTTCTCGAACTTTTGAGGCAGGCATTGATGCCGGCGATCAATCCTTGTGCTGCCGCTTCTTCGTATCCTGTTGTTCCGTTAATTTGTCCTGCCAAAAACAAACCATTTATTTTTTTGGTCTCAAGCGTTGCCGTCAGTTGGTCTGGAAATGCAAAGTCGTATTCAACAGCATAGCCAGAACGTGTGATGATTGCGTTTTCAAATCCGACAATTGATTGAATGTATTCTTTTTGCACATCGGCCGGTAATGACGTAGAGATACCGTTAGGATAAAGCTCTTGCGAGTCTGCCCCTTCTGGTTCTACAAAAATATGGTGAGAGGTTTTATCTGCAAAGCGTGCGATCTTGTCTTCAATTGACGGGCAATATCGTGGCCCTCTGCCGGTGATGTTGCCCGAATGCATTGCAGATAGATGCAGATTTTTTCTGATGATTTCATGTGTGTGTTTATTGGTGTGGGTAATGTAGCAAGCATGTGTATTGTTAGTTTTATGTGGATGAAACTCAAACAGATAGTTTAAGTTTTCCGCCTCCTGTTTTTCCATTTTGGAAAAATCAACCGATGCTTTATCAAGGCGTGGAGGTGTTCCTGTTTTGAGTCGTCCAAGCTTGATACCGAGCGACAGTAAACTTTGTGAAAGGCCAGTCACTGCCGGTTCTTGTGTACGGCCGCCGGTCCAGGTTGTTTTACCAATGTGGAGTGTGCCATTTAAAAAAGTTCCGGTGGTCAGTACAACGCAGGGAGCCAGATATTCTTGCCCTGATTCCGTGCGAATTCCGCAGACGGTTGTGCCATCCACGATAATTTCGATTGCCGAGTCGGCTACAATAGTTAGATTTTTTATCTCAGAAAGGGCTTTTTGTGCTGCGGCTTTGTAAGCGAACTTATCAATTTGCAGACGCAGTCCCTGAACAGCCGGTCCTTTTTTGGTGTTGAGCATTCGAGCCTGGAGGTACGTAGTGGTACACAGCTTGGGCATAAGGCCGCCAAGTGCGGCAATTTCTTGAACCATGTGCCCCTTGCCAACACCGCCAATGGCAGGGTTGCAGGGCATCAGACCAATTGTTTGTGGATCTAAAGTAATCAGAAGTGTTGTGGAGCCCATGGTTGCGGCGGCATGGCAGGCTTCTACGCCGGCATGTCCTCCGCCAACAACGATAACGTCAAAATGGGTATTCATAGATTTTTTTTAGAGTTTTTTCGCCATCCAGATGTTGGTGCCAAAGCGTGTTTTTTGTACTCTGGTTAATGCGTCAAACTCTTGTTTAACTTCTTGCGGAATTTTTTCAAGAATAACTGCTAATTCAATAAGTCCTGCATTGTTTCCGCGTGATCGAATCTCTTGTGCAATGGCAAGAATGTCATCGCCGAATTTATCAAACGCGGCAACCAGGTGCGCTTCTATACCGCTTGGACGAAGTCTTTTTGTAGCACGGAGTTTCTCCATGAGCTCATCCCAGCTTGCTTTCATTTTGAGAAGCAGCTTTTGAACCAGAGGCTCTGTAGGATTTAAACTCATGAGGTAGGTTTGTGCCATTGCGATATGTTTGATATCGCCTGACGAGAGTAAGTTTATAATGATCGTTTTCATTCGATGGGCAATTTGAGCAGCCCTGAAATAGTCGCTATCGGCGTTGGTAAAATTGCCGGCGGCACCAGTGCATGCTTGAGTGCTGGCACTATTGCTGACAGCTTTTATCTCAAAACTTGAAAAACCCAAAAAAGACAAAGATAATGAAAAGATACATGCTCTTGTGAGCGCTTTAAAATTCATATATTTCTCCCCGAGTGAATGCTTTGAGGTGGTTTGATGTTTACGGGTATGCTACTTATTTGATATTACTTAGCCTAATTGATGGGTCTTGCGCCGTCAAATGGGGGCCTTAAAGACGATTAAGTCGGGGTATATAGTATCATGGGGCGCTGCTATTTCAAGGTTTTTATTCATTCAGTGCGCATATTGGACGCTTTGTTTTTTGAATAGATAGTCTGAATCGTTTTAATTGAGGTTTTAAATTATGCTATTTCATCTCTCTCTCTATCTTCGTGACTATATTTCTTCATTTAACGTCGTCCACTACGTTAGTTTTAGGTCTATGGCTGCGCTGTTAACCGCGCTGGTGCTGTCTTTGGTTTTCGGACAATGGTTTATGGCTAAATCAAAACTCTTTTTTCGTTCAAAAACCCGTGAATACACCCCGGAAGCTCACCGTCAAAAAGATGATACCCCAACCATGGGCGGGCTTTTTGTTCTGGGAATTGTCACTATTACGGCTTTACTGTGGTGCGATTTGACCAATCCACGCGTCTGGCTTTTTCTTTTTTGTCTGCTGTCCTTTGGCGCGCTGGGCTTTTGGGATGATTGGAGCAAGATTAAGCATAAAAATGGTATTGCAGCGTCCGCTAAATTTGTAACCCAATGGACTATAGCGTTGTTGGTTGCCGTAGGGTTGTTATGGTGTGATACTTCAACTACCGTTGTGTTTCCATTCTTTAAAAGCTGGCAGCCTGACCTTGGTTGGTTGTTTGTGCCTTGGGCGATGTTTGTGCTGGTAGCCATCAGTAATGCAGTCAACCTTACCGACGGACTGGATGGGCTTGCCATTGGGTCGCTGATTCCCAATTTTGCTACTTTTTCATTGGTGTGCTATATCGCCGGTCACTTTAGAATTGCTTCATACTTGAATATTCCGTTTGCCATGTCTGCAGAAGTTGCGGTGATAGGTGCCATTTTAGTTGGCGCATCACTCGGCTTTCTGTGGTACAACTCCTACCCTGCGCAGATTTTTATGGGGGATGTTGGATCACTTGCGTTGGGCGGTGGACTTGCTTTGATGGCGTTGATGGCAAAACAAGAGCTTTTGTTGGTGATTGCGGGCGGCTTGTTTGTTGTCGAGACGGTGTCAGTCATTCTTCAGGTTTTTTCTTATAAAGTGAGAGGGAAGCGCATTTTTAAAATGGCTCCCATCCATCATCATTTTGAACTCTTGGGTTCACCTGAATCTAAGATTGTCGCGCGATTTGGGATTATATCCCTGATTCTGTGTTTGCTTGCGCTTATGACGCTGAAATTGCGTTAATTGCGAGCATAAAAAAATACGACGGGCGTAGCAGGACCATGCGGTTTGGCTACGCCCCATTTTTTTGAAGGAATTTTACGATTGTTTATGCAATCAGGCTATTGATATAGTTCCAATTGACCAATTTCCACCATGATTCCATGTAGGTTTTACGTGCGTTACGGTAATCTATGTAGTAAGCATGCTCCCAGACGTCGCAGGTGAGCAGGGGTTTGAGGTTATGGGCAAGAGGGCAGTCCGCGTTGCTCATCTGTTTGATTTCAAGTTTGCCTTTTTCATTCTGCACCAGCCATATCCAGCCAGAGCCAAAAAGGGTCAGTGCTGCGTTGTTAAACTGTTCTTGGAATGTGGTGAACGATCCGAACTCTTTTTCAATCATCACAGCAATTTTACCGGTTGGATTTCCGCCAGCCTTGGGCGCCATGCAGTTCCAATAAAAGGTGTGGTTAAACACTTGGGCTGCGTTGTTAAAGATCGGCCCTTTTTGTGATGCGACAATAATCTCATTGAGCCCTTTACTTTCAAGCTCTGTTCCCTTGATGAGCTCATTGAGTTTTTCGACGTACGTGCGGTGGTGCTTGCCGTAATGGTACTCGATTGTTTCTTTGCTGATAATTGGTGCAAGAGCATCGGTGCCGTAAGGAAGTGGTGGCAATGGAATCAAGAACATAAAGATCTCCTTTTTAATTAGGCCTTAACAGTTTTTCTCGATGTCACGAAGAACATAGTTGCACCCAGGATCAGCAGTGCGCTAAAGAGCACGAGTGATGCCGGCCCATTGGCACTGATTGTTTTTATGCTGGTCACAATAAAGAGTGAGCAGCTGAATAGTCCGAGCACGGGAATCCAGATGGAAATAGGAAGTTGTGGACGTTTTATTTTTGCAGAAAGCAGGGCGGTGACGCTGATGGTGTAAGCAAGCACGGTGCCCAAAACGCTGAGCGGTTGCAGTGTATCTTGTACGCCGCCGCTGATGTATAGATATGAAAAGTATGCGATACCTTCAAAGGCAACGCATGCCAATGGAATTGCGTGGTGGTTGGTCCAGGTGAACAGTTTTTTAAAGAAGATATGGTTATTAATCGCGAGTGTGTTGAGGTTCCAAGTGTTACTAAACATGATGCCGTAGCTGCCGCCCAGCGCTGATGACGCCAGTGCCAAATGTAAAATGCCTTGAATTTTTGCAGCAAGCATGGGGGACGATGGTAAGAGGTTTGTAAGGAGTGAGGGGAAGGCAAAGAGATAGCTTTTTGAGCTGAATGTTGCTGAAAGGTTGCTCAGTATTGTGCCGAGTGCTCCGTAAAAAGCAAATTGGTAAAGAGCTGCGATTCCCAAGACGATGCCATAGGAAATCAAGATGGCGCGCGGTGCGTCCCGTTCTGGGTTGCGCATTTTGTTGCAGATCAAACAGGCAGATTCAAATCCCATGGCTGCATACACCAGGTACGGTAAAATGGACGGAATGCCTGACCAGATTCTGTGTACTTCAGTCACGTTAGACCCATTAAAGAGATAGAGTCCGGTCAAAATTGCAAAGGAGATGGGGATTAATTTAAGCACAGTAAATGCTGCTTGAATTCTGCCGCCGGTTTGCACGTTGCGTGTGTTTAAAAAAACGAACAGGGCAATGGCTAGTGTATCAAGAACAAGAATGTTAACAGAGGCGAGTGCAGGAATGAGTTGTTGAATGATGGACAATGAAAAGTGCATCATTAAAGAACCGGAAGAAAGTTTGGCAAAGAGGTAGCTCCATGCGCTGATAAAACCAGCAAACGGGCTGAGTTCATTGCGCGCAAAGGTATAAAATCCGCCTGAAGGATACATGTTGGTGAGCCGAGCAATAGAGAGCACGAGTGGTAGCATGAGTACGCCGATGAGCAGGTACGCATAGCTACTGACAATTCCTGTAAATTGAGAAAGGCGCGTGGTATTTAAAAAGATACCAGCGCCCAGCATGATGTTGATGTTAATTAAAATTGCAGAGCGGAGTGACAAAAAACGTTGTTCAGACATTAGTTTACCCAGAGTAAAAGGAATAAAATGTTATCAGTTATGATTTTAACCTACTCATGGGTAAAACAGAAGTAATCTCCTGGAATAAATTACTCAATATTTATTTTTTTGCGCAACGTATTGAGTGTTGTAATAACATCATTCATGCTTTTTATTCTTGTGTTCCAATAGATTTTTGCATACTCACTATCAAGCTGCAGAGCATATCGGTTAATAATTCCAAGGTTTGTTTTGGTATATTCTGTGTCTGCCTCTTCGTCAAAGACTTCTAATAATTCTCTATCTGCCATGTAATAGGAAGAGTAGGCGCGTACATAGTTGTATATTGTTTCATTTTCTTTGTCGTCATCCTGAAGCTGTTCTGATCGTTTGAGGGCTGCGCGAGCAAGTTGTCCGATCATTTGTGTGCTGGTGATGAGTTCCTTGAAATTATTTTTAAGGAGTTTGATTGCTTTTTTTTCTGGTGCACTCAGGAGCTCTGATTTGAATTTTGGAGTTTGAGTAACAGCCTGCTTAATGGTTGTATAGGGGACATCTACGAATCGGTTCACAAAGAATTTGGTTTTTTGAGTTGCATTGGCATAGAGAGAGAGCACGGAGTCGTGTGTTTTTTTGAGTTGCCCTTGGAGTGGCATGGTCTTAAAAAGAAGACTTTTATAATAATCCTCGGGCTGGGTGATAATTTTTTTATAGTCTTTTTCGAGGAGCATAAGTGTGTTCTCAAGAGTATTGAGCGTTGTAGCCTGAAGGAGCGGTTTTTTATTGAGTTTTTTTGATTCTATAAATGATTCAAGAGAAGGAGCTATTTTTTTATAGTCATTGAGCACTTTCGTGGCATAAAAAGGGAAAGTTTCGTGTAGTTCCGGGGAATAGAAAAAAAGCCTTTTTTGAAGCTGTTTATCATATTCTTTTTCAAGCATTTTTTTGCATTTTTCTATTATTTCTTTTGAGACGTTTCTTTCTTGAAGGTCTGCTATGCTCCTAAATAAATCGCTATACGTTTTGTGTGTTTGGTCTAAGTCTATTATTTTTTCAAAGGGATTGTTTTCCAGTTGAATGTATACAAGTGGGCGGTTTTTTTCAGAGCAATGAAGAGCTATAGGGGCGGTTAATGTCGCTACCGCTATAATCAGGGTTTTATGAGATAAAGATAGTCGTAGTGCCATGGTTTTATTCCTTGTATATAAGATTGATGATTACGATTTATAACTATTAAAAATATCCAGAGCCTTAAAAACTTCTTTTATGGTTTTGTCTCTGATCGTGAGATAAATTTCCGCCTCCTGTTTATTGAGCTTTCGTGCGTACTCATCTATAAATCCAGGGAAGATTGTATCATGAGGTTGAAAGGGTGCCAGCAAGGCCTTTTCTATTTCATTTTTTGTCATGTATGGGTAGCTGAATAAAAGTAGGCTGGTGCAGAGGCCTTGGAGGCGTTTTTTGTTGTTGACTGATTTTTTGAGGTTAAGGCCAACAATCCCACCATCTTCCGCGTCAAATTGTATTGCTTGGGCAAATTGTCTAATTTTATTGAGTTGTTTTATAAGGGGGAAGAAATTATTGAGAAGCTCCTTGGTATATTTTTGTGTGCATACGTCTATTTCTTTATCCCATGTTTTGTTTAATTTTTTTTGTAACTGATCATGTTGGTTTTTGTTATTTATTTTTTCTTGTTGTTTAAGATGTTTAGTTATTTTTTGTTGTTGTAGGGAGAATTTTCTAAATTCAGTTTCGTACAAAGGCTGGTTGTTCATCATGTCAATTAAGAGATAAGGGCAGGTTGGTTGTTTGTCGTCTTCCCATTCATCAATCATTAACCCAGAACTGGTCATGGCTTTTTGGTAGAGTGTTACCACTCTATCTCGCAGCTGTTCAAATCTGATAAAAATATCGCTGCCTTGAGCCAATTTTTGATGGTAAGGTGTATATTTTTGCAATATTTTTTGAGTATTATTGATAATCTCCACTTGTTGCGCAAGTGTGAGTTGCTTGTGTGTGGAAGAGTCAGAGAAAATATCTTTGATGAAAATGGACGGAAGGGAGGAGATTGATTGCGAAAAGGCTGTTGCTTTGATGAGAGTTTCTAAGTTGTTAATCATTGTTTTGTATATGTTAGTTAGTTCTATGCCAGAAATCATTAAATGACTGTTGTTTATTGGTAATTTTGTGTGCAGGAAATGTTCGCCATACTGTTTTTCAAGTTCATCGAGAACATCGTATCGTTCTTCTTCAAGATAGTAACCCTTAAAAATAGAGCAGATTCGTTTGTAAAGATCTATGTATTTGTTGGTGGCATCATCGAGTGATGTGGTTGCTTTGATTTCTTTTTTGATCTGTTCGCTTGATATTTGGAGTTCTTCTTCTTTTTTTTGCATGCACCAGAGCGTTGAATTGATAATGGCTATATTCAATGCGATAACGTAAGCACAATGCCGTCCACTGATCTGCATACTGTTCCCTTTTTTATGGTGATCCTATACTACTGAGTGTGATTGATGTAGTTGGCAAAAGGCAAGAGTTTGTGATTTATGTGTGGGTTGTCAGCGCGGTGATATCGGCGTGCTGCGGTCGTATAGTTTGCCGAGAAAAGACGCATTTGTCTGTATTCTTATCTAGCTGGAGCGTCAACGCGACTCGACTGGTTCCTGGCCCCACGGTTATCACAAAAGGTTGATGAGATTATTATCTTGTTCAGGGTATCGGTAAAGATACCCTGAACAACTGGTTGCCGTTCGGCCGCCTGACCTTTTTACAACCACTTATTGGCATGTTAGGCTGGTTGTATCTAAAAAATTGGTCAGGTTACGACGTATAAAGGGATATAAAGATGGATCCAATCAGTTACATGATGCGTTTGAGTTATTTGGCTGTCTCATTGTTTTCTACCGGGGCAACCACTCATGTGGCCATTCAGCATCAGAATTCTTCTTTAGAAACAGTTCAGCCGGGCCAGACGACCCCAACCCCTGTATGCAAAGGTTTGAGCTGGAACTGGGCCGCTATCGACACGAATGACCTGGTATTTCCCCGCAATTTTCTGTTTGGTGTCGGCACATCGGCCTACCAGGTTGAAGGTGGATGCACCAATAATCAGTATTGTGAACACGAATGCGTGACCACGGATGCAAAGGCTCAACTGCGCATGCCAGAAAGCTCAGGCGACGCATGTGACCATTGGAACAGGTACAAAGAAGATATCCAGCTCATCAAAGGCTTGGGGGCCAATGCTTACCGTTTTTCGGCCGAATGGAGCAAGATTCAGCCACGGGAAGATTATTTTGACCCTGCTGCATTGCAGCATTATGTTGACGTGTGTGATGAGCTCATTAAAAACGGCATCAAGCCGGTGATTACCATTCACCATTATACCGACCCCATATGGTTTGCACACAAAGGCGGGTTTGAAAAGGTTGAAAATATAAACTATTACGTTGAATATGCAGCAAAGCTCTTTGAGGTGCTTGGTGACCGAGTCCATTTGTGGCTGACATTCAATTCCCCTGTGGGCTACGCTATGCCGGGGTACGGTACTGGCGACAAGCCGCCGTACAAAAAGAAGATGCAGCTGGCAGTAGAAGTGCTGAAGAATATCTGTGAAGCGCACGTACAGGCCTATCAGCGGATTAAAAAGATGCCGGGTGGGGGGTTATCCAAGGTTGGCATTCTGCATAATATTAATCAAATGGATCCCATCTCACGTTTTGACCCGATTGCAAAGATTGTTCAGGTGATGGGCGATAAGTTGACTAATAGCTCGGTTTTTGATTTTTTCAGGATCGGTACATTCAGCGTTAAACTGCCATTTATGGTGAACGTAACCCATACCAATGCTGATGCACCGCAATCACTCGATTTTGTGGGGCTCAATTATTATTCTCATAGCGGAGTTAAAGCATGGGTGCGTTGTCCGTATCCGGGTGAGGTTTTGACGCATAAAAAAGATCATACTCTTTACGCAGAAGGGTTATTCCGGGCACTCAAGACGTTGTCAACCGAACTTGCCGAACCATTACATATCCCTATTTATGTCACTGAAAACGGCATTGCACCGTTTCAAGAAGAAGATCGCGACCTGTTTTTAAAGCGGTATATTTATGCCATATCCCAGGCTATTCGTGATGGGGTTGATGTGCGGGGCTATTTTTACTGGTCGCTTATGGATAACTATGAATGGGGCACGTACGAAGACCGTTACGGCCTGTACCACGTCAATTTCAAGACGCAACAACGCACCTTAAAACAAAGCGCGCAACACTATGTAGATGTTGCGCGCAGCTTTGCAGTGGTCTAGATGGGCTGAGCCCGTAGATGTAATCGTTTTAAGCTTAAGCGTTCTTAACCAAATATAATGCGATAGAGCCGGCTACAGCGGCATTTAAACTTTCGACCTTCCCTGGCATAGGGAGGGTCACTTTTTTGGCGCAGTCTTTTACCCATTCTTCGGGCAGACCGTGCGCTTCATTTCCCACCACCAGCAGTTTTTTCGAGTTTTTATCAAGGGCTTCTGGAGCTACGCCATCACGGGCGACCAGAGCCACCAGTTCATTGTCTCCCTTGTTGAGCATCAGTTTTTGCCATGACCAGCAAAAGATATCAACGTGGGCAATGGTGCCAGCGCTTGCTTGAACAACTTTGTGTGACCATGGATCTGCGCCTTCAACAACCACAACCGAATCAAATCCCATCGCAGCACAGGTCCGAATCAGGGTTCCCATGTTACCGGGGTCCATGATATTGGCCAAAACCACGCCTGAGCTTAATTTCTCAGTCTTTGGCTTTTTGGGCAGCTTGAAAACGCCCACCATGCCGCTGGGGCTGGTTGATTGGCTTATTTTTTCCATAACGGGCATATCAACAAAGGTGATAACGTCCTCAGGGGCGAGCTTTTTGGCCAACGGGAGCATTTCGCTAGTGACATAGAGGTCAATGGGCTCCCAACCGGCCTTAATAACCGTGGTACAGGCCCGTAAACCCTCCACAATGAGCTTTTCTTGGGATTGGCGCCCCGAGAGCTTTTTGAGGGCTGAAACGGCCGTAACGTGTGGATTCTGGCGAGATTTAATCGTGCGCATGGGTTTTTTCCCCTATTGATCAGGTTTTAAGGCTATATAACTTCATTGTACTGGGTTTTGGGCCTTTTGGGTAACTTTACCCGGATTTAATAATAAATATTCAGTTATATATTATAATAGGTCGTTTTTCTGGTATTTGATAAGTTGATCAGATCGATCGATTAATGATTTTAAGAGACCCCCTTGACCAAGCCCCTTTTTTATGAGAAACTTATTACAGATTGAATTAGTTGTATTTTTTAAACAAATGGAGGAGTTCTACAATGGTTTACAATAAACGAATAGTTTCGATGCTTGCATTGTCTTTAATGGCTATGCCGGCGATGGTGTTGGCAGTTGATGATAACTTGAATGAGCGATACGGCAAGACTACCCCTAAACATATAGTGGTTGGTACAGTTGGTGGTTTAGGTGCTGTAGCTGTTGGATTACCTGCCCTTCGGTATGGTACACCGGCTGTTTACTCTGGTTTTATGAAGTATATAGCAAGACCTATTGGATCATCGATTGGTAAGTATGCCACAAAGGTGTATCAAAATAATGGTAACTCTATTGGTAAAACAATTTGGTCATGTAGTTGGCCTGTAGCAGCGGTGACCGTTCCAGCGGTAATTGTTGGTGGATTGATTTATAAATATCATCCGCAAATTTTTAGCAACATTAAGACTGGTTATCAATTTGCAGCCGTAAAAGCAAATGATCTTGGTGTAAAAATTTGTGAATTTGGATCAAAGTTTATGGGTTGGTTTGCACCTGCTAAAAAGTAGAATAATCTATAACTCTTGTCATTAACGAGAAATAACGGGCGGCCTCGCGTAACAGTGGGGCCGTTTTTGTAAAATTGATTTTAAATAAATGGAGATTTTCAAAATGGTTACAAAAAAATTACTCAGAACAATGTTTGTGTTTTCTCTGCTTGCTATGGCGCCCGGTGCATTTGGCATGGAAGAAAAGACGGATGAGAAGAAGGTAGAGATGAAAGAAGAAGTAGCGACGCAAACTGAACAGCTGGCTGGTGGCGAATTTAGCAGAGTAGCTCTGGGATCTGAAGAACAAAATACACAAAAAAAACCAATAACTACAACAAATCTGGTAGTCGGCGCGCTGGCCACCGTGGCCACAATAGGTTTGGGAATCTATGGTATTACAATGGTTAACTCCGGGATTTCTGCTTTTTGTTTATCATCTGTTGGTGGCAGATTTCTTCAGGTGCTTGACCCTGTTTTTGAGAGACCAAATATATTTTTAGGTGTTTCTATTGCGGGTTGTATTTGCCTGAAAAGCATAATTGATCCTCAGGGGACAAAGGAATGGATCAGTTCTTTAGGTGGATCTATTAAAAGTAGAGTTTCCAGTTGGTTCAGCCGCAAGAATTTACCAGACGGCAATAAAGACAAACAGAACTAACAACTCTTATTATTAACGAAAAATAACGGGCGGCCTGTGTAATAATAGGTCGCTTTTTTTTAGACTTTTTTTCCCCTCTCCCCACCATCTGTTCCCATTGTAAATTTATTCCTATTTTTTTCTTTTTGTTTTTTTGTTGCTTTCGGGGGTTGTGAACCTGTCCCTCGAAGCTTCGGCGAAGTGTGATGCAATGCAGGAAAACAGCCGTGGTGAGTCGCCGAAAAAATTTAAGGATGCCCACAAAAAAGCTCATCTTGTTCAAGACATTTTTTTGGGTGCCGGCAGCCTCCGGGCGCTGGGCGCCTGCGGGTATGGTTTGTACTGGGTGAATGGTCGCTGTCTGAGAAGGACTCTGAAACCCGCCATTCAATTAACTTTTATTGGTTCGTTTATGACGGCTCTGTATTGCTGTGTTGTAAAGTTTGTTGCTCGACATGTTGTGGCTAAGGCGAAAGAGGAAATTGATACACTTGGCAATTAGTTTATTGCTAAAATACATGAAGTTAAACAGACTGCGCTTAATGCAATGGATGAAGTTGCTCAGGTTGGGTGTATGAAGCTTATGCATCCATTTTGCAAAGACCAAAGCGGCATCACCTCAAATAACTACGGTTCGTCAAACTCCCAAAAAAAAGTCTGCGGTTCTTGGGGAGATTCGAGTTGCTATGAAGCCGGCTCCGGTAACCAAAAAAACCAAGAAGGTAAACAAGTAGAGGTTATAAATCCCCGTTTATAATGCCTGCTCGGTACTTGGCCATGAGATCAACCATAAACTGCAGATTGTGCACGGTTGCTAGCGTGTAGCCGGTCATCTCTTTGGCTTTATACAAATGGTGAATGTAGGCGAGTGAAAAATGGCGGCAGACGTAGCACGAACAGGTTTTGTCGATCGGACCAAAGTCGTTTTTGTGTGAGGCTTGTAAGATTTTTTTGTTGCCGCTTGAGGTGAACAGCAGTCCGTGCCGTGCGCAGCGTGTGGGGTGCGAGCTGTCAAACGTATCAACACCAAACTCGATGCAGGTCTGCAAAGATTGCAGGTCCCCAATTCCCAAAAGATGATTCGGTTTAGTATCAGGTAGCATTGGCAGAGTGTACTTGAGCAGGTCAAACATCTCTTGATGTGATTTGCCTAGTGAACCGCCGACCGCAAATCCGTCAAAATCAAGGCCGGTGAGGTATGAGCAGCTGAGTGTGCGCAGTTTGGGGTCAACACCACCGTGAATCACTGCGTACATTGCCTGGTTGTTCCGGTTTTGTAGGTGTGCATCCAACGAACGTTTTTCCCATCGGTGGGTTCGGTCAACCGAACGTTTGAGTGCTTGTGCGTCAATGTGGTAGGGCGGAAGTTCATCAAAAGGAATAATAATGTCAGCACCGAGTTGCTTTTGTGCCGCTATAGAACTTTCTGGCGTTAGTAATACCAGGTCGCCGTTGCGGTAAGATCTGAACAATACCCCGTCTTCAGTAATTTTTAATACAGAACCATCAAGTTTCTTTTTACCTCTACTCTTGAGCTCATCGTTTACCGTGCCATAGGCCAGACTAAAGACTTGAAATCCCCCTGAGTCGGTGATGATGGGCTTGTCGCGGTTGATGAATTTATGCAGTCCGCCCGCTTGGGCGATAACCTCTGGCCCCGGTTGCAACAGGAGGTGGTACGTGTTGCAAAACATCAACTGTAGATCGATATCATCAATCATATGGTTGTCCACAGCCTTGAGCGTGGCATTGGTGCCCACCGCTACAAAATTGGGCGTGTCGATGATTCCGTGTGGCGTGTGAATGCGGCCAACACGGGCACGTGATTTTTTTGATTGATGAATAAGTTCGAATTTAAAAAAGCTCATGGACTTCCAGATTAGCGATAGTGATGTTCTGTATTTTTTTTATCGTACCATAGAATGTGGAAATTTTCTTTATGGTGCCGGCTGTTTTCCTGTAATCACCCCTGATTAATGACTTATAGACAATTTTTTTGATAGATTATTATCAAGTCGAGAGGGGAAAGGGAAACCGTTCTATTCAAAGGAGAGAAGATGAAGGGAAGAACACTAGTTTTACTGTTATTGGTTGCTGCAACCAGCGCGAGTTTATATCGTTATGGAACTCTCAAGGCTGCAACGGTGAGTACAACGGATGTATGTGGCAAAATAGCTAACAAGCTTGAATGTAATTCTGATGCGGCGATGGTTCAAAATGGGTATACGGCGTGTACAAAGGCATGCCCTGCAAAAACTGATTGGTATACGTATTGCACCAAGAATGGTGATTTATGTGAAAATGACTGTGAGTTGTTGAATGCTGATGGTAAATCGGCAGACAAGGTGAAGGCATGCAAAGATGTTTGTGCCAAAAAAGAGGCTGAATGCAAAGCAAGCTATCGTGATAAAGCACAGTGTACCAGTGACTGTGAAGCAACTCGTCAACAAAATCTGAGTGACTTTGCACAGCGTTGGGCTCCAACTAAGTAAGTTTATGACGGTGTTGTGACTTTGGTTTAAAGAAACGGCTCAAGAGAGTGACGAGCGGTGTTGCCAATATAATGGTGAGCAGTTTGATAATAAAGCTGATCACAATGACATGCAGCACGTTGTGAACAACGTCATACAAAGCAAGCAACGTAAACAGAATGGTGTCGAGCAGTTGTGAAAAAGCAAGTAGGGCATAGTTGCGCCATAAAAGGTGACTATGCCCGAATCTGTTTAATAAGCGTCCATACAGGTAACGGTCAAGGTTTTGTACAATCAAAAAGGTGATGAGCGATGACACAATCAGACGTGGGACCGGGCCGAGCAGCGCGCAAAAGTGTTGGTTACCGGTGTCAAATATGCTGGGGGTGTAGAGCAGGTGAACTTGTGAAACCGCCGCATACAAAAGCAGGCAAAAGAAACTGATAGAGACCGCTTTTTTTGTGATCTCTTTGCCATAATATTCTTGTAAAACGTGGAGCCCCAGAAGAGCGCCGACGGCATACGCTTCTGCCGCAGTGGTGTGCAAACCAAAAATGGTGATCTGTTTGATGACAAAGAAGTTAGAAAGAACACACAGGAGACTGACAAAGGCTATGAGCGCCTCTTTACCCAAGTGAAGGGCAAGCAGGCAGCTGATGGCAATCAGTACGGTGTGACCAACCAAAATCAGTTCATTCATCGTGTACCACATAAAGGTTTTATTTGGTTGTAATCAATGGAAACTCTTTAAATCCAACTAACTCGCATTCTGTTTGAGGAATAATCCCAAACTGTTCATACACTTTTTCTTGCATCATACGGGCCAGGGTAATCAAATCTGTGCTGGTTGCATTCCCTTTGTTGACCAACATGTTGGCATGTTGATGGGAAACAACCGCATCACCAACAGACAATGTGCCTTTAACGCCGATTTTATCAAGATAGTAGGCGACGAAAATCAGTTTTTTGTCAGTGCCTGCAATGGTGAGGTTTACTTCGTCAGCGTGGAAGTTTCTAAAGAATGAGCCACAGGTGCCAGCGGTTGGATAACGTGAGAAGCGGTGACGCATGATCTCTTTTTGCCGTCCACGGGCATAGGCTGTTTCCAGTTCAGTTGCGCGTTTGAGTTTGAAGGTGCCTTGTACAAAGTAATGTTGTTTTTCATGCAGTTTTGAGTGGTCGTACGCAAGATTCAACCATGATGCTGTGATGTTTTCAAGAGCGCCTGTGCTTTTATGAATGATTCTGCCGCTGTGTAAAAAGTCAGACAGTGCGAACTCAAAGTAGTGCATATTGTTGTATGCAGCGCCGCCAACCGTTCCAGGAATACCTGCAAATTCTTCAAGCCCCAGAATGTTGTGATTCAGGCAATAATTGATGAGCTGGGGGATCTGAACGCCCGCGCCGGCATGAACGAGTACGGTGGTTGCATCAACATCTTCATGGCTGATGGTTTCTATTTTTGATTGAATAACGAGCCCAGAAAAGCCGTCATCGCTGATGAGCACGTTGGCGCCACCGCCCAGCACAAAAACTTCAAGGTTGGCGCCGTGAGCAAAAGCGAGCGCTTCCTGAAATTCTTGTTCCGTGGTGACAGCAGCAAAGAAGCGTGCCTTACCGCCGGTTCTAAACCAGTTTTTGTCGTTGAGCGGAATGTTCTCTTGTAATAAAAATGCTTTATTTTTGTTCATATGTTTTCCCTAAAATTCTCAGTGTACACAGGGTTTTATAACGTGTCACGCCAAAAACCAGGGGATACCTTATTCTGTTCCAAAGTAACGGTCACCAAAGTCACCGAGCCCAGGGACTATAAATTTTGTCGGATTCAAATGGTCGTCGATGCTGGCGGTGATAATGGTGATATCAGGGAACTGGTCACGAATTACTTTGAGCCCTTCTGGTGCGCAGATAATGGATGCAAAGAGTATGCGGTCTTGCGTGACGCCACGTTGGGCAAGATGCGCAAGCACTTCAACGCCTGTGCCGCCGGTTGCAATCATCGGGTCCAAGATAATGATCTGTTCGTTGCCGGTCATGGGTGGAAAGTTTTCGTAGTACCAGTGCGCAACCGCTGTTTTTTCATCGCGCTTCAGGCCAACAACGCCTACGGTAGCTTCTGTGAAAAACTCTAGAAACGCTGGCAGAAGTGTGATGCCTGAGCGTAAGATAGGCACAAGAATAATGGGTCGTTGAAGCTGCACGCCTGCTGTGGTGTCGATGGGGGTTTGAATTTTTGTTTGTGTGGTCGCTAGGTGCTCGGCCGCTTCGTGTGCAAGAATCTGCGCAAGCTGTTGGGCTGCTTGCCTGAAGGCTGAGCGTGAACTGTTTTTGTCGCGCAGTACGGTCATACAAATCTGTTTTGCGTGCTCCATGATTCTCCCTGTTTTTTGGTTATTGGGGTATGATACGCCACGCATGTTCACACTGTCAATTGTAGAATGGGTTGTGCGAGCCTTTTTTTGTTTTTCATAGTACAATTGATGGAAAATAATCCCTCTTTTTAGCGTAGGAAACCTCTGCGATGAAAATATCAATAGCTTGGTTGTTTGATCATATTGATTCAGATTGGAAGAATGTAGACCTTGCCGATTTTACGCGCAAGTTTAATACAACAACGGCAGAGATTGAGGCATTTTACAAGGTGAGCCTTGACCTGAAAACGTTCAGTCTTGCCACCATTGCCACTGTGAGTGCCGAGAGCATGACCGCGGTCTGCACCGAATGGGATCTTGAAATTAAGCTTGCTTCTGACAAAGATGTTATCGTTGGTCAGAGTGTTCTTATCAAAAAAGATGGTTCTTCGTACTCCCGAGCAACATTGACAGATCTGCACTGTGAAAAAGATGGCAACGTGCCTGCCGTGCACGTGGAAGAAGCTTTACGTGCTGGCGGATGGAAAAAGGATTTTGAAGAAGAAGATTACATTCTTGAAGTTGACAACAAATCGATCACGCACCGTCCTGACATGTGGAGTCATCGTGGCTTTGCACGTGAAGTTGCGGCGATTTTGGGTAAACCCTTGTTTCCACTCGAGCACTTTATTGTTGAAAAACAAGTAACCGACTACGAAAAAAATGTGCCAGCACAATCCGATAGCCCTGTAGCGATTAGTGTTACTGATCAAACGGTTGGTAAACGTTTTGCGGGATTGTATTGTCACAACGTTGAAAATCGTCCGTCATCTTTGGCGATGCTGTATCGTTTAGCGCGTACTGGCAATCGTCCGCTCAACGCAATTATTGATACCACTAATTACGTGATGCTTGATGTTGGGCAACCGATGCATGCCTTTGATGCACAAAAATGTACGGCCATCGAAGCGCGTTTGGCCAGGTCGGGTGAAAAACTTACCTTGCTTGATGGCCAGGTGCTTGAATTGACTTCCGACGATTACGTGATTACCGATGGCAAAAAACCGGTTGCTTTGGCTGGCGTGATGGGCGGCAAAGACAGTGGCATCGACGCAAATACACAAGATCTGTTTTTGGAAGCAGCACACTTTGATGCAGCAACCATTCGTAGAACGGCTGCTCGGTTTAAATTAAGAACGGAAGCGTCTGCTCGTTTTGAAAAAACACTCGATCCGAATCAAAACATTACTGCACTTGTTCGATTTTTAAAACTTCTTGATGATCAAAAGCTTTCTTACATTGCTGCTGGTTCAATTGCATCGATTGGCAAAGCCGCACAACCACTTGAATTGATCGTTGATCATCAAACGATTGAAAGTCGTTTGGGTATTACTGTAACTTCTGAATTTATCGAGCACGCGCTGACCACCATCGGATTTGGAGTTAAACGATCAGGGGCTTCGTACATTGTGACCGTGCCAACATTCCGTTGCTCTAAAGATGTGACCATTCAAGAAGATTTGATTGAAGAGATCGGTCGGTTTTTTGGATATGAAAATATTCCCAACGAGCTGCCAACACAGGAACGCAAGCCCTTTGATTTACGTCCGGTGATGCGTGTTAGAATCATAAAAAAAGCACTTGCGCAGGCTCTGCGTATGCGGGAAGTATATAACTATTCATTATATGACGAACAGTTTTTACATACGCTCGGTTTTGATGCGAAGGATTGTGTCGAGATAAAAAATCCAGTATCGCAAGATCGTCGTAGGCTAGTGACATCATTAGTGCCGCACTTGCTTTCCAACGTTCACCACAACAGTCAAGAGCATGAACAGCTGAGATTTTTTGAGTGGGCACGCGTGTGGACTGACCAAAATAATAAAGTTATTGAACAAAAATCATTGGCCGGCATCATGTTTGATCGCAAACATGTGGTTGATTTTTATGAAGCAAAGGATCAGCTGACACAACTATTTGATGCGCTGTCCATGAATATTGAGTGGAATAAGACTACACATGCACCTGCATGGTTCTCTCGATATCAAACAGCAGAGCTCACGCTTGATGGAAAAATACTCGGTTATGCCGGTAAAGTTGAAGGATCGATGCTTGCACGCTGTGGTGAAGGGGACGTATTCTTGTTTGAGTTAAGTGGGCATGAAATGCTCAATTACAAAGCGCCACTCAAAAGGTATGTACCGCTTGCAAAGTATCCTGGTATTCGCAGAGACGTGAGCATGCTCGCTCCTCTTGAGGTGTCACTTGAGCACGTCGTTGCCTTGGTTCGTTCGGTTGATGAACGAATACAAGATGTTACGTTGCTGGATTTCTTCCACAAAGATGAATGGAAAGATAAAAAATCTTTGACCATTCGTTTTATCATTCAAGATGAAAGTAGAACATTGACAGGTGATGATGCTGATAGTGTGTGTCAACAGGTGAATAAGAAACTTGAGAACTTTGGAGTTGCCATCAGATGAAAAAACTGCACAAGATTTATTTATACTCATTATTTTTTGCTGTGATGATGATGCTTGACCGAGTCACTAAAACATTGATTTTGTGGCACGGGGCTGAAGAGATAAAGCTCTCTTCATTTTTATCGTTGAGTCTTTCTTTAAATCGGGGTGTTTCGTGGGGCATGTTGCACTCGCATAACACGCTACAATTTCTGTTTGTTATCACACTGACTCTTGCCGTGACCTGTATCCTTGGATTTTATACGTATAAGCGATGGAAAGAGGGGCATGTCATTTGGTGGGAAACGTTAGCGCTTTCTGGTGCCGTTTCGAATCTGTTTGATCGCTTTTTCCATAACGGGGTTATCGATTTTATTGTGTTTTCAGCAGGTAACATGTATTTCCCCTCATTCAATGTGGCTGATGCGTGCATTGTGACCGGCGTATTTTTCATGATTCTCAAGCTGTTAATGGAAGATTCATCAGTAGGTAAACCATCATAATGCATCATTTGTGGAATTTTTCGTGGAATTAGCACGCATCTATAGTTTTGCAGCTCGCTGCGTACACACAGTTCGTACTTTAGTGGTCGACAGTATTACACCGCCGCTGTGCGCCTATTGTCGTGCGTTTATGAGCGATCGTCAGGTTTTTTGTGATGAATGCGTTGTTCGAGTTGCGCCGGTTGTATCGGCTCGGCTCGAGGTAACGGCAACCAAAGAGATTTGGGTGTTTGCAGTGTCGGCTTATAAAGATCCTTTAAAGACGCTTATTTTGGCAAAAGGGCATTCTGATATCGTTGCCGCCCGTCAGTTGGGGCAGTTGATATGGGATATGACGTATATTAGAAATATTCCGTTTGATTACATTGTGGCCATTCCTGCCCACTGGTCCCGTTCTGCACAGCGTGGTTTTAACCAGTCTCTTGAGATGGCACGCGTGATTGCCAAGGCAAGTGGAAAACCGGTTGTGCAACCGATTAAACGGACCAAGCGAACTCAGTTTCAGGCAACGCTTAATAAGAACTTGCGCGCACAGAACGTACAGGAGGCGTTTGAGGTATGCCGAGGGGATTGGAGCCATCTGAGGGGTAAACAGATTCTTATCGTTGATGATTTATTAACTACTGGGGCAACTATCAAAGAGGTTGCTCGTCAGTTGTATGTACTGAAGCCAGCATCAATTTCAGCCGTTGTTGCTTGTCGAGTTGTCTGATGTTATGCGTTTATTGGGGGGTGAGGAGGCATTTGTCAAACGATTTATTCTTTGGTAACATGCTCGAGTGGTCTAGATCAAGAGTTTTAGAGTGAGTGGAAATTACAATAATAAGTGCAAAAAAGGGATTCTTATGAAAAAAAATCTGTATATAGCTTTAGCTCTTTCTCCAATTCTTTTGTTGTCCAGTTGCAAACCAAGTGAATGGTTTAAAAGCAGTGGCGAGAAAAAAGAAACAACGTCAAAACGTAAAAAAGGTCGCACCGTTGCATCAACTGCTGACTGGGTTGTAAAAATTGGTGATGAAGTTGTTGTTGATGGCGGCGAATTCAAAGAAGAATTCAACATGCTTCTTGAAGAGAAACCACAAATCAAATCAATGTTGCCTATGATGCCAAACCTTGAAAAAGATTTTGCACGCGGACTTGGAAACCAAGAAGTTGTTTCTCGTTTTATCGCAGATAAACAAATTGATCAAAAGCCTGAATATCTTGCACGAAAAGCAAAGATGGAAAAGGCTGTTGAACAAATTCTGAATGCAGAATTTTTTGCACAAGCATTTGAAACAACAAAATTGAGCGATGCAGACGTTAAGAAGTTCTACGAAGATAATAAAGATTCCATGCAAGGTATCATGATTTCCCGTGGCGGTGTCAACACAGTTGGCGTAGCCTTTGAGAAAAAAGCTGATGCAGCTGCATTCTTTAATAAAGCAAAAGCCGCCGGCAAAGGTCTTAACTTAGAAAGACTTGCAAAAGAAGCTGGCTTGGGCAGCAAAGTACGTGACTTCAAACTTGTACACGATCAAAGCTTCGGTGTTGACCCTGTGTTAAGAACAAAGATCATGTCGATCAAAAATGCGCCATCAGTTGAAATGGTTACCTTGAATGATAAATCTTTCTGGGTAGTTCATGCAACATCAAAAGAAGCAACCAAGTACCGTGCATTTGAAGAAATAAAAGAAGACATCAAGAACATTGCTGAGCAAACAGAAAAAGGCAAACAGCTGCAACAAGAACTTGAAACCTTGACCAAAAGCTACGGTTTAGAACTCAATGAGCAGTTCTTCACTAAAGAGGGCGATAAAGTAGGCGCTCAAATGCAAACAGCTGCCAATGAGCAAGCAGGAGCAGAACAATTTCCAGTTCCTCAAGATGAAACACCACGCCAAGACGCACAAGCTGCGTAATCTCAGCCATTAAAAAAGGGAAGGGGAATTTAGTTATAACTAAGTTCCCCTTCCTTATTGCCTGATGAGCTTTTATAAAGGGTAGGGAGATGAAAAAAGTAGTTTTTGGATTTATGTTATTTTCAGCTTTTTGTATGCGCGCTGAGCGATTTGTAATTGATAGACTTGAAGCGGTTATTTTTGGAGAAGAAGAGACGATTATTGTGACCAAGTCAGATGCAGATCGCACTACCTTGAATGGTCAGTTCAGAACGGTTGATGACGTTATTTTAGAAGCGCTCATGTATCAAGATGCGGAAAAACTTAAAATTACGCCTGATGAGACAGCAGTGAATCGGTATCTTGATGAAGTGCAACGTGAGAATAATCTTTCGGCCAATGACATTAAGGCGATGTTTAGCGCTGCAGGATATACTTATGCAGAAGGTAAAGAGCAGTTGGCAATATCATTTGCGACCAACTCGCTGATGGATTTTAAGATTCGTTCACGTTTGGTTGTGTTGGACCGTGATATTCAAGCGTATTATGATGCGCATCCTATTGATCAAGAGCCATCGTATTATTTGCAGCAAATGCTTATTCCATTTAACACATTGGTTGATCGTGCAACACAGCGTGCTGAGATTGAACGTCAGGTAAAAGCTGGCGCAAAAATTATCGGTGCTGAATGGTCGCCAAGTTTCTGGGTGAATAAATCTGATATGGATGCATCCAAGCAATTTATTTTTTCCATGAAGCCTTGCTCTATTTCTGCGCCACATGAAACAACAGGTGGTTTTGAATTGTTTATGCTGTTGGAAGCAAAACCACAGCGTAAGATGGCATTGGAAGATCGTCGTAGTGAAATTGTGGAAGCTATACGCAAGCCTCGCTACGAAGAACTTTTGGCAAATTATAAAAAAGAGTTGTATGACGCAAGCTCAATTATACGGTTTTAACAGTTTCATCTTGCAAAGGAATGTTTGATATGAAAAAGATAGCGTTACTGGGTGTTTGTTTGATGGTGTGTGCTGGTAGTGAGTCTTCAGTTTTTGCGTACTCACGTACCAAAGAGCCCATTTCACCAACGTGTGCAGTTGTTGGAACAGCAGCGATAGGCGCTGGTGTGTGGGGACTGATGAAGTTGATTGTTGCCGATATGTCTGGTGTTTCTATGGGCGCTCAAACACATGGTTTTTTGGTTGCTCTTCATACAAAATTTAATCCAATGTCGGATAAGTGGTCAGCAATTGTGGCAACAGGTGTCGCGATTACAGCAGGATACTTGGGTTGGAAAGGCTTTTCTTCATACACGGCAGCTGGTTATGCACGTGCAGCAGAAGATATTATGTCCGGTAATAAATGCAGCCAACCAGAAGTATTGGAGCTCGTACAAAAATCAGCTGGCAATGCGCAAGTATTGGCTGATAGTGTTGTAAGTTATTTTGCTGCTCAAAAGAATGAAAAAGTAAAAGCGGTTGCCGCATTGGAAGAATTGTTTAATCAATTGTCATTGGCGAATCACTATTTTGATGTTGCTAAGAAAGATTCAAAGTGTGCTGATATTGATTTGATGATTGGCTATCAAGAGATTATTGAAGCGTATTTGACCGTGATAAGAGCTGCATCGTTAGTGATTAAAGCGTATCCAGATTACCAACGTCAATGTGATGCTGAGACACAAGAGTTGGCTGTATATGCACAGTTTGCAACGGCGAATGCTATTCATGCAGCTGGTAATGCGTCCCGTGTGAACTATAACTACAACATAAATTAAGATTGTATTTTTGATTGATACAAAAAGCGGCGCCTTGTTACGGGCGCCGCTTTTTGTATCAATTGGTTTTTTATTTAATCGGCCATCGCTCGCACAGTCCTATCACCTCTTGCCGAATATTTGCAATTAATGCATCATTCCAGTTGTTACTCAGTATATGGTGAATGAGTTGTGCAATTACTTTCATTTCATTTTCTTTCATGCCACGTGTGGTAACGGCAGGAGTGCCCAATCTGATACCACTGGTTTTCCATGGCGATGCTGTATCGAACGGAATGCAGCTTTTGCTGACTGTAATGCCGGCATGTTCAAGTGTCCCTTGTGCATCATGACCAGAGATATTTTTGTCTGAAAGATCAACAATAAAAAGATGGTTATCAGTTCCGTTGGTAACCAGCCGGTAGCCCAATGTCTGCATTTTGGTGGCCAGTGCTTGCGCATTGGTGACCACCTGCTGTGTGTATGTGGCAAACTCTTTTTGTGCAGCCAGGTGAAAACAGACAGCCTTTGCGGCAATCACATTCATGCAGGGCCCACCTTGCATGCCTGGCATCACGGCACGATCGATGGCAGATGCATATTTTTCTTTGCACATAACAATCCCGCCACGTGGCCCACGTAATGTTTTGTGGGTCGTTGTGGTGACAAAGTCAGCATAGGGGAAAGGGCTGGGATGCAATCCTGCGGCAACTAGGCCTGCGATGTGTGCGATGTCCGCCATAAAGAGTGCGCCGACTGAAGCTGCGATGTGTGCAAATTTTTCAAAATCGATGGTTCGTGAGTAGGCGGAAGCGCCGGCGATGATCAGTTTTGGTTTATGTTCCTGTGCAAGTTGGGCGATAGCTTCGTAATTCAAGAGCTCGTTTTTTTTATCAACCGCATACGGCACATGCTTGAACAGCTTGCCGGAAAAATTGACTGAGTGCCCGTGCGTTAGATGGCCGCCCTCAGATAGCCCCATACCCATAATCGTGTCACCTGGTTGCAGCATGGCAAAGTAAACAGCCATGTTTGCTTGGGAGCCGGAGTGTGGTTGCACGTTGGCGTGTTCAGCTCCGAATAGTTTTTTGCAGCGATCAATAGCCAGCTGTTCAACTCGGTCCACGTTGACGCACCCTGAGTAATATCGTTTGCCTGGATATCCTTCTGCATATTTATTTGTAAGTACCGATCCAGTGGCCTCCAGTATCTCTTGCGTGACATAGTTTTCTGAGGCGATAAGGTTGATTGTTGTATTTTGCCGTGTTTGTTCATCTGTGATGATGGAAAAAATTTCGTGGTCGATGTGCTTCATTTTTTCTCCAATGAAACTCTTGACTTTACCCATATCATTCTGTGTAAGTAGAGTACATTATTGTTTCTCATAATTGAAAGGAAGACTGATGATATATTGGAAAGAGGTCGCGAAATTTTTCTCCGGTGCGGCTGCTGTTGAGATAATCAATCACGCGGTGTTGGCACAGGGTGATTTACTGCCAGTGCATTTTTTTGGAATCACTGTTTCCCAGAATGTTAATCTTGTTATTTTAGCTGTATGGGTGGTTGTTTTTGTTGCCACGGTGTATTACGCATGGTTGAAAAAGAGTTAATTTTTGGGTGATTAAAAACAAAAGGATTGTTTATGATGAATTGGAAAGATTGTGCAAAGTTTATGTCGGGCGCGTCATTTGTTGCACTGCTTGTTCGTGTCATGATAGCACTGAGTGGTAAATTGCCGTTGCATATTTTTGGTATGACGATGACCACTATGATGAACTCTGCGTGCATTGTTTTGTGGGCAGTTGTTTTTGCAGTATCCACGTATTACGCCTGGATGAAAAAAGAGAAAAAAAGATGGTTTCATTTTTTTAGATAATAGTTTTTAGATACACGCAGGGGGCTGATGCATAGGAGAGATTGCATCAGCCCCCTGAATTTTTTATTGGTTTTCTACTGTTGATGTTTTTGAAGATTCTGGTTTTTTACCAAGTTCTTCCCGGGTAAACATGCCCTTGAAAATTGGACTGATTTTTATTCTGAATTTATAGATGTTTTCAATACCGGCCGATGATTCAAAGAGTGCTTCATGTGCAGGTGTTGTTTCCAAAACCCATTGCTTTATTGTGGTACGAGCTGTTTGTTCATTAAGTTCTTTATTCAATTCATTGTAATATTTATTGTCTTCATCCTGATAAATGATACTTGCTTTTCCATCATTTGTTTTTATGCAGACATGTGAAAGGGCGTTTTTGTCAGCGAGCCCGGTCAAGTTTTTGATGAAATAGAGCTTGACCGGCTCTTGTTGAATTTTGGCAAAAATGGTGTCAAGTTTGTTGAATGTTAATGCTGGGTCGCATTCGAAGGTCAGTGAGGTGAAGTAGTGCTGAGCTCTGCCTGGAATCATTGAAATAATTCTGAAGATACTGCTTTTTATTGTGATGGGCAGTGCTATAACGCTGGGATAGAGTAAGGCATATTGTGTTGGATCTTGAATAGTTAGAGATGGGTTTTTATCTTTACGATGCTTGAGTTCATAGTGTACAAGAAATTGGTTTGAAAGAACAAGCGGTCTGAGGGGTGTCTCAAGTTTCTCTATTTCATCATCCCATTGGCGGATCAGTTTTTGGTATTCTTCAATGGCATTGTTAAACTCCGGTGAATCTGGTGTTAGAGAAGCAAGTTGAGCTTCTAATTTTTGAGTAGCATCAGTTTTTTTTTGCTGCAGGATGCTTAATTGTTGGAGTGAGTCTGGATTTTTTTGTGGTTCAATAAATCTAAAAAAGGGCATTCCAGGAAATCGTGCCGTTGAATAGTTGTTTGCGCTTAAAGTTCTCAGGTTTTCTATAATCGGTGCAAGGGTATTGATTAACCATGGTTTTTGTTCAATGATGCTCAAGGGAGGAGTGAGGAGTTTGCCAGTCAGAAGATCTTGTTCGGAGCATGTGATTTTTTGCTGGCCAAGGTGTTCTTTGAGACGATTTTTTTTTTGTAGGAAAAAGCTGTTTATTTGTGTGAAGAATGCGGCAATCTTGCTCTTTAAGAGAGCTCCCGCAGAGACGTCAGGTGTTGATTCATTGACGATGATGAACGGAAGATCATCGGCCAACCTAAATTGTGCAAAGATATTTTTTTCCTGATAAAAGGTTTCATTTTTTGCCATGAGAGCATTAAAGCCACTGGAATAGCAACTTTTAATGTACAGTAAAGAGCAGCTTATCTTTTTAAGTAGTTCCAAAAATTGTATGTATTGATACGGCCTGAGTTGTGCAATGGCCGCATCGGTTTCTGTTGGTCCCTGTGGCTTTTTAAGCTTAAGTTTTTCCTGGGACGTTGATTTTATTTGTTCATGAAAATTTCCGTGTCCTGCCATGATGATATGTTTTGTGATGTTGTTTGTTTCTGGTGTTTGCAAGAAAAGAGCAAAGAGCGTTTCGTGTTGAATGAGTCCCTTTGTTTTGAGCGTAGGTTCTCTGAGAGCAAGTTCATCAAGGCGTTTTTGTTGCTTGAGTTCTGATTCGTTATAGAAGCTGCTATCGAGTGATTTGAGCTCCTGAAGTATGTCAGTATTAATTTCAAGAGCTTTGAGGTCAGAAGGGCTGGAGACAGCATATTTTTTACGTGGAATGAAGAGTACAAATTCTTGATCTTTGGTTAAGAATATGAGCCACATAGAGTGGTCATTCAGGGTGGTGATGACATTTTTGCAGAGCGTACCATCAATTGATTGTGTTGCTGCTTTATCAATTAATTTTCTAATAAGGTTGGAGCATGCAACAAGCGCCTCTTCTTGTTCGATTGTATTTATGAGAGTGGAGGTAATGGGCGCGGTAGCAAGATCAGCGTATTTTTCAGAATGTATCCATTCTTTGCCATTAAATTTGTATTTATCCAAACAAATGACAAGATCGAGGACGGGAAAGTCTTTGCCGTTGAAGAGTTTGTTCCCATTTTGATCATAATAGACCTTGGCGCTGGCAGTACTTGAGATTGCAAAGAGCATGCATAATGCTAATTTTTTATAAAACAATTTCATATACGCTTCCTTTTTTATTGAATGCAGAGTGTAGACTTTCATGTATTTTTTTTTACTTTCTATACCTTTGCCAAGGTGATGCCGCGTTGCCCCATATATTTTCCTTTTCGGTCGGCGTATGAGGTTTGGCACATGTCTGATGATTCAAAGAAAATAACCTGAGCAATCCCTTCATTGGCATAAATCATGGCAGGAAGTGGTGTGGTGTTGGAAATCTCTAGGGTGACATGTCCTTCCCATTCCGGTTCAAAGGGCGTTACGTTCACGATAATGCCGCAACGGGCATAGGTTGATTTTCCCAGACAAATGGTCAGTACGTTGCGCGGGATGCGGAAATATTCAACGCTGCGGGCTAGAGCGAATGAGTTTGGTGGAACAATACATACATCTTGCACGAGCTCAACGAATGAGTTGGCCTTGAACGCTTTGGGGTCGATGATTGCGTTATGCACGTTGGTAAACACTTTAAATTCGTCGGCAACCCGAATGTCGTATCCGTAGCTTGAGAGTCCGTAGCTCACTACTTTTTCATTTTTATCATTGGTGCGAACTAAGTTTTCACAAAACGGGTCGATCATGCCCTTGGCTTTGGCCATGGTGGCTATCCAGGTGTCCGGTCTGATGCTCATCGATTTTCTCCTCGATTATTGGATGCTGCATTAATGCTTGCCATGAAACGGGGAACTTTTCTTGTAACAGCGTGCTAACAAATCCAGCATACACTTGGATCTCGCGCTGTGCCGTTGGGTCAACTCTGAGGTTAACCAGGCGAGCGTAACCGGCAAGGCTAGCTGTTTCTATGAATTCAGAGTACATGCATTGGGGTAAGATCATGCGCGCTTGTTCTGGGCAGACATTGCTTTCCAGTAGGAAGGTGTAATATTCGCAGGCCTTGGCGCAATAATCACGCATTTGTTGTACGTAGTGCTCACTGTGCGCAACCGACTCTTCCTTGGACCCTTGTTTTAGGTTGGCGTCCCGCATTCTCAGGCGTGCAGGCACAAAGCAGTCGGGCTGGTCAGTGACATAGCGGCGGGAGACCTCATTGCGTGCAAAACCGATGGTGTGCCGGTACCACTCTCGCATGACAAAAATGGGCATTTTAATACGCAGACGGATGATGGGGTGAAAAAAAGGGGTGATATGCTGATGTTTGGCTAAGTAGTTGATGAGTCCAGCGTCCCTGTCTGAAAGGGTGTGTGATTCTTTATTGAATGAGACTCGGGCAGCATTGACGACCGTTAGATCATCCCCAAAGACATCAAGTAGTTCAATAAAGCCGATATTGTCCTGTGCAAAGATCTTTTTTCCCATGACGACGACTCCTTTTTCTATCGGTTTATGGCAAACTCGGGTAGTCTAGCATAAAGGTGGGGGGAGCAGGAACGTCTATTTTTGAGGGGAAGAGCTCTTAGGGCTAAAATAAGGTATTTTTGCTTTTTTGTGGGCTCTTTTTTATACTGAGTTTTGAGGCATTTTTGATAACAAATTAGGTCTTTTTCGAGGGATTGCCTGTGATAGCGACATCAGATTTTAAACGGGGTATAAAAATCCTGTGGAGAGATGAGCCATACATGGTTATGGATTATGCTCATGTGAAGCCTGGAAAAGGCGGAGCATTTATTCGTACCAAGATGAAAAATATGATTACTGGCCTTATGCGAGAAGAAACCTTCCGTTCTGGCGAAAAATTTCCATCACCTGACCTTGAGTACAGGGATATGCAATTTTTATACCGAGAAGATGATCTTTTTAACTTTATGGATCAGGACAGCTATGAACAAGTTGCCTTGAACAAAGATCAGGTAGAAGAAGTTATTCCTTACCTTAAAGAACAGGTTATTTATACCATTCTTTACTTCCAAGATGCGGCTATTGCCGTCAATGCGCCTCTTTTTATGGAATTTGAAGTAAAAGAGACTATGCCTGGTGTTCGTGGTGACACCGCCCAAGGCGGCGCAACCAAGCCTGCAACAATGGAAACAGGTCTTGTGGTACTTGTTCCTCTTTTTGTGAATGAAGGGGATACTATTAAAGTTGATACACGAGACGGAAGCTATCTCGAGCGCGTTTAAGAGTCATTGTTTTGATGTTAAAGGGGTGCATCCATGACTTTAGGGGATTCAGAGGGGGATAATAATCGCCCGTTGTACGCTTCGCTGTCTCGTCGCGAGATTCGATCGCTTATATTTCACTTGCTTTATGCAGTTGAAGGGTTTGATTACACGGCTTCACTTGAATCGATTATTGACATGTTTAATCGTGGTTACGATTGGGACATTGCTCCTGATAGTGACGCGGCAAAAATGGCACAAGCGGTTATTGATGCCCGTGAAGAATTGGATGAATTGATCAGACCGCTGCTTGCCAATTGGCGGCTTGAACGAATTGGCGTTTGTACAAAGCTGATTCTTCGCATGTCTGTTTGGGAATTGAGAAATAGCGATATCGCACCAAGTATTGTCATGAATGAAGCCATTGAGCTTGCCAAATGCTTTTCTGAAAAAGATGCATATCGGTTTATCAATGGCGTGCTTGATCAATTATGCAAAAAGGATGAAAAATAGCCCTTGAATTCTCGAGGGCTATTTTTGTCGTCATATTTCTAATAAAAAAATCTAAAATTTAAGCAGCATATAAATATGTAGGCGATACAACAGTAATCTTTTGTAAAGCTTACTGTTGTATTGTTGCGTCAAAATTTATTACATCTTATGTATCGGTTGTGCTTTGTTTACTTAAGAAAGGAATTGGCTATGAAGATGATGAAGTCAGTATTATCTGTACTTGTTGTTGGTGTGGGCTTTTTGTTTTTTACCACGTGTAAAGGAGCACAACACATCGTGGCGGAAGTTGCGGTTCAGCCAGAGGTGATAAGTGTTAAGGAACCAGCTGTGGGTGGTCGCGCGTCGGTAATTGGGCCACGATGGACCTATGGAATCATGGTTAAAAACGCAAGCGAGCATGATGTGTGGGTGAGTGCAGATGGTGCACAAGGGTATGTGCTTATTCCTAAGAACACAGAAAAATTGATTAAAACATCAATCCCTGGGCCCAAAAAAGTATATTGGAGAAATGGTGGGGCGACCAAGGACCCATTGCATCAAACGGTAGAGTTTGGCAAACCAGATTATATGGTGATACAAAAAGGCAATAGATATGATATGACTGCCATGGATGGCTATAAAGATATGGGAACATGGACGGCGGTTGCCCCTGTGGAGTCACTTAATTTAAAGCCGTTAATGAGTTTGAAGGAGATTGTTGACCCAGGTTTTAATCAGGTCCAGCCGTAAATTGGCAAGGTAGTTTAATTTTAAAAAAATACCCTCGGTTTCCCGGGGGTATTTTTTTGACTCAAAAATCTAAAATCTTAGCAACAGTTGTTTTTGCATTTGTTCTTACAACATGTGCTTGAAGCGGCGCTTGAGGCTTTTTTGTTTAAGCCTGGAAACATGAGATCCATTTCTATGGCTGCTGTTTCTGCTGCATCTGAACCGTGAGCTGCGTTGACGCCAATGTTGGTGCCAAAGAGTTGACGGATGGTGCCTGCATCTGCCTTTTTAGGGTCGGTTGCGCCCATCAAATCACGCCATGCGCCAATTGCATTCTCTTTTTCTAATACGAGTGCAACAACGGGGCCAGAGATGATGAAATCAACAAGTTCGCCAAAGAAAGGTCTGTCTTTGTGAACAGCATAAAAAGCTTCAGCTTTGCTTCTGCTCAGTTGTAATTTTTCCATGCGAACGATGGTAAAACCGCTTTTTTCGATTAAGTCGATGATTTTGCCGGCATTGTGTGCAGCAACGGCATCAGGCTTAATCATTGCATATGTTCTTTCTACCATGAAATTCCTTTTTGAGTTCCTGGCAGTGTGACTGCCCAGGTGTGTCGAAGATATAAGTTTGTGATGAAAAAGATACGGGACCGGAAAATATCCGGCCCCGTTTGATCGTCTCTACTTGTCGTCTTTGCGTGCTGCGTGTTCTTCAAGAGCTAACTGGAGCGAGCTTTTTTGTTTAGCTGCTGCAGGTTGTTGAGGTTGCTGCTGTTTTGGAGCGGCTGATTCAACTTTAGGCTCTCTCTTTTTGGCAGGTTGTGGCTTTGGAGCTTTTGGAGTTTCTGGCGCAGGTGCAGGAGCAGCTGCTTTTCTTTCCTCAAGCTTTAAGCTCAAGCCGAGCTTGCGCTCTTCTTGATTCAAGCTGATGACACGGAATTGCTTCTTGTCGCCAACCTTGAGCACGTCTTCGACCTTGTCCACTGTTTTATCGGAAAGTTCCGAGATGTGAACTAAGCCTTCGATTCCTGAAGAAAGTTTAACGAAAGCGCCAAAACTTGTGGTTTTGGAAACTTCGCCATCAATGATGGATCCGATTGGATACTCATCTTTGACCTTTTCCCATGGATCAGGTGTCAATTGTTTGATGCCCAGAGAGATCTTCTTGTTGCCTTCATCGACGGCAAGAATGATCGCTTCCACTTCATCACCGCGGTTAAAGATATCCGACGGATGATTGATGTGCTCTGTCCAAGAAAGATCTGAAATGTGAACCAGACCGTCGACGCCCGGCATCAATTGAACAAACACACCAAAGTCGGTGATATTGCTGATGGTGCCTTTGATCTTTTGACCAATTGCGAATTTTTGTCCGATTGCTTCCCATGGATTTTGCTCAAGTTGTTTGATGCTCAAAGACATACGTCTGTTTTCAGGATCAACTGAAACAACCAGAACGTCGATCTCTTGGCCAACTTTGAACTTTTGAGGCAAGTTTGTTATGCGATCTGTCCATGATATTTCTGAGATGTGGACAAGACCTTCAACGCCCTTAGCAACTTCAACAAACAGACCGTAGTCGGTAATGCTTGAGATTCTGCCTTTAACCTTGGAGCCGATTTTGACTTGTTCAGCGATTTGTTCCCATGGATTGCTGCTTAATTGCTTAAGGCCCAATGAGATCTTCTCGTTGTTTTTGTCAAAAGAAAGCACCTTGATGGTGACGGTGTCGCCAATCTTGACCAATTCGCTTGGGTGAGAAATTCTACCCCAAGTCATGTCGGTAATATGGAGTAAGCCGTCAACGCCGCCTATGTCGATAAATACACCGTAATTGGTGATATTTTTGACGATACCACGGATGACTTCACCCACGTTCAGCTTGCCAAGAACTAATTGACGAGCTTCTGCGCGTTGGTCAGACAGGTGTTTGCGACGGGAGATGATGACGTTGCCGCGTTTTTTATTCAACTTAATAATGTTAGCGGTGATGGTTTGGCCAACGAATTGGTCAAAGTCCATAATACGTTGAATGTCGATTTGTGATCCTGGCAAAAATGCTGGGATACCGATATCAACACTAAGACCACCTTTAACTTTATGAGTAACAATACCTTGAACAGGTTTGTTTTCTTCGAAAAGCTTTGTAACAGCATCCCAAGCTTTGAGTGCTTTTGCTTTTTCATAAGAAAGAATGACTTGGCCTTCAGCATTTTCAAGCTCATCAAGGATAACCTCGATGTCTGCGCCGACCTTTAATTCTCTGAGCTCATGATCTGCAAATTCAAACTTAGGGATGACGCTTTCGGCTTTGTAGCCAATATCAACAAGAACGCCGTCTGAGTCGATTCTCTTGATTTTTCCGGTAACCAGCTTGCCCTGTCTGATGATGTCAAAGACACCAGCATAGAGTTCGCTGAGTTCCTGGAGTTGCTCTTCGCTCAACTCAAGTATTGCTTCATCTTCAATAGCACATGATCGAGCGTACTGCTCGGGTCGTATAAACTCTTTTGACATGAAATCCTGTGTTCCCCGAAGGGGCGGTTAGAGGGTTAAACATACAACAAATATTCAAAACACGTACTTCAAAGCTTTGTGCCACAGCATTTATTCAAGGAATAAGGAGGGAACAAATAAAGAAGTATGCATCCATTATAGGTAAAAAGAGGGCCTATTGCAAATAAATACAGAGGCTCATAGGAGGGCGTTTGACAGGGGGTAGGGGATGGGTAATACTGGAAGTGCCTATTTACTCATTCAGTCGATCAAGTCAATTCTATTTGTAAATGATTTTAAGTGATGAGAGGTTTATTTTTCTGTAGGAGTTTTTATGAAAAAAGCATTATTGCTCGGTCTTTGTTTGAGTGTTGCAGGCGCTTCGTTTGAAGCCAATGCGGATGTTTGGAATGATTGGATGAATAAATTGTCGCCCGCGCGTACTTATTTTTTTGCGGCCGGTGGTGCAGCGGTAGGTCTTTATTGTGGCGCTATAGCCTTAGAAGTATTCGGTTCTAAAGTTACACGTGATTGCCGTGAATGGTGCTTTGGGGCAAAAGATGCATTAAGAGATGCTGAAGAATTGCTCAAAAGACCGGTTGGTGGCATCGTACTTGAAGAACTGACCACACAAACGAATAACGATCCAGTGAAAGCTGCTGCGGTTATGTATCAGTACTACAATGTCACGGAGAACGTGGGTGGTGGGGAATTTAGAGGATTTGGTGTTTTGCAGGCAGTTTATAAGCTGGGCGATGTAGCTGATGATCTTGCTCGTGTTGAATCCAATCTTAAAAAGTATGCAACAAAATTGTGGAAATCTTCATCGAAAAAGAAGTTCAACGAAATTGCGGTTCGGTTAGCTGAAACGCAAAAATTTGTCTGTCAGGTTGCTAATATCATGAAGCAGTCAGACGTGTACAAACAACAGCTTGAACAGTTTGAAGTGAAGAATCGCCAAGAATTAGAAGACACTATTCGTCGAGATCAGGCGCATGCAGAGCGTAAGATAATTATTCATCAAGATGGACATCGGGAAGGCGTTGCTGTACGGGTTAATTAAGAAGTAACCTGGTCCAGTATCTAGCATTAATGAAGCAATCGCTCAGAATATGATTTTTGGCACGAGGGTGGCATTTTAAAGGCGCTGCCCTTGTGCGATTTGAATAAGATTTTGACAAAAGGCCTATTCTTTGCGATCTTAAGGGTAAGCGAAAAAAGGCGCATCTTTTCTTTTTGTCCATTGCGTGGAGAGTGGTGGTCAAGCTGGGGAAGTTAAAACTAGCGCTACACACTATTACACGTAAGGAGACTCAAAAAAATGAGTTCATTTAAAGACTTTGCTCTTCTGCCTGCTGTCCAAAAAGCTTTGGACACAATGGGCTTTGATACACCAACAGAAATTCAGGAAAAAGCTTTTCCTCTGTTGTTAAGATCAACAAAAATCGATTTTCACGGTCAGGCACAAACAGGTACAGGTAAAACTCTTGCATTCGGTATTCCGTTGCTGGGTAAGATTACTGAAGACCGTGTTCCACAAGCATTAATTATTGCTCCTACTCGTGAGTTGGTTCTGCAAATTACTGATTCTTTGCGACAAGTTGCTCAAAACATGAATCTTTCAATTGAAGCTGTTTATGGCGGCGTGTCCATTGAAGGACAAATGCGCTCCTTGCGACAAGGCGTTCAAATTGTTGTTGGTACACCTGGTCGTTTGCGCGATCACTTACGCCGCAAAACTTTGTCGCTTGGCAAGTTGCAAACCTTCATTCTCGATGAAGCCGATATCATGTTAGACATGGGTTTTAAAGAAGAGATTGATGAGATTCTTGATTTAGCACCAAAAGATCGTCAAATTTGGTTGTTTTCTGCGACCGTTAAATCCGGTATCACACAACTGAAAAAGACTCATATGAAGGATCCAATTTCGGTTCGTGTCAGTGAGTCGAATGTTGCTACCGCAAATACTCAACAGTTTTATTGTTCAGCCGCAACAAAGTATCGTTTACAGGCTCTGTGCCGCGTGATTGATACAACTCCAGAATTTTACGGCCTTATTTTCTGTCAAACCAAAATCTTGACAGGCGACATCGCTGAAAAACTCACCAAGCGTGGTTACCGCGTTGGTTGCTTGCACGGTGATATGGATCAAAAACTCAGAAATACCGTTATTAAGAAATTCAAAGACAAGGCATTTGATATTGTTGTAGCTACTGACGTAGCTGCTCGTGGTATCGACGTTGCCGGCCTTACTCACGTTGTTAACTTCTCGCTTCCAGAGGATCAAGAGAGCTATGTTCATCGTATTGGTAGAACAGGCCGCGCTGGTAAGCAAGGTATTGCAATTACCTTTATCAATAATCGTGAAGTTGGTCGTCTCCAACGTTTGGGCCAAAAGTATAAATCAGACATCGAGGAATTGAAGATTCCAACGGTCGATGATGTTCTTCGTATTCGTCTTAAAAATGCACTTGCATGCTTCAATGCTTTAAGTAACGATACAGTATCAGCTGAACGCAAAAAGCAAATGACAACATTGTATGCAGCTGTGAATGCAGTTGATAAAGAAAACCTTGTACACGGTGTTGTGAACTTGCTTGCAGATAAATATCTGAAAGAATATGATCACGAGGAAGATATTCCTGCCGGATCAGCAGCTTCATCAGATATGCGTGGATTGCAAGAAGGCAAAAAAGAATTGATGTTCCATGTCGGTCTTGATGATGGCATTGAAAGAGAACACGTTTTACAATATTGTCTCGAAGCTGATGTTGTTGATGAGCAACACATTGAGCGTATTCGTGTGATTAAGCGTCGAAGCTTTGTCATTCTTTCATCCGATAATGCAACCCGTTTAGTTGAAGCGTTACGTGGCAAACCCCTTCAGGGTAAGCGCGTTCAAATCAGCTTAGTTGACCAAAATGGTGACGGCGGCCGTGGAGACTTTGGCGGCGGAGACCGTGGTGGTGATCGTGGCGGACGTCGATTCGGCGGCAGTGATCGTGGCGGAGACCGTGATGGCGGACGCAGCAACTTTAAACGCCGTTCAACATGGCGCTAAAGCTGACTCGTTAAGCTTTTTGTAGAAAATAAAAAGAGCCTGGAGCATATTATTATGTTCCAGGCTCTTTTGTTGTGAAAAAGAGAGAGATGGTGTTGCGATTATAAAGGTGGAAACGTCATTATTTTTTCCCATAATGCTGAATTCTTATGCGCCCGATAGAGGGTTACCTGCGCAATCGCATAGACGGTTGATAAAATACAGCTGCCCAATGCGATAATGATACAGGCCAGTGTTTGCCTTACGGGGCTTGAAAACTTGAAGAGTAGAAGTGGTGTTACGCCTAAAATGATCATTAATCCAATCCAGCAGATTGCTCCTAGATATTCAAAAAATATGTTTTTTGTGATCGTTGGGGCAAGCATGAGCGTACTGCGCAAGGTCAAATTTTCCAGCGCAACGCAGACTACCACAAATGCAGTGAGCAATGACCATGTTATTCTTGCCACGGCACTGACAAAAAAGGCGAGTCGGGAGCATGATGTGCATGTGCTTGAGCTAACAATTTTATCAAGAGGATGAATAAGGCCAAAAAATATCGTTGCAATAAGTGACCAGAATAAAATCTGTTTCCACTTTGGTGCTACCTTGTTAATGCAGTGCATAACACTGGTTTTTTCCCCGCGCATGATATGATCAACGTGTTGCATGAGAGCTGTGGAGGCAAAAATGGTGACAAAAAGACCTATTGTGTCGGTTACAAAGATGCCAATGTGACGAGTCCAGCCAAACGTTGACCAGATCTGTAACATGATGCCATCAACAAATAATGTAGTGTTAGTGTCTGAAAAGAAAAAAAGATTGTATACAATCAGTGCAAGTGTGATTCCAACCAGAATTGGCGCGCTCAGATATACAAGAAGCTGAGGTTGTTTCCATAAAAGTCCAAAGCTGTTAAGCCCGTAATCAAGACCCGTTTTGAACCGTTGAACAATTGTCATTGTCTGCTTCCTTTTTTTATACCATGACTTGTACCATAGGAACTACCTTAGTAAAGGCAGGTGCATAATTGCAATGCTGTTGTTAAATTATTTTGTGTTCGTATAAAAAATGGCGTACGCATATGTTATAGTTGCGCGAATGGAATATCGAGTAGATCGTATTTTTGCCAGTCGGCGTCATCAAAGTGCCACCACTCGCTGTAAAAAAATGAAAACCCATGTTTGGCCATAATCGTTTCTAACAGTTTGCAGTTTTTGGCAGCCGCTGCTGTCATAGCCTTGTAATTTCTGTGGGCTTTTTCAGAAAAATCATCAAATCCGCTGGGCATCTCCAGCTCATTTCCCTGTTGATCCACAAGTGTGCAGTCGACCGCAGATCCGCGATTATGTTTGGATCCTTTTGCGGGATTGGCAATATAGCGTTCATCGGGAATGATCTTCCAAAAGATCTTTTGAACAGAGAGTGGGCGGTACCCGTCCCAGATTTTAAGCCCGAGGCCTATGGTTGCCAGCTCAGCTTGTACCTCGGCAATTTTTTGGGCCGTAGATGCCCGTAAGAAGCAGCGCCCTGAGTCATAGACCGGTTTGCCTGTCAAATTGTTTGGCGTGGCATATTTGATATCAAGTTTGATGGTGGGGCAAAGCTGACGGACTTCAATAAGATCATGCTGTTTGCCGGTGGCTAGCGCGGGGGTAAGGGTAGTCAAAAACAAAAAGCTGGCAAAAATATGGCGACGTGTGGTCATGGGAAGGTCCCTGTTGGTATAAATGATTTTTGGTACAGGGCAAGTTTACAAGAAATGGGGCGATGGGGTAAAGAGTTTGATCAGAAAGGGGGAGGAGAGAAGGAGGGTGATTACAAACAAAAACCGCGTCCCAAGTGGAACGCGGTTTTAATTTCAGCTTTTAAGCTTTAGTTCAGAAGACTAGCGACGTGCTGGTCTTTCTTCACGTGGGCGAGCTTCGTTAACTCTCAATGAACGGCCATCAACTTCTTTGCCGTTGAGTTCTGCGATTGCTCTTCTTGCGTCATCATTTGAAGGCATTTCAACAAAACCAAAACCTTTGGACTCGCCAGAGAATTTGTCTTTGATGATTTTAACGGAAGCAACATCGCCGAATTCTTCAAAGGTTGCTTTTAATGCTTCTTCAGTAAGATTGTAACGCAAGTTACCAACATAGATATTCATGAAATAGTCTCTCAATAAAAATAATTAATAAAACAGTGATAATATTCAATTTAAAAGTAAAAAAATCTGAGCTACTTATCTGTTCCCGAACCTTTCAATTAGACCTGATTAGACATCAATTCCTTATCATACTAACAGAAAATTTTGGTAAGTGAAAGGGTTTAAGGGGTAGTATTTTCAATCAAGGTGTCAAAAACCATCTGGCTCCAACTTTCCATGGTTTCGTACCGTTCCCTGCACCCCTCCAGATCAACTAATTGCCCATTTTTGAGCTCAGATTTGATACTGATAGCGTCCGAGTTTCCCTGCAATAATAGGACAAAACCGATGTGTACTTGACCCACCGGATTGGAGTCATCGTTGATAATTCCCAGTGGTTTGATGGTCAGGGACCCCTGGTAATTGATTTCTTCATTAAACTCCCTTTTTGCCCAGTCAATGATTGATCCAGAGGTCATATCCTCAATTCTTATGTGGCCGCCGATACCCAGGGAATGCTTGTTTTGGAGCCTGGTTTCTGAGGCGGTCGCCTTGCGCTGCATCAAAAAGTACCGGCCATTATGGGTAAAGACCATATAAGGAATAATCTGTTTATAAAAGGGATTGTGCTCCATCTCGGACCGCCATAAGAAACGGGTGTTTTTGCGGATAATCTCGAGGTAGCGGTCAAAATCAACCAGTTTAATGCCGTGCCAGGCGCCATCGGGCAGAATATCGGAGCGCTTCACTACAAGTATTCGCTCATCCTGTTTCATGGGTGCTGGGGCTGGTTGTTGGTTGAGTGGCTGTTGAATCATAACGGTAAAATTCCTCTTTTGGGGGTTGTCAGGTCTTATCATTGTAAAAAAACCGCTTTGTAATACAATAAAAAAAGTAAAACGGTATCGGCCAATGAGGGTAATTAAGAGGTTCAAGCCATGTCATATGATGTGCAGAGTATAGAGAAAAAATGGCGGCAACGATGGAAAGAAAAACCGTTAGCTCAGACTCAGCCAGCGGGAAAGGACAAGAAGTTTTACTGTCTTGATATGTTTCCGTACCCGTCAGGCTCAGGCCTGCACGTTGGTCACTGGCGCGGTTACGTGCTCTCTGACATTTTTACCCGCATCAAGTGGCTAGAAGGTTATAATATTTTACATCCGATGGGCTGGGACGCCTTTGGTTTGCCCGCAGAAAATGACGCTATCAAAAAGGGAATTCACCCAAAGACAGGTACCGCTTCTAACGTTGCACAGATTAAAAAGCAGCTGGAAGAGATTGGCGCGCTCTATGATTGGTCTCGTGAGGTGAATACTACCGACCCCGACTATTATAAATGGACGCAGTGGATTTTTGTTAAAATGTTTAAAGCTGGGCTGGCGTATGAATCGAACATGCCCATTAACTGGTGTCCATCCTGTTTGACCGGGCTTGCCAATGAAGAAGTGTTGGACGGCACCTGTGAGCGATGCGGAACATCTGTTACTCATAAACAGGTTCCTCAATGGATGCTCAAAATTACTACGTACGCACAAAAATTGCTCGACGGTCTGGATACTCTTGAGTGGTCTGAAAAAATTAAACTGATGCAGCGCAACTGGATTGGCAGAAGCGAGGGTGCACAGGTTACCTTTAGAGCGACTGATATTCATGGTCAGTTGCTTGACCTTATTGTTTATACAACTCGTCCGGATACTTTGTATGGCGCAACCTTTATGGTGATGGCCCCGGATCATGATCTGGTTGGTCAACTGGTGACGCCAGAATGCAAAGAAGAAGTTGAGCATTGTCTTAAGAAAATACAAAGCATGTCGTCTATTGATCGCATGTCGGAACATAAAGATAAGACCGGTATTTTTACTGGATCGTACGCAATCAATCCAATTAACGGTTTTAAGTTGCCTATTTACTTGGCAAGTTATGTGCTCAAAGATTATGGCAGTGGCGTGATTATGGCGGTTCCTGCTCATGATGAACGGGACTTTGCCTTTGCGCAACAGCATGACATTCCGATCAAACAGGTTGTTGATGCGCCTGGTGTTCAAAAAGATGTTTCTGGGCATATGACCGCCGCCTATTCGGGCGATGGCATACTGATTAACAGTGACTTTTTGAATGGTATGGACGCTAAAACTGAAGGCTCTGAAGAAGCGATCGCCTTTTTGGAACGCAAAAAAATGGGCGAGCGTAAAATCAATTTCAAGCTCCGTGACTGGGTGTTTTCACGCCAACGTTACTGGGGTGAGCCGATTCCTTTAATTCATTGTCAAGGTTCATGCGGTGTTGTGGCTGTGCCTGAAGATCAGTTACCGGTACGTCTGCCAGAAGTTGAAAAATATCAACCAACCGGAACGGGTGAATCTCCTTTGGCCGCTATTCATGACTGGGTAAACACCACGTGTCCACAGTGCGGTGGGCCGGGCAAACGGGAAACTAACACCATGCCACAATGGGCAGGTTCAAGCTGGTACTTTCTGCGTTATGTCAGCCCGCAGCTCAAGGATAAACCGTTTGATGAAAAAGAGATCGCTTATTGGATGCCGGTTGATTTATATGTTGGCGGTATCGAGCATGCGATTTTGCATCTGCTGTACGCCCGCTTTTACGTCAAAGTTTTGCATGATCTTGGGTATTTGCCCTTTGATGAACCATTTAAGCATCTGTTTAATCAGGGCATGGTCTGCAAGTTATCTGAAAAATCTGGGCAGGTTGAAAAAATGTCCAAATCAAAAGGTAACGTGGTTGGCCAGGAAGAGATTATCAAAGAGTACGGATCTGATGTACTGCGCTTGTATATGATGTTTATGGGGCCGCCAGAACTTGATTGTGAGTGGCAAGATACGGGCATCGACGGTATTCGCCGATTTTTAAACCGTTTCTGGACGTTGATGACAGCAGATGGCAGCCTTGTTGAAGACAACGTCGAGTCGCTTGAGGCCAAAAAACGTGTGCATCAATTTTTACAAGAATATCAAAAACGGTTGGCTCATTTTAAACCAAATACCGCAATCTCTGCGTTTATGGAACTGCTCAATGATTTGCAGGATGGTCAGTTGAAGTTGGGCAAAACAAATGCAGAAGCTTTGATTGTTTCTGTGTCTGTGTTTGCACCGCATATTGCCAGTGAGTTATTGGAGCAATTCTTTAACAAAAATTTAGCCGATTGCACTTGGCCACAGTTTGACCCTGTGCTTGCACACAACAATGATATTGTTCTTGTGGTACAGGTGAACGGTAAGGTACGTGCGAATATTCCATCGTTGCGAGGTGCTTTACAAAAGGATGTTCAACATAAGGCGGAACTTGCGGCTGAAAAATGGCTGAGTGGTATCACGGTGGTGAAGGTGATTTTTGTGCCGGATCGATTAATTAACTTTGTTGTAAAATAAGAACTTCGTTCAATATGAGATTGAGGGGTGATAAGCGTTAGCTTATTGCCCCATTTCTGTTGTTAATGGGAAGAGTATTCGCCATTGTGCGTTGAGTTCTTTCTGTCTTTTAATTGCATTGCGGAGTCTTTTGAGTTCTTTTTTGCAAAGCTTGGGGCCGTTTTCTTTTTTTAATTTACTCGCACGAATACCGCCTCTTTTGCAGGATGCATGCATTGCCATTGCCGGTGTGCAGACAGTAAGACACGCACACAACAAGATCATTTTTTTTGCATTCATATATGATTCCTTTTTTTTAGTGTCGTCTACATAATGCAATTTTCTTATTGTAGTCAATTTAATCTGTGTAAGGTTACCATAGCATGAGATGATCTTGTATCGATTTTTCTTCAAACAGCATTTTTATGCTTTTTGTGCTGATGTTAGCTTATTGATTTTTGTGCATGGAATTTCGTAGGCTGCCTTTTATGGATAAAAAAACTGTTTATTCAAGTGCTCGTTTTATCTGTTCTCATGCCGGGAGGGTTTGCTATGTCAAAATCAGGGCCTCTGAGTCAGTATGAAAAAAGAAGAACACTGCGTCGGTCGGGTGAGCCGCCGGCGCGTGTTCTTAAAAAGTCAGGACGTTCATTATTTGTCATCCAAAAGCATGTTGCTAGTCATTTGCATTATGATGTGCGTTTGTCTATCGGCGGCGTATTGGTTTCCTGGGCTGTGCCAAAAGGGCCGTCTACGAGCCCCAGTGTCAAGCGACTTGCCGTGCGCACTGATGATCATCCAATGGCGTACGCACAGTTTGAGGGGGTAATTCCGGAAGGTGAGTATGGAGCGGGGACTGTGATGATTTGGGATATTGGGTCGTACAAAAATATAAAAAGAAAAGATGGCAAGCTGGTGCCTCTGCAGCAGTGCTTGAAGGACGGTAAAATTGAAGTGTGGCTGGATGGAGCCAGATTGCAGGGTGGGTACGCGCTGATTCGTATGCAGGGCAAAGACATGCAGTGGTGTGGTTGATGATCAAGATGGCGGACGAGTGTGTACGTGTTCGTGGTAATCCTGTGGCAACGCAAAAAAAATCTGTTGTATCAGGAAGATCGATGCAGCAGATTGCACACGATGCTAAAAAATAAAAAAGGGGGGGCTGTGAGTGAACGAATAAAAGTAGGAAAGCAGGTGGTTGAGATCACCAATGGTGACAAGATTATTTTTCCCACCGCCAAGATAACCAAACGTGAATTGATTGAATATTACATTAAAATTGCCCCGTTGATGCTGCCGCATATGAAAGACCGTCCGCTCACGATGCAGCGTTTTGTTAATGGTGTAGGTGAAGAAGGATTTTACCAAAAAAACGCGGGCGACTATTTTTCTGATTGGATTACCACCACATCGATTGCAAAAAAAGAGGATGGCGAGGTGAACTACGTGATCTGTAACCAGGCAGCGACTCTTGTTTATTTGGCCAATCAGCTTGCGGTAACCTTTCATTTGTGGCTCAGTCGTGTTGATAAGCTTAATTTTCCTGACAAAATGATTTTTGATCTTGATCCCTCGGTAAAAGGGTTTGCGGCGGTACGAATCGCGGCGCGCCAGATTAAAAAAGTTTTGGAAGATGAGCTGGGTTTACCAACGTTTGTTATGACTACCGGTTCTCGTGGTGTGCATGTTGTGGTACCGCTTGATCGCAGCGCGTCGTTTACCACGGTGCGTGCCTTTGCGCGAGATGTTGCGCACTTGATGGCAACACGGTACCCCAAAACGTTGACCATTGAGATGCGCAAAGCCAAACGGGGCTCGCGTGTGTTTGTTGATTATCTGCGCAATACATTTGCGGCAACCGGTGTGGCACCATATTCTGTGCGGCCTACGCAAAAAGCGTCGGTGGCAACACCTCTTGAGTGGTCAGAGTTGGGGCGTGTGCAGGCGGACTCGTTTACTATTAAAAATATTTTTGCACGGCTGAATAAAAAGGTGTGCCCCTGGAAAGAGCTGCACAAGTCTGCGTGTTCGTTAAAAGATGCGCGCAAACTGTTACGTGATGTGATACAAAAAGAAAACGGTCGTGAGGCCTCTACATAAGGAGTTGTATGAAACTATTTTTAGATACTGCCAATGTGGCGACAATAGAACGCTGGGCGGCCACGGGGCTCATTGACGGTGTGACTACCAATCCAACGTTGTTGAGTAAAGAAAAAGGTGATGCCACCACAATTATCAAACAGATCTGTAAGATTATGAAAGACGGACAGGTGAGTGTGGAAGTGACCGAGCGGGATCCCAAGAAGGTGCTTGCTCAGGCGCGGCAGATTGCCAAGATTGCCAAAAATGTGGTGGTCAAGATTCCATGCCACCAGGATTACTGTGAGGTGATCAGCGCACTGCTCAGTGAAGGGGTCGCAATAAATATCACCCTTGTTTTTTCCATGCTGCAGGGGCTCATGATGTGCAAGCTGGGCGTGCAGTATATTTCCCCTTTTATTGGCAGGCTTGATGATATTGATGGCGATGGGGTTGAACTGGTTGCCGATTTGCGACACATGATTGACGAGTATATGTTTTTGGATACCAAGATTATTGCAGCCTCTGTGCGGCATGTGCGGCACTTGCATGAGGTTACATTGATTGGTGCTGATATTGCAACCGTACCGGCCTCAGTTGTAGAGTCTGCGTTGCATCACCCATTGACCGACCGTGGGATGGAACAGTTTTTGGAGGATTGGAAGAAATTGGGGATCAGAAAATTTCCGTAAAATCGATGAGATAATGTCATAGATGGTGAAGGTTGCTCATATACTGTGATCAGACTGAGAACAAAGAAAAAAAGAGGGAGAAGCTGCGATATGATTCGCAACTTCTTCCTCTTTTTTATGAGACCGTCAAATTTGAAAATAACTCTTCATGTTTACAGTGCTTTGCATTGATCCCATACTGTTGCTACTGATAATAGGTAGCAACAATGGTTACAAGAGGTATGTGCATGAATATGAGATCAACGATAAAATCATGGTTTGTTTTTGGTGTGGTTTTTACCTATGGATTTATGTTGCCAATAGAAGTGGAAGAAGATTATGAGTTGAGAGATTTGTTGAATAGAGATGTGGAGGGGCGCAAAAATTTTTTGGAAGTACAATCAACACAAAATACAGAAGAAAAATTTGTATATGATGTTGGTGAAATAAAAACACAAACGTCGGATGAACGGTGCCTTTTCAGGATAACACGTCTTCAGAATGCGCAACAAAAATTTGGGTGCCAACTTGAGGAAGTTAGAAGAATATTTCCTGAACTTAAAAAAATTAAGGATGCAGGGGTTGATTTTCCTCGTTTGAAGGAATGTGAAAGGACTCAAAAAGAGCACGATAATCGCTTGCTCGCCTTGCAAAAAGAAATAACCTCTCATCATACGTCTATGAGCTTTTACAAAAAAATATGTTGTGGTGCTGGGTTGGTAGTTGGTTTTTGTGTGTTAGGAACTATTGGTAAACAGTATGGATTTTTTAAGGGGTTCAGCCAGAGAGTTCTTGGCCTGGTGGGTTGCTTTTCAGTGTTCAGTACAGTTGCTGCGGGCATTAGAGCATGGAAGTTTAAGAATTTGAAGAGTGAATTGGAGAAGACGAAGAGAGGCACCGAGGATAAAAAAAATGTATGCGACCAAGAGATAGACTATCTAAAGCATCCTAGTCAAAAAAGAGAACAGCTTGCTCAAGATCTTAAAAATTCTACTGATATTTATACAGGCATTATTCGAGAGATTAGTGCGAAGACGTGTGCTTATTGTTCTGAACACGCATATCTCACCTATCTCAACCCTTGTTGGCTTTTGGAAGATGAGAAGAATGATGATCTCAGCGGGCACATCAATAAGATACAGAGTGCCTACGAAAATATTTCCTACATAAGAGATCGAAAAAACTTGAGCGAGAAAATGGGAGATTTAAAGAAAGTAAACGATTATGAGGATAATTAAAATGCACGTGCTCACACGGGCAGCCTGGTAGATACAGAAAAGGAGTGGAAGAAGTTGGGAGCTATAAGGTTTCCATAAAATCGTTGAGAACATGTCACTGATGGTGAGGGTTGCTGAGACGCTGTGTCCACTGTGGGCACAATTACCAAAGTGGGGGGCTGTGCGATGTTACTCGCAGAGCCCCCCGCCCAATGGAGGTATAATGAACATTTTTGTGACTACACGTTTAAGTTTTTATTTTATACTGCTGGTTTAAATGATTGCACGTCAGTCTTTTCTATTTTTTTCCACTGTGATTGTAGTGTTTCAAGTTTTTGTGCAGGTTCGCTTGTTTTTACCGGTTCATAGAGTGCTTTAACAGCCCTTATTCCTGACGCCAAACCAGCACAGCAACTCAAGATGGTAGCGCCATGTAATACTGTTTTCACTTTGCCTGTTTCAATGGTTGGAACGAGCCAGTTTTGTATCAGGCTACAGCCCAAAAAGAACCCCAGTGTTTTACCAATATTTTTTCCAAAATTTTTTATTCGGCTCCAAATATCACCTTCTTCAAGATCAGATTTAAAATATGCAGATGGTCGTGTGTGGAAAAAATTAATGAATGGACTGCGTTCGCGCCATTCCAACTTGCAAAGATCTTTAATAATTTTTTGTGATTTTTCGCGATTTACCTGATTGGGATCGTGCGCTATGTTGTCTGGATTTGTTTTGTAGACCAAGATTTTGTCTTCATATTCATCAATTCGCTTTTTTACTTTTGTTTTAAGTTCTTGAATAGCTTTCAGTGTTTTTGGGGTTTCTTGTTTTTCTTCCATACCCCAACATCCAGCCGAACCGGCCAGTGCCAGAACCGCCACAAGGGCAGTCAGAAAGCTGTGTTTGTAAGTATTGAACAACATGATATAACCTCCAAAATTTAAATCGACCCCATTTTGATCGATTTTTGTTTCCATGTAGTGGCCCCTTTTTAGTGACCATAATTCATAATAGCATATATAAACTGCTCCGGCAACTACCCCGGTTTATGGGGTTATCTGCTATGGAATAGATTGTATTTGCCTTTCTGATCGATCTATTTCTTGTGTTTTTCTGGCGATAAGCCGAGGGGCAGTGCCTTTGTCGGCTAGTTTACTTATTGTTTCAGTTAAGATTTTATTGCGACGCTTTCCGGCCACTTCAAGCTATGGGGATGGCAAAAAGAGCCAAAAGGCCTTGTTTGTGGTCAAATATTAAGAGCTCTCCCTTTCGTTTTGCCATTCTTCCTCTCTCGCGCTACAGTAGTGAAAATAAAAAGGTCCCTGGAGCGTTAACGAGTCCACCATCTTGTCCAGAAGAAGTCTTAGTGGCGACGGTGGAAGGGCAGGCTAAAAAAAGGGTAGCGAGCGATGCGGATAGCGTTAGTGACGAATAACTACACTCCTTATTCTGGGGGAGTTGTCAGCTCCATTAACGCCTATGCACAACAACTCATGGCTTGTGGCCATACAATTTTAATTATAACGCTCGATTTTTTAGGCGATGCGCATCACGATGAGCCGTATGTTAAACGGGTCGCGAGCATTACCCATTTTATGTATAAAACAAATCCCATGGCTATTCCCTGGCGTCCTGACGCCGCTGTTTTGCGGTACCTTCAAGAATTTAAACCCGACGTTGTGCATGTGCAGCATCCCTTTTTGTTGGGGCAGTCTGCGCTGACTGCTGCCCGCACGTTGTCTATCCCTATTGTATTTACCTATCACACATTGTATGAACATTACACTCACTATGTTCCGCTGTATCAACCGTGGGTTAAGGCGATTGTTAAAAAAAGAGTTCTTCACTTTTGTCAGCGTGTTGACCATATCATTGCCCCCAGCAGTGCCGTGTATGAGTATCTGGTCTCCAATAACATTACTACTCCCATCACCGTGATGCCCAGCCCGGTGCAGCGGGAGTTTTTTTGTTCTGATGCCCGCGTGTCAGATTTTGGTCATCAACCATTTCGGCTTCTTGTGGTCAGCCGTCTGGTCAAAGAAAAAAATATTACAGCGGCGCTTGATGTGATGGCGCAACTGACGCCTGGTAAGTACGAGCTGACCATTGTTGGTTATGGAGAGCAGGAGCAAGCGTTGCGTGACTATGTGTATCGCACCCTGAATTTTTCTGAACAACAAGTGCGCTTTGTGATTCATCCTGCGCGGCAGGAGTTAATTCGTTTGTATCATGAATCAGATCTTTTTTTGTTTACCTCTGTGACCGACACTCAGGGGCTTGTGCTGGCTGAGTCTATGGCTGGTAGTACACCGGTGATAGCACTTGATGGGCCAGGTCAACGGGACATTATCATAAATGGGGTGAATGGCTTTATTGTACCATCGCTTGAGGCCATGATAATCCATATTCAAAGTCTTGCCGGTGACGCACAAACATGTAAAAAACTACGATCTGGTGCTTATGCCACAGCTCAAAAGTACCGGCCAGAAACAGTGGCAGATTTTTTATTGACGATCTATGCGCAGGGGCGCGGTATTTTGTTTTGACCTGTTGCCGGCTCTTGGTACACTGTGCGTGGTCACTACACTCATCCATTATGTGGGAATAAAAAATGATAAAAGCAATGGTCATGCGCAGCAGTTTTATGATTTGTGTTGTGCTGTTTTCGAGCATTTTATTGCCCATGCAGCAGTCATCTCGCGGGGCAGTGGTTGATGTGATCAACAATCTGAAAGAGGTTGAGCTAGAACGCCATAACTGTTTCAAGAAGCCTGACCGTCTGCATCAGCGAGGTGTCTCCTGTATGGCTCTCGGCTTTGTCTGTACCATGTTTGGCATAAAACTGATCTCTGAAGCAACAGTGCAGTCGATTATTCACCGGTTTGAAACGCCTTTGGTTACCATAAAAGATCTGTTTGGCTTCGGTTCGTTGCTCGTTGGTAGCGGTTTGTTAGATTTAGCACAGAATTCTTTTTCTGAGCGGAATCGGCACGCCCATGAGGCGCTTAATGAGCCAGTCATGAGTAGCATGGTGGAGCAGTACCGCACTAGTCTGATGGATTTGCATCATGAAAATTTGGGTGAGCATGAAAAAGGGATAGTTGCATGCCTGCGTGATGATCATGAGCTGGTGTCTAATAGTTTGTATGTCGGCAATCAAAACCTCAATGAAGCCATGCAATCGGTTGTCCTGAGTAAATTGGGTAAGAACTTAAAGCACTATCGTACGTCGCAGAGCCAAGAGGCATATCGTACCATCAAATCGCAACAGACCCCGCAAGATCATCTCGATTCACAGGTATAGCCCTATATTATCCTTACAAACAGCTTATAATGGCAGATGGGAGGGGTTTTTATCCCTTTTTACCGCTGTTATTCTTGACAAATTGAATATATAATATAAAATAATAAGTGGCTAGTGATAGATGCTTTATAGGGTCAGTCTGTACTTTGGGAAAACTATGAATACAAAAAAGTTGATTAAATCGATCTGTACGTTAGGCCTTGTCCTTTTTTGCGGCTTTGCATGGGCGATGGAAACATCGAAAAAACCTACAGCGCAAGAGAAGAAGCTGATTGAACTGGAAAAGTGGGACAAGCCTAAGCTGATCAATATTTATAAAGAATGCGTAGCTGGTTCTTCTTTAGCAGACGAAAAGAAGGAACAATATAACAATGGTTTTTACGAAAAGTTGGACGATAAAGACGTAAAAGGAATGATGCATCAGTTTCGATCGGTTGGTTTTTTGTGTGCTCTTAGCGATCGCATGGTATCGTCATTTGAAAAATATAATAAAGTTATAAAGCAAACCGGGTATTTTTGTTGGGCTACAGGAGTAGGTGCGCTGGTAAGTTCATTGCTTGCCTGCGGTAAAACTTTGCAGCGTGGTTTGTTGTTGAAGGTGGCGGCAGGCTGCGCGGTAGGTTGCCTGGGGGCATACATTCTTAAGTCGTGTTTAAACCATGATTTGGTAGAGAATACGTTTGAATATTATGGGGATAGAGAAGAAATGTTTGGTGGTAAGCCCCTGCCGCAGACAATGCGCAGTTTAGTGAGTAAATTATTTTGGTATATACCGGGAGACCTTAACCTGCCAGAGTATGTAATTTGCAGTAATCTTTATGATAGTAATAGGACAGGTGGATCAGTCAGAAATATTATAAAAGACATCGATAGTGGCGATACATATATCGAACCGCTGATAGCACTCGCTAAAAATAAGATTTCACCGATACGCTTCTTTCGTAGATCAAACAATAATTATAGGGAAGAACGTTTTTGTGGTGGTGGTGGTAGCAGTGGTTTGAATAGTCCGGGGGAGAGTATTTCAGAAGAGCAAAAAACAAAACAGCTTACGAGTCTTCAGCCATTTTATAACGAAGCAGAAGAGAAATTAATACCTTTTATGATTGCTATTGCAAAGAAAGATCGTGATATTTCAAAAGAGTTGTTTTTGGATACGCTTAATAAGCGCATAGACAATGATGATGATCAAAAAATTTTATAGGCAAAAGTTTTATAAATAATGAAGAATGCTTTTAATGGAATGGGGAAAAAACGATGAATAAGGTTATAAAAATTATACTGTTCGGATTTGTGGCGTTCTGCGGTTATGCTGCAGCGCAAGAGCAGCGTGTTGCTTTGAAGGATTGGACAGAGACGAAAGAAAGCAAAAAAAACTCATTCAGTTACACAAAGATTTGGTGACAGGATCAACTTTGTCGGAAGATGAGAAAAAGGGGTTTGATGATGCATTTTACAATAAATTAGAGAAGAAACATTTGAATCTTATGCAGCAGCAGATGCGTTCTATGGCATGTTTTTTTGGAACTGTTGATGGAATGAAGCGGTCAGCTGAAAAATATAAAAAAGTGCGCACAGGTTTATGATTGTAAGGGCGCCTTAACAGAAAAATGTCTCTAAATGGCTACCATGATTTATTCGGTCTCAATGACTACACGGTGTTGGAGTAAATAATTGGGAATGAGCCATCTGGTCAATGGTGGAGTGGTATAAAGAATCCATTTTTACACAAGCAGAGCTGAAAAAAAATGCAAAAAAATGCTTTTAATGGAGTGGGAAAAAACGATGAATAAGGCTATAAAAATTGTATTGTTTGGATTAGTGGCTTTTTGTGGATGTGCTACAGCGCAGGAGAAGAAGTGTGTTGTTTTGAAGGATTGGCTGAAAGATCAAGGATTTAAAGGCAAGATGATTCAGACCTATAAAAAAATAGTAGAAGTTTCTTCTTCTGTAAGCGAGCAAGAAAAAAAGAGGGTGTATAATGATGCCTTTTATAGTTCCTTGAAGGATAAAGATTACAAAGGAATGATGCATCAGCTTCGATCAGCTGCTTTTTTGTGTGCAGTGCATGATTGCGCGAAGGCATCATATTGCAAATATGAAAAAATCAGAAAATGCTTTGGAGTATTGAATTGGGCTACAGGAGTAGGGGCGCTTGCAAGTTTATTGTTTGCTCGTACAACGCAGCAACGGCTAACGTTAGCGGGTGGATGTGCTTTAGGTTTATGTATCTCGTTTTATATCAAATTGTGTCTACATTATGATCTTGTTAACAATACGTCTTGTACCAAGTTTAATAATCTTTATAAGAGGAAACCTACTCCTGCTTTGATTGAATCTGTTCAGGGAACCCTTTCACAAAAAACACGGGCTTTTTTGAGTAGGCTTTTTTGGTTTATACCAGGAGATCTTAATCTGCCAGATTATGTAACATGCTGTAAGGTTATTTATGATAACAATAATGGTTTTGATGGGCCAATCAGAGGCAAGATTGTATATGACGCTGAAAGAGCCCCCGTTTATGAGCGTTTTTTAGAGTTAAATGAAAAGGAAAAGATCATATTTCAGCCATTAAGGTCGCTGACGGGGCCGATGGCCGATTTTCTCAGCAACAATATTGATAAGCGAAGCGGCGAGAGGTCTGTCAATTTTGGTAGTATTGGTAGTGGTATAATGACCCCTTCTACAATTAAAGTTGATGAAGAAAACAATCTCAGGGGTTCGATTAATGAGTTTTATGTTGAAATGAAGAAAAAGATTTTGCCGTGCATGGTGAAGATTGCAGAGCCTTATCAGTGGGCGCCCGAAAAATTTATGGTCAAGGTAAAACATTGTATTGGTAGCGAGGATGACTGCACAGATCCATGGGCAAGTAAATAAGGAATAGAGGTATCTCGTTATTTTTGATTAATAAGATTGTCACAATCTCCTTTGTTACCACCATGGTGACCGGGGAGATTTCTTTTTTTAAGGGGACTTAACCAGTCCCCTTTTGCTCAAACCCTCCCCCTGTGGTACCATGAAAGTATGGAAAAACCATTTAAGCTTCATTTACCATTTTTGCCGTCGGGCGATCAGCCTGATGCTATCCGTGAACTGTGTAAGGATAGGCCGCGTAGGTCAACCCTTTTGGGCGTTACCGGCTCTGGTAAGACCTTTACCATGGCCAACGTGATTGCTGCTCAGGACAAGCCGGTATTGGTGCTTTCCCCCAACAAAACGTTGGCTGCGCAGTTATATGAAGAGTTTTCCCTCTTTTTTCCTGAAAATAAGGTCTGTTACTTTGTCAGTTACTATGACTACTATCAACCAGAGTCGTACCTGCCGGCCCAGGACATTTATATTCCCAAAGAGACTAAGGTGAACAGTGAGATTGAGCGCTTGCGCGTGGAGGCTACCGCTTCGCTTATTAACCGCCGTGATACCATTGTGGTGGCATCCGTTTCGTGCATCTATTCTTTGGGTAACCCTGCCGATTACCGTGACTTGGCATTTTCACTCAATGTGGGGCAGAAAATCAGCCGCCGGGACCTCATTAATAAACTGATCTTTGTTCAATATAAGCGCAATGATATGGACAAGGCGCCGGGTACCTTCCAGGTGCTGGGCAACACCATTGAGGTGAACCTGCCGTACCAAAAAGAAAAATTACGTATTGAGTTGTATGGTCAAGAGATTGAGGGGCTGCAGTGGGTTGATCGGCTCAACAACAAAGTGCTCACGACCCTTGATAACACTCTTATTTTTCCCGCTAAACATTTTGTAACGACTGAAGAGAAAAAGAAATCTGCACTGATCAGTATTTCAGCTGAGCTGGAGGCCTACGCGCCAACGCTCCACAACCCTATTTACCGTGAGCGTATTCAGCAACGGGTGGGGCATGATCTTGAGATGCTCAAAGAAGTTGGTTATTGCTCCGGCATAGAAAACTATTCGGGCCACTTTGACGGCCGGAAAAAGGGACAACCTCCGTACTGTTTGTTTGACTTTTTTGACCGTGACTTTTTGTTGATTGTTGATGAGTCGCACATCGCCATTCCTCAGTTGCGCGGTATGTACGCCGGGGATAAGGCCAGAAAAAAATCACTTATCGAGTTTGGTTTCCGGTTACCATCGGCCTACGATAACCGTCCTTTACAGTTTGAAGAGATAGAAAAACATTTTGATAACGTTGTGTTTGTCTCAGCAACCCCTGGGGATTACGAGCTACAAACCTCCAGTCAAATAGTTGAACAGGTGATTCGGCCTACCGGCTTGGTTGACCCGCAGATTGAAATTGTTTCACGCGTTGGTCAGCTTGATCATCTGCTTGCTCAAATTCAGGCAACTACGGCAAAAGGGTTCCGTACCTTGGTCACCGTGCTCACGAAGCAATTAGCTGAAGAGCTGGCCCGTTATTTTGAAGGGCAACAGATAAAGGTCTGTTACCTGCACAGTGATCTGCAAACACCTAAGCGAACCGAACTGTTACAAAAATTACGTCTTGGTGTGTTTGATTGCTTGGTTGGCGTTAACTTGTTGCGTGAAGGGCTTGATCTGCCTGAAGTTGCTTTGATGGCAATTATGGATGCGGATATAGAAAGTTTTTTACGGGACAAGCGCTCGTTGATCCAGCTCATCGGCCGTGCCGCACGAAACACAGAATCAAAAGTTATTATGTACGCGGACAAGGTCACCAAGTCTATGCGTGCCGCTATCGACGAAACCGATCGTCGTCGAACCTTGCAACAAAAGTTTAATGAGCAACATGGCATCAATCCGATCAGCGTGCAACGTGAAGTGACCAAAAGTATTTCAAAACTTCAAGACGCTATTGCCAATGCATCAAACGCGAACAAGAAAAAAGCTAAAAAAGAAGTGCAACCTATCGCCGATATTCATGCGCGCATTGTGGAACTAGAAGTCACTATGCAAGAGGCTGCTCGTAAACTTGATTTTGAAACAGCAATCAAGTTGCGTGAAGAGTGGCATCAACTCAAGCGTCTGATTTCATAATTCGTAATTCCCATTTTTTTTGTTACAGTTAACCCTGTTCTTATCGTTCACAAACGTAAATAAAAAAGGGTTTCTGCATTATGAACAAGATGATTATAGTTGGCTGTGTTATAGCTATTGCTGGCGTAACGTTGTTTGGTGTGAGTCGGTGTGACAAAAAAATAATGATCGAAGAAGGTACCATGTTAGCCCACGTGAGAAACATAGATGATCTCAAAGCATTGTTTGCAGTAACGGCGGCCGATATTCCAGTGCTGACAGAACGTTACATTGAACAAGCGAAGGCAGAAATTCAAAAAATTATTGCCGTTCCTCATGCTCAACGTACCTTTGCAAATACAGCGTTGGCGTTTGATCGGTTGGGAATCGTTTCTAATTTTTATCTGTTTAGCTCAGTCTGTTCAGTGCTGAAAGAGGTTAGCCCTGATGCCACTGTACGCACGGCAGCTCGTGATGCGATTATGGCCCTTGAGTCATTTTTAGTAGATTGGATTGGCGGCAACGTGGCGTTATACAAAGCATTAAAATCGTATGCGGAAGGCAACGCAAAAACAGAAAAATTGCGTGATGATGAGCGCTACTTCCTTGATGAAACGATGAAAGATTTTAAGCGCGCTGGTCTTGATTTGCCAGAAGAACAGCTTGAGCAGGTAAAAAAGATTCGCAAAGAACTTATTGATTTTGGGCTCGCCTTTTCGAGCAATATCTCAAATGATAAAAGCTCGGTGGAAGTTGATAAGCTTGCTTTAGCAGGTGTATCGCCCGATGTGATTGGTGGGCTCAAACGCACTGATGAGGGAAATTATATTATTGGTGTTGATTACCCAACCTATTTTTCTATTATTGAAAATTGCACGGTGGCTTCAACGCGTAAACTTGTGTTTGAAGCATTTCATAATCGCGCGTATCCATCAAACGTAAAAGTATTGGAATCGTTAATTGCCAAACGGGATGAGTTGGCTCATCTTCTTGGCTTTAAGAGCTTTGCCCATCTTGACCTTGATAATCAGATGGTCAAAACACCAGAGCGTGCACAACAATTTCTTGATGATCTGCTGGTGAAGATGAATAAAAAAGAGCAGGCGGAATTTGATCTGCTTAAAAAGAATCTTCCTGCATCGGTGACGCTTGATGCAGATGGAAAACTGAAAGCATGGGACATTCTTTTTGTGCTTAACATGTATAAAAAAAATAACCTGCTTGTTGATGATGAAAAACTGGCAGAGTACTTCCAATTAGAGTCTACCCTGAGCTCGATGTTTACGTTGTATGAAAACTTTTTTGGTGTGAAGTTTGAAGCGGTTGAATCAACCGGCTTCTGGCACCCTGAAGTGAAATTAGTCAAAGTGCTTGATGCAGCAACCGGGGTCTTGTTGTCTTACATGCTTTTGGATCTGTATCCACGCGAAAATAAATATAGTCATGCCGCACATTTTGGTGTTCTTCCCGGTTTTGTTGATGGCACACAGGATTGGCCGGCGATTTCATTTGTTGTTGCCAACTTTTCAAAATCAACCGACACAAAACCATCGCTGCTCAAAGCTAAAGAAGTGAGCACGTTGTTCCATGAATTTGGACACGCGATGCATCACATTCTTGCAAAAACACAGCTTGCATCATTTGCAGGTACCGCAACACGCCATGACTTTGTTGAAGCTCCTTCACAAATGTTAGAAGCATGGTTGTGGGATGCGCAGGTGCTCAAGCAGATGAGTAAACATTATAAAACAGGTGAATCGCTTTCTGATGAGTTCATTAATAAAATTATCGCGTTGCAACAGTTTGACCGTGGCTACTTCTGGCAACGTCAAGCATTCTTGGCATCCATTTCGCTGACTTATTTTGCTGATGGTGCACACAAAGATTTGTCCACAACCTGGCGTGATGAATACGCAAAGATTTTGCGCAACGTTGCCTTTGATGTAAACACGCATCCATTTGCAAACTTTGGGCACCTGCAAGGGTATGGTTCCCGCTACTACGGTTATATGTGGGCTGATGTGTTAGCGCTTGATATTTTTGACCATATCAAGGAGCAAGGGTTGTTGCGTCCGGGAGCAGGCAAGGCATATGTTGAACATGTGCTCAGTAAGGGCGGTAGCCGTGAGCCGGAAGATATGATGCGTGACCTATTGGGCCGTGAGCCGAACAATGCAGCGTTCTTGAAGCACGCAGGGCTTGAATAAATTTTACCGTGTGTCTGAGACAGGGGCTGTGCAGGTGCGAGTGATTGTACCTACACAGCCCCTTTTGTTTTCCTTTCAAAGCTGTTTTTTCTTTATCCGCCTGTGTTACACTAAAAGTTGTTGATCCAGGGGCTTTTTTTGGGGAACACGTACTACGCTGCTATGCAGCTTCGTAGTGCACGCAGGGGGATGTATGTACATACTATTTCTTGCCTATTTTTTATTAGCGAGTTCTTTTTCGGCCAACAAGGTGCTCCTTGCCGACTTGCCGCCCACTTTTTTTGTGGGGATCCGCATGCTGTGTGCTGGATTGATTATGGTGATCTACCATTATCGCAAGTCTGAACGGCTTAAATTTTCCTATTTTAAATCTGATCTGTGGGCTCTCATTGCCGTTGCGGTGTTGACCACCTATTTACCTTCAGTGCTCAAAGCTTATGGCCTTCATGGCATGCCGTCATCAAAGGCTGCGTTGATTGGCAGTTGTGACCCGTTTGTGACCGCGGTCTATGCCTACGCTTTGTGGCGGGAACGGCTAACGCTCAAACAGTTTTTGGGTATCACGATCGGGTTTATTGGCATTATCATGTTGTTGACTTCCAGTTCGGTGAGCGAGCAGTCGTTGCATGCCTGGTTGATTTTTTCCTGGCCGGAGCTCGCTGCTTTGGGTTCTGTAATTGTAGGGCGATACGGCTGGATTTTGGTGCGGTCGCTGCTGAAAAAGGAACGGTACGAACCGACAGAGGTTAACGGAATTTCTATGACGGTGAGTGGTATTTTGGCGCTCGCCACATCATTCTTTATTGATCCGATTTCTTCCATTACGGTTAAATCGATTCCGTGGTTTGTTTTCTTTTTTAGTTACACGGTGATAGCGGGCAATATTGTGGGGTATGGGTTGTATGCTGCAAGTTTAAAGCGGCATAGCGTCACCTTGGTTTCCCTGGTAGGTTTCACTATACCGCTTTTTGTTTCTTTAATCGGCTGGCTCTTTCTTGGTGAGCAGCTGACTATGTTTTTCTTTTTTTCAACCGTCACCGTCTTTACCGGCCTGCTTCTTTTTTACTACGATAATCTCCGTGCATCCCTTAGGAGCAAGGAAACTTTGTAGTTGGAAAGAGTCCCGGTAGCAGATCAAAGTTTGATGCAGGTGGCTTTGGAATATCAAGCGCTTGTGCCAACGAGTTGGCTACTTGGAGCATCGACACTCGTCTGGAGACTTTGAGTTCTTCAAGGTGTCCGTATTGATAGATGATCAAAGGTACATGCGTGTCATGTTCGTATGGTGTCATGTGATCGGTACCACCTTTATATTCACTGACTTGGCAGAATGGCTTGAGTTGAACAAATAGTTGGCCGCTGCGTCCTGGATATATTTGGTTTTTATACAGGGAGCGAACATCGTTTTCATCAAAACATCCATGTATCAGTTCATCAGCGGTCCATACGTTGGCAATTCCTGATGATTTTTTAACATACGCATGCACGTCATTCATGAGTTGTTGGCGTTTGTCTTTTTCTACAGCAGCGAGTGCTTTTTCGTCAAAATAAAACTGCGGTGCTTTAAAGCCCGTGATAACATTTTTTTGCTGATAATTTTCTTGAATGAACTTATTCAAATCTTGTACCAATTTTTTTTCATCGATTCGTTGTGCGCTCTCGATGCCTTTTTTACGTGCTAATTCTGGGATGGGTGTAACGCCATGGTCTGCGGTCAGCACGTAGAGGGTTTCACTCAATTTTACGCGTGATTCTACTTGGTGCATAAATTTTCTGAGTTGGTGATCAAGATGGTAAATCATGTCGTACGCTTCGCGGCTATCGGGGCCAAAACGGTGGCACATAAAATCAAAGGGGCTTAGGCACACCCAGATAAGCAGATGGGTATTTTTATCGCATCCTTGATATTCATCCAAACATTCGAGTGCTAAATCAAGGAGCAGTTTGTTGGCGGATGGAACAAGTGTCATCATGGTGTACGCTTCATTTTTGTTGGTTGTATCAGGTACGGATATTTTTGTGTTGATTATGCTTTTTTTAAATGCTGAAAAACTATAATCGTCGATGTACTTGCTGGCATACGCTTCTGGTCTGCCGGGGTAATGGAGTCTCCATTCGATGGTGCGAGGTGCATCGGTTTTATGCTCGGCGTTAAATTCTTGTAGCCATTCGGGCATGGTGTCAAAGTAGGCTTGACTTGTGGTGAAGCAGCCGGTTTTATTGTCAAACCAGATTGCTTTACCGGCGGTTCCTGCTGTTGCGATTGCGGCTCTGCTTTTAAATGAGACGCTGATTGAGATGTTAGTGATGCCTGGTTTTGTTTGGAGCACAAATTGGTCAGAAAGTCCGGGGACCATGACGTGTTGTGCTGATTTGCCGTAATTGAGTGGTGTGCCGTCTTTGTCAAATACGGCTGCGTTTTCTGCCGAGTCGTCATCACATTTGGTAATACTACCATCGGGATTAAACCATTTATTGTTAATGATGCCATGAGCATTAGCAAACGTGCCGGTTGCCAGTGCCGTGTGCCCTGTGCAGGTGCCGGGCATGGCGTGTGGGTAGTAGGCGTTTTCAAAGACAGCACCATTTTGGAGTAATGTCTTGAGGCCCCAGCGCAGATACGGTTTTGTTCGTTGCAGCATGTCGGCTGAAAATTGATCAACAACAAAAATAAATGTGACCTGTGGTGCGGCGCCGAGTGTTGCAACCTGTACAAAAAGAATAAGAAAGAGTAATCGTGAAAAGCGTGTTTGTGATAAGCGAGTTTGGTACATGAAAAGCTCCTTTTTTTGTGCTTCATGATAGGATTTTTAAAAACTGTAGTACAAAATAAAAATAAATTAAAGCTTCTTTTTTGTGGGTGCGTTAATCTGGGACTCAGTAGGTCAGACATATAAATGGGTTAAAGAATGCAGGAATTAGAGACAGCACATCGCGGCATTGTTTTACGGAGATGTTCACAGAATCGTGATCGTCTTTGGATATTTGATCGTGATGACGGTAAGGTCCGTTGCACGGTGCAAGGCCCGGTGCCGATTGTCGGATCTTATATCAAGTTTTATGTGAGCAAACGTGGTGACTGGGGAGCGGTGATTCGTGCGGTGACGGTTCTTGATATTCCTTTTTGGCTCGCGCACCATAATCTTCATTTTTTGCATCATGTTCTTGAGTTGTGTTATTATTTTCTTTCTGATAACAATCCATCAACACAAACATTTGATTTCGTTTTGGAGCTGTATCGTTTACGTAACGAGGGGCCGCAAGACAGGTGGATGAAAATTTTTTTATTTAAATTGTTGATTTCTTTTGGTTCGTATTCGTCGCACAGCCCCCTTTCAATGCAGGTATTTTATTGGCTGAGCATCGAATCTATTGACAGCATCATGAACTCCCCCCTACATTTAGAGATCGAAAGAAGTATGGATGATTGGCTCTGTTCTTGTGTGGGGGCGCATCCTTATTTTGGTGATTTTAAAACGGTTCAGTTTTTAACAAATCTTAGGGTGCCATGAAAAAAATAAATGTTTTTTATGTTCTTTTTCTGGTTGCACTATCACATCCGATTCATGCAGGCGGTTTTTTCAATAAGATAAAAGATTGGAGTGTTGGTGACAAACTGTTTACAACTGCTGTGGATGAAAAACGAACTCAACTCAAAGGATTAAAAACTGAGTTGAGTGACCTTGCCGAAAAAATTAAAAATTTTACGGCAAGAATGCAGTCTTCATTGCGAGAACTTGCGGCTAAGGTGAGTGCTGCACGCGCACAGCTTAAAAGAGATCCGCGTAACCAGGAATTTTTGAATGGCCAGCTTGCCATGCTTAATGAGCGATATTTGGCATTGAAAGATCAGCAGGCGGCATATAAAGAGTTGGCTGCAGTTATTAGTGAACATATAGAACAACTTGATGAGTATCTAAAAAATCCAGATCAAAATGATGCAACGCGCCAAACGCAAGAGGCCATGCGTCCGATCTATCCATTTTCTGATTTGCAAGCCATTGAAAAGAAAGTTGCAGCGCAAACAGAGCGTGTGAAATATTTAAGTGAGCAGCTGGCTAACGTAAAAACGGAGCTTGATAGTAGAAGTAAGAGTGCGCAAGCTTCATTGCAAACGTATGAAAAAAATCAGGCGGAATTAAAAGAGCTGCTTGATTCAACAGAGGCCAAGGCTGCTGCAAACACGCTGACGTCTGACGCGCAGCAAAAAATAACATTATTGGAACTGCAGGAGCGGTTGTCGTTTGAAAAAAATGAGCGAGCAAAATTACAGCAGTTGGTCACCGACCATCGTATGGAATTGCTGAAAACAAAAAACTTTGTGGCAAAGTTGCGATTGGATGTTCTCAAGGATGCTTTTAAATTGATTAAAGCTGGTGTGCGTGTTCATTCTGAAGATATTTCTGCCGCTCGTGTGCAGTTGAATAAACGGCAACAACAATCATTTGCTATTAAAGAAGGGTATCGCCAGGAGATTGAGGCACTCAATAAAAATAATGTGTCTCGACAAGAAGAGCTCAAAAAGCTCAGCAAACAGTTTGCTATCCCACAAGACAGTAAACTTGATGAGTGGTCTCTAGAGGCGAATCAGACTGCTGCCTCTTATGTTGCAGTCTGCATGTTGGGTAACCTTAATAGTCAGTATCTTTTGGTTGAGCGACAAAAAGAGTTTTTTGATGCTCAAATGAGTTTTGAAGATGAAAAGTTACGGTTTGAGCGTATACAAATTGAGATTAAGGGCTCGTTCCAAAAGATAAAAGAAAAGCGATTTAGTTCTGAAGAAGAGATTTCCAAAGAGATCAAAGAATATGATGCTCCGCTTGCAGAAATCAATGCGATGATTTCGCGTTTTAAAGAAAAAGAAAATGTAGCGACCGGTCTTGTTGGAATTCAAAAACGTGCGCGCGACAATATTCAGGCGTTATTGGAAAGCTTACAAAAGAAACGCGTAACAATTTTTAAACGGTTCCCTAAAGAGTTTAATCAATGTGTGTTTTTCCTGCGTGAAGCACAAATGCGAGTACAACAGCAGATTGAGATGATGGAAAAAACGATAGGTGTCTATCGTGACAGTGGTGTTAAGTTGCAAGAAGATAAAGAGCAGATTGCGTTTATTGTGGAAGAATTGCAAAAGGTCAGCGGAATTTGGCTACGCTCAGAACATGCAATTAAAGTGGAAGCGGTTAAAAATATTGTTCCTGATCTGCGACGATTCCGTGATGATATGTTGGCTTACGCTGTTTCGTTTAGTGTGCCGGCACTTATTCAAGGCGTGCATGATTCAGTGCCCGGGTTTATGAATTTTTTATGGTTCTTGTTAAAGCTTTTTGCTGTGTTCATTTTCTTGTTAGCATTTAGACGTTTTTTTGTGTCGTGGTTTAATAATTTTTTTGGAGTTTTGGAGGGCCGCGGGTTTAAGGGATTTAGCTTTTTAGGTCGTGCATTGTTAGATTTTATTGTAATGCATTATAAATCAATATCGATATGGATTTTTGTGCTCGCGCTGTTGAACTACGGATTTTCATATAAAATACATGCGCTGACCTATGGTATATTTGTGTTGTTTTATCTTTTTTCTATTCCCTTCTTTTTATACCTTGCTAAGGCATTTTTTGAATATTATTTGGTGCTGAATGCGCGTACAGGATATGAGTATCTGACACGGCAGTTCCAGCCGCGGTTTATGTTTATTATTTCAACATTGCTTTACTCAACGATCATCATTCAGTTTTTTAGAAAAGCGCTTATTCTTGCCAGCTACCCTCAACCAGATCTTGCAGAGATTTTATTGGCGCTTAATTTTATTATTCTTCAGGTTTCGTTGATTTTTTTGATTACGCGCGAACAGGTACTGAGTCTTATTTCAACGCAAACAGATTTGGGCAGACAGGTATATTATCAAGTAAACCGATTTTATTATTTGATTCTTTTGTTGGTCATCGCCGCCATTGTGATGATTAATCCTTATGTTGGACTTGGGCGTTTGGTTTCGCACGTTATTTGGCGGCTGGTGCTGTCCGCTTGTTTGATACCCTTATTATTGTGGGGCTATGATTTATTTAAAAAGTCATTATCTCGTGTTTTCTTTGTGGCAGATGAAGAAGTTTCAAAGGAACGTTTCCAATCAGCAAAAAGCTGGTATGGCCTTTCTATTATTTTTTCTATTTTAAGTGTCACTCTGATTGGTTGTTTGATTGGTGCATATATTTGGGGCTGGCCAATTACCTATAACGCAATTCTTGGGGCGCTGCAGACACGGATTTTTGACGGAGAGGGCGGTGTTCCTATTTCAGTGTTCTCTTTTATTAAGATTATGGGTTTTGTGCTGTTGGGCTTTATTGTTTCATATGCGCTGATTAAGTTTGTCATTAAAAAGGTTTTTGATCTGCTTCTTTTTGAAATGGGCGTTCAAGGTGCGATCATTGGACTCACGCGCTATTTTGTGATTATTTCGTTTTGTTTGGTTGGGCTTAAAAGCGTCGGGCTTGGTCCACTGATTATGTGGCTGCTTGGTTTTTCTTTGGCTATTGGATATGTTGTCAAAGAGCCGCTGAGTGACTTTATTGCTTATTTTATTTTGTTAATACAACGACCGCTCAAAATTGGTGATTATATTCAGATGGATGCGGAAACGTATGGCGTGGTGAGAAAGATTACGCCACGGGCTATTATGGTTCGTATGAAAAACAGTACTACGGTGGTGATTCCCAATTCTTTGATTTTCACAAAAACCATCACCAATTGGAACTATTCATCTAATTATGTTGCGCTTGATGATATTAATCTTAATATTTCATACAAAGAGAGCCCTGAAAAGGTTATTCAGGTGATTACGGCGGCGGTTGAATCACATCCTAACGTGTTGAAAAGTCCTAAGCCGGTTATTCGACTGGAGTCTTTTGGTGAATATAGTTTTGTATTTCTCATTCGTCCGTTTGTGAGTTCGCATTATACTCTTGATATTTGGGATATCGCCAGTGACGTCCGCCGGGCAATTATTAGGGATCTGCGGACACAGCATATTGATATTGCTTTGCCTGTTTATTTGTATGGCACCATGAAAGACAGTAAAAAGGTAACAACAGCAACTGATAAGAATCAAGAGCCGGATAAACACCCAGGGGCTGAAAAAACGCCGGAAGACTTAGTGCGTGGTGGCCAATAATTGAGATATTTTTTTGATGTGAAAAAGAAAAAGCCTGTAGGGTCTTCAATGATTCTGCAGGCTTTTTTGTTGCGTTTGCGGATCAAAAGGCAGAAGCTATGAAGCATAGATAAACGTTTACTTATTGAAAGGAGAAAATGTGAAGCGTGGAAATGCTATTTTATTGTTGCTCATAATAGGGGTGCAATCCAGTGCTATGCAAGAGCACAATAAAAATCAAGTAGAACGGCAACTTATGATTGAGGTGGTGAAGCGCAACAGGGCAAACTCAATACCACAAGAAAATCTTACATGCTATCAAAAGGTAACGCAGGACATCAGGAAGCTTCATGGGGTTACCAACCAGAAGGCTCGTGAAAAAATTGATAAGCCTCGACGTGATGTGCATGAAGAAAAGAGCAACGATTAGTTTTTGTGAGCTGTTAAATAAAGAGGGACAATCTCATAAAGAAAGTCCCTCTTTTGTCATATTTATTAGTCGTTATATTTGTCCCGTTCCCACAATCTACGTGCTTAAGGACCAGGAGCCGGATAAGGATCCCAGGGTGGAAAAAACTTCAGAGCACTTGGCCTGGGGGTAGTAGTCTGATAGACTTATTGTAAAGAAAAAAGGGGTGGTCCGTAGCGGGCTGCCCCTTTTTTTGTAATAGTTTATACAATGGGACAGATTATGAAAAGATTGATACTGACGGTGTTGAGTTTGATTGTGAGTGGCCAGGTTTATGCATCTGTTCCTCCTCTTGACGATTGCAATGAGGATGATTATAAGAATCAACAGGAAAAAGAGCTGCAAGAGAGGGGATCGATATCCTCACAGTTTATACAAGCTCCTGTGGTTGAAACGGTGAAGCAGCCTTTTATAAAAAAAATGATTCTTGATAAGGCACTGCAAGATGGTTTGCATAATGTGCAGTCCCATGAAGAAAAGGTTAAAACATCTCAAAATTTCACCTCTCATCGTTCATGTCGACGCTGGGAAGGGGTTGAGCCTGATGATCAGATAAGAATGGCCAAGGAAAAGAAAAAGCAGGATGAAGAGGATATTGCAGAACATGGAGGAGAAGGGCGATTGGTCCATCGTCTTTCGTTTGGGCATATGGATTTTGATCGTGTTGAATGGGTTTTTGATAAGAAGTAAAAGAGATGTTCGAATGATATATTTTTAATGGAGCTGAGAGAGACGTTTAAGAGTAACTATTTTTGTTTAAAAAAAGAGAGAGAGTGATTCGTAAGAACATTCTCTCTCTTTTGATTATATATCAAAAAAATTTACAGATCGTGACGATTGGACTGATTCATTCTACTTGCTCTATTGAGTTTAGAAAAACCGATAGCAATAAAATAGAGTGCTAAAAATACAACCAGATACACATCAAAGCCGACGCTTAAAAACCCAAACTTTTGTAAGAGTAGCATCACGCCGATAACGATGAATGCCAAGCCTTTAATCTGTTGTCCAAGAATTGTTGTGACGTGTGACATATAAGATTCCTTTCTTCGTATCTATTGTTTATTGATAAAGCCGGTGATGGGCCAGGGGTTGGAAAAATCAAGATGGTTATCTTCCATGGGATGATGATGTACAAGAAAATGCACAGAGCGTACCGATGGTTCGTTATTGCGAATGGTGGTCAATAGACCTTCTATCCACATCCATTTGTCATAAGTTGGGCTGTTTTCATCAAATGGGTTACGATCAAATGAAAGATAGAGCTGGCCGTGTGCACTCATGAGCGCAGACTGCAACGTCACCTTGTGCGTCATCGCCTCATCTTCATCTAAGAGCGTGAGCCATGAGTTCAAAATGTGCTGTATTGTTTGGGCTGCGTCCGCGGTTGTTATAATCTCAATCGATTCGGTATTCCATTTATTATTGTTCCAAAAAACTAAGTTCATCTGCTTTTTGGATGCCTTCATGCTTTTGGCCGTCAGCTCTGCTTGAGACACCTGTGAAAAGGAGCGAATGACAATCCAACCTTGGTTCACTGCAAAAAAGAGCAGGCCGATGATAAAGCAGCCGATGAGAATATTTATTTTTGTACTACGGTTCATTCTGGGTGTCCTACTTTATAATCGCGCCAAGGCTTAACGCCAAGGGCATCAGATATCGGTTCCAGTCATTTTTATTTTGTAGCCCAGCTTCTAAGGCAAAGGCTGGCGCCTTGATGCCGATGAGTGGCTTGAAAGGCAGTTCTACAACCCCATAAAAATCAAAAAGCTGCTTGTGCTCATCCCGTGTTAATACATTGGCAATCGAATTGCACCAGGCTTTTGTTGTCGCGCTGTTAATTTGGTGTGCTTGGTCAAACGGGCAGAAGGAAAGATCAGGTAGTTTGGTAACAAAATCATCACCATATGAAAATCGATAGATAGAAAGCTGCGGTTTGGTGTGCGTATCTTGATAAAAATGGATGCTGACGTAACAATCTATAGCAAGCCGATTGGCAAAGTTTGCATTCTGCAACGGATGGATAGTCTCACCGGGAAACCTGGTCAAGATAACGCGGACTTGTGGATAGAGTTCTTCCACAAGCTTTTTGAGTGCTTCTGCAAACTGAAGCGTGATTCCACGTTCCAAGCTATCATCAATCTGGCGCCCAGTGTGCTGGGCATCGCCTGACGGGTCCAGCATGATAGAAAAGCGGTGGGCTGATGGAAGCGCTGTGCAAGACATGGTGGCAAACAGCAGTAAAAACGTTGTTTTTAAATAGTTAAACATAATGGTTTGATTGGTTATCGACATGTTAATGGGGAGGTCAAATACTCTTTTAAAAAGGTTTTTCGCACTAAGCTTTTATTGTTTTTAATGCCCATAGCAATTGCTTGAGGTTGTCCTATAAAGATACACAGTTTTTTCGCTCGTGTAATGGCCGTGTAAATTAAATTTCTTTGAAGCAGGGTGAAATGCTGGTTAAAAATGAGAACTATAACTGCATCATACTCCGATCCCTGGCTCTTATGAATTGAAATTGCATAGGCCAAAACGAGTTCATTCAGGTCGCTGCGTTCATATTCAACAACTTTGTCGCCGAACGCAACGGTCAGGGCATGGTCTTCTATATTGACCATACTAATCGTGCCCATATCCCCGTTAAAGACCTTTTTATCGTAATTATTACGCAGTTGCATGACCCGGTCGCCCAACTTGTAGGTGGTGCCAAAATATTCGAGCTGCTGGGGTGTTGAGAGCGGGTTAAGGATCCCTTGGAGGTCAATGTTGAGTTTTTGTGTGCCCACTGATCCACGATGCATGGGAACGAGAACTACTGACTCATCTGCTGCTATTCCATATTTGCGCAGTCCATTTTTGTAAATATTGGCAAGGTGAGCCGGGACTTTTTCAGGGTCGGTTTCTTTTATAAATAGATAGTCTTGTTTGCTGCCGCCACCTTCAACGTATGACATTGGGAATTCACCGTTGTTAATTTTGTGTGCATTGACAATGATTAAACTGTCCTGCGCCTGCCTAAAAATAGTATTTAATCGAATGCTGGTGATTTTTTCACTGGCAATCAGATCTTTTAAAAAGTTGCCGGGGCCTACAGAGGGTAACTGGTGAATGTCACCGATGAAAATGATATGTGCATCATGCGGAACTGCCTTGATGAGTGCATGAGCTAAAAAGATGTCGATCATTGAGGCTTCATCAACAATAAGAAAATCTAAGGATAATGCGTTTTGTTCATTGTGTGTAAAGCCCATGGTCGTGAAATCAAACGCAAGGAGCCGGTGTATAGTTTGTGCTTGTCGTGAGGTTCCTTCAAACATTCGTTTTGCAGCGCGGCCGGTCGGTGCTGCCAGTTTATAGCGGACATGGTGTTGCTCTAAAATGTTGAGCAGTGCTTTGATCATGGTCGTTTTACCGGTACCAGGACCGCCGGTGATGATGGTTACTTTGTTTTGTAAGCAGGCCATGACCCCTTCTTGTTGCTGCTCACTGAGTGAAACTTTAAGGTCCGCTTGTCCCGTGCGGAGTTTATTGTAGACCGCAGGCAGATCAAATAGTTTTTGTGGAGGTCGGGAGATGAGGTTGGCGATTTTGTCTGCCGTTCCTTTTTCTGCATGATAATGTTGGGCGAGTGTGACAAAATGCTGGTCGCCCGTGTCACCGGATGGGGAAAGCAGTTTTATTTTACCTGAGTCATACAGATTATGGAGCGCCATTTTGATGGTGCGTTCAGTTTCTGTGCGGTCAAGTTCCAGAAGGTCAATTGTTGTGTCTTTGAGTGTGGAGATTTCACAATAGAGGTGTCCATGCTCCAGTTCTTTAGCGAGTGCGAATAAAATACCAGACGTGATGCGTTTTAATGAGTTTTTTTCAAATCCCAGTTTTTGTGCAACTTCGTCAGCCTTTTTAAAGCCAATGCCCCAGATGTCATCCGCCAAACGATATGGGTTTTCGCTGATGACGCTGACAGCGTTTTGGCCGTATTTTTTATAAATTTTAGTAGAGAAGGCCGTAGAGACTCCCTTGTCCTGTAGGAAGATCATGATGTTGGCGATCTCTTTTTGGTCTTTCCACGCAGCAGTTATTTGTTCAGCGCGTTTGGGGCCGATACCATCAACACGATGCAATAGTTGTGGAGTTTTTTCGATGACCGTTAAAACATCAAGGCCAAAACGGTCGACAAGTTTTTCAGCATAAACGGGCCCTATGCCTTTGATGAGGCCAGAGCCCAAATATTTTTTAAGACCAAAAATGGTTGATGGTAAACAGGTGGTACAACGTGTTGCTTCAAACTGTTTGCCAAACTGTGGATGCATGACCCAAGCACCTTGTATGGTAACCTGTGCACCAACATGAACACCTGGTAGTGAACCGCGAACAGTGATGTTCTGCGCACCACGAATTTGTAAAACAAGGACAGCATAACCATTCTCCTCGTTTTGAAACATAAACCGGTCTACCGTGCCGGTTAATTCGTCGTGCGCCATAGGTTCCTAATGTGCTTTTAGTTTTTTCTTTTTGAGCTGTTCAATAAACAGTTTTTTTGCCTTAGGACAACTTTCTGCCATGTCCCCTAGGTAGTCAGTCAGATCGATGCAGAACTTTTCAAAAATCTTGAAGGTTGTTATTTCTTTTCTCATAAGTACGCCTTCTTTGCCGGTTTCTTCTTCTCCCCATTTAAGGAGGAAGCAGTTTTTGTTATGGCGCAGATCGCATGACTCTTGGATAAGGCCTAATATTGGTTCTTTAAAACGCATAAAGCCCATATAGGGAGCCGTCATGGTTAAAAAATCTTCTTTTATTTTATCAAGTGATGTACGTAATCTTTGTATTTTTGAATCGTAGTGCGCTTGAGCTTCTGCTACAGCTTCGTGCCATGTTACGTCTGTGTACTGGTTTTTTGTTGCGTTGAGTTCATCTATACGGGAGCGATACGTCTGTTCGCATTGAGACTCAATGATGGTAAGCTCTGTTATCGAATATAGTTGGCCGTCAAATTCACAACATCCAATCAGTTGTCCTGCTTCGTTTTGAGAACCGAATAAAATTTGCCGAACTTTTTTGCGCATCTGAATCATCATGTGAAAAGCATCGCCATCCATGGCGTATGATTTTCCATCAAGCAGTTCAATAAGTGGTGAGGTGATCACGTGATTTTCTGCGACCATCGGTCTACACATTATTGTTGTCAGGCACATTAAAACTAGTTTCTTCACAGTATTCTCCTTTAGTGATACGTGATTCATTAAAAATCTACTTCTACATTGAATGAAATCGTATATTCATTGCCAATACCCGAATTGGAAAATGATGAGTCTCCATCGAGCGATAAGATCCAGGTATGTTTTTGGCTTTGGACTTTATATCCCAACCCACCAAGCAGTTTCCATTGATATCCCATGAGCCGTTTGGCAGTGTTTATTTTAAGTTGGGGCAAGATTTCTTCCGGCGCTTGAATAGTGCCAAAAGCTTCGGGTGACCTGATCCAGGTGTCGGTGCCCAGATTAAAGATCCAGTGGTATGACTCGTATGCAAGCACGCCAGTCCAGTGAAAGACAATGCCTGGATGAACCATAGTGTTGTAGACGAAGGGGAAGAATTTATCGACAATCTGTTCTTCCAAGAAGATCATGTTTTGGAGTGCCTGATCTGGATTTTCAAAATCGTGTGCTTCGAAGGCATCAAGATTGATTTTTTTTACAAACATGCGTTGTTCTGTTTTGGGCACAAGATATTCGAGTGACATGCCGCCTTTGTAGATAAAGTTATATGCCCAAGGCTGTCTGATAAAAAGACTGACAGGCATGCCTGACTTAGTATATATCCCGACACCAAGGTGGCCGCTGTTGCCAAGAGGGGCTTCTAGAAGTTGTGCGTTAATTCCATTAAGAGCACATTGGCCAACATCTTTAAGTATGCTAAATGCTTTATCTTTGTTGCCATCTTCTTCTAGTGCCATATTCACAATGTCATCAAGGTGGTAGCCATTGCATCCTTTCAGGCAAGAGCGTTCTGCTTGGCAGGAACATCCTGTCGTGTTGGAACATCCTGTTATATCGGAAAGATCAAGATTTTGTCTGCGTGGCTGCAGTTTGAATTGTTTACCCATAATTCCGTTTGCGATTTCAAAGGCGGTAGGGATGGTGACTTGGCAACCAATGCGGTAATTGAATCGGTCATCGTTATTTGAAAAAAGCTCAGTGTCTGCGGCGAGCCTGAAGTCGCCAAAACCTATTTTATCGGCAACCAAAAAGTTGTGCTGTAAATAAGCCTTTTCATCTTCTTGTGAAGCTCCATATTCGTCTTCAAGGGCTTGTTGTTCTTCCTCGGTTAGCCAATAATTACGCTCAAGATAATAAAAGGGGAGTTTCCAAGAAACGTTCCATTTGGTGAGTTGTTTTTGTCCCCAGAAGAGCATACCGGCTTGTCGTTCTGAGATTGTGGCATTTTTAAAAAGCTCAAGTGCGTCAAGGGGGTCAAATGAGAATTTGTCGTCAAAGTCTTTAACCTTTTTTGAGGCTGCATCCAATTTGTCTAAAAAACTATCTTGAGTGAGGCCCAGGTAGCTGGTGATAGCGTCACTGTGTTGGGAGAAATAGCAGCGTGTCATTTCATTATAAAAGAAGTTGCTACCAAGAACCCAATCATCATGCTTGTAGCGTCGATCAAGGAAACCCATAGGCTGATCAAGAATATTTCTTTTATTAAGAGGATTGGTTCGCAAAAAAAGATTTTCTTTGAGGATGTCTACTATGCCCATATCCAAAAGGATTTGGATTATTTTTTCAGGATCAAATTGTTTCGTTGTGCTGGGAAGTGCTATCTCATCAAGTCCCGTGTCGGTAGCAAGTCCGTTAAAATAAGCTTCAAAACCTTCGTCACCGTTATCGCAGATTGTGATGCACGGGGTAGTTAATAAAGATAAAAGGAAGGCAGACATAAGAACATGTTTTTTGATAAAATTCATTTTTACTCTTTTGTATAGTGTGATTCCGACGTTTTTTACCAAGTACGGAACGTGAAAAGTGAGAGGTGCGATTGTTGCACCGAGGTTCCATTCTAATCTATTTTGTTCGTAAGCGCAAAACGGGGGGGTGGCAGGGGAAAAGAGCTGTGTGAGCAGTCAGGCAAAAATCAAGGAAAATAGGCAACAAAGATGCTCGATTTTTGACTATTGATACCTTACACTGCTGAGCAGGTATTTTTTTTAAAAACATGATGAGGAGTATTATGTTAGGACAAGAAAAGAGCGGCAAGAAGTGCTTAATTGTGGAAGGCAATATAGGCATTGGTAAGTCATCATTTTTAAAGTTGATTACTGAGCGACTTGATTGTCAGGTGGTGTTTGAGCCGCATGAAAAATGGCAAAATATCGGTAAGTCGGGCAACCTTCTTCAGAAGTTTTATGAAGATACTCCTCGTTGGGCGTATACCTTTCAATCGTATGCATTTTTGTCCCGTGTTATGCAACAAGAAGAGCAGGTGCTGAGGTCTCATCACGAACATTTGGTTTTTGAGCGCTCTGTATTTTCCGATTTGCACTGTTTTGCCAAAAACTGTTTTGAGTTGGGTACTATGACCGAGCTTGAATGGGACCTGTATCAAGAATGGTTCTCATGGTTGGTTGGCCATCACGTTATTATTCCTGCGGGCTTTATTTACCTACGAGGGACCCCGGAAGTCTGCATGGCACGTTTAAAACAGCGCAATCGACATGAAGAGGTAGGTGTACCTCTCAGTTACCTTGAGTTATTGCACCAAAAACATGAAGATTGGCTGATTCACAAAAAAGGGGTAGCGGACAACCTTATCAATGTTCCCGTTTTGACGCTTGATCGCAATACTGACTGGAACCAGCAAGAGTCGGAAAAGGATCGTTTGATTGACCAGGTTTGCGAGTTTTTTAAGGTGAACCGTTTAGGGCAGGGCTGCAGCAAAGAGAAATCTTCGTTCTTATCCTTGTAAAAAAAACATTTAGTAGGATAATGTTTTACTAGAATAGTTTAAAAACCTACGCGGTGTGCGTAGGGGGTGAAGGGCAAACGTTTTTTGAAGGGAAGTGCCATATGGAAGGTATTTTCTACGCGCAAGCGGCAGCATTTTTGGGTGCAGCGATAGCCATGGGTGTCGGGGCAATCGGGCCTGCTTTGGGCCAAGGTATGATCGGCATGAAGGCGTGTGAGAATATCGGCAAGTATCCTGAGAATGCAAGCAAAATACGCACAACCATGATGATCGGTATGGGTCTTGTTGAAACAGCCGCGATTTATGCTTTAATGATCGCCGGAGCTCTTGTTTTTGCTGGTCTGCAATTTATGAAGTACATAGTCGCCTAATTTCAAATTAGGATGCTTTATTATGGTGGATATCAACGCCACACTTGTTGTTCAGGCGTTTAATTTTTTCATTGCTTACCTTCTTTTACGATATCTTCTTATTAAGCCTGCGATGCAGGTGTTGCGTCAAGAGGATGAGGAGACAGCGCATTTGCAGTCCCTTTCTGAAGAACGTACACAGATGCTTGCTCAAACGGTGGAAGAAAAAGAAGAGGCATGGAAAGATTTTCAAACTTTATTTTCTCAAGAAGCGCCACATGTTCGTCGCAACGGGATTGTTCATTCCGGTGTTGAGCCGATTAAGCCGGCGGGATTACCGCAGCAACAAGAACTTGCACAATTGGCCAATGATCTGCAGCGCGTGATAACCAAAAAGGTGTCTCATGTCGAGTGAGATCATTTCAACAGTATTTAGAATCTTGAACTTTGGTGTCGCCTGTGGCGTCGGGGCATATGTTTTTAAAAAAAACCTGCTGCCGGGCATCAAAGAAGGAATAGCGGCACAACGCGCAGCCATACAGGATATGGCGCACAATAACCAAGAATTGCTTGATAAAAAAAATACCGTAGAACGTGAAATTGATGAGCAGGAAGAGCTCGGTAAAAAACTCTATGACCAGATTAAACTCTGGTCTTTTTCTTTTGAAAAAGAGGTTTCCAGGAGCGATGCAGAGCGTGAGATATTGAATCAGCAGATAGAAAAGCGGGCCCGTGAACAGGCCGATAATAAACTGCTCATGCAAGTGCAGGCACAGGTTTTGGAACAGGCACTTGCCGGAGCTCGCGAAGAGCTTCTTGCACATTTTGCATCTGAGCAGGAAGGAAAAAAATTTATAGCTTCTATCGTTGCGCGTATGCGTGAGGGCACGAGATGATGAATGGTGATTTGGTAGCTCGCAATTACGCTATCGCCTTTTTAAATTCTTTCATCGATGAGATTTCATTTGATGATTTTCTTGCAATTCGCAGGTTGCAGGCGTTTTGGGAAGAGAACAAAAAAGCATTTTATTGTTTAAATCTTCCGGGCCTTACCTGTGACAATAAAATGAAAGCTATTGAAGAGTTGCTTAAAAACTGTTCAGCGCCTACCGCTTTGAAAGAGATTTTTGCGTTGCTGATTCGCCATCGACGAGAAAAATTGATATCGTCCGTCCTTGAAAATGTCTGTTCTTTATACATGGAAAGAAAAGGCATTCTTTTTTTTGAGATCAGCTCGTCGCATGAGCTCACTGATGATGAGATTGTAACAATACAAAAATTTCTTGCTGATAAAACAAATAAAAAAATTGTATACACCTGTTCTATAAATAAAGATTTAATTGCTGGGATTCGTTGTCAGAGTGAAGCGTTGGTGTGGGAACATTCCGTACGCAAACAGCTTGATGATGTGCGCAGACAATTTATTGTGCAAGGATCGAAATGAAAATGAAAAGTTCCGATTTAGTCTCGTTGTTTGAAAAATCTCTGATCGGTGTTCCGCAAGCAAATCTTGATGAGATTGGTGTTGTTGTACAGGTTGGAGACGGCATCAGTCGTGTGTATGGCCTTTCAAACGCCGTATACGGAGAATTGATTGAATTTGATGGCGGCAATAAAGGTATCGTTCTTGGGTTAGATGAAGAGACGGTCTCTATTTTTCTGCTTGATGGTTCTATTCCTGTAGCGGAAGCTGAAATTGCACGCAGAACCGGTGGCGTATTTCAAACGATTGTTGGCGAACAACTTCTTGGTCGTGTTGTTAGCGCGCTTGGGACACCACTTGATGGTCTTGGTGAAATTAAAGCTGCAGAATTCAGACCAGTAGAAGCTGAAATTCCACAAATTATAGAACGTAGTCCCGTGAATGAATCATTAGAAACCGGCATTATGGTCATTGATGCGCTGGTACCCATTGGAAAGGGGCAGCGTGAATTGATCATCGGTAACCGTGGCACGGGTAAAAGTTCTTTGGTCATCGACACGATTTTGCATCAAAAAGGCAGAAACGTTATTTGTATTTATGTTTCCGTTGGTAAGCGTCAATCAAACGTCGCTCGTTTAGTTCGCATGCTGGAAGAACATGGCGCCCTTGATTACACCATTGTGGTGAGTTCAGAAGCAAGCGAAGCTGTTTTAAATCAGTATCTTGCTCCGTATGTTGGCTGCACCATGGGCGAATATTTTATGGACAAGGGTAAAGACGTTCTCATTATATATGATGATTTGAGTAATCACGCCGTTGCCTACCGTGAAATGTCGCTTTTGTTGCGACGGGCACCGGGCCGTGAAGCGTATCCAGGTGATGTTTTTTATCTTCACTCACGTCTTTTGGAACGCGCTGGTAAGTTGGCAAAGGGTGGATCAATTACTGCATTGCCCATTGTACAAGTGCAAAGTGATGATATCACTGCCTACATTCCAACCAATTTAATTTCTATTACTGATGGACAGATCTTTTTGGATGCCAGGCTTTTTAACAGTGGCGTGCGTCCTGCAGTGAACGTTGAACTTTCGGTCTCTCGTGTTGGAGGTGCTGCGCAAACCAAGGCTATCAAGCGTATGACGCGTGCCTTGCGTTTAGAATTAGCGCAATATCATGAGCTGCTCGCTTTTTCACAATTTGGTACCGAGCTTGATGAAGTTTCCCAAAAACATTTGGCCCGCGGTGCGTTGGTTGTTGAGTTGTTAAAGCAACCACAATATGTCACCTACTCATTTGTTGACCAAGCGCTTATTTTGTTTGTGCTGCGCGAGAATTTTTTGGATGCACTTGATCATAAACATGTTTCTGCGTTTACGAATCAATTTATTAGCTATGTTCGCTCGGTATATCCAAAGGTGTATGAAACGATACTGCGAGAAGCGGATATTACGGATACAACGCGAGTTGAGGTTTTGAAGGTGGCGAATGAGTTTGCTAAACTTTTTGTCCCGCCAACGACTGAAGAATTAAAAAAAAGACGATAATTGCGCTTGTGCTATGAATTCTTTATACTGGTGTTTCTGATATTGAAAAACTCCGATTTTTGTGCCCGTAGCTCAGCTGGATAGAGCAACGGATTTCTAATCCGTAGGTCGCAGGTTCGAATCCCGCCGGGCACACCAAACTACGCCAAGGCTTCAGTTGGCAGGCCCCTGTCCTTAGTTGTTCTATAGGAACGAAGGAGGAGCCCTTTTAAAATGTACTTATTCTTATATAAATTGAGAGCCAGCTTAAATGCTGGCTTTTTTGTTGCATTTGGGCAACAAGAGCCTCTTTTTGAGCTCTTTTTTGCTCTGTGGGACCCATAAGACCTGTTTTGGGCATTTTTTCTTAAAACAACCAATTTCAAGGATTATCCTGTTGTGCGCTTGGTTCATGGCGGCAAGATGCGGAAAAAAGCTCTGGTTGGGGTCTTGGTATAAGCTATTTACAGATTGTATTAATATGGTAAGCTATAAAGTATCTGTAAGAACTCTGTGGTAGAAGGCTACTGAGGGATCGCCAGGTGTTCAAAATGTTAAAATTAAACAATAGTACAGTACGGTGAGGTTATTCGCATGAATATCAGCAAAAAGGCAATCCTGTGCGCATTATTACTGTCCCTTGCGGGGCAGTCGGTGCATGCTTCTGATTGGTCCTGGTTAACCGGGGGCATCGGGGGGCTTTTTGCGCCTGTACTGCGTCATTCTGGCAAGATTCTTGTTGGTTTGGGTGTGGTAGGTGGCGGATATTCATTATATTTATATCTCCGTGGTTACTTGAAGAGGCAGCAAGAACAAGAGCGTGCTGATGTTGAGCAAAGGCTTGAGAAGGCGAAAAAAGAGAAAGAAGAAAAAATAACTCAGCTGAGGGGTGACTTAAGCGCGAAGCTCAAGGCGTTATCCGAGGCTGATATTGTATCAATTGAGCCGTTGAAAAGGGAAGCAGATACAATTGATGCTCAGTTTAAGCAGTTACTACAGCAGAGTCAGCAGCAACGTATTAATAAGGTATATCAAGAACGAGTTGATTTTTTTGTTTCGAGGGTCTGTGGCTCTTTGGCGATTGTTGAAAATTTAGTAGAGCTTGAAAGCTTACTGAATGGAGATGTTTCTCGGATTCAAAAGATAGTTAAGGATAATGGTGTTAGGGCAAGGATAAATTTATTTATAGAGCTTGCATTGTTGCGTGTAGTAAAAAAACCAGATGCTATAGTGATCAAAGGCTCTAGTGATGAAATTTTAGTTCAAATAAGAGATTGGTGTTCTCAGGTTCATAAGGGTAGCGAGTATCACAAGGCTTTGTGCCTTGTGGAAAAAGTTGAGCAGCATGATAGAAAAAAATTTGAAGAGCTTTACATACACTTTGCTGATGGAAAACTTAATCAGTTTACGGTGCTTTATGATGGATGGAAGCAGGCAAAAGAAAAAGAATTTGAAAAAGAGAAGGGTATAAAAGGTTCGTTAATTAAAGCTTTTTGTCCACCCATTGTTGGTCGATTAATGACTTTTGGTGTATCGCTTCCTAAAGAATTAGAAGAAGCGCATAAGATTTTTGGCAAGCTTTCATCGATGCGATGCATAAAAAAAATGATTCCAAATATTGTTGTTCAACGGGCAGATGAAATACCTGGTACTCAAGATGGGCTTTATAAAGAGATGGAGTCCTTGTGGAACGATGATTATAAGAAGACATTTGAAATGATTAAAACCCTGGAAGGGTATAGTAAAAAAAAGGCTCAGTTTTTCTACCGGCAGATTTTTGAGAATAGAGAGGATCGGTATCTGAAGTTGAAGAATGCTATATCTATTATAGATAGTAGCTCGCATTCTATGGATGGTGCTTTCGAGCAAGAGGCCTCTGAAAATATTTTTAATAACTCAGAGCGTTGCTATGCGGAGCTTAAGGGTAAAGTTTCAAGTGGAAAGAAGTCTTTTTTGGGAGTTTTTTTGAGGAATTAAGATTGGTTTTAGTGGTTATCAAACCCCTTAAAGCAGCCCAAATGAGCAGTTTGAAAAAAATTTGAAATTTATACAAACATGCAATGTTTAATGTAAGAATATTGGTTAATATATCGTCCTGATCTGATTATTGGAGAATTATCAATTAATTCAGTTTGTCAATAATACAATTAATTCATAATAATTTGAAATTTAATTTGCATTAACGCTTTACACGAGTTTTTATTCTGGTAAAGTTAGTAAGTGAATGGAGTTGTTTTCTACGGGTGATGATCACGCCCACAAAAGTATAAGGTTATTCCCAGCGTTCACTGGGGAGGTCTGTGAAAAACCAGACGCCTGTCTATAGAATACAAATCCAATGTACAAGATGAGTAGATGTAAGAATTTTTAGTTGGAAATGGTTGTTATTTTATTATTTTTATTTTTGGAGGACTCTATATGAAGAGTTTACGTAATATCGGACTTGCCGTTGTTTTATCACTCGGTGCGTCACAAATGAATGCAACAGGTTTTGGTGAGTATATTTTGAATTTCTGCGGATTCGGTTCTGCTCCAGTGATAGAAGTTAAGGCACCTGCACCAATAGTACCACCAGTAGTAGTAGAAGCTCCTCAGGCTATAACTGGTTTTGCTAGGGTTTCTCAGTGGGGTAAAAACACCTTCACAAAAGAAAACGGCAGCAAGTTGTTAACTTCATGCAAAAAGTATGGCAAAAAGGGCCTTGATCTTGTTAAGAACAACAAGAAGACATCAATCGCAATCGCAGTTGGTCTTGTGACCGTTGGTGTGCTTGCTAAGTTGGCTCATAAGTACAGCTGGTTGAGCAAAGCAAAGAATGCGATTTTTGTTAAGTTTGCTAAGAAGTCAGTTGAAACTAACAAGATGGGCAGCAACGTTGTGATATATGAAGTAGATCCAACGAAGAAAACTGGTGTTGATGGATCATTCAACAAGGCAAAAGGCAAAGCTATTGTTCGCAGAAAATAACATTTGCGTATTACACTTGATTTAAGTTGAGGCAGGGATTTCCCTGCCTCTTTTTTTTGTGCGGAGCGCATCATTATAATGTGCCTTATTTATGCTTTACCCATTCGCCTCTGCCTCCAGCTCCTGGAGTGCCTTCACCCTATTTTCTTGTCCAAAAATCGCCGTTGCGGCGGCAAACCAATTCACCCCCATGTCGGCTAAATGGCCGATATTTTTTTTGTTGATTCCCCCGTCCATGCCGATGATAAATTTTTTCCTACTCGCTTGGCGGTGTGCCACTAATTCATTAATTTTACGTTCCACTTCAGACAGATAGGCCTGCCCGGAATAACCTGGTTCCACTGACATGATGAGCACCATGTCAACCAGATCAAGGACCGGGAAGATGTTTTCAATTTTGGTTTTTGGGTTGATGGCGATGCTGGGGCTGATGCCGCGCTCCCGGATGCGCATCAAGTTGTGTCGTACATGTCCCTGTGATTCGATATGAATGCTGATGCAGCTGTTGGCCGGCAGGTTGAGTTGCTCAATCCAGGCCGTAGGGTCATCAACCATCAGTTGTACCCAGAGGGGCTTGGCGCTTTCTTTTACAATCGCGTCCACAAACATCATCCCCCAGGTCAGGTTGGGGACAAAATGGTTGTCCATAATATCGATATGGTAACCTGGGGCGTACGGGGCCAGAACCTTAAGTTCCCGTCTCAAATTCAATAAATCCGCTGAAATGAGTGATGGGAAGACCTTTTTGAGGTCAGTAGTCTCTTTTTTCATACCTGTCTCCTGTAGGGCTATTTGTCCGTTTTTACCAGCTGTGGCTAGCCTAGCTGGTGCCGGGGGTGGGCTTCAAGAAAAGGGTGGTCATTGTGTAAAAATGTCGCTGTGTTACACTTATTTTATCAATAACCTTACTCATTACATAGCAGGGGGATTCATGAACAATTCGTCTATTAAACGCGTCAATATGCTTATTTTGATGCAACCTGACTTGGAAGCCGCAGTTGGTTTTTATTCAGAGCTTGGCCTTGAAAAAAGATTCCATTTACAAGATAAATGGGCAGAATTTGAAATCGCTGGCATCAGCCTTGGACTGTGTCCTATTGAAGTTGAAGATCTGCCAGATCGCCGTACCGGCATCGTGCTTGAGGTTGAAAACCTTCGCGAGTTGTACGAGCAGATGAAAGATGCAGAGCGCTTTTTAGGTGAGCCTATTGAGGCACCACATGGTCTGATGATCAGTATGAGAGATCCAGGTGGAAACATCATCGATCTTTATCAACCTACTCCTGATACTTTGCGTGAGATGGTCAAGAAGCAAGCCGAAGAAAAAGGAAAAGGTTGCTCTTCATCGTGCTGCGATCACGATCACGAGTAAGCATCGGCTGCAGCAGCTTATGTGGGTGACTCATAAAATCTGAGTCGACTTCTATAAGATTTTGTTGCGATTTTTTTTTCGTTTTTTATACTGATATTAACTTTTACGGCGCTGCTCCGGTCATCAACGGCCGGCGGGCGCCGCAAAAGCAGAACAGAGATTTTTCCAAACGGGTTTAACGTGATTGAGGAGTAACGACGATGATCGACAAGATTCGTCCATTGTACGATAGAATTTTGGTCAAACGACGTGCGCATGAAGAAACAACGGCGAGCGGCATTATCATTCCTGATACAGCGCAAGAAAGAACGCAAACCGGTCTGGTTGTTGCGGTTGGGCAAGGACGCTTATTGCAGGATGGTTCGTTAAGACCTTTACTTGTTAAAGCGGGCGACACTGTTTTTTTTGGTAAATTTTCCGGCACAGAAGCGGACAAAGAGCACATTATTCTTCGTGAAGATGAAGTGCTTGGTATTGTTGAAAAGTAAACATTTACATTGAGTCATCAGGAGATTCGCGATGGCAGCAAAGAGAATAATTTTTGGCGTTGAAGCTCGTGAAAAGATGCGTAAAGGTATCGATACACTTGCAGATGCAGTGAAGGTAACCCTCGGACCCAAAGGTCGTAATGTTGTTTTTGAACGTTCATTTGGTTCACCTATTATCACCAAAGATGGTGTAACGGTTGCAAAAGAGATTGAACTGCAAGACCGACTTGAAAATATGGGCGCACAAATGGTGCGTGAAGTTGCCAGCAAGACAGCAGAAATTGCAGGCGATGGAACAACCACGGCAACAGTGCTCACTCAAGCGATTTTCCGTGAAGGAAATAAGTACGTCACTGCTGGTGCCAATCCCATGGAACTCAAGCGCGGCATCGACAAAGCAGTAGCGCTTGTTGTTAAAAGAATAAAAGACACAGCAACTCCTGTGGCCGGAAAAAAAGAGATCGAACAAGTTGCAACTATTTCTGCAAATTCAGACACCTCAATTGGTGGACAGATTGCAGAAGCTATGGAACGTGTTGGTCGCGATGGTGTTATCACCGTTGAAGAAGCAAAAGGCATGGAAGATGAATTGGATATCGTAGAAGGTATGCAATTTGATCGCGGCTATTTATCCGCTTACTTTGTCACCAACGCAGAAAAAATGGAAGCTGAGTTGGGCGATGCTTTAATTTTAGTCTACGACAAAAAAATCAGCAGCATGAAAGTGTTGTTGCCTATTTTGGAACAGGTAGTAAAAGCAGGTCGCAAATTGCTCATTATCGCAGAAGATGTTGATGGTGAAGCGTTGGCAACTTTGGTTGTTAATAGACTGCGTGGCACCATTAATGTAGCGGCTGTTAAGGCTCCTGGATTTGGTGACCGCAGAAAAGAGATGTTGGAAGATATCGCAGTTCTGACTGGTGGCAAGATGATTTCAGAAGATCTTGGCATCAAATTAGAAAGCATTACCCTGGCAGATTTGGGTTCGGCAAAAAAGGTTATTTTAACCAAAGACAGCTGCACCATTGTTGAAGGCCAAGGAAATTCAAAAGCGATTGAATCTCGTGTTGCACAGATCAAAATGAATATTGAAAATAGCACCTCAGACTATGACCGTGAGAAGCTTCAAGAGCGTCTTGCAAAAATAGCTGGTGGCGTTGCAGTGATCAGAGTTGGTGCAGTCACAGAAACAGAAATGAAAGAGAAGAAAGATCGCATCGAAGACGCACTCAATGCAACACGTGCAGCCGTTGAAGAAGGCATTGTTGCTGGTGGCGGACTTGCACTGCTTCGTGCACAGGTAGCTTTGAATGATCTTAAGCTCGAAGGTGACGAAGCTCTTGGTGTACAGATTGTCAGACGCGCACTTGAAGAACCGATGCGTGTGATTGCTGCAAACGCGGGCGCTGAAGCTTCCGTTGTTGTCAACAGAGTGAAAACTGAAAAAGGCAACGTTGGTTTTGATGCGAAAAACGGTGTGTATGTCAACTTGGTAGAAGAAGGTATTATTGATCCTGCCAAAGTAACGCGTACCGCAATTCAAAATGCTGCATCTATTGCGGGCTTATTGCTCACAACTGAAGCAAGTATTTGTGATGTTCCAGAAGAAAAACAAAAAGAATCCGGACATGATCACGGCGGCCAAGGTGGAATGGGCGGCATGGGTGGCATGTACTAAGATTTGTTTGAATGATTTAAAAAGAAGAAGGGGCCAACTTTTACGAGTTGGCCCCTTCTTCTTTTTATGGCGTGTTTTTTTGGCGAAGTAGTAAGTCTTGGCGAAGTAGGGTTAAAATGCAGTTCCTATTTTTCCCCATACGCCCCACATGTTGAGTCCACTGTTGTATTGTGGTACTTCATAAAATGCGCCGATGCAGAAGGTGCCGTCGACGTTGGTGCCTTTGTGCAATTTTGAAAGTGCGACGTGGAAGCGGTGATTAATCACGCTTCTGCTGATGCCTGATTCTAGGTCAAAGTCAGATGTTTTGATGGGAATGAATGTTGGGCTGTCTGATGAATCTTTATCTTGTGCACCAAGCTTATCAATCGTGCTTGAGCTTGCCGTTGATGGTTTGTAGTCAGTGAGTGCTGCAGGATAAGCAATGCCGTAAATAGGTTCAAAGGGACAGACAAGTCCATCTAGTTTTTCATTCGAACGGCCCCAAATACTGTATCCGGATTCTAATTCAAATGTTGATTTGTTGATGCGTAATCCAAATCCACCATCAACCATGCTGTATGGTCGCACGGTGAATTTTTGTGTGAGCACATTGACGCCGGGGATGGTGACGTTTGGTCCTTGCTCATAGCTGACAAATTGCATGTAGCGGCTCCATGGCTTGCCATACAGATCGACCGTGCGTTTTTGGTCAGCGCAGATCATAAAGGTGTGTTCCAGGTCTAAGTAAAAACAGACATCGTAGCCACAGTTTGGTTTGTTGAGCACAAACTGTACGTTCACGCCGGCGCCCATACCAATGTGGCCGTTGCTGCCTAGCACGGCATCAAACATGTAGTGGGCAGGGTCTGATCCGGTAGCTGGAAAGCTCCAGTGTGAGTAGTACGCAAGTTGGAAGTTTCCGTCCGACATATAATTAGATCCGAAGGAAAAACGTATATTTTCTACGCCAATTTTTGAACGTTTGCGATCTGAGATTTTTCCGTGGCGCCATTCTTTTTGGTTAAATGCTTCAATGATGTCTTTTGGTCCTTCGCCGGTAGTTGGCGCACCGAAGATATCAAACTGTTTGAAGTGAATTTTGTTTTCAACAGATACGATAGGTACTTGGATGTCAATCCACATATATTCAAAAAATCCGGTATCAAACCATTGTTTGAGCATCTGATTATATTCTACAACAAAACCGACTTGCGATTGTTGTGGATCGATGGAAAACTTGCCCGAAAAGTTATCAGGTAGTCCCAGCCATTCAGCGCGAATATCACGTTCGAGATCTACTCGGCGTTGCGCAGCAGGATCATTGAGTTCACCGTACACTTTATCGCCCATCACGGTGAGCATATCTTTGTGTTTCATCAAAAAATAGCCAGCGGTTCTTGGGTCAGTCATTGATTGTTGGCCAAGCGCGGTTACTTGTAGAGCTGATTGCATGCAGCCCTGCCGGTCATGCACAATGTTGTGCCATGCCGATTGTCGAATCGCAAGACCTTGTGTGAGCGGGCGAGTGAACATAAAGGATTGAGCGGTGTAATCATCTTCGCAGTCATAGCAGGAAGCATAGCCGGTTGCGATGTGCGAGGTGAACAGAAGGCAGAGTGCCACAAGACTTATTTTTCTCATTACATTTCCTCTTTTTCTTAAGACTCAGACGCGTTGATTATCTTAGGAATATTTGTGATCAAAAACAAGTTTTTGATCCGTCATGGGCCCTTAGGCCAATAGTGTTTACAAAATTGTAGCATATGTTAGATCTAGGATTGCTTAAAAAAGGAAGCATGTAAAAAAAGCGAGGAGAGGCCGTGAAAAGCAGAATTTTTCTCCCTCTGTGTGTGACATTTTTTGTATTCCAATCAGTGTGCGCGACCGTCAATTGGGCGGGTGGCGACATCACACTTGATGTTACCAATGATAATATAAATCTCTCGGGCGACAACTTTGTTTGTTCAGATATTCTTGTTGCTGCAACAACACAAAATATTATTATTTCAGTTTCAGCAGATGCTCGTCTTATTGGAAAAGTAACGAGTGGAGCTCCACGATTGGCGCTTTTTGTAGATGCGGGATATTCCATTACTTTCTTGGTGAACAATAATCTGAAATTTATTGGCGACCCAACTGTTCCCTTGCTGGTGACGGTAAAGGGTGATGGTGTTGTTCGTTTTATTCTTTCTGATAACAAAAAATGTGAAATCACTTCTGTGCTTCCTGGCAATACAGGTACGCGGTTTTTCATTATCACGCGCACCAACCCAAAGAGTAGCGTTGAAGTGCTACGCTCATCATCTGCAAGTAATAATAATGTGGAGTTGACTGTTGGGGCAGAATCGATACTCAGTTTTGCAGCAGAAGATGCAATTAATGGCTTAGAAACTTCAGGCGGAGATTTATTATTTAATCCGGTCAATTCAGGTGCTGGCCGTATGATAGTCAGAATAGAAGATTCTGGCTGTGTGCTGATTCAAGGAAACAAAATTCCTGTGGGAGTTGCCCAGCGCAATCTGCTGATTTCTGATTTTGATTTGGCAGTGCCGGCAGGTTCACAGATCAGCTGTAATCTTGAGGGTTCTGTTTCCTCGATACCTGCAAGCCTTCTTTTTTTAAATGAAAACAGTTTGTATCCAGATTTATTGAGTGATCCCTGGAATTTTGGTATGCCGGTGAGCAACCGCTACGGATGTATTGTAGGCCCCAACGGCAACATCAATACTTCAGGTAATGTGTATCTTGATTATGTTGGGCTGACTAACAATATCTGTTCGCAATCGTTTGCAAAACCACGTAACGCATCCGCACTGATTATGGATGGCATTGCCGATGATTTTGCAACGACAGCAACTTTTTCCATGACCGCTCCGTCAGGAATTTTTTTCAGGTCGGGAGTTGCGAGTGATGGATCTGTCAGTGCAGATTTTACCGTTGATCCAACTAAAACAGCAACGGGTGCCGGTAACGTACTTTTTGATGTTGAAGGGCGTACGGTTATTGAAGGATCAGGTCTTGGTTGTGCATTTGAAATTATGTCATTGCAAACAAATCCAGTTGGTGGATCGGTGGTCATTGATTATGGTTCGCCGTTTATTTTCCCCCTGCGCACATTCGCACGTGATGTTAACAATATGTATCTGTGTTACAACACCGGGTGCTGTTTGATCAATAATGCGTTGTCATTAACGAATGTTGACCTCGTGCATAGTGATGAAAATCATACGGTTTATCCATGCAATGCTGAACTCTCTGAGCCAACTTACATCGGTGGTGAATCGTTTACATTAGAGAGTCCAATTGGTCCTCGGCCAAGCATCACGATGAAAGGTGCTCGTGTTAAATTTCATACCTCTGCAGCATTTACCGGTGTTGATTTTTCTGTTGTTGCAGGCAATCCAACAACGTTTACGTTTTTTTATAATGGAAGATTAATCGACGATGGTGTTGGCCGCACGTTGATGCTGGGAACACAAATCGGCTCAATGCCGTGTGATATCACCTTGCCGGTGATTTCAACCGATGCAAATCTGATTCTTGCTGCTGAGCCTCTTCCTGGTCCACAACAACTTTTGTTACAGGTTGCGCCTAACGATGCAACCATCACACAGGGCATCACGGGGGATATCAGTAATCAATTTTCAACACATGTTGTTTGTTTGGGTAACGGAAGTTTTATTGAAGTCGGAATTCAAGGAATACCTCTGTTTCCATCAACAACACCAACATTCACCATCGACGGAAAATATTTTTCATTTGAGACAAAAGTGCAAGGGGACTGTTGTTCCGGATGCGGTGGTGAGGTGACCGGAATTGGTACCATTTTTGTTGATAACCAAGGTGTTATTAATATCACATCGGGCATCCGTGCTAACATTCGTGCGATGGTGTTAAAAAGTGGAAACGGTTCTGTGCAGTTGCCAATGTCACAAGTTCGTTTTGCGCCACAGGTTGGCATTTCACACCGTACGCTTGATTTGACTGATCCAACGCAGCGCGTCATTATTTCGTTTACTGAAAATCTTTCTGATTACACACTCAATTGGCAGGATGTAATCAAGGGATATGCAAGCATCGATTTTCCGTTTATTCCATACGCGCTTGATGTCTATCCACCGTTTGGCTGTCCTGCGGTGACCATAGAAAATATTTCATCACTGCCAACGGTTCAGGGTAAAGTTGAACAGTTTCAGATTATCGGATCGCGCCTTGGTGATGAAGCGTATCTGATGGTTGATGGTGGTACAATTTATGAACTTATTTTCTTGGATGATTGTGGTCCTGCCACTGTTGAAGGCGCAGTTGTTGTTGTACAAAATGGTGCGTACGTTGGCCTGGGCTCGCGAGACCGTGACCAAGATTCAGAGCGTGCCAATATTGTGCTGGGTGTGAACGGTGTGACCCTGATTCCCAACGGTAATGCACGCATAGAGCTCAATGAAGATGTAATCATTAACGATATTTGTCACGTACTGGCGGGGCCTGATTTTGGCTTGGAAGGCACGCAGTTTGATCCTGATTTTAATCCAGCAGATCTGCGTGTCAGTATGACGCAGGTTTTAGAAATTCACTCAGATCTTGGTAAATCAATTATTGTTAAATCGGGTGGGCAACTTGATTTAACATCGTTTACTTCAGCACATCAGACGCTTGCCTTTTCTGGTAACGCAAATCTTATTTTAGAGCCGGGGGCACAGATATTGATGAATGGCGGCACGTTGTTGATGACGGACAAAGCAAAAGTAATAACGCACACCGTGCCATGAAAATCGTGAGCCGAAGAAAAAGATTGAACTGATAAGAGAAGAAAGGCGAGCGTGAATAAAAAAATAAAAATTCTTGGAGTGATGGTTCTCTTGTCAGTTGTGACGATCTGTGCACGTGAGCTACGCACGCCTATTAATTGGTGTCCTGACGCCGTACGTGATCCAGAGTTTTTAGATGCTGAATGTCGCATTGGCGGTGTTGGTATCTGGGGCCGTGGGTTTTATAGGACGGCGCAAGATACGTTCTCTGAATGTGATGGGACCACAACAGAGCCACTTTCTGCTCTTTGGTTCAACCGAGCAGATTTTGCAGGAAAAGATATTTTTGCCAATGGTGTGGTGGCCAATCAGTCAAATGTTTGGCTGATCATTTCAACGTTGTCGCCACGATTTAGGTATACGCAGCGCGGTGTCGTGTTAGGTAGCGCAGTTTCTGTGCGGCTGCATGAAGATAAAGTGCATGTTGGATTACGTGCGGATCTTCCTTTTTCTATTATTGATGTTGATCGCTTTGAAAAATGTGGGCAAAACGATACCGATCTTGGTGGAGAAACGCTTGATGATGTTATTGCTTATAAACCAGAGGTCGTGCAGGATGGTAGCGGTGTTGACCGTGGTATGTCGAATTTTGCTTATCGGCTTGATTTCCTTTCAGCACTTCCGCTGGGCGTGATCGGTCTTGTTTCAGATATGCCGTTTGTGAATTATAAAAATACAGATTTTCCAAACAATCCCATTACTATCGCAAATGAAGATATCACAGATTCTGGTGTTGATGGAAATTCACCGATTTTTGTGTGTCGCAGTGATGATGGTCCACCAAGTGGTCAGTTTTATCAATATCAAGATGCTGCTGTGCCGGCTATTAATGGCAATGGTTCTGGTATTGCACAAAATGGATATGATTATTGGGCAGTTGGTACTGATTACACACCGCTCAAAAGTGATCTTGCAACGCAGAAAACATTATGGATTATTCCTGGAGTGGTTCAGCGATTACATGCTGTTGACCAGCGACCAGAAGCGATACGTATAACGACAGCATTGAAGCAACTGCTTGAAGATCTTAATCTTGATGAATCGGTTGATGATTTTTTTGCACGACAGGGAGTTTGCTTTACGTCCCAACGGTCTGCCGGTCTTGGTGACATGCAACTTGAACTGTTTGCTAATTATTTGACTTCAGAGACTACGTATGTTGAAGGTGTGTTTGGCCTCACTTTACCAACGGCTGAAAAAATTGATGATCCACAACAGATTCTTAAAATGCCGCTGGGTAACAACGGGCACGTGGAGACAAAGTTGGCGCTCTACGGTTCGTGGAAGCCGCTCAATTGGTTTACATTAAAAGCCGACGCTGCGTATTCCCTTGTTTTGAAAGCACAAGAAAATGTTGCAACCGCATTTACCGGCGCGACGATTAAAAATATCGGGCCAACAACGCAGGCAAAAATTTCTTGGAGTTATTTTGTGGGCGATTTGGCGATGACGTTTTTAAATCCAAAAAACTCATATGTTGGAGTGACTATCGGGTATCAGTTTTATGCAAAGATGAAAGACAAAATTTGTTTTTGTTCCCCAACGGCCAAAGATTTTATGGGCGATGTGCATGAACTCGATTCTTGTCTTTTGGCACGCAGAACGAATGTGATGTCGCACAAGGGGCGCATAGAACTGTTTTGTCAAACTAAAGCATGTGACTTTTTTGTTGGATATGAGCATGTTTTTGCTGGTAAAAATGCTATGAAAGAAACAAGTTTGCATCTTGGTTTGTCCGTAGGCTTCTAATCTGAAAAAGGGAGATTGGTAGTATGAACCACACGAGCCTGATATTGCGCATCGCTGGTTTGATAGTTTTTAGTCAAGCAGCGATGGCTGAAGTTGAATCTGTAACCATTACACACGTTATTAATAATTCTCACAGCACGTTTACCGTTGAAGGTTCGGGGCAAGTTTTGCCTGCTGGCCAGACGACGACTTTGAATTGTGATTTGAGCGTGGGGGCATTGACATTAAAACCTGATAATAAGCGTGATTTTCAGTTGATGATTTTGCAGGTGAATGATTCTGGTCTTGAATTGTTGCGTAAAGAGTTGACCACTTGCATTGTGCAGGAACGACATATAACTCAGGTTGATCTTGAGATTATTAAAGGGCTTAAGTTGCCCTCTACTTATTTGGCGCCAGGCTCTACGAGCGTGCCGCATGAAATTATGTGTCGCCGTGGTGAAAACATTGTAGAAATTACCGATTATAATGTTTTGTATTCAGGTCTGCGTAGTGAATATATTGTTGATATTTATTCTGCACAACAGTGTTTAGGGCAATTGCGTGCAACAAAATCGTCGACCTTTCCCAGTCCCTTTACACCCGGCGGATTTTGCCGAACTACACAAACTGCATCGTTGATTCCAGGGTTTAAGCAAAGCGGTACCATCTGTTCAGAATCGTACTCAAGTTCTAACTTTCCCAACAAAGCGCCAACGGTCATTCGTCCTTACCTTGTCTATCTGCCGTATGGCTATTTTGATGATCCTAATAAATTATATCCACTGATGTACCATTTGCATGGAACGCCCTCAACGCCTGAAGTTGCTGTTGATCGTGTTGCCACCTTGCTTGATTTGATGATTGCAGATCAGCGCATTGTACCGATGATTTGTGTGTTTCCCAATGGAAATAGTCCGGTGAATGAGTTTATGGGATTGCCGCTTGATGAACTTCCTGAGTTTTATCAAAATGCCATTGTGGTCAACGGTGACAGTATTCCGTCATTTTGGGCAGATTCAAACCAGCTTGGTTACATGGAAACTGATATCATGGATACGCTGTTTGAGCATATTGAAACAAAATATCAAACCATGGATGGCAAACAGTTTCGTGGCGTGAACGGTTTTTCTGGCGGTGGTGGCGGGCATCAGATGGTGTTGGCGCATAGTGATCGTTTTGGTTCGGTGTCATCAAATTCAGGTTATGGCGTTGATTGGCAGACCGATATTGATGTGATGCAATTAATGGATGGTGTTTTTGCACAAATATTTACCGATTTTGGTTATACGGAAACGCATTTATCGCAACTTGATCCCTTTGATCCTTTGGTGTATGGGCTTATTAACCAGATGCCGTGGATGTATGCTGTAGCCAATGCGTTGGCGCCTGATGTGAGTGCGGACTATGGAGCATATTTGCCTATTGATGCAGACGGTAATATTGATCCTCTTGTTCAAGATGAATATTTGGCCCATTCTGCCAGTTTTCGCGCAGCTGAATATGTGAATGAAATTCTTGCTAACAAATTAAAAATCTATCATGATGCCGGCTCATATGACTTTTTTTATAATCTTTTGCTTGCGGCTCCATCAACTTATTTGTTGTTTGATCTGCTTCGTTTAGGTAGTTGCTACTATAATTATTCAAATGAAAACTATTCACAGGCGCTTTCTGCCCAGGGAATTAAACATGAGTTTGTTTCTTATAAGGGTAATCATAACGGTCGCTCCAATTTGCAAACGATGAGCGCGTTATTATTTCATTCGGCTATTTTTTCCAGCAATGAAAATGCGAATGAAGAACGTATCAAATTGATTGGTAAAGGTACGGTCATTATGGATGAAGATGCGACCATGATTGTTGATCGCGGTGTGATGATTGGCGTAGAAACGTTAGGAACATACACAAAATTGACCGACATTGCATGGTATTTAAAAGGACGATCTAAATTGCAGATTGGAACAGAAGGTCGTGCTGGCGGAACTTTTCAGATTGGTAACACGTACGACAAGTTTGATTTAGAAAATGATCCAGAGCTCAATGAGCATTCAATTACATTTAATTTAAATATTAATGGACCGGATGCTGCGTTCCAGGTTAATCAGCAGGGTGTATTTGGCATGGGCGCCGGGGTTCAAGGGCAGGTACGTGATGTTCCTAATTATTATGTTATTAACACGTTGAGCAACGTTACAAAAATTGGTATTGATGTGGCGCAGGGTTCAATTCAACATAGTCAGATTATTCCGGGTAATGATGCACGAGCTGGATTGTGGGCGATTGGTCCATCACAACAATATGATTTTGCGTGTGATCAATTTAATGGTGCGGTGTACGGTGGCGGTAATATGGTTAATGCGTCTGATGCAGATTTATTGCATCCAAGTATGACTGAAGGAATGTTTGATATACAATCAGGCGCCAATATTAATTTTGCAACCGATCATGCCGTCGGAACCTATGCAGGGCCGGTGTCAGAAGGTATTCGTGATATTCAAGAGACAGCACAAACACAGATTTGGTTTTATATTTTTAATAGGCCGGTGAGTGTAAATGGATTTGCTTTGAACGGTATCACATCCATTCCTGCTTTAAATTTAACAACGTTTGCATCACATGCGCACTTGAATAGTTTGAATGCGCAAGTACTGTCCTCAGAAACTTCTTTGCGTGATGATAATAAAGAAAAGCTTCCCTTGGTCGGGATGACGCAACAGCAATGTTTTGATTTTTTTAAACTTGATACATACAACGATCAGTACAAAAAGACTGCACCGATTGCACAAAACAACACCAATGAAGCGACGCTCGTGTATCTTGATTCGACGTTGCAACCGGAAGATGGCGATGTGATTGTTCGTGTTCCGGGTAGAGATTTTCCAGAATTGACGATCGGTGTTGGTAACGGCGTAGCGATTGGAGCAATTGGGATTGTATTGAACAAAACTGAGCCGCGTGAGTTGGTACAGGTTTATGATTTAGAAGAGCATTGGTAAAACAAAAAAAGGTAAGCAGGAGCTGGTATGAGCAAGCACAGAAAACAATTACTACTTTATACATGTATGGTATCTCTGGCAGGCGGCATAGTATTCGCATCTGAATTACCAAAGCCCGAGGTAAGAGGTGGAAAGGTTCAAGACGCACCTGCTATTGAACCGATGAGTGCAGAAGAAAAAGTAAAAATTCTAGAAAAGATGATTCAAGAAGAGCGTAAAAAACTGGCGTCTGTACCGGCAACGGCGCAAACAGCTGAAGTTGCCAAGATAGAAGAAGATAAAGTCCTGACCGCCTATTATAAATGGATGACCAAGACACCATTTAAATTTAAAGTTTCTGGTATGGCTCGCTTGGATTCTTTTTTTGATTCTCGACAAGGTTGGGAGTTTTGGCACGGACTTGATTTTGATGCGGTCAAAGCGCCGCGTCCTGATCCCAATGGATGTGACGTGCACGATAAAGCACGCTTTACCATTGTTCCGTGGCCAGAACTGAAGCTGGATGTTTTTGGCCCAGATGTTTGGAAGGCAAAAACATCGGCAGTATTTAGAACTGATATGGTTGGACGTTGGATAGGGATGACACCAATAACCAATGATTTTAAGGACACTTTCAATTGCATTCGTATGAAGCATGCCTATCTTCAATTTGATTGGGAAAAAACAAGTTTGCGATGTGGCAAATATTATCATCCTATTGCTATGCCTGAACTTTCCCCTGACACGGTATCGGTGAACAGTGGTGAGACCTTTGATCCTTTTGAGTACAGCACCTTTTTTATGGTGCGTCACAAGTTTGATCCGTTTGAAATTGTTGCTGCCGTTGGTCGTACCTGTTTGCGAAATTTTGAGCGTAACGCGATTATGCCCCACATTTATTTGCGCTTAAATGCATTTGTTGGTGACCAAATGTTTTGCATCGGTAATGATTTCCGTGCTCAGGTTGTGCGTTTGTTTACCGACAAATCGATGGCAACAAATCTTACTACTTCCACAAGTGATATAGGCTATAAGGAATCAGAATTTATTCCTGGTTTTGTTCCGTTTGTGGCCGCGAGTTTGAAAAAGGGCAAATATTATTTTAAGACTCGTTTACTCTATGCACAAAATGCTTCTGAGTATGATGTCATGGGTGGTTGGGGCGTCTGTCAACGAGACCCTGCAACCGATCGTCGTCATTACACCGGGTTGCGATGCATTAATTATTGGTTTGATAACGCCTACGTTACAGAAAAGTGGGAAGTGGGTGGCTTTTTTGGTATCGCAAAAAATCTTGGTTCCCGTTATAAAATCCAAAGAGATCCAAGCGGTAATCTGCTGATAGATAGTGATTACTTTTGGTTGCTCAATGTCGACCGTATGTTCCGTATACAGCCGCGTATCCGACTATTTCATGGTCCTGTAACGGTTGGTCTTGAACTTGAATACACACGTGCCTACTTTGGAACATTAAATGATTATGCAAGAGTATGCAACGCGTGTCCAACGGCTCAAACACGCGTGTTAATGTCACTTGCTTATTCGTTCTAGTTATATTGATTATATGTATCAATCAAGAGCCCCGCATAAATTTGCGGGGCTCTTTGTCTCTTGTTACTTTACGTTCAGGTTGCCAGGTTTGACTTCGACCTGTTCCCAATCGCCTGGCTTTCCTGTATCGAGCCAAATGTAATTAAGGATGGTACGTGAGCTTGGTGTGAAATTCAGTTTTAAACCACCAAGATCATAATCTTTTGTCTTTTCTGCGGTTGCGATGATATTTTCATTCGTCAGCGGCCCGTCAACTCGTTTTAAAATATCAAAAAAGATTGTAGCAGCTATGTAGGCCACGGCGCTGTATGCATCGGCAGAGCCCATTTCTTTACGGTATTCTACTAAAATTGGTAGGGTGCTTTCTGGGTTCGGTACCGTTTGAATATCAAAAAACTGTTTTTCAAGACCTTGTTGTTTGATGAATTCTTTAAAGTTAATATCGCCCAGTTGTATGCCCATTAATTTTTTACCAACCAATTTATCAACACCCGCTTGTCGCAAAAATTCAGTGGCGGCACGCGAGGTGCTAAACAATGCAATTGCACCGGGTTTAAATTCTTCGTATTGTTTGACCTGTTTGGCAAAATCGGTGACGTTGCGTTCATAGCTCAAGAAGTTGTACGCCTCGTCGGAGATGCCGGCGACTTTCAAGATAGTTTTTACACCTTCGGTCATTTCATCAGATTGAGCAAAGAGTGACCATTTTTTGATTTCAAGTTTGTCGGTGCCATAGCGAAAAAGTGCAAGCTCAATTTGGTCGTAGGGTGGTGTGAGGTGTAATAGGTTGGAGAAGGAAGGGTCACGAAGCACGGGAGATCCGGTGAAAGGAAAAGCTACTAAGACTTTTTTTTCTTTAATTAAGTCAAGGTAGCCAGCTGTTGTTGGCGATCCGAGTGAGGATAAAATAATATTGGTTTTATATTTACTGATTAAGGTCTCCACATTTTTTTTGGCGGTTGCAGGGTCGTAGCCATCATCAAGGACGACGAGTTTTACCTTTTTGCCACGTACGCCGCCTTCTCGGTTGATTTTGCGAACATAGGCATTCAGGCCTTCCCGCATTTTTTGGCCTTCTTCTTTCAAGCTTTTAGAAAGATCAAGAGTTGAGCCGATGACAAATTCTTCATCTTCGTCTTTTATGGGAGCTGTCGTACTTGAGTCAGTGATGGCAGTTTGCTGTGCTTTTTTTTCTTCTTTTTGTTTTTGTTCAGCGGCAGCTGTTTGTTCGGATTCTTTTCTAGCAGCTTCTTTTTTTGCTGCAGCAGCAGCTTGGTCTTTGGTTGCCTGATTTTTTTGTTTTTTTTCTTGTTCAAGAGCTTTGACGTTGACGGCGGTCCAGTCTTTGCCAGTGCTTAACCAGATAAAATTGGAAAGGCGTCGTTCTGGGGCATCAAAACTTAATTTGATGCCGCCAAGGTCGAGGTCCTGGATGTTTTCTATCAGTTTGATGATCTCTGCTTTGTTTGTTTTGCCACCGGCTTGGCGTACGAGATAAATAAAGATGCTCGCACCAATGTATCCTTCTGCTCCCAGACCATCGATAGGGTGAGTACCCATTTCAGCACGGTATTCAGCCAAAATTGGCAGGGGGCTGGTCTCAACATTGGGCAGAGCTTGTGCATCGATATAGTTTGCGTTCAGACCAACGAAATCAAGAAATGCGTTAAAGCGGGTATTCCGCAGATCGGCACCGAGCATTTTTGTGGCCATCAAATTTTCTGCGCCAATTTCTTTGATAATTGCCATCGCCGCAGATGATGTTGTCCACAAAATAAAAGCGTCTGGTTTGAATTTTTTAATCTGCTCTGCCTGTTTGCTCATGTCGGTGATATTGCGTTGATGAGTAACTTCGATGAAGTTTTCAGCGGTTATGCCTGCTGCTTTTATGCCTTCAATAAGTCCTTCTGCTGTTGCATCGCTTTGACTTAAGATTGCAAATTTTTTGGCTGAAAGATTTTTTTGTGCGTATGAAATCAGTGCCTCAGCCATGGAAAGATACGACGGTCTGAAGTGAATAAAATATTCTGGTGTTGGATTGCGGAGTGCCGGTGAGCCTGATGAAGTGAAAAGTACTACCACCTTTTTTTCTTTGACCAGGTCAAGGTATTCCATGGTTGTTGCGCTGCCAACAGGAAAGAGGATTATGTTTACTTTATATTTATCAATCAACTCAAGAACGTTTTTACGTGCTTTGGCCGGTTGATAGGCGTCGTCGAGCACGATGAGTTTTATTTTTTTACCATTGATGCCGCCTGCTTTGTTTTCTTTGTCGATGCGTAGTTGCATGCCGAGCTGAACGCTTTCACTTTCTTCTTTTACATTGCCGGTCAGTCCGAGTGTGGTACCGACGATAATTTCTTGTGGTTCAGTTTCAGCTGGTGCTTTTGTTTGAGCCAGCGCGGTTGTTTTTTGGGCAAATTCAGCCTCTTTTTTTGCAAGCGCTGCTTCTTTTTGCGCTATTTCTTGTTCTTTTTTTGCAAGGTCCGGTGTGGGTGCTGGAGTTGGAGCAGTTTGAGCTGCTGGAACGGGCATAAGTGCAGATGTTGGTTGTGTGCAGGTAGCTCCCTGAGTGCGACATTTTTCCAACTCTTCTTTGAGTTCTTGGGTTTGTTTTCTTAAAGTTTTTATTTCTTTGGTGTCGGTATTAATTTCATCACCGGAGGTCAGATTGTATTCTTTTCTTTTTTTAATGCCGAGTTGTTCCCGCACGTCTTGGTTGTAGAGTGAGATGGTCCAGTTATCAATTTTGCCGTCTGTTTTTATCACTGCAAATGCATCAAAGAAAAATTTATATACAGATCTAAATGTTCGGTTGGGGCCTGAGGCAACAAACCATGCGGTTGAGCCTTTATCAGAATCGGTTTGAATGAGCCCTTCGGTTGATGAATGTTTGGTGAGCCTATCTTCACATTTTATGATCGCTTTGACGTTGATCGCCTGTTCTGATTTTGTTTTATTGTCTAAATTTCTAATGTTTGTTTTTTCCTGATCTTCAAGCATAAAAAAGTCTGCAAAATTATCTTCATTGAGCTCTTGTTGGTCACGGTTAAAACAGGAAATGCGGACAACGTTTGAGTTTTTACCTTCGGGCGCAATGAGATATAAGGCGAGTGGAAGGGTGTCAAAAAATCGAGAGATCTGTTTTTCAGTTACATTTGGTGCGCGTAAGAAGAGTTCTTTTTTAAGATCGAAGTTTTTCCAATGTTCTTTGTCTTCGTGTCTACCGCGTATATAAAAGACGGTTTCTGGGTTGGCTGCCATGAGTTGCATGATAACGGTCAACGTTTCCAGATTGAATGGGGAAAGGTCGATGGCGTTGCTTCCAATGGCCAGGTAATAGCCAGTTTTTATTTTGAAGGTGTTATCTATAATGCCATCAGCGCGCAAAGTATCAAGATCTCGCGTTAGTGAATGGAATGATCCATGTAGATCGCTCAAGAGAATTATTTTAGAGCCTGCAGGTGGTATAAGTTTTTGTATGAAGCGTCCGATGTATCCATTGGTTTCTCGTTGGTTGGTGATTCGTGAAAGGAGTGATTCAAACTCCTTGGCTGACCAGACAGGTGTTGATGATAGGCCAAAAAAGTGTGCGAAGCCACTGAGCCAACTAGGAAGGTTTGCTTTATGAAAGGATGAATAATCGGGGTTGAGCCAGTTGTCATTATCTATGTCTGGGTATTCTTGATAAGTCGCGGCGTATGCTTTGAGGTGGTTGATGGTGTTGAAGGTGGCCGAGCAAAAAAGTGTTGTACTTGCGGTCAGTGCAAAAATAAGATGCTTAAAAAATTGCTTCATAACTACGTCCTTTTTATTAAACCTGCATCCAATAGACAACAAGATAGTAGATAGAAAAAAGTAAGGCTGTGTGTAAACAAATGAGTATTGATCCTCGTACGGCGGGGGTTCCCTTTTCACGCAGGGCGATGTTTATTAAAAAAATGATAAACGCGAGTACGAGAAAAATATTATAAATGTGGTCAGAGAGCATGTAGTAACCGGTTTTTGGTGCAACGCCTTCAATAACAAAACGATAACTCAAAAGTGCTGCAATATTTGCACTGGCCATGGTTAGCCGTGTTGTGTAGTACTCGAATGAGAAAGTGAGGCTGATAAACAGAATGTACATTAGTACAAAGAGTGGCAGTAATAAAATGAGCGCCTGTCGTGCATTGGTTCGAGCAAAATCTATAAAGAATACGGCAATAGGGTAGAACACTTTGGTAGTTTGGTCATTTCTGTCTAGAATCGCTTCCGTGTAGCCGGTAATGACAGCATTATTTGCGGTCTCCCAACCAGCTATGAGCATATTTTTAGACAGGGAAATATTTGATTCATACGACTCGAAAATAATTTCTGCCGGAGATACCTGCTTATTGATGAGAATAATAAAAATACGATTGTCATTGAGAGGAAAGAGGCGGAAATCAAGGTTTGAGGTAAATCGAAGGCGCACATTGTACTGTGCGAGCATGGATCCGTTAATGATTTTTGTTTTTGGTTTTGATTTTTCTTCGATTCTGCCTTTTTCAAAGGTGAATTGTCCGATTGTTTCTAGTGAAATGACTGACGGATTAAATTTAAACCATACAATCATGTCCACGGCAAAGGTACCGTCACGCAGGTTAAATTCTTGAAAGTTTTCAATATGTAAGCCCGCTTCTACTTTTGAACCAATTGATGCACCCAAGAAATCTTTGACTGAATTGGGCGTTAGTATTTTGAGCTCAGGCCGAGGATCAGTGCTGGTGAATTCAACTGATTTTTCATAAAAAAGATAGAGACAAAAGAATGCGCTGAGCGTGATGAGAATGATTTGATAGCGTAAGGTTGCGAATTTGGCCGGGTGGAAAAATGCAAGAATGGATTTGATATTCATGGTACAGCTCACTTTTTTTAAAGTTCGTTACCGGTTTCCTGTTCTCAGCATGGTTTGTTTGAAGATCAGAAGTCAATTGTTTTGACAAGTGAGAGGGTGGAGCGGGGAAAAGGCTTAAAAAAAGGGAGCCGGTAAGGGCTCCCTGATTGATTTGGTATCAGTTGGGTTCAGTAATGTTTTTACCAGATTCATCATCGTTCTGGAATACGTTCTAAAACAACTGATGGATCTTCTTTTTAGTTTTGTTTTTGTTCGATAATGAAATTAAGTGTACGTGCAAAGATAATTTTTTCCTCAAGATTGTTCGTCAGTTTTTCTGCCATTTTATTTGCCCATAATAGTTTTGCATCCTGAGTTTGTAATTTTTCCGTGCCCTTTTTAATGGTTTTAAGTATGTCTTTTGACCATGGGGTTTTAATCTCTTTTGTGACCTTTTCTGCTATCTGTTTGTTTTTGTTTTGTAACATTGTTTGTGCTTTTTGGGTGAGTTCATCAGGTATGCCACACAATAATAAATATGGATTATATTTATTATTGTCTATGGTTATAGATTCTTTTGATTGTTCCCACAAAAAAGTTAAAGCGATACTTTCCAGGCGAGAAGTGTTTGAGCTTTTTGTGTAAAGATGGTCGTTTATATCTTTTTTACTGCTGCATAATAAATCTATTCCAGGTTTTTTTAACTCTTGGGCAAGGCGCATGTGCTTGTATGTGCGGTATAAGAATGGTGCTGTACCAACCAGACCTAATCCAATCAAAGCTTTTCCATAATTGCGTGCAATGGGCGCATAAAGGCGTTGTATGCCCCGGGTAAACCATGACCAGCTCCAGGCATGCGCTTGCTGCCCGGTAAAGGCGAGCAAAAGTACCATCAGGATTGATTTTTTATTGATTTTCATGTGGATAACCTCATTTGAGCGTTTTATTTCTTTATGTGTAAAGTCGTATTTTTACGCTTTTCTTTCCATTGCTCTTATAATAACATAAATGTTTCAATTTGTAAATAGTTAGTGCGGGATATAAAAGGGTGGTAGAAGTACGATTCTGTGGGATTATTCATGATCTATGTTTTGGGAGGTTCAGAGAACTAAAGAATGGGGCACGAATTTTCGTTGGTTTGCCCTTGGGGCGAGAGCTGCCCAAGAACCTGTAAAGTTATCGTAGCTGTGTAGCGATTCATGACTCGTTTGACTGTTTTTTTTGATTCTTTTGAATCTATCTGTTTGACGTAGTTCTGAATATAGTTTTTTACGAGTTTTTCTGATTCAGGCATTTGTTGTTCAAAGCTGAGTGTACGTAGTGTTGTGCCATGGTTTTTGATGATATTCTGTGCAATAGCTTTATTTTTGTACCCTTCCATGTAGCACTTCCATGAAGTAGAGAGATTGGAGGTATTTGATGGTTTGTCGCAATTAAAAACGGAATCCATGCAGTATATTGATACGCAGGTTATGAGCGTATAGGCAGCACATATGGTCAGAAGTTTTTTCATGATGTCTTTCTTGCTTGATACTGAATGTTAATGAGAGTGTCTATATTTTACGCTTTTTTCTCGTTCCAAACAACTTCGGCAATCGCTTGCGTGGTTGCCAGAGCATCGCTTTCAGATTGTTGGTAAATGTTGCGGCCGATTGCACATCCAGCAACTCCGGCAAAGGTCATTTGATCGCGCAGCTCAGCAATCAGGCTTGCGGTATCAACTTTTGGGCCACCGGCGCAAATGACTTTTGTGTTTCCAGCTGCTATCACCGCTTGCTTGAGTGCTCGTGCACGAGAGAGACTGTCTTTGCCTTCGGGCACATTCACTTTTACAAAATCAGCCCCGAGGCAGGCAGCTACTCCGGCAGCTCCGGCAATGAGGTTGGCATCTTTTTCATTGGTTACACTTTTGCCGCGAGGGTAGACCCACAAGATGGCAACTAAGCCAAATTGATGCGCGTGGTAAATTGCTTGGCTTGCTTGCGTGAGCATGTCCGGTTCATACTCGCTGCCCAAAAAGAGGGTAAAACCGATGCCGCGGATATTGAGGTTATTGCGTTGTTTTGCCTCAACAACATCTTCAACATACCATAGTAGTTGGCTGAACGGGTCGTGTTGTGAGGTGGGGATGAGGTTTGTTTTGCCGTTGATTTTGGCGATGTAGTTGATGTCGGGGTATTGTGCTGCGTACCGGGTGATGAGTCCAAATTGGGTTGCGAAGGCGCCAATTCTGCCTTTGCTTGCAATGTTAAACATGTGCTCGGGTGAATTTACCTCTTCAGGAATTCCTTGTCCGTAGAAGTCTGCGTTTAAGTGTTCTACTTTTTGGTCGCCGGCAAATAACAGTAGGTTGCCGGTTTTGTGTGTGATTGCTTGATAATTTTTAACAAATTCTTCGCGTGCTGCAGGTGGAACGTCGGCGGGAATAATAAATTTAAGGTTGGTCATGGCTCTGATCCTTGTGATTTGTTTTTTAATTTTTTAACCATCCATCTTCAAATGATTTTATCATGGATTATCATTTTCTCTGCAATTCGGCCAAATAATGGAGCGGCAATTGTTGCTGCAAAGGCGTTATCCTTTTTTGCTTCCTTGACAAATGCGACGATGACCCGTTGATACGGACCCTTTTCTACAATGCCGGCGCAGGTGTAGATGTTGTTGCTGGGCGAATATTGGCCGCCAATAAGAAGGTTTGCGGTTCCCGATTTACTCATGATGCGGTAGCCTTTGATACCAGCTCGTTTGGTGGTACCTTGTTGTGTTGTTTTTTCAAGAATCCCTTTTAAAAAATCAATCGATTCTTGGCGATACAGTTTTTGCGTTTTTTGTTCTTTTTTGCTGGTTTCATCAAGAATCAGTTTTGGTTCTACCGGGCAGCCATCGCGGGCAATCAGACAAAATGCACGTGCGATCTGCAACATAGAGCAGGTGATTTCATAACCATAGGACATTGAGATGACCGATTGTTTTGACCAACGGGATGGCGGGTTGACAAATCCCGGTTGCTCGCCCGGGAATTGTAAGCTTGTTTTTTTGCCGAAGCCCAGGCGTATAAAGTGGTCATACAGTTTTGGCCCTAAACGAATGGCTACCATAGCTGTTCCAATGTTATTGGAAAGTTCTATAACTTCAGAAAAGGTGAGTACTCCGTGTGGCGTGAGCGTGTTGACTCTGCGCCCGCCCACAAATGCGGTCTTACTGTTTTTACAGTCAAATTTTTCATCGATAGTTACCAAATGTTCTTCCAGTGCCCCGAGGGCGGTAAAGGCTTTTGCGATTGAGCCAAATTCATAACATTCTGTGGCAACTTTGTTTTTGGTGGCGGCAAGGTCAAGATGAGCGCCATCGTTAGGGTCAAATGCTGGTGCGGTGACCATCGCCATGATCTGGCCCGTTTTGGGGTCCATGACAATGGCGGCTCCTTCTTTGGCGTCCCACGTGGTCAGAGAATCTTGTAGCTCTTCTGTGATTAAAAACTGTAAGTTACTGTCGATGGTGAGGGTCAATGGTTGGCCCACGGCTCCTTCTTGTTGCGTCTCTTTTTTAAAGTAAAAGTGCCCAGAACGTGCTTCTTGTTCTAGTGAGTAGACTGATGGCGTTCCGCCAAGATGTTTATTGTACTGTAGTTCTATACCACAAATACCTTTGTTATCAATATCGGTTATTCCGACAATGGTGCCAACGGCAGGGACCGGGTAAAAGCGGCCACGTTCTTTGAGCAGTTTAATGTCGGGCAGATGTGCTTGGGTGATGAGGGTGATTTGTTCATCATTGAGTCTGCGTTGCAGGTACAGAAAATGCTTCTCTTTGCCTGACACTAATCGCGCATGTGCTTGTGGAAAGTTTTGAGCCAAAAAAGCCTTTGTTTTTGCAGGGTCTTCAAGTTGTTTGGGCAAAATGAATGCGGAAAGACAGTCGTTATTAAGGGCGAGTGGTTGCTTGCCGGTTCTGTCAAAAATCTCTGCTCGTGTGGAATATTGAGATACGGTGACGTTGTACTGTTTTTTGCCCAGGTGGGAAAAAAAAGCGTTGCGCTTGATTTGTATCAGGTACAGGTTGAACGCGACAACAATGTACAAAAAACAGAGTACAAAAAAAATAAACACAGCTCGAATTTTATACGCTTTGTTCATGTGAAGGTGCTTTTTGAAGGTTGAGTGTCTCTATTTTTTTAACTTGAGACAGTTTTATTTTTTGCATGCCGAGCGTTTCTTGCGCAAACTTTTTAATAGAAGATTTTTCTTTGAGGGCATGCAATTGCTGCGTGAGCTCTTGTACCCGTTGAACCAGCTGCTCCCGTTTTTGTTCACTCTTTTGTTTTTGGTACGAAAGTCGGATGATTTTACTATGTTTGTGAATTTGGAAAAAGATAAAGAAAATGTGTGTGGCCACGAAAATGGTAATAAAGTATGGACGTTTCATTGTCTCCCCGCACAATCAGTTTTTTACTGGTACTACCATATAAAACCGAAACGGTAGGGTGCAAGCATTCAAAAAAAGGAAGCGTAAAAGGGTTACTTTGCCACACTTCATGAAAAGAAGACGGGCACCCATCGGTGAAGATGAGTGCCCGTGTGAGAGTTGGTTTATTATGACTTTTTTGGTTCCCGAGAAAGATTTTTTCCGGTGCGTTCATGTTCTGATTTTATATTTTTGAGTTGCTCAAACAGTTGGTCGGCTGTTGTTTGCAGTGAGGCTACCAACTTGCCAAGATCTGGATATTTTTTATGCAGTAACGTGTCCATATTTTTTTTTCTGGTATTGATATTTGTTGTAACCGCAGGTCCTGCAATGAATTTATCAACAAATGAAAGTGCAGTTTTTATAATCGGAGTAAAGAGGCCAGCTTTAAGGTTTTTTCGAATGTCAGCTTCCTTTTGACGAGTTTCTTCATAGGTTTTAATGTCTGTTGACCAGGTGAGATAATTGATCACCGCTTTCTTTAGATTTTTTTGTGTAATGATTGTGGTTAGTTCTGGGTGCGCAGTGACAAACGATTCTGCTGTTTTTTTTATCTCAGCGTCAATCGTTGTTTGTTTGTGAATATAATTAAGGAGAGCACCCTTGAGTGTTGCCTTGCCAGTAGCAAAGATTTTTTTATCATATGTGGACATAGTGTTGAGGAGCTCAGGTTCTTTTTTGATGGTTTTTTCTAGTCGGTCAACGGCAATAAAGGTTGCAAGCAGTTGTGGTCCATAGGCAAGAAGGCTCAAAGTGATGATAATATCACCAAGTGTAGCGCTGACAATGCCCAAGGGGCCGGCTAAAAATAAAGCCTTGAGGCCAAGGCCGGTAGCCATAATTCGCTCAAGGTTGATCACATCTTTGCTATTGGTAGCGATGCGATTGATGTAAAAATCTTTTGTTTTAATCGTTTGTGGAGTGATGGCGTGTGTTGTGAACGATGCACTCATTGTTGTGATGAGTGCCAGTGTTACCAGTGATTTATTCATTTTCATATATGATTCTCCATAAAAATTGTATTGGTTCTCTTTTTATTTGGTTGGGTTCGCAAGCTCAAGCATAAAGGCATCAGCTTGTGTGATAAACGCTTGGATATGCTGTGCAAGAATGGCATTGAGTTTTGGATATTGTTGATTCATTTTATTGAGTTTTTTTTCCAAGCTCGAGATGTTGCCTTTTAAGAACATGAACTTCACGTCGAGGGCGCCAACTTCAAGATCAAGTTTGATGTGTTTTGGGTCGAGCTTTTTATAAGGGGCTCGTTTATCTTGCAGAGATTTTTTCTTGTCTTGATAAGCTTGGTAAGCAATTTTGTTGTTGATCAGTTCGCGACTGTCATCAAGGTATTTTTTAATAAATGTTTGTGCTTTTTTCTCGTCACCAAACATTGTGATTAAAGAACTGTTTTCTTTGATCGCTTGGGCGGCGATTGTCTCTTTTGCTTTTTTAAGTTGTACGCCTTTGGCGATACCTTTGCCGATAGGACCTTTAATCATATTTTTAAATTGAGTCACCGTGGTCATTTGTTCTTTGGTGAGTGTTCCAGGGTATGCTTTTTCTATCGCTTCAATGTTGCGTGCATCAACAAGGGCCGTGAGCAATGTTGCTGCGGTCATACCGCCAAAAATAACGGCTCCTAAGGATCCAAGACCTTCAGATATTAACAAGGTAACTGAGCCTGCAATGATAAGACCACCTGCGTTGGCTATAGCAGCAGCAGCTGCTAGATTTGCTGTGCTCGTAAAGACGACTCCTTCAGAGACTAATGGGGTTGCTGCACCTCCAGTAGCCACAATTGTGGCTACACCACCGATGATAACAGCAAGGCTTACGGCAGTGCCGGTAATAGCGGTACCGACTACTAACGTCGTTAGTATGGCATTTGCTGTTTTTAAGCCTGTGATTGTTGTTTTGATATTCTTAATTTTTTGTGGGATTGTCTTTTTTTCTAATTCCATAATCCGTGCTGTGTCCGGTTGAGCCATGGAATAGAGTGGTGCGGCAAGGCTAATGGCCAAGCTGACACTCAAAATTTTTCCAATTAATTTCATCTTCATAATTAATTCCTTTTCGTTTTTTATTTCGTTGGACTTGCCAGTTCAAGCATAAAGGCATCAACTTGGGCCATGTAGTTTTGTAGGTGGCTTGCCATGATAGATTTTAAGTTTGGATACTGTTGTTCCATTTTTGCGATTTTCTTTTCAAGGTTGGTGATGGTGCTTTTTAAGAATGCAAACTTAAGGTCAAGTGCTCCGATTTCAAGATCAAACTTGATATGTTTTGGATCCAATTTTTTATAAGGAGCACGTTGTTTTTGAAGTGCTTTCTTATGGTCTTGATACTGTTGATAGGTAATTTTATAGTTGGTCAATTTCCGACTATCATCAAGATAGTTTTTAATGAAACCATCTGTCTTTTGAGCCCCGCCCAGAGTTGTAGCAAGAGCCGGGTTGTCTTTGATGACTTGAGCAGAGATTGTGTCTTTTATTTTTTTAAGTTGAATGCCCGTTGCAATACCTTTGCCCAGTGGCCCTCTGATGAGATTGTTAAATTGAGTAACAATAGTCATTTGTTCTGCGGTCAGAGTACCTGGATGCTCTGTTTCTAGGCCTTTGAGTTGTTGTCCGTCAGTAAAGGCGGTGGTGATCATATGCGCTGAAATATCGCCAAATAAAATGGTACCCACTGCTCCCAGAGATCCAGAGACAATCATTGTAGCGATACCTCCTATAGCAAGAGATGTAGCAGTCACGAGTCCTGCTGAACTTGCGGCAACAAATCCCACAGTGCCTGGCATGCCAAAGGCGGCAGTAGGTGGAAAAAGTAAACCAATGGCAACGCCACCAATAATAATAGTCAACCCAATTGCCGTACCTGTTATGCCAACTCCAGCTGAAATAATGGTTGCAACGGTGGTTATTTTTTTAAGCCCGGTCATTGTTTTTTTTAGATTTTCAATTTTTTGATTGATTTCCTGTTTGCTCAGGGTCAGAGTTTGTGTTGGTTGTGGTGTACAATACAAAGGTACAGCAAGAGTCGTCAGTAACGTTACACTTAAAATCTGTCCCATGGTTTTCATATTCATTATCTGTTCCTTTTCTTTTTTTTATTTCGTTGGGCTTGCGAGTTCTGCAATAACTTTGTCCGATTCTTGGATAAACATTTGTGTGGAAGCTTCAAGCATTTTTTCAATGCCTTGATATTTTTGATGAATTTTTGTCATTTTCTTTTCTAAGGCAGAAAGTTGTAGGGGTACAAATGCGAATTTAAGGTCAAGGCCTGCTACCTTAAGATCAAGTTTAATGTGTTTTGGTGTCAGCTTTTTGTATTGATTACGCTCTTTTTGTATGGTTTCTTTTTGTGTTTTGTAGACTTGGTTTGTGATTCTAAGATTAGTGAGTTGTTTCATATCATCAAAATATGTTTCTATCAATTTTTGAGCTTTTTTATCGCCGCCCAGTGTTGCAATAAGGCTAGGGTTTTGTGTGAGAGCTTGCATGCTGAGTGTGCCTTTGATTTTTTTCAGTTGTAAACCCTTGCCAATACCTTTGGCGATTGGGCCCTTGAGTACGTTTTTAAATTGTGTGATAACAAGTGCTTGTTCTTTGGTGAGTGTGCCAGGATGTGCAGCTTCCAGTTTTTCAATTTTTTGAATATTAACAAAGGCTGTAAGTATGGTTGTTGCGTCAATTCCGCCAAGAATTTTAAGCCCCATTTTTCCCAAAGATCCAGCGACGAGCGTGGCCACCGTTCCACCGATAATAACATCGGCGATAAGAGTTGCTGCTGCTGCGGCTGATATACTAGTTGTCCCAACGATTGCTGCACTTGCAGCGGCAGCTCCTGTTGCTGTAGCTGCGGAAGCATTTAATCCATTTATTATAGTCATTGCCATTGCAGCATCCATCATTAATTTTCCTGCCACAACATCCTTAAACACTTCTCCAGCAAGGAGTGTGAAAGGAGCAGCCGTTGCGGCACCTTCTGCGACAATTGCTCCTGGAACAATTATGGCAAGAGCTACCCCGCCAATAACAGTAGCCAAGGTGATGATGACGCCTGTTGCAATACCTCCAACCATAAGAGTTGTTACAACAGCATTGATTGTTTTGAATCCCTTAATTGTTTTTTTGATTGTCTCAAGTTGTTGGTCTATTTCCTGTTTGGTTGGAATGGCTACCTGCGTTATTTTGGTTGGTAGCGTTGGTTGTGGCGATGGTGTTGCTGCATATAGTGGGGTGGTAAGATTCATGATCAAGCTAACGCTTAAAATTTGTCCAAAAATTTTCATATTCATGATTTCTTTCTTTTTTATTTGGTTGTGCTTGAGAGCTCTGCAATAATGCGTTCCGATTCTTTAATAAATTCTTGTGCGGCAGTGGCGAGCATTTTTTCAATGCCGGCATATTTTGTATGGATTTTGTTAATTTTCTTTTCCAAGGTAGAAAGTTGTAGGGGTACAAATGCGAATTTAAGGTCAAGGCCTGCTATCTTAAGATCAAGTTTGGTACGTTGAGCGGAAAGTATTTTATGTTGGGAGCTTTCTTTTTTGAGAGCTTCTTTTTGTTTTTTATAGACTTGGTTGGCAATTTTAAGGCCGACAAGTTTTTTGATGTCATTAAAGTAGCTTCCGATAAGCTTTTGTGCTTTCTGTGCGTTGCCCAGTATTGTAAGAAGGCTAGGGTTTTGAGTGAGAGCTTGTGTGCTGAGGGTGTTTTTGATTTTTTTCAATTGCAGACCCTTAGCAATGGCCATTCCAAGATTGCCCTTGAGCATGGTGTTAAATTGGGCCAACGTTGTTTTTTGAGTGGCAGTTAATGTGCCAGGATGCGTCGATTCTAATGTTTCAAGTTTTTTTGCTTCAACAAGAGCTGTTAAAATTGATGTTGCAGATAGACCGCCAAAGAGTGCTATGACAGCTGCGCCAGATGTTGTGCCAAGAGCACCGGCAATAATCAGACTAATAATGCCAGAAGCTATCACAGTAGCTGAACTAATGGCGGTAACTCCCGTCGCTTCAAATGCAACATAGTGAGGGAAATAGGGGGCAATAAGAAATAGAGCGATCGCAACTGCTGTAGTGGCGGCAACGGCAGTTGCACCAACACCAGCAGTAATAGTTGTGGCAATAATATTGATGTTATTAACGCCATTAATTGTTTTTTTGATGTTAGCAATTTGTTTATCTATTTCTTGCTTGGTCAGAGGTGTTGTGATTGATGGTACGGAGGGAGAAGTTGGAGTGGTAATTGGTAGAGGTACTGCGATGGGCATGTATGGTTGAACTTTTGGAAGCACAGGATTTGTACTTGATTGATCATCTTCTGGATTGAATTTTATGACTTGCGCATTGTTTGGTTGTGCATTCATAAAGTTCACCAATAAGATCAGGCTGATAATACTGCATGAAACCAATCTGTTCTTCATACCACTCCCCTTTTTTCAGATCATTACACCGGTTTTAATAGCTCAGCAACAATAGTTTGGGCCTTTTTTATGTAGTCTTGTACAAAGACGCCCAGCTTTTGTTGGAACATTGGATATTGCTTTTCCAATTTTTCTATCGTTTTTTGTGCTGATTTAAGTTTTGCTTTTGTAGTGAGGTAACTTGGATTGAGGTTAAGGGCAAGAAGATCAGCGCTTGCTTTGGTCCACGCAGGGCTTAATGGTTTATTCGCCTTTTGAGTTTTTATAAAACCAGTCTTTTTTTGTTCGTAATTATTGAGGGCAATTTGATAGTTATTTCTTTGCCACGAATGTTTGAGATAGCTTGCAATATTTTTCTTTGCTTTTTTGCTATCTCCACCGAATGCTGACAAGATTTCTTTGTACTGTTCCATGGCATTTTTTACTATTTCTACTGAGACGGCTTCAAGACGGATGCCTTGTACAACGCCCCGAGTAATTGGTGTTTTTGCTGAATTTTTAAATTGTTCCATGGTGATACGTTGTTGTTCTGTTAAAGATCCTGGATACGCTTTTTCTTGTTCTTCAAGCTTTTTTGCAGCAATAAGTGCCGTGAGTACTGAGGTGGTTGAAAGTAAGCCAAAAAGGCCAGCGCCCGCAGCTGCTGGAGCAATGGAAGCGATAGCGGAAGGTATGGCTACAACAAGAAAAGAGACGATAGCAATTTGTGTTATTTTAGCACTGGTTCCGCCAATGCCCGCAAGGAGAGCGATACTGGTGCCTCCCAGTGTTATTCCTAAGGGGGCAAAAACTTCAGGGGCTGCAACGGTCAGAGCGCCGAGTACAATGCTTCCGCCTACAACACCCAAAATCATTGCTGCAGATGAGCCAATCATAATTGTTGGGATGATAGCATTTACGATTTTAATACCTTTGAGCATGTTTTTGATGTTGGTAATCTCTTTATCAATTTCTTGAGGGGTCATTTTAATAATGCTTGAGGTTGTTTTTGTTGGAATCACTGGTTGTGCAGCATATATATTTGTGGTTATTGTCAGATTCAGCGTAAGACATGCACTGACAAGGCCTAAAGATATCCTTTTCAACATGACAGCTTCCTTTTTTTATACAAAATGAAACTTTTTCATTGTTAAGTCTAGCAATAAGCCTTCTTGTTATGCTATGGTTTTTTATTATTTGCCACTTTTTTGTTGTGCATGCAGGAATAGCAAGGGTTAGATTGGGTCAGGGGCAGGCAGGGAAAATGCCTGAAGGGATAGGGTAACAGGGGCACGTAGTGACGAAAAGAAGGGGCGGGGTTTTAATCCCGCCTCTTTTACAATTATGGTTGAGCTTAAAAACTTATTTTTTGTTTTTTTTGTGCTCTTTTTTTTGGTCGATGACCTGTTGTATTTTTTCTATATCTTCCACAGTTGCTTGGGAAGGGAGCAGTGCGCCAGTGCGTAATGCTGGTGCTGGGGCATAGTTTTGTGTGTAATTTTCATAAAATTCTTGCCCATCGAGGTAATCTTTTCCATCATATGCATAGTAGATAATGCTTTTTTCACCCGTGTTATCAATAATCACATCATAGAGCGTGATAGCTTTATCCTCTGCAGCTCCTGGCAGGGTAAGTAGAGGTGTAGGTTTATAGATTCCGGTTAATTCATACACCCAAGAAACCGATTTTGATGGTGTTTTGAGTTTCATGAATTCAAGAAGAGCTGCTAAATCATTATTTATTCCCGTGATGCTTGTGATGAGTGTTGTTCTGCCGGTGAGGTTGGGAAATTTTAAATAATCATTAATTGATATAATGGTGAATGAACCGAGTTGAACTATCTTTGAGCGTTGAGCTACGGCATTTAATAGGTTGGTGTACATTTTTGTATTTTCTGCAGATGCCTCAATAAATGGTTGGTTTGCATAGGTTGCTGGCTTTTTTTGTTGGGTTTCTATAAATGCGTCAGCAGTGGTTTCTTCTGCTGGGTAACTCATATCTTTTTCATAGATTTTTCCATTTTTTTCAAAGAAAGCATATTGTAAAACATAGTTTTCTTCGAAATCATATTTGCTGTAAAAAATCACATCTTTGTAAGTAGTTAATTTTTGTGTTGTTTTATCAAGTGCTGAAAGTTTTTCAATAAAAAAGAGTTTAAGCGGTTCGAGCATTTCGAGTTTAAAAAAGAGGTCGGTTATCTGATCGATGTTTTTACTTGGAACAGCGGCTTTTGTTGGGGCTGAGATTTTTTTGAATATATGAATGGCATCGCCTGGAATCATAGAAATAATAGCGTCGAGGTTTGGGTTAAGAATGAGTTCAAATGGAATATCGGCTGCATAGAGCAGGATTGCTTTGGGATCAACTTTAAAAAAGCTGGCGATATCAAGAGGTCTGTCGTCTCCTCGTGATTTTGCTAAAATGGCCCCGATGGAAACAGTATTTTTTCTGTTTGTCATAGGAGTAAAATAGGGGAGCCCGGGATATTTAATTTGTGGTACATTTGACCAGCTTAAGTCTTGGCGTGGTGCTAGGTTAGATTTTTTAAGATCTTCTTGAGTTTCTTTGTTGAGGGCCTCTTTTGTGTTTAATGCATCCATTGCTTTTTCATAATTGATAATGTCTCTTGTGGGCACTGTGATTTCTTTAAAAAAGAGATCATATCGTAGAGCCTCTGGTACCACCGTCGTTACGCTATCACTAAGAGCTTGTGTGATAATGGCAAAGGGATAGGTTCTTTGGAGTATATCACTGCTTTCTTTGTAAATTATTTCTGCGTTGTATCCAGCCGCGTAACATGATTGGTAGACAAGCAATCTGGTATTGATTTTGGTTGCCAAGAAATTCAAGACTTTTTTAAAAGAATCAAGTTTGAGATCTACGATAGAGTTTCCAAAGCTTCCATGACCGGCAAAATAGATTGACCAGAGGGGTTGTGTGAAAATTTTATCGGTATGTGTTTTATTGTATTCAAAATAGTCAGAGCGTAAGCAAAAGATGGAACTTGTTTTGGTTGTTTCATCATAAAGAGCATCCATAAAATAGTCGGCATAATCTGGACGTCCAGGTAGTGTTGCTGTAGGGTTTTTATAGTTGACACTCAGCATATGATTAACTTTGAGTCCCAATTTTAATTCATCATCAGAAATGGTTTTTGTGCTATAGGAATCAACCGATGCAATGCTGAACTTGAGATTTGTGAGGTAGTCATGAGGTAAAAGAAGATAAAGATAGTCATTAATCTTTTTTATTAACCAGTTTTCTAAATTAAAAAAATGAGTTTTATTTTCAATAAAGAGTGATGCTGAGGTGATGATCGGTCCAGATTTTTTGTTAATAGCAGCTGCTAAATCTTGTCCAAGTGTGCCACCTGGTCGTTGTTCACTATCATCCAAAAAAATTAATAATCCACGTGGTTCAAAGGTTGGAATGTGTTTTGGTTTTTCCTCAAGCCGACGGACATATGTTTTTGCTGGTCGGGTAGGTTTAATTTTTCCCGGTAGTTGTCCGTTGGGTGCCCAGAGTGGCGTCGTGAAACTGACTAAACACAGAGCTATCAGGCTTTTTTGAGAAATAGACATACAATTTTCTCCTTTTTTTTTACTGGCACCATCACCATAAGAGTGTTTTCCTTCTTGAACGCTACAGGAGTGGGTGAATGAAGTGCAACAGTTTTGTTTGGCGAGATTGATGGGCTGTGCCCGCCGTATGCCATTTGGGCATAAAAAAGGGCGGGTTTTACCCCGCCCACATTCTAAAGTGTGAGTGATTTTTAAAATTCGTAGGTTGTGCTAAACGCAACTTCGTATTCAGACTCATGCAATTTTTTGTTGCGGTCTAACTTGAAGCCCCAGTCAAGACGGACTGGCATTGGACGCAGCATTCTGATACCAACGCCGACTGAGTGTCGGTAATTAAAACAGTTATATTCTAAGAACTTATTCGAAACGCAATTGGCATATGGGTTGTCCCAACCGGTACCACCGTCGTAGAAAGCTACGCCTTTCATATTAAAGTCTGGTGTGATAGGGAACTGAAGCTCCGCGCTCACAAACAGAGCCTTTTTACCACCGATAGAATCGCCCAAGAATCGTGGGCCGGCTTGACCAAACAGGAAGCCACGTACGCTGGCAGGGCCGCCGATGTGGTACAGTTCACGGTACGGAATGGTGCGGCCTTTAAAGGGGGTAACAAGGCCCACATATCCGTGCAATTTTAAAACAAGGTCATGCTCGCCGATGAGTGGAGTGTACCAGCTCAGGTCAAGATTAAGCTTGTTAAACCCGACATTGCAACCGAATGTTGGCAGCGCGATGTGCCATGAGGCAAGCCATTTGTAACCACGGCTTGCATGCATAGGATGATTTCTCATGTCTTGGCCGGCGTTTAAATCGAGCCAGCAGAATTTGCCGGGTTGGAACAATTTATCAAGCACACATTGATACTCGAGGTTCGCTTGTATTTTTTCCGCTTGACTATCAACATCAAACACTTTTGCTTGCGGTTTTTGTTCATACGAGATGCTGTCTACACCAATGCGGGACATGATTTGAGTTTCCCAGAGTGCAGGTGTTACAAAACCAAGCGAGAGGCCAAAACCTGTGAGTTTTTCGTTAACTGGACGTGTTTGTTGGAAGTCATCATAACTTTGGCGGCGGTGATACAGATCAAAGGCGCCTAAGATTGGTTGATCAAAGAGCCATGGGTCGGTGACGTTGAATAAGATGCTTTGCTCTTCTTTTGCCAGCGATGCGTTCAAGGTTGTTTGGATGCCGGTACCGAATAGGTTGATATCTGCAACTTCTGCACCAATTGAAAATCCTGAAGCATTTGAGCTGATGCTGGCTGCTGATCCGCCAAAACCGATCTTCATATTCGCGTGACCAGTTTTTACTTCTTTGAGTATCAGGTCAAGGTCGGCATGTGTGTCATCGATACGAACTTTACGCCAGGTCACACCGTCTTTAGGGTCAAAAAATCCGAGCGCTTCAACTCTGTTTTTGGAAGCTTCAAGTGCGTTGTTGGTAACGAGTCGTCCTTCAGAGAGTAGTAACTTTCTGCGAATTACTTTGTCTTTTGTTTTGTGGTTACCTGCGATGTTGATTTTATTTAAAGTTACTTTGTTACCAAGCTCGGTGTGGAATTCGATTTTAACTGTTTTGTTTTCATCGTTTTGATTGATGGCGGGGTCGATATGCGCATAGATGTAACCAAGGTCGCCCCACAACAGTTCAAGAGCTTTCATCGATTCAACAATTTTTTCACGGGAATAGAGCTCGCCGGCCTGGATAGGGAGCCGAGAGGCAAGGTAATCGTCTTTTAATATTTCCATGCCCGGTGCGATGACCTCTTCTACCGTGTATAAATCACCTTCTTGAATTTCAAACGTGATATCAAAATGTCCGGATTCTTTGTCGAATTTTATTTCAGTGTTGACCACTTTTGCTGTCATGAAACCGTTGCTTTGGTAGTACTGTTCAATGAGGTGTCGGTCGCCTTCAATACGTTCTGGTTGGTAGCTGCCAGAGTTGTCCAAGAAGCTGAGTGCCCAGTCTTCACGAGTGAAGATTTTGGTGCGCAACTCTTTGCCGCTGATATTTTTGTTGCCAATAAAGTGTACGCGTTTGACCATCGACTTAGGGCCTTCTTTGATGGTGAACTGTGCGGTGCCCTTGCCATCTGCATCAACGATGAGCTCTGAAGTTACTTCTGCGTTGTGATAGTTTTTGGTGACGTACAACTTTTGAATTTTGAGTGCGTAGATTTTAAGTTCTTCTTCATCCGCTGCAGGGAAATCTTCAAACTCAATATTTTTTTTGATCTCTTTTTCAGCGATTTTTTTATTGCCTTTAAAGATAATTTTTTTGATTGCTGTTTTTTCTTTGACGGTAAAATACAGATCGATTTCTTTGTCCCCGATGTTCTCGCCTTGAATTTCAATGTAACGGAAACGTTTAATGTCTTTATAGAGATTTTTGATTACGTTATGTGTTGCAGATGCTTCAAATGGTTGTCCGACTTTAAAGGGTAGACGACTTGCAATTACCGAATCGGGAACCATTGAGTTGCCGGAAAAGTTTATTTTCCTGATGATGCGCGCTGCGATTTTTGGTGCAGTAGTGTCAGCAGTCTGGGATTGTCCAGCAGTTTGTGGCTGCTGTGCAGCCTGTGGTTCTACGGCTCCCATGCTGACGCTGTAAAAAGTGCAGCACATTAAGGAAAGAAATTTAAGATTTATTCGTGAGTTCTGTGTCGATATCATGTACAAGCTCCCGGCCTTCTTCTTTGAAGAGATTTATATCCACTGTGATTATCCTCTGGACAGTGCAAGAGTGTACTATTTTTTTTCGCAGTTGCCCATGGCGATAGTCCAATAGTCGGTTCTATGATAAAATACGCACAGTTATTTTTTTGAATCAAGGTGAATAGGAGCAGATCGTGATACAGATCACCAACACTCTCAGTGGAAAAAAAGAGGCTTTTAAACCGATTGAACCGAACACTGTTACGATGTACGTGTGCGGGATTACGCCATATGACGTCGCCCATGTTGGTCATGGTCGTGTGGCAGTTGTATTTGATCTGTTATACCGGCTGTTTCGGTTTTACGATCTCAAGGCAAAATATTGTCGCAACTTTACCGACATTGATGACAAGTTACTCAACAAAGCACAACAAGAGTTTGGCGATCCGCTTCGTTATGCAGAAATTGCAAGCCGTTACATTGCCAGTTACACGGATGATGTGAATGCACTTAATTGCCTAGAGCCTGACATACAACCACGCGTGACGGAAAATATTGCAGAGATTATTGCATTTGTAGAGGGGTTGATTGAGGGTGGCCATGCATACGTTGTAGATGGTGATGTTTATTTTAGCATCAGAACATTTCCTAACTATGGTGTGCTTTCCAAACATAAATTGGAAGATTTACGTGCCGGTTCTCGTGTTGAAGTGAACGATGAAAAACGGGATCCATTGGATTTTGTTTTGTGGAAGGGTGCGCAGGAAGGAACGTTTTGGAAAAGTCCATGGGGCTGGGGACGACCAGGTTGGCACATTGAATGTTCTGTGATGGCTTCAAAATATCTTGGCAAGCAGATTGATATTCACGGCGGTGGCATGGATTTAATTTTTCCGCACCATGAAAATGAAGTTGCGCAATCTGAAGCGGGCAACAAAAAAAGATTTGCAAATTATTGGATGCACAACGCGTTTGTGCGCATCAATAAAGAAAAGATGTCTAAATCTTTGGGGAACTTCTTTACTTTAAAGCAGGTTTTTGAGCAGTTTGACCCCATGGTGGTGCGTTATTATTACTTAAATCATCAGTATCGTGCGCCGTTAGATTTTTCATTTGAAGATTTAGAGTCGATCAAAAAAAGTTATCAGCGTCTGTGCAAATTGTTTGAAGGAGTGTCGTGCTCGCCGCTTGAAAAACAACAGGTTATGGATTCACCACTGGTACGTAAAATGCTTGAGTTTGTGGCTGATGATCTTAATACCCCCGGCATGTTTGGCGTTGTTTTTGAACAGATTGATACCATCAAAAATAATGCGCATGAACGTTGCGCTGTTAAAAAGTTTTTACAAGACGTTCTTGGTTTAACGCTGGAACCGCTTGTTGAACAGCAGGTTACCTTGACACCTGAAATACAAGCGCTTCTTGATGCTCGTACGCAGGCCCGTCGTGAAAAAAATTGGGCACAGGCGGATGCGTTGCGCAAGCAGTTACAAGACATGGGTGTGGATGTGAAGGATGAGAAGCTTTAAAAACATCTCAAAAGAAACTCTAAAAAAGGAGAGCCTTTTTGTGGATAACGGTATCATTGTATTGTTGGGGGCAACGGGCGACCTTGCCTCCAAAAAACTTTTTCCTGCGTTGTATTCCCTTTTTTCTCAACAAAAACTAAAAAAAACTTTAATTGTTGGTGCGGCACTTGATGACAGTATGCCTGCTCTAGTGCTGGGACGGGTCAAGTCGCACATTGCGCAGGTTGATGATGCAATGTGGGCACAATTTTGTGAGTGCGTGCGGTACCATGCTGTTGATTTTTGTAACGCAGAAAGTTTTGTTGCGCTGGAGAAATTTGTCACGTCATTGGAGCGGCAGTTTGGTCTGAGTGGGAACAGGCTTGTGTACATTGCAGCTCCATCCGATTTTTTTTGTCAGATTACCAAACATTGTATCACCTCGGGCCTGGTTCAAAAAAATTTTACGCGTGATGTTATGCACCGCATGGTATATGAAAAACCGTTCGGCCGCGACCTTGCCAGCGCACATGAAATAAATAACTGTATTCAGGGTTCGTTGCATGAATCACAGGTGTATCGCATTGACCATTATCTGACGAAAGAGATTGTCAGTAACATTGCGATGATCCGTTTTTCCAATATTGTTTTTGAACCGCTGTGGAACAATAAATTTGTTGAGTCGGTTGAGATTGTGTTGAGTGAAGAGGTTGGTGTTGAAGGGCGTGGCGCCTATTACGACCGCTATGGCGCGCTACGTGACGTGGTGCAAAATCATGCACTTGAACTGGTTGCGCTGATCGCCATGGAATCCCCTGAAAATTTAGTGGGCGACGCAGTGCGTGAACGCCGGGCCGCGGTGCTCAAAAATGTGCAGGTTGTTGACGGGCTGCAGGGGCAGTATGACGGATATCAACAGGAAGTTGGCGTTGCAAAAAACTCAATAACAGAAACGTTTGCGGCACTTGTGCTCAATGTGAACAATGAGCGGTGGGCCGGCGTGCCATTTTATATCACGACAGGCAAGCGACTGATTAAAAAAGAGACGAAGGTTGTGGTGAGATTTAAGAATGTTGATTGTTTGTTGACCAAAGGTTGCCCTATGGAATCTAATCATCTAACCATCCAGATTGCTCCAACCGCTTCTTTTACGCTCAGTTTGAACGCAAAGAAAATTGGCTCAGTCGATGAATTAGAACCGATCAAGATGGATTACTGCCATTCATGCCAATTTGGCGCGGCTCAACCTGAAGATTATGGAGCAGTATTTGCACAGGTGATGGCAGGCGAAACAGCGATTTCGGTTCGGTTTGATGAAATAGAGTCGGCATGGCGGGTGATTGATATGGCCTATGCAGAAAATTTTCCGCTGTACCGGTACCAACAAGGTTCGACAGGTCCAGATGGCTGCCGCGCGTTGGCTCAAAAATACAAAATCAGGGGGTAGTATGAAATTGGGAATGATCGGTTTGGGGCACATGGGTCATGCGATTGCCGCCCGTGTGGTGAAGGCAGGGTATGAGGTTGTGGGGTATGATGTCAATGAGCACGCCTGTGAGCGAGCCAAAAAAACGGGAATTACCATTGCTGATTCTCCAGAAATGGTCAAAACCTCTATTACCTGGCTCATGGTACCGGCAGGAAAGCTTGTGGATGATGCCATCGCGGCGCTGCAGCCAAAAAAAGGTGACATTATTATTGATGGGGGCAACTCAAAATTCACCGATACCATTATTCGTGCACAACAGCTTGCGGCCAAGGGAATACTATTTTTGGACTGCGGGGTGTCCGGGGGCCTGCAGGGGCAGGAATTGGGTTTTTCATTAATGGTGGGCGGCGATAAGGCTGCATATGAATCTGTTCTGCCGCTGTTGCAGGTAATGGCTGTGCCTCAAGGTTGTGTCCATGTTGGCCCATCAGGTGCCGGGCATTACGTTAAAATGGTGCACAACGGCATAGAATACGGTCTGTTGCAGGCGTATGGTGAAGGGTTGCAACTGCTCAATGAAGGCTCATACAAAGATTTGGATATCAAACAGGTGGTTGATGTTTGGCGGCATGGTTCGATTATACGATCCTTTTTGCTGGATTTGGCTTCCCACGTTGTTGCAGCAGATCCCACATTGAAAGACACGGTGGGTGAGATTCAAGAAGGGGGCACAGGACGCTGGACGGCCGATGAGGCACACAAGCAGGGGGTGCCGATGCCGGCACTGCAGGCGGCCTTGGAGGTACGTAAGCAATCACGGGATGGTACTTGTAATTGGACTACTCGCTTTATTGCCCGGATGCGGCAGGCTTTTGGTGGGCACGCTGTACAGGTTAAATAGGCCCTATTTTGTTTTAATAATATCATTTAATCGATCAATCCATTCTGTTTGTGCGAATTTAATATTCAATGTTAAATTCGCACAAACTTTTTTTACCCCTGAAACAGTCTTTGGTCATTTACAAGTAGAGTTGTTGTGATGAAATACATGGTAGATAAGGTAAAATTTCGTTTTTTGCGGTTGCTTGCCTTGTTTGAATGGAATAAACTTGAAGGTGTCTAAAAATGGTGATTTAAAGGGTGCTTTTATGAAAATCTTTAAAAAGATCAGTTTGTTTGTTGTGGTTTTAATGTTTGGTGCGCAGGCTATGGCCAGGTGCGCAAAGCCGATAATTCCAGTGCCTGAGATTAAGGTTAATGATGCACAGGCTTTCCATACCTTGAAAGCGGTTTATAGTTCAGAACAAAAGTGTGTGTATGAACGTGGTGCGCAAGCGCGAGGCAAGGAGATTGAGAAAGAACGACAAAGCTGCAATCAATCATTGCTCTATTTGGGCTTTTCAGTGTTGAGTTGTTGCGCCACCGTGAGCGCGGCAATTTTAAATCGTGATGAGTTAGAGTTTTGTTTACCATTAGCTTGTGCAAGCATTGTAATTTGTAAGGACGCTTTGTTGGATGCTTATGATAGTTTTAAGCATAATGATACGAGATTGCGAAATGTACGATGGAAGCAGTCTGATGAGCAACGGGCAAGAATCTGTGATAAAGATTTGGCTAAAAAAAAGAGTCTCAAAGCAGTGCAAGAAGAATTTAAACCCAAAGCGGGTTCGGTTTCACGTATTGGGCATGGGACTTTTTGTTATTATAAACAAGAGACAACCGATTATTTGAACAATGATAATCAAAGACTTGCAGACGATATACAGAAGATAAGATTTGGTAAATATTCATGTCGATGTTGCCAACCTTTATTTGGTATGGGACATGGTGCCAAAGTAGATTTAAAAAAATCTGGGAAGTGATAATTAAGGTTTGTACAATAACATTGTAAGAAAGAGGCGATGGATTCTATTCCACCGCTTCTTTCTTTTTAATATTGTGACCGAAATTTTTTACGCTAACAACGTTTTTATCTTATTTTGTAAATCATCTTTGCTGATGTACCCTACCTCTTTACCTTTGAGTTCGTTATTTTTAACAAACAAAAAGGTAGGAACTGAAGTAACGCCAAACTTGATGGAAAGTTCGCGGGCTTCATCAACGTTGATTTTGACAAATTTATAAGATTGTCCCATTTCTTTTTCAAGTTCGTCAAAAATTGGAGCCATCTGTTGGCAGGGGCCGCACCACACTGCGTGTACATCAATGACAACGGGGAGTGCTGAATCTTCTACTTCTTTTTTAAAATTAAGTTGTGTGATCGATACGATGGCCATGAACAGTTCCTTTGAGGTATATTTTTATGGATTTCAATTGCCTTTATAGAGTAACAAGAACCGACAAAAGAAGCGATTACGCAGCAGGGGTGGTTCGCTCTTTTTCTTGTATTTTTTTTGTTTCTTCAATTTTGCGATCGCTATAGCCGTCTATTTTTAGGCTCTTAAGTGCTTCTAGTGGAACCTCTTGTTCTTCTGGCCCAGCAGCATTGATGCGATCTGAATATATTCTTTTTCTTTTTTCAATCAAATAGCTGGTTTTGGTTTTTTTTGTATCTTTTGAGATGATCACCATCTCAATGTACTCAGTTTTATTGTATCCCTTTTCTTTTTGATAGGTCCAGATTTCATCTGGGTGGGGAATGATGATTTCGCTGACTTCTGCAAGATCTATTTTTGTTTCGATGAGTGTGTTGCGTGGATCGCCTTCAAGAATAAATTCTTTGTATTTTTTTGAGGAAGTAACTGCCTTGTCGGGGAAACATTTGCTGCAATCAAGGGCAACAGCTGAGGCGTCTGGTCTTGGGTTAGATACTGCGGGCTTTAAATAGAGTGGAATCTGTTTATAAAGATTATCAATTGAGAGGTTTTCGACTTTAATTTCAGTGTCTGGATTTGCCCAAGTTTCAATGGTTGCAGAAAAATTGACCGCCTGCTTTTTGTCGCCAGCAATATTTGATTCCGAGGTTCCCCATCCGGCCAGTATCATGGTCGTTGAAATTCCGAGTAGTGTGTAGAGTGATTTTTTCATTTCGTTTTTCCTTTTTTTTAATGAGATGACTGTTGTACAACACTGATTTTAAAACTAGCATAATGGGGTAATGCTGTGCAAGACTCGCCTGTAAACTCCTTCTTGGCAGTCTACTTGCGTGCACAATGGTTGCGTGGTAGAAATGAGAGAATGGTCAATGTTTCACTTATTACAAAGGAGTTTTTATGGAATATTCAGGATATCCGTATCCGGAAGAGATGTCGGTTTCCCGTTTTATGCATCGAGTGTATGCCTGGATGTCGTTTGCGTTGACGGTCACGGCAGGGATTTCTTATTATACGTTTGAATCAAAAACGTTGTTTCTGTATTTGATGACACATACTTGGGCGATGATTGGTTTGATTATTTTTCAATTGGCTTTAGTTATGGGTTTGGCATTTTTTATCAAACGCATGAGCTTGACGGTAGCTATTACCGCTTTTGTGGTGTATGCCGCATCGGTGGGTCTCACATTGGCTTCCATATTTTTTGTCTACACAAAAACCTCCATTTATGCCACTTTTCTGGTGACCGCTGGCATGTTTTTGGTGATGGCCTTGTACGGTTATTTCACCAAGGCAGATTTGAGCGCGGTGGGTAGCTATATGATGATGGCGCTGGTCGGACTCATTTTGGGTGGGTTGGTGAATATGTTTTTGCACAACTCAATGTTTGATTACATTTTGTCTGGCATTGGTGTTGTTGTGTTTACTTTGTTGACGGCGTATGACACGCAAAAAATAAAACAGATTGCACAGCAGTTGGTTGCTGATAGTGAAACGCGGGGAAAAGTTGCGATTTTGGGTGCATTAACGCTCTATCTAGATTTCATCAACCTGTTTCTTTATATGTTGCGTTTCATGGGGCAACGTCAAGAAAATTAATTTTTACAAAAATAGGATTTTATTTAAACGGGAGAGTAGTGTGAAAAAATTACTGATGCCGATTGCAATTGTTTTGATTGGATTATCGTGTGTGGCTCCTGCACTTGCAAAGCGTACCACTAAAACTAGTGCGCCAAAACAACCACAAGTAGAAGTTTCAGTGGCTGATGAAATTCCAGCAGCACCTCTTATTGTGGAGGCGACAGATGAGACACAAGAGGGGGTACTCACCCAGGCAGCTGATCATAAGGTTTCAGCGGTAGCGAAAAAAACAAAAAAGGCGCAAGCAGAATTTATTTTAGGCAGCGGAAATGTCATTGCTGATTTTAACGAACAAAGTTATTCAGATAAGCGACGTATCGTTGCTCAAGGGCTCGTTGAAAAAGCAGCTGCCTATTTAAAGAAAAATGATCTTCCTACTGCGTTTAATGCATTTACCTACAGCAATGATTTTATCAAAGGTGAGTTGTACGTTTTTGCGTATGATATGGACGGAACCTGTTTGGCCATTGGTGCACAGCGGGATATGTTATGGCAAAACATGTACGACTACAAAGATTCTTTTGGTTCATATGTTGTTAGATCTATTATTGATACGGCAAATAAAGGTGGCGGTTGGCTGGTGTATGAATGGCGGAATACTACTAAAGTTTCCTATATTTTCCCTGTGGAAAAAGATGGGAGAAAATATGCCTTGGGCTGTGGATTCTATCCTCACTCCAAGCGTGATGCTGTTATTAATTTAGTAAATGGTGCTGTTTCTCATTTTAATGACGTGGTACAACGTGGTGGGAATGTCGGCGAGGCATTTAGCCGCTTTAACTACTCGCTGGGTGATTTTGTTTTTGGTGATCTTTATCTTTTTGCGCTTGATTTTGATGGCAGAATTGTGGCACAGGGTGATCGTCCTGGTCTGATTGGCCAAAATTCTCTTGAGCACAAGGATGCTAACGGTAAGTATGAAAATAAAGAAATTATCGAGAAACTAAAAACTTCTCCCAACGGAGTGTGGGTAGACTATACGTCCAAACGTGCCAAAAAATCGGCCTATGCTCGCAAGGTAACCGATCGACAAGGTAAAAACTATTTTATCGCTTGTGGTTATTACCCCGATGCTGATCGACGAGCGGTTGTTGACCTTGTGCGTAAGGGGTTTAAGTATCTTGAAGGACATGGAGTGTCGCAGTCGGTTGATGAATTTACCTCAAAACAAAATATTGATTTTCGCTACGGTGATTTATATTTGTTCGTTTATGATATGACTGGCAAGGTGATAGCAGATGGAAATAACACCGATCTTATTGGTACGAATCAAAATGAGTTGACCGATGATAATGGCGTGTACTATGTACAGGCAATTATTGAAAAAGCAAAATCTGGTGGTGGCTGGATTGATTATATCGAGAATAATTCGCCACGTTTTGTATATGTAGAACCTGTGCAAGTTGGTACAAACCATTTGGTTATTGGTTCTGGATTACATCCTATTTCCAAGCCTGAGATGATGCAGCTGTTGGTTAAGCGAGCGGTCAGTTCATTGAGCGATATAAAACTTGAGCAGGCGCTTGGGCAGATCGTCAAACGTGGTGGGGACTTTATTAAAGGTGACTTGGAGGTTTTTGTATTTGATTATCAAGGGATATGTTACGCCTACGGCGAAGACGCAAGCAAAATTTGGAAAAACATGTACCGAGAAACAGATGAAAAAGGTATTCCATTTGTGCAAGATTTTATCAAGGTCGTGAAGGATGGATCGGGTACATTTGAATACAAAATGAATAATGCAACAAAGGTAGCCTACTTGGAGGCACTTGAAAAAGATGGGCAGCACTTTGTTGTTGGTTCAAGTTTTTACAAAGATTTGTAAGTTTTTATATGTTAGCCATTTGAGAGTTGGCAGGTTTTTTCAAGAATCATAAATCGTGCGGCTCCATACAGGCTGATGTTATAATCGGTAATCACATAGACGGGGATGTTTTCAAGCATCCCCGCATGCTTTTCACAGTTGATAAACTCATCTAAGAATATTTTTTGTTCAAAGAGCTCAAGGTTTTTTGCCGCAATTCCACCAGCAATGTAGACGCCTGCGAGCGCGAGCGCATCGAGTGCCAAGTTTTTGGCACAGCGGGCATATATTTTTGTATAGAGCTCAAACGTATGCCGAGCATGTGCATCAAGGTCTTTGCTTGCAAAAATCTCATCAGGATGAGGTCCGTTTTTTTCGATTGTATGATTTGATTCATCAAGGCCGTTGCGTGATTTAAAGAATTGGTACATTCGTCTAATTCCATTGCCCGACAATACATCTTCCCATGAAATAGTATGTATTCTGTTTTCTGTTGTTGTGATGAATGTGATCAGGTCAAGTTCCAACTGGTTTTGTGCAGCAAAGTCAGCATGCCCGCCTTCAGATGCCATGGGTAGTGAGCGGCTTTGTGCTTCATGCCAATGCAAAATGCATTTGCCCAGTCCTGTGCCGGCGCCCAGAATGGCACGAGAGCTGTTTTTTCTGGCCATGCCTTTTTTTATTTGTACAAGACTATCTGGGCCAATGAGATCTAGGCCATAGCCGATAATTTCAAAATCGTTAGCAAGTGTTGCACAATCCAAGTCTGTTTTATTAAGAATTTCAGATGCGTCGATGGAGAGGTTGAGGTTGGTCAGCACGCACAGATCTCGGCCTTCTGAAATAACGCCCGCGCCTGCAAAACAGGCATGCTTTATTCTGATGTCATATTCTTGTTGTACATAGGTAAGAACGTCGGACACTACATCGGTAAAATTTTCTATTGTTTTACTTTTAAAGTGGAGTGAAAAAAGAAGGGTGAGGTTGTCATTTTGATTGCGAAATATACCAAAGTTACTGTTGGTTCCGCCGATATCTGCTGCCAAAATGCATTCAATATCGGTTGGTATTTTTTTTACGTACTCTTTTTTTTCAAATGCTAACATCGACGCTTCCTTTTTTATTGAATCACGATGTGACAATTTTGTTATCTATCTTTCCAGTTCCACCATTTTAATAACTCAGGATCATGGTTTTGTTCTGAAGCATAATACACCGCGCATCGAAAAACATACAAGAGACAGCGATCAAGGTGTGTGTTCTGCAAGCGACATAGGTCGCGATACATTTTTTCCGGATCTTTTTTTGCAAGGTCTGCGATGGTGCGAATATTTAAATCCCACAAATCGATGGCGATTGATGGTCCAACACCGGGAATTTGTTGAAGCTCTTTCAGAACCTCGTTTTTTGGTTTCATCAGTACGAATGCTTTCAATTGATGCACGCAGAATACTAGACTAATAACGCCTTCTGTAATTGAGTGTATCAAATGATAAAACGGGGAGATAGTTTCATGGCAAAAGTTGCGGTTGTTTACCACAGTGGCTACGGTCACACGGAAGTTGTAGCACAACATGTTATGCAAGGTGCAGCATCGGTCACAGGTGTGACGGCAAAAATTTTTAAAGTTGATGAAGTGACAAAAACGCCCGAAGTGTTGAATGACTTTGATGCGATTATTTTTGGTTCTCCAACGTATATGGGGTCTGTTTCGGCACCATTCAAAACTTTTATGGATGCGACTTCAGGCTTATGGTTCAAGCAGGTATGGAAAGACAAGCTTGCGGCCGGCTTTACCAATTCAGGCAACATGAGTGGCGATAAATTTAACAGTCTTATACAGTTGGTTACCTTTGCAGCGCAGCACAGCATGAACTGGATCTCTTTGGGTCTTATGAATGAATCCGTTGCCTTTGGCAAACAAAATGGTGATCCTGCATGTGTGAATCGTATTGGTGCATTTATTGGTGTTATGACGCAATCTGACAATCTTCCGCCCACTCAAACCCCACCGGCTGGCGACCTCAAAACAGCAGAGCTTTTGGGTGTTCGTGTGGCACAGGCGACGTTGCGGTGGAATAAGTAGGGAGTTTGCCTATTTCTCTTCCAGATATTTATCTGGCTGTGATCGATAATACTCGATATCTTTGTTGTCTGATTCTACATCAATAAAGGAGCAGTACGTTTGAGCATCAAAACCGCCGCGGGCTTCTTTTTTTTCTAAACGTTTTTGTTCAACGTTTTGGTACGACAACCCGGACGCGGCGCTGAGCGCATGGATAACTTCTAGAACATCTGCAAGCTCGGAGCACAGTTCTTCTTGGTTTGTGGTGGTGAGAACTTCTTTTGTTTCTTCCTGAAGTTTATTGTGCAGAGCGTTGATGTATTCGTCAATTTTCATGACGCGTTCACCAATAAAAATGTTTTTTTTGCGGAGTCGCTCGCCGGTTTTATTGCGAACTAATTTGTTGGCTTGAAAGCGGATTGTTTTTTTGATCATGAAGATCCTGGCATAGGGATGGATATTGCTTGTCATTTTTCGCTATGAGCGAAAAATTGGAGGAGAGGGAGAGATTCGAACTCTCGATTCCGTTCTCACGGAATAACGGTTTTCAAGACCGCCGCATTCGACCACTCTGCCACCTCTCCATCGCGATGCGTGATGTCAAAACTTAAAAAATATGCCAGCCTTTAAAAGATTGGCTGTGCCGGACGAAGCTCGTTTCCGAGCATAGTCTGGTGCGCCCAGATGGAATCGAACCAACAACCTTCAGATTCGTAGTCTGACGCTCTATCCAGTTGAGCTATGGGCGCACATAAAAATGGTGGAGAGAGAGGGATTCGAACCCTCGTGCCCAGTTGACCCAGGCTCTCGCTTAGCAGGCGAGCGCTATAGACCACTCAGCCATCTCTCCAAATGCTATCAAAGATAAGTAGTAAAAAGGATAGGAGATCTTATATTTTATGCAAGATCTATCAGCAAAATCTCACTCATTTCCATCAGTTTTTTGTACATTGTATATGTTGAAGCACAAGTTTTTGTAGTATTTAAGGGGTTTTGTCATGAAAGATTTACTATGTCATATGTTTTTGATGTGAAGGTTGTTCCTAGTTCAGGGCGTAATAAATGGCTCTTGGATGCCTCGGGTAAGCTCAAATGTTACCTTAAAAGTCCGCCGGAAAAGGGGCTAGCGAATGAAGAATTGATTAAATTGCTGGCCAAGGCTTTGAGGTTACCCAAAGATCAGGTTTCCATTTTGGCGGGCGCAACCAGTAGAAATAAGCGTATTCGCGTGGCCATTAACATGACTTTTGATCAACTGCTCGCAGCCTTGGAGATAGAACGGCAAAAGCTTTTATTTGAATAAAAAAAGGGGGTCGTATGGCATATTTTAAGTGGCACGGGGTGGATTTGACGGGCACCACACGGGAAGGTAAAGCATTTGCCCGGTCCCAGCAAGATCTTGATACATTGCTTTTTAAACAAGAGATCGCGCTTATCGGCTGTGAACCAGTACGGCCTCATCTGTTTACGCCCGCTATCAATTTTGACGAAAAGATTCATTTTTTTAGACAATTAGCCGCGTTGCTTGATGCTGGAGTCATGTTACCTGATGCGCTTGAGATTTTGTGTGATTTGATGACAAATATTCGGTTGCAAGAAGTTGTGTATGATATGAGTGCAGATATTCAGGGGGGTGTGTCGTTAAGTGATGCCCTGGTAAAGCATCCGGAAGTTTTTGATTCATTAATGGTGCGGATGGTGCGTGTTGGCCAGGAAACGGGTCGTCTTGGCGCGGCACTTGATCATTTGAGTACGTATCTTGAGGTTATGAACGGATTTCGTAAACGATTAAAGTCAGCTGCCATGTTGCCGATGATCACCTTTGGCTTTTTTGCGTTAATTACGACTGTTATTTTTGTTGTGATTGTTCCTCGGTTTTCAGATATTTTTAAATCCATGAATAAAGAGTTGCCGGCGGTGACTAAGTTTGTGGTTGCCATCAGTAACATGTTGCGTAGTGGTTGGGTCGTGCTTGTGCTTGTACTGATTGTTTTGGCTGTTTTTGGTATCAGACAATACACCAAGAGTGCGCATGGAAAAATGATTGCCGACCGATACATGCTGCACGTGCCTTGGTTTGGGCAGCTGACAAAAAATAGCTCGCTGACTTATTTTTTACATTCGGTATCCATGCTTCTTAATAACGGTGTGCTGCTGGTCAAAGCATTACAAGTGTCGGGCGCTGAGATAAAAAATGGTGTAGTGCATGCTCAGGCCCAAGAACTGGAAGAAGCGGTGACTTCAGGTGTTGCCCTCAGTCAGGCGATGAGCAGGATACCGGAATCGCTTTTTGAGCAAGATTTGGTTTCTATTGCTCGGATTGGCGAAGAGTCTGGTAATCTGGGTGAAATGCTGCGAAAGGCGGCGGTGATATATCAGGACAAGGTCAACCGTTCCATCACGTTTTTCACCACCATTTTTCAGCCGTTATTGATGATTATTCTTGGTCTTATGATTACCATGCTTATCTTTGCTATATACTTGCCTGTGTTCAATTTGGCGAATGTTGTGTAAGAACATGAAAAAAGCTCGTTGACGGCATTTTTCTTTTTGGGTACATTATCAAAGTGCTAAAAAATTATTTGATATGCCGGGATGGCGGAACTGGTAGACGCACGGGACTCAAAATCCCGCGATGGCAACATCGTGTCGGTTCGACTCCGACTCTCGGCACCAATTTTGCTCATAAAAGAGTGAAAATTGGTAGGCAGTATCTTAAGGCGGAATTATGCACAACTCCAATTGTATCTTTTGCAGGATTATTTCGGGCGAGATTCCAGCCACAATTATAGATCAAGATGACCACGTTGTAGTGATTCAGGATATTCATCCAAAGGCTCCCATTCATTATCTTATTATTCCCCGTCTTCATGTTGCTGATGTTCAAGGCCTGCAGGAAGCAGATAGCCCATACATTATAGCCATGATGATGGCTGCCCAGCGGCTTGCTAGTAAATTGTCGGGCTCGCAATCTTTTCGGTTGATTATGAACAACGGAGCTGATTCTGGCCAAAGCGTTTTCCATCTTCACTGCCACTTCCTGTCCGGTAAAAAGATGACCGATTTTTAAAAAAGAGAGAGGTTTTGTGAAGCAAAAAATCCGCAAAATTACTCGGTATATTGCCATTTTTTTATTCGTAACTATAGCGGTGATTGGCTTTGTGAGCTATCAAACTTATATAAGCATGGTTCACCGACCGTCCTACAAGCCAGAGCGTAAGGCGATGATTTTGCAAGAACGGGCGCGGCTTTATGAACATGACCACGCTCGCGACATCAGCTTTACCACTAAAGATGGGCTTAAGATATCGGGAATGGTTTTGCTTAGATCGCATGCCAAGCGCAATATTGTCATCTGCCACGGGCATAAAAGTGCTAAGGAGATGCCTCGACCATTTATAGATATGTTTCCGAATGATAATATTTTGATTTTTGATTTTAGGGCTCATGGTCAGAGCGAGGGGGAGTTGACTACATTTGGGTACAATGAGCATCTTGATGTATTGGGTGCTGTGCAATTTTTACAAACCAATTCAGAGACTCAAGGTCTTCCTGTGTATGGCATTGGGGTATCTATGGGCGCTGCAAGTTTAATTCATGCGGCTGCACACGGTGCTCATTTTCAGGCTTTAATTCTCGACTCTACGTATGCTCGCTTGTCTGAACAAATGGTGGATACTTTTTATGCGCGGACTTCGCTGCCTCGTTTCCCCTTTATGACTATTATGGTTTGGTTTTTTGAGCGAGCAGCAGGCTTTTCGTTGCGTGATTTTAATCCTTGTGATGATCTTGCATTGGTGTTGTGCCCCATTATGATTATTCACTCGCGTGATGATACTATTGTGCCGTTTGTACAAGCTGAGCAGTTGGTAAGGTGTGCAAGTGGGCAAAAGAGTGTTTGGTTTGTTGATCATGCTTATCATGGGCGCATTAGTAAAGAATATGGGCAGGAGTATGCGCGCAGGGCCATTGAGTTTTTTAGTTCGATTGCGGATTAGGCGAATCCTGTTTTTGCAATTTTTTCATTTTCCTCGTACAATTGAATATCATTTTTCTTTTTCTTTTTGACATGTATGCCGAGGTGGCGAAATTGGTAGACGCGCAAGGTTCAGGTCCTTGAGGTGTGAAAGCACTGTGCCGGTTCGAATCCGGTCCTCGGCACCATCTTTCGCCAAGGCTGGTGGCAGGCCAATCTACGCTTACAATGAACTATAAAGATATTTACCAAGCGAGAGAGAGGCGAAAGGTGCCCCTCGTAGCCTCGAGCGTAGTTGGGCTGTTTTATTGAAGTTGAATTAAATTTATAACATTATCCTCCCATTTTTTTTTGTTGCTCATGTAATCAAAAGGCCTTGTTTTAACGGGCTGTGTTTGTATTGAAAAGGCAAATTATTGCGTGGTGCTTTGCTGCCTGCTAGACTCACTTCGTGTTTTTTGTTGTAACAGTCTATTTTTGTGAGGGAGTTGTAGATGAAAGTGTTAAAAAAAGCACTGAGCCTTATTCAGTTTTTGCCCCTTTTTTTGTTCATGTATTCATTTGTTTATTTTATGAGCTGGGAAGCTGCATTTGAGATTTCCGGTATTGCTGCCGCAGTTATTGTTATTGCCCTGTTTTTTGCAAAAGTGAAATTGGACAATTTTATACTCGGTACCAGCTTGTTTTTGGTGGGCGGTGCAGCCATGTTTCTGTTTAATATCGAGTCGATGGAATATCTGTACGGATATTACATGGAAGCGATGTTGTTTGTTTCTGTGCTGATCGTTGGTTTGGTGACAACATTTATGGCATCAGCTGGATTTATTGGGGTTGCCGGGGATATGCGACAGGTTCGTAAGTTATCAATCTATTTGCTGCTTGGTGTTGTAGTAGCGATTATTATTGCTGCATTATTGCGTGGTGATGCGCTGAGTGGTTTTGTGTTGCCATGGTTCATGTTACTTTCATTGCGGCATCTGCTTCGATAAATTATTGCATTTAAAATTTGATAATGAAGGCTGGCATATGCCGGCCTTTTTTTTACTGGTTTCTACATTTTATGTCAAAGAATAAAATGAAAGTTGTTTACTGTTAGTAGTTTTAGCGCTTTTGAGTGAGTCTTATTCTATTTGAAAAACCATTTTGCTAGAATGACGGTAGGCAGTACAGACAAGAGGTATGAAAAATTGTTCTCATACGAACATGTTTTTTTGACTGATTATAAAGGGAGAGGTCTCATGAAAAAAAGTATCATGATGTTTATATTGATTAGTACACGTTTGCTCAGTAGCTCTGATGACCGATATGACCTTTATTATTCTGCGGATGAGCACGAGTTGAAGTCGGCGCGCCAGGAGTACGATCTGGCACGGGAGGAGTTGGACCGATTGGTGGTACGAAACATTGATGAAGTATCTTGTCATGCTGTTTTGCGTTTACTTGCAACAGAGTTGCAGTTAGTTGATAAGCTTTTGCATTCCCAAACGGGTGCAGTGTTGGACGAATTGTTAACTAAAAAAAAGAAATTACTTGAGTCGTCAACTAAAACTGCTTCCTGCTTGTATAAAGCAGTTATGAAGTTTGCAACGAATGATATTTTGATAACTGGAGAAAATGGTGTATCAAGACTTGGCAGTACACTGCGAGATTTGGATAAGAGAAGTTATTTGAGGCGAATGAAAAAGATTTTGGCAGAATATAGGAATGATTTTTTGGATAAGCAGTACGAAACTCTTAAGCGTACACTCGGTTTACCTGTTGCACGCTATGCTCCTTATGCCACGCAAGAGCCTCAAGATATTAATGTTGATATGATGCCTGTTGGAAAAGCGCAGCCTCTTTTTAATTATGAGCCACAATGGTGTTATAAAGATAGGTATGGTGATAAGGCGATTACGGCAGAAAGCTTTTTTGATTGTGACATCACTACAATAGATTCATTTGATAAGTTATCTGCAGATGCTAAATTTTCGAGCTTGTGGGATGATTGTATGGCACAGGTGCATCATAAAGATATTGCACAGTTAATGGATGATGTTTTAGCTTTAGTTAAGCATGAGATGCAATCGCATCTTGGTTCGCTTTCAGAGCGGAATAAAATGTTATATGGTGCGTCTGAGGGTGATAATTTTGCAGAAAATGATCTTGTACAAGCATTATCCCAGGTTTCGGTTCGTGCTCGTGCATTATTTAGTACGCTTCGTGAGGCGGCAACAGAAAATACTATGAGGCTTGGATGTTGGAATCCTGATGTTTATGAGCGTTATCTGGATAAGTACGCAGAAAGATTAGAATGTGTACGGGCGCAGCCTCAGAACGCGGTGAGTGTTGCATCGCAGGATTTGTGTAACAAGAGCGAAAATGGAAAAGGTTCTATGCAGCGACTCATCTCGAATTTTGTGTATAATATTGTTCCTTCGCATTAATAAAAAAGCTGATATTTCTAGATTACGAGGGGGCCATGAGGCTCCCTTTTTTGTTTTTTGTTGTTGATTTTTAGAAGCTTGATTTCAGTGGGGACTGATGCTAGAGTTCTAAATTAGTCAGCTCCAAAAGGAGCCTTTCCCTGATGATAAAACATCGTAAAAAGTTACCGAGAGTAGTACTAAAAAAAAGAGAGTAGCAATGGTCATCAGTCGAATTTTTGCCTCTTGGTTTTTTTTTGTATCTATTTTATTTCACACGTCTTTATTAGCCGTGATCTACGGTTCTGAAACAGCTGTTTTTGTTTTTCCAACGGTTGTTTTTCCTGCTGCTGATTCTAACAATACTATGTTGGGGTTTGGTTGGTTTAAAAATGGTTTTACCCTTGAAAATAGTTCAACGACCTGTGTTTTTAATTGTCTGAATCAGGTTTCTGGAACACTTGCATTGAATGGTGGGACTTTGACTTTACAGCAGGATCTGGTTCTTACAGGTACAAGCATGATTGCCGGTGGAGGGATAATTATCGGCAATGATCATACCATTTTGTTGAATCCTGACAGTCAATTTGAGCCTGCTCAATCGTTCACATTGCAAAATGTTGTTCTTCAATTGAGTGATGATTTTAATTTGGGATCGACACTTACGTTTGATGGTAATTGTCAGTTGTCGGGAGATCAGGCTGCATTTTGGCTTGATGAGGCATGGTCCAATTCTGGGGCTGGTATTATTTTAGTTAAGCCCAACTCATGGTTATATATTTATGATCTTTATTTGCAAAATATTGTAGGCAGTAATATCGCGTGCCTTGATGATACCGGCATTATTACTCTCAAAGATGTGCAATGGTTGCAGACCGGTGATTTTGATTTTTGCTCAGGTGCTTTTAATTTTTATAACCAGGTCAGAATGATGGGTGATGCGAAATTTATATATCAATCAGGAATGGTCAGTACAGTGTTATATGAATCGAGTCTGATTCTCGATGAGGGATTTACATTTAGTTATGATCCAATTGCATTTGCATCAAGAGAGTTACTTACATTTGACGATTCATCGTCAGAATTAGTGTTGCGGGGAGCAACATTATATGCAACTACAACTGGACTTCGTTTAACGATGGGAAAATTGATTGTTGATAGAGTATCGGCATTGTACAGTGAGGGGCTTGTGGAAGCGCAGGCAATCAGTTTTGCGAGCACGTTTACTATTCAGATTCTTCCGGCAGCAACATTGGATTATTTAGGTGGTCTGGTCGTGTACGAATAATCAGTCAGGAAGCTGTTTCGATCATGAAATGGAGAAAAGGCTTGAGTAGAATCTGTTCCGCATGCTAGTACTTAAAGCACAAAAAAAAGGTGTGAGGGGCAAAAAAAAAGAGAGTTAATAAAGCATGGAAAGAGCCATTCGACCCTTTGTAAGGTTTTTATCATTTCTGTGTTTTTTTGTTACTTATGCATCCTTCTGTGCATTTGAGTTTAACAGCAAATTTTCTACTGTTCGTGTTTTACCTGGCGTAACATTCAGTGTTAAAACAGCTATTCCTAATCTTAACGGAACATTAAAACGTGATTCTGGCGGTACCATCATCGGTCAAAATATAACATTTAGTGAGGGGCTGTTTGAGGATGTTGGTAATGAATTATTACTTTCCGCAATTTTTAATCCCGTTGGTTCGCTTGTTTTAAATGGTAGCAAATCAGTCAGAGCTGCTCCCGGACACGTGCTACAAAGTCTTTCCGTGAGTGGGACAGGCAATAGACTTGAAGGCGCTCCAGTATTTAATCAGGCTGTCACGCTGCAGGATTTGAGCAGCAGTGTAACATTGGAGTTGCAAGGTCAGGTTACTCAAAACATTATTTTGAATGGAGGTACGGTTCGGCTTGAGGATGATCTACGTTTTGTTGATGATATGTTTTTGTCAGGATCGGGAACGATTCAAGGAAACTCCTGTCGTGTTGTAACTGGTTCTAAATCATTTTCTATCACTAGTACAACGCAGTGGCAAACTGCTTCGAATCTAGAAATTCGGGCTAACACGGTAGCGCTGAGCGGTGTTATGAGGTTTGATGGAATCACCAGCTTGCAGGGTCATGGTGGAGTGTTGGATTTGACATCTGGCGGTGCAATTATTATTGCAGACAATTCCACACTTTCTATTGATGATATCACGATCAAAGGGCTGGGAACGGCCGGTAGTGGTGGCTCTCTTATTTTTGAAGGTTCAAATTCAAAAATTCAACTGAGTGATGTTAATTTCACGCTCAATACTAGTATCACAACAACCATCGGCGGTATATACGTCACGAGCCCTAATATATGGGTTATTAAAAATCATGTATGGATGTTTGATCTTCTATCTTCTGTCACAGTTGATGGTGTTTCGGTTGTAAAAGATCCTGCTAGTGAGATGAGCTGGGGCGATGTAACTTTTGCGACTCCTGCTAATCTTACTTTGATCGAAAGTGGAACGCTCAAATTCTTGGCAAGTGACGTTATTGGTCCAGATGAGATCGGCTCACGTTTAGATTGGTTAGAAAGTTGTTGTGAACTGGTTGGCACGAGCACAAGTCAGCTGTCCACAAGAATAGACATTTTGGAATCCTGTTGTTCCGTCGTAGGCACAAGTACAAGTCAGTTAGCCTCGAGTATAGATGTTTTGGATGGAAGATTGATCACGCTGGTTGCAACGATGGCAAGTTGTTGTGATGTAACAGAGTCACGAATTAATGTATTAGAAAGTTGTTGTACCGTGGTTGGTACGAGTACAAGTCAATTAGCATCGCGGATAGATATATTAGAAAGTTGTTGTTCGGTAGTCGGCACAACAACGACGACATTAAGATCATTGATAGATGTGTTACAAACGAGCACCGCTCAGTTGTCCACAAGAATTAATATACTTGAATCATGTTGTTCAGTGGTTGGTACGACTACAACAAGCTTAGCTTCAAGAATAGGAGTGTTAGAAAGTTGCTGCTCGGTGGTAGGAACTACAACGACGACGTTAAGATCATTGATAGATGTGCTGCAAACGAGTACGGCACAGTTATCCACAAGAATTAATATACTTGAATCATGCTGTTCAGTGGTTGGAACGACCACAACAAGCTTAGCTTCAAGAATCGGTATTTTAGAAAGTTGCTGCAGTGTTGTAGGCACCAGCACAGGCAAGTTAGCATCCAGAATAGATTTACTTGAGTCCTGTTGTACAGTGGTTGGTACGAGCACGGCACAGTTGGCTACAAGAATAAATACGTTAGAAAGTTGTTGTTCGGTAGTGGGTACAACAACAACGATTTTAAGATCATTTATAGATGTACTGCAAACGAGCACGGCACAGTTGTCCACAAGAATTAATATACTTGAATCATGCTGTTCAGTGGTTGGAACGACCACAACAAGCTTAGCTTCAAGAATCGGTATTTTAGAAAGTTGCTGCAGTGTTGTAGGCACCAGCACAGGCAAGTTAGCATCCAGAATAGATTTACTTGAGTCCTGTTGTACAGTGGTTGGTACGAGCACGGCACAGTTGGCTACAAGAATAAATACGTTAGAAAGTTGCTGCAGTGTTGTAGGTACTAGCACAGGCAAGTTAGCATCCAGAATAGATTTACTTGAGTCCTGTTGTACAGTGGTTGGTACGAGCACGGCACAGTTGGCTACAAGAATAAATACGTTAGAAAGTTGTTGTTCGGTAGTGGGTACAACAACAACGATTTTAAGATCATTGATAGATGTGTTACAAACGAGCACGGCTGGCCTAGCATCACGAATAGATTTACTTGAATCATGTTGTACATTGGTGGGCACCAGCACCAGCCAGTTAGCAACAAGAATAAATATATTAGAAAGTTGCTGTTCAGTAGTTGGTACAACAACGAGTATGCTGCAGTCATCAATTAATGCATTGGAATCATGTTGTGAAGTAGTTGGTACGCGCACGGCTGGCTTAGCTTCCCGCATAGACTTTCTTGAGAGCTGTTGCACAGTAGTTGGTACCAGTACAGGTAAGTTGGCTTCACGAATAGATATATTAGAAAGTTGCTGCAGTGTTGTAGGCACAACAACGACGACGTTAAGATCATTTATAGATGTACTGCAAACGAGCACGGCTCAGTTATCTACAAGAATAAACATACTTGAATCGTGCTGCGAGGTAGTTGGTACCAGTACAGGTAAGTTGGCTTCACGAATAGATATATTAGAAAGTTGCTGCAGTGTTGTAGGCACAACAACGACGACGTTAAGATCATTTATAGATGTATTGCAAACGAGCACGGCACAGTTGGCTACAAGAATAAACATACTTGAATCGTGTTGCACGGTTGTGGGTACAACAACAATGACATTTAAGTCGTTAATAGATGTGTTACAAACGAGCACGGCTGGCCTAGCATCACGAATAGATTTACTTGAATCATGTTGTACATTGGTGGGCACCAGCACCAGCCAGTTAGCAACAAGAATAAATATATTAGAAAGTTGCTGTTCAGTAGTTGGTACAACAACGAGTATGCTGCAGTCATCAATTAATGCATTGGAATCATGTTGTGAAGTAGTTGGTACGCGCACGGCTGGCTTAGCTTCCCGCATAGACTTTCTTGAGAGCTGTTGCACAGTTGTTGGCACGAGCACGAGTGAGTTGCGGTCATTGATAGATAATTTGGCAACATCTACAACGGTGATATCACGTCTTGATGTATTAGAAAGCTGTTGTTCGGTAGTTGACTCGCGCATTGATATACTTGAGTCGTGTTGTACCGTAGTTGGTACGAGCACGAGTGAGTTGCGGTCATTGATAGATAATTTGGCAACATCTACAACGG
>CAYTCH010000001.1:1075975-1082233 GCA_964436435.1 uncultured Pseudomonadota bacterium
TTGATGTATTAGAAAGCTGTTGTTCGGTAGTTGACTCGCGCATTGATATACTTGAATCCTGTTGTACAGTAGTGGGCACGAGCACAATGATGCTGCGGTCGCTGATAGATGCCATGGAAGGTGCGACATTATCATCACGCGTTGGAGTTTTGGAATCATGCTGTGAAGTAGTAGGTTCAAGTACCGCGCAATTGAGGTCACGCATAGATATCCTTGAAAGCTGTTGTGAACGGGCGAGCTCTCGTATTGAAAATTTAGAAAGTTGTTGTGAAGAGGTAAAAACCGATACCTGTTTTTGTGCCAAGTGTGTGATACATATTACAACTCCTGTATTTTGTACGCCAGCTATGTTGCCTACCCTTGCTGATAATCCAGCTGTTACCGTGTTTAGATTTGAGCCATGTTGGGATGATGAGCATATGCCACGATTAATTTTTGACGCCAGCAACTTTATAGGTGGTGTGGTAGATCTGGTTAAGGATGCTCGTGTGATATTCCAGGGTGAGGGTATTGTTGAGGTGCGTAATGGCATTACGTTTAATTTTGGTAATGAGCCGTTGACGGCAGATTGGCCGCACATTGTTGTAGAACAACGAGCTATGATGGAGCCTGCGGCAGGTGCGACTATTGGCTTTACTGGCCTTGGTAAGTTTAAGGTGCGTGATGCGGGTATGCTCAATGTTGATTTGGCGTCACAGGTTATTTTTGGCTTGACGACTGATGATCAGTTTAAGGTTGATGTTGATGCGACCGGTGCAATAATAGTAAATAATTCCAGCGCATTGGTAACATTCCAATTAGGTACGTTTGATGTTCATTTCAGTCGATCAGCGCTGATGAGTATTCTTGATGGACGTGTTGAATTTAACTCCAATAATGATTTGTATGCTCCCGGTATTTTGAGTTCGCTGTATTTCCAGCAAGGGGCAAATCTTGAGGTGCAATGGCCAAGTGGCCTGCTGCGCTTGAGCCCTAACTTTGATAACAGTTTGACTGATTTTGACAATAGAACGGGTGTTGTTGATGGTGGTGGCGACAAGGATTATGGATATGGCAAGATGCAATTTATCAACTATTTAACTGGTATTGATACCACCGTGCGGCTTGAACCAAATAACTTTCAAATGGAAGACACTATTGTTGAGCTTTTCTTGGAGCTAGGACTTCTATTAAAGAGTGATCAGCCTATTCAATCACCATCTGATATAAATATTTTGGTAAGACTAGGTGATGATCATAGAACGCTTGCGGCAATAGATCCACGAAGAACTGGTCGAGTGTTTGCTTTGCAAGATCTTGACCATGATGTGGCGTATCAGCGAGTTGATTTTTCGGGGCAAGGGTTTTTCCCTATCATTGGCAGAGATTTTAATGGTAATCAATTTTTTATAGATGAAAATGGTAACCGTACAATCATAACGACCGTATTATAGGTCGGGCATTGTAATAAAAAAAGGCTGAGAATGAAGCGCCATAGTTCATTTTTAATAATGCTTGCGTGTGTTCAAGTCGTTACCATGTCCTATGGTGAAGGTGTAGTCCAGGAATCATTTGTTGATGTTTATTCTGGTGGCAATAGAGCTGCTTTGGCTGCTTCATTGTTTGGTTGCGGAACACGAAGTTGTGAGATATCTCATTTGGAAGAGCTGGTGCCGGGTGTTGATACAAAGAAGATTGTAGCGCGTGGTAAAGACGTAGCAGATGATAGCGCTTATGAACGCTGGGTGAAGAGCAATGATTTATCCGATGCACAAGATGTAATTGGTTTGCCTATAACAAAAAAAGAACAGGTAGCTTCTGAGTCTAGGCAGTATAATATTATTGATCTTGAGCAAATGGAATATTCGTATGATTCGCTTCTTGAGCAAGCTGCAGAAAGAAGATGGGCGATACCTTTAACATTGGATTATTCTTTTGAATCTAAAGCATTTGATGCCTGTGGTAATAAAGTTCCCTTGTCAGGTGCGTTGTTTGGTAGCGGGACACGTATTCGTGATATTTTTCTTTTAGCGCGACTATCAGATGATGATCATTTACATATTCATTCTCCTGTCGTTCCAATTAATCCTCAGTTTGGACATGTAAGAAATGAACAATATCTTGCGCTGATTGCTCCAACGCAAATTGGGCTTACGGCAACACAAAGTAATGCAGTACTTGGTTTTAATGCATTATATCGCTGGCGGCCATGTGAAGATACCCGGTTGTCTTGTATTTTTGGTTTAGATTTTCCTGTTCAGATCCAACAAAGATCGCTTGATCTTTGTTTTCAAGATGGAACCCTTTTTAAGGCTGGCTATATATCAAATGCAACTAATCGAGAAAATGTGTTAACGCAATTTTTTAAAGATTGGACCGGCATAGAAGATTTCTTTTTGCGGGGAGTGCTTGGCTCCAAAGGTATAACGTTTGTACCAACACAACAAACAATAGGGCTTGGTGATATTTCTGTTTCGGCAAATCTTGAATTTGGGCCATTCTACACGGAATCAGAATGTGCTGAGTGTCGAGGGCTTGATTTTGGTCAAGTTGGATTGAGCATTGGCTTTCCTACAGGAAAAAAGGCAAATACGGCAACGTTATGGGCGTCTGAGTTTGGAAATGGAGGGGGCTATCAATTTACTCTGTTTAGTACTTTTAATACTCGCACGGGCAATTGGTTTAATCCAACGATGAATTTTGGTGTCGAGTTGCATACATCAGCCTGTCGCGGCGGGGCCAATGGTTTACGTGTGCCGCGGATAGTAACGGGTGCGCAGGAGCAGAGAGTTATAGATAATCCTGATCTTGTGGCCCCGGTTTTTAAAGAATATAAAACGGATGCATTTTCAGAAATGGACACAACGGTTGCAATGTTTGCCGATAAAACGGTGAACGCGTCGGTAAAAGTTGGACGGCGTGCTTTTGTGGGGATCGGTAACTATTTTTATGATGTCTTTGCCAGCAATTTCAGGCTTGGGCTGTTCTATAACTATTCTTCAAAAAAGGCGGATACCGTAACGGTACAAGATCCTTCATTTGTTACAACATCATTACAATATCCAACACGCGCACACCGATTGAGTTGGAAATTATCATATAAATTTAAAAATCTAATGGAGCTTGGATTTGGATCTCAACATCTCCTTGCTGGCAGAAGCGTTCCCGAACAACATGATTTCTTTTTATCAGTTGTTGCAGCATTTTAGCCTGCGGAAAGCTTTTTGCCTTAATTAAAACAAAAAAACAGCAATTTTTATCAAAATGATGATTATAGTCCCCAAAAAATTATAGATTAATCCACAGGGGAAAGTTTTTTATTGTGATTGCTCGGTCAGCAGAGTCACATAAGTTATGGGCTTTACCAGGTGCTCGCCAGGTTTCTGGTTTTTTTAGATTGTTTAAAGGAGGGGGGAGAGCTCCGATGAAAAAATTTATTATAAGCTTATGTGTACTCATGAGTACGCTTTCGTTTACATTGTGCCCAGAGGGTTATGATCAATTTTATACCCCCAGCGAACATGAACGTAAGCTTGTGCGACAAGAATATGATCATGAACGTGAGCAACTTGAGCGGTTGGTGGCGCAAGATGTTGATGAGACAACTTTGTATGCCATATTGCGCTTGCTTGCCATAGAACTGCAAATTGTCGATAGGCTTTTGCATGCTGAAACGGGATTGAAGGTTAATGAACTATTAATTCAAAGAAAAAGGCAGCTTGAGGTCTCTTCGCAGGCTGCTGCTCATTTGTATAAAGCAGTTATGCAATTTGCAACAAATGATATTTTATTGACCGGAAAAAACGGTACATCGAAGTTGGGGAGCACTTTGCGCGAGTCTGAGAAGAGAATATATTTGCGGCGCATGAAAAAAGTGCTTATAGAGTACAGAGACGATTTTTTGGATAAACAGCATGATACGCTTAAACGCACTCTTGATAGATCTTCCCAGCAATATACCCCCTATTTTGTTCAAGAACCTTGCCCCGTCAATACTGATATGACGCAGCAATTAGGGTTTGTGCAAGCTCCCGCAAGTCAAAATGTTTTTAGTAAACCGCAAGAACCTTTTGCCTCGAGTGGTGCATCTGCCGCTCATAAGGATCAGCAGAGTTTGGACTTAAGATTTTCAAATTTATGGAAAGATTTTGTTGCTCACCTTGATAAACACGACAGTGTTACATTAATTGATGAAGTGTTGATGCTAGCAAGATATGAAATACAGACACACGTGAGTTCTTTGTCTGAGCGGAATAAGATGTTACATGGCGGAAAGCCGAATGATGGAGCCACAAAAATTGATGTTGTTGATCTTATTCCTCAGGTTTGCCCGCGTGCTCGAGCTCTTTTTGGCATAATACGTGAAGCTGCAACAGAAAACACCATGAAGTTGGGCAGCTGGAATCCTGATGTGTATGAGGGTTATCTTGATAAGTATGTTCAAAGATTAGAGAGTTCAAAGGCGAATCCTCACCAGGTGCCAAATCTTTTTCAGCAAGATTTATGTAAGAACGGTACCACTTTATGTGATTCTATGAAGCGTTTGGTTGAGAGGATTTTTGTTAATAATGTAAGGCCGGTGCAATCACAATCGCCTATCAATTTTGCTGTAGAATCAGAGAAAGTAGTGGCAAGTGCAAAAGTAGAGATAAAGAATAATACTTTAATGCCAGGGCACGTTGATGTTGTGGAGGTGGAGCACGTGCAATCAGCTTCTAATGCTGCTGTGGTTCCAGCGCAAACGATAGAGGTGGTATCAACAAAGGTTATAGAAGTACAGCCTAAAAAGGATAGTTGGTTTGTCAGTGCATTGGCTTTTGTCAGACGAGGCGCAGGAATTGTTGGTGAAGACATTGTTACTGCCTATCACATAACCAAAGATACATTGAGACAAGTAGGATCATCTCTTTATGCAGCAGGGACGTCGGCAACAGGTGTGGTGAGTGATTGGTCTACAGGTGCATTGGCTTCGGTCAAGCGAGGCGCAGGAATTGTTAGTGAAGACATTGTTACTGCCTATCACATAACCAAAGATACATTGAGACAAGTAGGATCATCTCTTTATGCAGCAGGGTCATCAGCAACAGGTGCGGTGAGTGATTGGTCTGCAAGGGCATTAGCCTCAGTTAAGCGAGGCGCAGGAAGTGTTGGTGAAGGCATTGTTTCTGCCTATCACACAACCAAAGATACATTGAGACAAGTAGGATCATCTCTTTATGCAGCAGGGTCATCAGCAACAGGTGCGGTGAGTGATTGGTCTGCAAGGGCATTAGCCTCAGTAAAACGAGGTGCCGGAATTATGGGAGGTAGTATTGTGACTGCCTATCACACAGCTCACGATAAGTTAGTACAAACGCCATTTGTTGTTTATATGAAGGTGACATTAGCAGCAGTTGAGGTTGGTGATTGGTCTGCACGTGCTTTAGTCTCGGTCAAGCGAGGAGTAGGGATTGTTAGTGAAGGCGTTGTTAGTGCCTATCACACAACAAAAGATACATTGGGACAAGCAGGATCATCTTTTTATGCAGCAGGGACGTCGGCAACAGGTGCGGTGAGTGATTGGTTTGTACATGCATTGGCTTCGGTCAAGCGAGGAGCAGGAATTGTTAGTGAAGGCGTTGTTAGTGCCTATCACACAACAAAAGATACATTGGGACAAGCAGGATCATCTTTTTATGCAGCAGGGACGTCGGCAACAGGTGCGGTGAGTGATTGGTTTGTACATGCATTGGCTTCGGTCAAGCGAGGAGCAGGAATTGTTAGTGAAGGCGTTGTTAGTGCCTATCACACAACAAAAGATACATTGGGACAAGCAGGATCATCTTTTTATGCAGCAGGGACGTCGGCAACAGGCGTGGTGAGTGATTGGTTTGTAAGTGCATTGGCTTCGGTCAAGCGAGGAGCAGGAATTATTGGTGAAGGCGTTGTTACTGCTTATCACACAACAAAAGATACATTGGGACAAGTCGGATCATCTTTTTATGCAGCAGGGACGTCGGCAACAGGTGTGGTGAGTGATTGGTCTGCAAGGGCATTAGCCTCAGTAAAACGAGGTGTAGGGATTGTTAGTGAAGGCGTTGTGAGTGCCTATCACGCAACCAAAGATACATTGGCACATGCAGGATCTTCTATCTCCGCAGCTATGACATCAGCAACAGGTGCAGTGGGAGATTGGTCTGTAGGTGCGCTGGCTTCAGTCAAGCAAGGTGCAGGAATTGTTAGTGAAGGCATTGTTAGTGCTTATCACGCAACCAAAGATACATTGGCACAAGCAGGATC
>CAYTCH010000002.1:0-10407 GCA_964436435.1 uncultured Pseudomonadota bacterium
ATCTCTTTATGCTGCAGGCACATCAGCAACAGGCGCGGTGAGTGATTGGTCTGCAGGTGCAGTTGCCTTGGTCAAGCGAGGTGCAGGAATTGTTAGTGAAGGTATTGTGACTGCCTATCACACAACAAAAGATACATTGGGACAAGCAGGATCATCTCTTTATGCTGCAGGCACATCAGCAACAGGCGCGGTGAGTGATTGGTCTGCAGGTGCAGTTGCCTTGGTCAAGCGAGGTGCAGGAATTGTTAGTGAAGGCATTGTGACTGCTTATCACACAACTAAAGATACATTGGCACAAGCAGGATTATCTCTTTATGCTGCAGGCACATCAGCAACAGGCGCGGTGAGTGATTGGTCTGTACATGCATTGGCTTCTGTCAGACGAGGCACAGAAATTGTTAGTGAAGGTATTGTGACTGCTTATCACACAACTAAAGATACATTGGCACAAGTAGGATTATCTTTTTATGCTGCAGGCACATCAGCAACAGGCGCGGTGAGTGATTGGTCTGCAGGTGCAGTTGCCTTGGTCAAGCGAGGTGCAGGAATTGTTAGTGAAGGTATTGTGACTGCCTATCACACAACAAAAGATACATTGGGACAAGCAGGATCATCTCTTTATGCTGCAGGCACATCGGCAACAGGCGCGGTGAGTGATTGGTCTGCAAGGGCATTAGCCTCAGTAAAACGAGGTGCAGGAGTTGTTGGTGAAGGCATTGTTTCTGCCTATCACGCAACCAAAGATACATTGGGACAAGCAGGATCATCTCTTTATACTGCGGGGACGTCAGCAACAGGTGCGGTGAGTGATTGGTCTGTGCGTGCTTTGGTCTCTGTAAAGCGAGGCGCAGAAATCGTTGGTGAAAATGTTGTTTCTGCTTATCACACAATGAAAGACAAGCTGGTATAAGTAACGTCTTTTTAATTTAAAAAAAATTGTGTTTTATAGGGGGCCGCGAGGCTCCCTCTTTTATTTTTGGGGTTGATTTTGAGAGACTTGATTTAACAAATTCTGAGTGCTAGAGTCATTGATGCGTTTGCTCTAAAAATAGTTTGCTGTTGATCACAATAAAAAGGATGGTCAGTGGCTGAGGGTAGTACCTAAAAAAGAGAGTAGCAATGGTCAGTGATCGATTTCTAGTCCGTTGTTTTCTGATTCTGTCTATTTTTTCTCACACCTTTTTATCAGCTGTTGTTTATGGTTCTGAAACTCAAGTTTCTCTTGTGCCGGCAGTAACATTTCCTGCTGCAGATAATGATAATGCCATGCTCTGTTTTGGTGGGTTTAGAAATGGATTTACGTTGGAAGACAGTACGACAACATGTGCTTTTCAAAGTATATATCCAGTTTCTGGAATGATTGCTTTGAATGGTGGTTCATTATCTTTACATGAAGATTTTATTGTTACGAACACGGCGAGTATCACCGGTGGTGGTCAATTTATTGCCAATAATCATCAGTTACAGTTGTGTGCTTCGGTTAATTCATTAAATTCTACTTACACGTTTCATAATGTTCTTCTTGTGTTGGGTTCTGATATGAATACAACAGGGCAGTTGATATTTGAGGGCGACTGTCATGTTATGGGTGTAGGATATCGCCTGACCTTGAGTAATGCAGGTTCTATTGTAGTTGCTCCTGGTTCACGGTTGGTTTTTGATACTATTGATTTGAATGATATTCACGGGGCAAACATTGCCTGTGCTGATGATAGTGCACAGATTGTTCTTCATGATACTCAGTGGCATCAATCTGATGATTTTACCTTTGGGTTGGGGAGTATTGAGATTTCTCAAGTGGTTGATATTATTGGTCCCTACTCTTTCATTTATGATTCGCATTGTACTAGTACCATTGATGAATGGTCGAGGTTGAATATCACGCAAGGCATGGTTTTTGAAATTGGTAGAAAAGATGGACAAGAGCCTTTGCATTTTGAATCAAATGAAACCTCGATTTTAAGTTTTCAAGACAGTTCGTTGCTTGTTACCAATTCTGGTATGCAGCTGGTAGCCGGACAGATTTTGGTTGATGGCAATGTCATGATTGATTCATCTTCGACCTCCACAGATGTAGGGTTGATTTTTGGTGATGGTACTTTCGCTGGCGATATAAGTTTAACTTTGAATTCAGGTGCATCGGTTCAATTTAGATCGGGATGGTTAGTCTATAATAATGCTGCACCAAGTACATTTTTTGCGACATCAAAAAGTGCCAGGGCCATTCGGTATGCAAGTTCAAAAACATACATTAAGAACAATTGGCTCTTTCCTGAAATGACTTTGGTGGTGGATGCTGGCCAGCCAACGACCGTGCTAGAAGTTGGCAAAACGATGGCCTATGACAATGTTCATCTTGTTTTTGAAAATGTTGAATTTGATTTTTCAGGTAATCAATTTGGTGATGCACTTTTTGCGTTGAATGGAAACGGTCTTCTTTTTTTGACCAAAGGAACATTTCAACCTTATCTTGGTGTGAGTGGTACAGGAAATCAGCTATGGGGAACAGGTGATATAGCTGGCCCTGTTGTGTTTGCTGATTCTAGTGCCCAACTAACTTGTAATCTCAATGGTTCCATTTTGTACGATATTGCATTGAATAGCGGGACCATTATTTTGGGAAATGATTTTTATTTGGGACCTCAAAATACTGTAGCGCAAATGGGCACGGTTGACCTTGGTGGTCACCGCTGTGTTCTGGGCACAGAAGATCAGGTGTGGACGAGTACTTTGGTTTGGGAAAATGGATCAATATCACTCAATTCGCACGTAACACTTCTTGGTGCATGGACCTTTCAACATGATTGTGTTGTGTATGGCGGTGGTAACATGCTTGATCTTGATGGAGTGGGCAAGATTGTTGTTGCAGATGGTGCAAGAGTTACATTTAGAGATATTCGTATTCGTGGTATTTCTGGTAATCAAATACAGTGTCTTGGGGATTCGAGTACCCTGGTTCTTGATGGTGTCATCTGGGAACAAGATGGTGATTTTACTTTTGCGCAGGGAAAAATTAAGTGGTCCCACGATGTTAAAATGAAGGGGGCATCAACGTTTACGTATCAATCAGGGCAGGTCAGCACCATTTTGATGGAATCGAATTTGACGCTTGATCCCGGGTTTACCTTCAAATATGATCCAGCAGCGACAGCATCACAAGATCTCATTTCATTTGAAGATTCATCTTCTACCTTTGTATTAAATGGTGCAACACTACAGGTAGCTGCTGTTGGTATGCACTTGACGAGGGGTGTTATTCAAGTTCTTCGGGACTCTTTTTTATTAATCGAATTACAAGGAGGGGCCGAGCTTGATGGTGGTCTCACGTTGGGTGATAGTATGAGCTCAGAAGATGTTGAAGTGTATATTGGAGCTGGTGTTGTTTTAACGCTACAAAGAGGTTCTCTGAATTACAAAAATGTTAATCCATCTTCATTATTTTTATCTAATGTTTCATCTGTACTGTCTATACAGTCAGGTGCGATACTGAATTTATATCAATCAATGAATGTAAGAACAGGCGTTTTGACCTTTGGTAACGGGGCAACATTGGCTCGAGTCGCTGGCAAGCAGATCATGGGAGCGGTTCAGCCTCAAGGCAGATTGTTGTATGCAAGTTTAGCATAGGCGTGCAGTAATGATTTTGTATCGCTAAAAAAAAGAGAGTAGCAATGGTCATCAGATTTTTAGTCCGTTGTTTTCTAATTCTATCTATTTTTTCGCACGCATCTTTATGGGCTGTGGTGTATGGTTCTGAAACTGCAGTTTCTGTGCTGCCCGTGGTTACCTTTCCTACCATTGATAATGACAATACCATGTTGGGATTTGGCTGGTTCAAAAATGGTTTTACTTTTGAAGACAGTTCTACAACCTGCACCTTTAACAGTGTCTACCCCGTTGTTGGTACGCTGGCGCTGAACGGTGGCTCATTGTATTTGCAGGAAGATTTTATTATTACGAATACCTCCAGTATTACCGGCGGAGCAAATATTATTGGCAATAATCACATGGTGCAGCTGTGTGATTCGGTTGGTTCATTGGATTCTACGTATACATTTAAAGATGTTGTTCTTTCTTTGGGGGGAGACATAGAAATTCTGGGGCAGTTGGTGTTTGATGGCAACTGTCAGATTATGGGTAAAAGTTATCATATGGAGTTTGGTGATGAAGGTTCTATCTTGGTAACCCCTGGTTCACGGTTGGTTTTTGATATTATTGATCTTGATGATATCCAGGGAACAAACATTGCCTGTGTCGATGATAGTGCGCAGATTGTTCTTCATGATACTGAGTGGCGACAAGTTGGTGATTTTACGTTTGGTGCTGGCAGTCTTGAATTTTCTGAATTTGTTGATTTTAGTGGATCGTATACTTTTTGGTATGACAGTTCTCAAACAAGTACGATTGGCTCTGACACCTGTTGGACTATCACCGATGATATGACCTTAAAGACTGGTCGTAAAAATGCGGTTGATTATGTTGAACCTTTCTATTTTGTTGATGAAACATCGACTCTTAAATTAGATAATTGTTCATTGATTGTAACCGGTTCTGGAATAGGGCTTTCCAAGGGTAAATTTGAGCTTGATCGTGACGTTACTGTTGATGTGCTGTCTTCTTCGACCTTGAATGGTCTTATCATAGGAACTGGCTTGTTGGGTGGCGATTTTTCAATGAAGCTTAACCCTGGGGCAGCAATTAATCTGCTTGCTGGGTGGTGGGTGTATAATAACGTTAATGCCACGGGAAGATTGCATGCACTTTCACCAACTTCTCGTTGCATACGTTATGCAGATTCAAAATTTTGTGTGCAAAAAGATTGGACTATTCCGCCGATGATTTTTCAGGTTGATTCTGGCATGCCAGTTTCAATACTTGAGCCGGGTGTTAATTTTCGTTATGACAAAACAGATTTGATTACGCCTGTTGGAGAGTTGACGATAACAGGTGGCGATTTGGCGCCAGGATTTAAGTTGGCGGGTAATGATGTCATTTATTTGAATGATGGTGTAGAGCCGTTACCAATATATGTGAGTGGTATGGGTAATAAGTTGCATGGAAATGGCAACATAACGGCGCCTATTACTTTGCAGGATAGTGCTGCAGATCTATGTTGTCTCATTAACGGAACTGTTGCTGAAGATATTACCATGAATGGTGGCATGATAATGTTAATGGGAGATTTTAAGCTCGGGCTGGATGCTGTGTTGTCCGGTTCTGGAGTCGTTGATTTAGCAACATACAATTGTGCTTTTGGTACAGAAGATCAGATTTGGACCAGTACATTGGCGTGGGATAATGGCTCAATATCATTAAATTCACAAATAACTCTTTTGGGAACATGGACGTTTGAAAATAGTTGTGTTGTGGATGGTAATGGTAACATGCTTGATCTTGATGCAATAGGAAAGTTGGTTATTGCCGATGGAGCATCAGTTGCATTCAGAAATATGAGAATTCGTGGCATTTTGGGTGATCAAATTAAATGTCTTGGTACTTCAAGTAAAATTATTCTTGATGATGTTGTATGGGAACAATCTGGTGATGTTATGTTTGCACAAGGTGCACTGCAGTGGGAACATGATGTTGTCATGAAAGGTAATTTTGTATTCGCATATCAGTCGGGACAAATCAGTACTATTTTAGCAGAATCAACCCTCAAGTTTGATCAGAATTTTACCTTTAGTTATGATCCAGTGGTGTTAGCATCAAAAGATCTGTTTGCTTTTGAGGACTCATCGTCAGAGCTTATTTTGAATGGTGCGACGCTGTCTACAACGGTGACGGGCCTTACTTTAAAAAATGGGACAATCCAAGTTATACGCAATTCATTTTTATCGAGTGAAATTCAACGTGTGGTTGATGAAGTCGCGGGACAGGTCACGTTGATTGATGAAGGAATCACATTGGGTGGCGGTACAGGCTTAGATGATATTGAGCTTGCTCTTAACGGCAGTTCTATTTTGAAGTTGACGAATGGCTCGCTGTATTATAACAACACTATTGCTTCATCATTGCGTATGCAAAATATGTCATCTGTTATATCTATAGATTCTGGAGCAGCGTTGAAGTTATATCAGTCAATGAATCTTGGTGATGGCATTGTGGTATTTGGTGATAGTGCAACATTGGCATGTGCTGCGGGTAAAGTTTTAATAGGATCAATTCAGCCGCTTGGTAAGTTGAATCGCATAGCTATATAGCATAGGAAGCGTAATGGAAGATTTGATGATCAATCACGAGACACTTTATTGTACCAGAATCTGGTCATTTATTTTTATTTTTTTATGCTGTGGCACACAAATTTTTTGTGTTGATATTGGCTCTGATACGGCCGTCACTCGTTTTAATACCAAGCAAGCATTAAATAATGGTGATAGAGTTGCTGGTTTTGCAGCGTTAGCTGCTGGATTTCGTATAGCCAATCGTGATGCAACTTGCACGTGGGATTCTTTTTTTCCTGTTACTGGTGATATTGGGTTGTCGCATGGAACATTGCTCTTGAACCGCGATCTTATTTGTAATAATGTTACTTCAATCAAGGAATTGGGAAATATCAACGCTCAGTTTCATAATGTTGATATGTCGACAAGCATTACTGGTTTTCCGGCGTTAGAAACGGGTAGCGATGCTTTTAATATAGATCTTGTTGCCAGTGCGGCACAATTGGATGATGTATTGACCGCTGACTGGTCGTATGATGGAACGCTTTTGGCCATTGGAATGGCGGCTCTTGCTGCAGCACACGATCTTGTGCGGATTTATCGTTGGGATGGCACAACGCTCACTCTTTTATATACACTACCACGAGATCAATATATATCAATTACATCAATTCGTTGGCATCCATCACAGTATGTAGTTGCCTTTACTCGATTGACTTCAGCAGGAACTGAACTTCAGAGTTACTCAGTGAACCCAACGACGGGTGTCATGACTCTTTTGAATGGGCTTGAATTTGGTGGCAATGCATACTCGTTAGATTGGCATCCAACAGGTAGTTGGGTAGCTGTTGGCAAGGCTGGAGGAGCATCGGGTAACGAACTTCAAGTGCATCCGGCTACTTCAGCAGGTTCAATTGTTACTGCGCCAGCAGCGGTTGTTAATATTGCTGGTGGCAGAACACCACAAAATGACGCCATTCATTGGGACCAGGCCGGTACTTATGTTGCTATTGGTTTGGATGCTGCTAACCCACAGTTAATTGTGTATACGTTTAGTAATACAAATCCTGGTACATTAACGCAATATTCTGTTCCAGTAGCGAGCCTTGGTGTAGCGGTAACTGCTGTACGATGGAATAAGGTTAATACAAATTATCTTGCTGTTGGGTTGGCGGGTACAACGGGTAATTTATTGTCGATTTACCAAAATACCATTACAAATCCCACTTTAGTTGCCGTCAATACCACGCTTGGTCAAACCGTGCGCTCTATATCATGGAGAGGTTTATTAGTAGCTGATGCTATTGCGATTGGAAGATTTACAACAACAGGTAATGAATTGCAGGCGTTTGGTTTTACTCCTGCAAGCCCTTATCTAACTGATCAAGTTGCTGGTTATGAATATGCAGCGAACTTGAATGTGGTGCGATGGTCACCTAATGGCTTGTATTTGGCCGCGGGCGGGGATGCAAATACGCTTAATATTTATGCATATCGGACTGCCGCGCAAGATTGTGTAACGTTTACCAATGTTAATCTCATATTTAATCAAAATGTTTTATGGGATCAAGAATGTACGCATTTTAGTGGCGTTTGTAAGATTGTTGGTAATGGGCATTGTCTTGATATGGCCGATACCTGTAGCATTATTGTTGATGCAGGTTCAAGTCTTTTGTTTGATAATGTCGATTTGGACCATGTTAACAGCGACAAAATTCAGATGGTTGATTCTTTATGCACTATATCGCTTCGTGCTGCGGGATTTCTTTTGGATGGTAACTATACTATGACACAGGGTAAGTTTGTTGTGTTGAATAACTTTACCATTAATGGTAATGGATACACATTTGTATATGGCACTGATCAAGCGAGTTTGATTACGGACGAGGGCAGTTGGATTTGGGATAATAATTTGACCTTTAGTTATGCTCCACGTGTTCCGTCCAGAGACTTGATACAATTTGAGAATTCTTCTGCACATCTTGTATTGAACGGTGCAACACTATTTACATCCCACACGGGACTGCGCTTGCAAACGGGGCATATGATATTTTCTAGGTCATCGGGATTCTATAATGAAGCATTGGTGGAGGCAGAAGCGATTAGTTTTGCCAATTCATTGCAGGTTGAGTTTATGCCGAACGCTACCTTGGATCTTCTGCATGGATTAATGGTTAATGAATAGGGTGCGAGGGAGTTGATTTTTGTATTAAAAAAGGCATGAAGAGCACATAAAAAAAGAGCTAGTAAAGCATGGAAAGAATGATTCGACACTGTGTGAAAATTTTATCATTTCTATGTTTGTTGAATACGGTTACGTGTCATTGTACATTGATTTTTGATACGCAATTATCTGGTATACGTCTTTTTCCTGGTGCAACTCTTTCTTTAAAAACAGCAGTCCCCAATTATACGGGAACATTTAAACGTTATGTAGGTGGCATTGTTCTTGGACAACCTACAACGTTTGTTGAGGGATTAATACAAGATTGGGGCGGAAATATTGAGCTTTCTGCAATTTTTAATCCTCTTGGCTATTTTAGTTTAAATGGTGATCAATTTTTAAATTGTGATTACAGTAAAATTCTTCCAGTCATATTGGTGAGCTCCTCAAACAACAGGATTACTGGGGCACCTGTTTTTGGTAATCCTATGATTCTACAAGATTTAAATAGTAGCGTTACCCTTTCGTTACAGAGCTCGGCGGCGCAGAATATTATTCTGAATGGCGGCACGATTCGTCTTGAGGACGATTTACGTTTTATTGATGACATGTTTTTGTCAGGTTCAGGAACCATTGAGGGAAATGGGTACCGTATTGCAACGGGATCAAATTCATTTTCTATGACCAATACATTACAATTGCTGAATGAATCGCATTTGGAGCTGCGAGCCTCTCTTGTATCTTTGAGTGGATCGCTGAGGTTTACTGGGTCTACGAGTATGCTTGGCAATGGTGGCATGCTTGATCTGACTTCGGGTGGTAAAATTATTGTTGCCGATAATTCTTTTCTTGTTTTGAAAAATATTAACATTAAAGGGTTGGGTGCGGGAGAAGGGTCCATTATTTTTGAAGGACCAAATTCAAAAGTCAGGCTCAGTGGCGCGAATTTAGCGCTTGATAGTAATATAACGACAACCATTGGAGGTATTTACATCAATAGTCCCGGTATCTGGATTATCAAGAATTATACCTGGACATTTGATCTTTTGTCTTCAGTTACCGTTGATGGTTGTTCGGTTATAAAAGATCCTGCGAGTCAGACGAGCTGGGGCGATGTGAACTTTGCGACTCCTGCTAATCTTACCTTGATCGACAGCGGCACATTGAAATTTTTGGCGAGTGACGTTATTGGCCCAGATGAAATTGGTTCTCGTTTAGATATCCTGGAAAGTTGTTGTGAGCTTGTAGGAACAAGTACGGCGCGGCTTTCTACTCGTATAGATTTATTAGAGTCTTGCTGCACGATTGTGGGTACGACCACAGGAGCATTGGCATCAAGAATCTCGTTGCTTGAGTCATGTTGTGGAGTGGTAGGCACGACGACGGGACAATTGAGCTCTCGAATTGATGTGCTTGGTACCAGTACCAGCCATCTGGATACAAGAATTAATATATTAGAAAGTTGTTGTACGGTTGTTGGCACTAGCACAGGCAAGTTAGCATCCAGAATAGATCTACTTGAGTCATGTTGTTCGGTGGTTGGTACGAGCACAAGCCAGTTAGCAACGAGAATTAATACATTAGAAAGCTGTTGTACGGTTGTGGGTACCACTACAACGATGTTGCGTTCAATTATCGATTCATTGGATAGTGGGGCATTATCATCAAGAATATCGATTCTTGAATCATGTTGTTCAGTGGTTGGTACAACAACGGGTCAGTTGAGCTCGCGCATTGATGTGCTTGCTACTAGTACAAGTCATTTAGATACAAGAATAAATATATTAGAAAGCTGTTGTACGGTTGTGGGTACCAGTACAGGCGCGTTAGCATCACGTATTAATGTGCTTGAATCATGCTGCACGGTTGTTGGCACGACCACGGGACAATTGAGCTCACGCATTGATGTGTTGAGTACCAGTACAAGTTATTTGGATACAAGAATAAATATATTAGAAAGTTGTTGTGCGGTTGTAGGTACAACGACGGGACAATTAAGCTCACGCATTGATGTGTTGAGTACCAGTACAAGTCATTTAGATACAAGAATAAATATATTAGAAAGTTGTTGTTCAGTAG
>CAYTCH010000002.1:10507-45390 GCA_964436435.1 uncultured Pseudomonadota bacterium
ACAACGACAACGATGTTGCAGTCATCAATTAATGCACTTGAATCATGCTGTGAGGTTGTTGGCACGAGTACAAGTCATTTAGATACAAGAATAAATATATTAGAAAGTTGTTGTTCAGTAGTTGGTACAACGACAACGATGTTGCAGTCATCAATTAATGCACTTGAATCATGCTGTGAGGATGTAAATGCACGTCTTGATTTGATAGAATCCATGACGGTTGTTTCATTGAATGCAGAGCTCATCACGCGAATAATTATGTTAGAGAGTTGTTGTTCTGTTGTAGGAACGAGTACGGCTCAGTTAGCTACAAGAATTAATGACTTAGAAAGTTGTTGTTCAGTAGTTGGTACAACGACGACTATGTTACAGTCGTCAATTAACGCACTAGAATCCTGTTGTACCATAGTTGGTACGAGCACCGCACAACTGAGTTCTCGGACAGATATACTTGAAAGCTGTTGTGAACGGGCGAGCTCTCGTATTGAAAATTTAGAAAGTTGTTGTGAAGAGGTAAAAACAGATACCTGTTTTTGTGCTAAGTGTGTAATACATATTACAACACCAGTATTTTGTACACCGGCTATGTTGCCTACTCTGGCTGATAATCCAGCCGTTACCGTGTTTAGATTTGAGCCATGTTGGGATGATGAGCATATGCCACGGTTGATTTTTGATGCCAGCAATTTTACAGGCGGTGTGGTAGATTTGGTTAAGGATGCTCGTGTGATATTCCAGGGTGAGGGCATTGTTGAGGTTCGTAACGGCATTACGTTTAATTTTGGTAATGAGCCCTTGATTGCAGATTGGCCGCATATTGTGTTAGAACAACGAGCGATGATGGAACCCGTGGCAGGTGCAGTGGTTGGCTTTACCGGGCTTGGTAAGTTTAAGGTTCGTGATGCGGGTATGCTGAATGTTGATCAAGTATCACAAGTTATTTTTGGTTTGACGAGCGATGATCAGTTTAAGGTTGATGTTGATGCGACCGGTGCAATAATAGTTAATAATGCCAGCGCATTGTTAACATTTCAATTAGGTACATTCGATGTGCATTTTAGTCGATCAGCGCTGATGAGTATTCTTGACGGACGTGTTGAATTTAACTCCAATAATGATTTGTATGCTCCTGGTATTTTGAGTTCGTTGTACTTTCAGCAAGGGGCAAGTCTTGAGGTGCAATGGCCAAGTGGTTTATTGCGCTTGAGCCCAAATTTTGATAACAGCTTGACTGATTTTGACAATAGAACGGGCGTTGTTGACGGTGGTGGTGACAAGGATTATGGATATGGCAAGATGCAATTTATCAACTATTTAACTGGTATTGATACTACCGTGCGTCTTGAGCCAAATAACTTCCAAATGGAAGACACTATTGTTGAGCTTTTCTTGGAGCTAGGACTTTTATTAAAGAGTGATCAGCCTATCCAATCACCATCTGATATAGATATTTTGGTAAGATTAGGTGATGATCATAGAACGCTTGCGGCAATAGATCCACGAAGAACCGGTCGTGTGTTTGCATTGCAGGATCTTGACCATGACGTAGCATATGATTCAATGGATGCCTCAGGACAGGGTAGATTCCCAATCATAGGAAGAAACACCAATGGAGATCAGTTCTTTATTGATGAAAATGGTAATCGTACGACTATCTCATAGATTGGTTATTGCAATAAAAAAAGGCTGGAAATGAGGCTTCAGAGTTTATTTTCAATAATGTTTGTGTGTGCTCAAGTTGTTACCATGTGTCATGGCGAAAAAGTCGTGCAAAAATTGGGTGTTGTTGCACATAAGGCGGCAGTAGCTGATGATGGTTATGATAATTGGGTTAAGGGTAGTGAGGGGTTATTTGGGGAACAAGCACCGAAGGTACCTCTGGTTGCCGATAGTTATGATAATTGGGTGAATAGTAGCGAGGGCTTATTTGGTAAAGAGGCACAAGGTGCTGAGCATGGTGAAGGGGTAGCTTCTGGGCCGCTTATTCTTCCTGAGAAGGATAAGCTGTATCATGAATCATTGTATTATTCGATTGCTCAAGAGGCTGCAGAAAGAAGATGGGAATTTCCATTAACTTTTGATTATGCATTTCAATCACACGCATTTGATGCATGCGGTAACAAAACGTCTCTTTCCACATCACTGTTTGGTGCAGCAACAACATTAGCTGATATTTTTCTTTTATCTCGACTTTCAGCTCAGGGTAAATTGCATTTGCAAATTCCTCCGCCAGCGCCAAATCCGTCGTTTGGAAATAGTAAAGAGCAACAATACCTTAATCTTCTTGCGCCTATGACAATCGGTTTTGCTGCGCGACAAAATAATGCGACATTTGGGTTGGGCGCGTTGTATAGATGGCAGCCGTGGAGTGATACGAGAATTGCTTGTATTTTTGGTTTAGAGTTACCAATTACTATTCAAAAGAATTCGCTTGAATTGAATTTGCAGGATGGAACGCTTTTTAATGCGGGTTATATATCAAACGCAACCAATCGTGAGAACACGCTGACACAATTTTTTAAAGATTGGACAGGTGTAGAAGATTTTTTTGTACGCGGTGTGCTTGGTTCAAAAGGTATAAAGTTTAAACCATCGCAGCACACCACGGGAATTGGAGATTTGTCGATTTCTGCAAATATTGAGTTTGGGCCATTCTATACGGAAACAGAATGCGGGGGCTGCAGAGGAGTTGATTTTGGTCAGGTTGGTATAAGTATTGCTTGTCCGACGGCTAAAACATCGTGCTCAGCAGATTTGTGGGCACCAGAGTTTGGAAATGGTGGAGGCTATCAATTTACTTTGTTTGGTACGTGTAATACGCGTACCGGTTTCTCATTGATTAATCCAATGTTTATGTTTGGCTATGAATTACATACATCTGTTTGTCGTAGCGGTGCGAGCGGATTACGTATACCTCGTATGGTAACGCAACTGGCAGAGGGGAGAGTTATTGATAATCCAGAGATTTTTGCCCCCTGTTTTAGAGAATATAGGACGAATCCATTTACAGAAATTGACACAACGGTTGCGATGTTTGCAGATACAAAGACTGATGCAACATTAAAAGTTGGACGACGAGTTTTTTTTGGGTTCGGCAATTATTTTTATGATATTTTTAGCAGCAACATGAGGCTTAGTTTGTTGTATAACTATTCTTCAAAAAAAGCGGATACAGTAACCGTGAAAGATAATTCTTTTGATGCGTCATTATTGCAATTTCCATCGAGGGCGCATCGGTTGAGTTGGAAATTGTCATACAAATTTGAAAATTTAATAGAGCTTGGATGTGGTTCGCAACATATTATTGCTGGTAGAAGTGTTCCTCAACAAAATGATGTTTTTTTATCAATTGTGGCATCATTTTAGTTTAAGAAGTACTTCTGACCTTTGTTGAGCAGTGGCCCCCGTAATAACCAACGGGGGCACATTTTTTTTGATTTGTTTTTTTGAGAGTAAGGTTGCAGCACGTCAGACTGGAGGCACGCGTGCAGTACCCTTAATGTGTGCCGTACCAAATGAGATAAGATTCAATGAATCCCATTAAGTCGCCATCAAGCACGAGATCTGGTTGTTGTGATTCAAAATCGGTTCGGTGGTCTTTGATCATTTTGTAAGGATGAAGAACGTACGAGCGAATTTGAGATCCCCATTCTATTTTTTTCTTTTCAACAGATGCGGCTTTAGCATCAAGCTCTTCTTTTTGTTTTTGTACAAGTTTAGCTTTGAGCATTTTCATGGCGATTTCTTTATTTTGCGCCTGAGAACGTTCGTTTTGGCATTGCGTAACTGTGTTGGTTGGAATATGGGTAATGCGAATTGCCGATTCGGTTTTGTTAACGTGTTGTCCACCTGCGCCGCCGGAACGGTACGTGTCGATTCGTAGATCTTTAGGATCGATTGTTATTTCAATTTCGGGTACTTCTGGTGTGGCAGTAACGGCAGCAAATGAAGTATGACGTCTTTTATTAGAATCGAAGGGCGAGATGCGCACGAGGCGATGAATCCCTTGTTCGCCTTTTAAAAGACCGTATGCGTTTTTTCCTTTGATAAACAGAGTTGCAGATTTCATGCCGGCTTCTTCGCCAGCTTGATAATCGAGAATGACGACCGGTTTTTCTTCTCGTTCACAAAATCGTAAGTACATGCGCAGCAGTATTTCAGCCCAGTCTTGTGATTCAGTTCCGCCGGCTCCAGCATTGATACTCACAAAACAATTGGAGCTGTCGTCAGGTTCGTTTAAAAGCAGGGCGACCTTGAATGATGTGACGGCTTTGTTGAGTTTGTAAATTTCATTTTTAAGCTTGTTGAGTTCCTGTTCATCTTGCGCAAAGAGTTCGATGAGCTCTGAAAATTCTTTATACGCTCCGGTAACAGAAAGGTACTGCTCCCGTTTTTGTTCGACGGCATGAAGCTGTTTTGAAATTTCAGCCTGATTGGGGTCTTTCCAGAAGTCTTCTTGGTGTGCCTGATTTGAAAGTCGCGCGAATTCTTCTTCGATGCCAGAGCTTTTCCAGTATGACTCGATTGTGGCAACGTCGGGCTCGATGGCTTTTATGGTTTCTCGTAATTCATCTAATAACATAGTGTTGGCTTCCTTAAACGTTTTTGTGCCAGGGCTGATTCATGGGGGCAGTTATCTTATTGTTCATTATACCACGGTACCAAAAATGGGAATAACCAGGCGGAGGGCATTTGTTATCTTTTATGGGTTCTTTACAATGAAGAGAAATAAGGTGGGTTGAGTGGTTTTAAGTAGAATGGGTAAATAGGGTTGTTTTTGGCTTCAAAGAGGCTTTAAAAAATGCTGTGATGGGTTCTTAATATAATAAGATATCAAATAGTATAAAAGGGATGGTGAGTATATGTCTGGAAAGCTGTTTATTGTATCAGCGTCATCGGGGGCTGGTAAAACGACGTTGGTTCACGAAGTGTTGGCAAGGTTGGCGCATAAGTTTCCTATTGCTCGGGTTGTCACTTATACCTCAAGAACGGTGAGGGTCGGAGAGGTTGAGGGGGAGCATTATCACTTTTTAACCCCACATGAATTCAGGGGGAAGATTGAAGAGGGATTCTTTTTGGAGTGGAGCGGGGAATATGACTCTTATTATGGTACCCCGGCCCATATTTTGGAGGAAGTTGCCGCCGGGGCTTCTCGCATTCTTATTATTGATAGGCTTGGGGCGCAAAACGTCCTGAGGGTTACTCAGGATCAGGTTAAACCTCCTACTTGTGGGGTGGTTTCGATTTGGATAGATGTACCTGGTTTAGAAGAATTAAAGCGCCGGTTAATGGCTCGGGGCGAGAATACTCTTGAGCAGGTAGAGCGACGTTTGGAGATTGCACAGAGAGAATTGAAGTTGGAATGTGAAAATTCTTTATATATGTATCGAATTCTTAACGATAATTTCACAAAAGCAGTGCAGGAGCTAGAAATCCTTTTGATACGGGAACTTGCAATGCGGTAGTTTTGATTTATACTGTCCTAGTCGTGTTATTCGTTTTCTTTGATAACCATGCAATATTAATTTTTAATTGATATTTTTCTGTCTACAAACGGGTTTTTAACAAAATTTTCAAATTTTGTTGACAGTGAGAAGGTTACCTGTATAATCAGCTATGAATTGAACGAAAAAAGCGATTCGGTGATGAAAAAAAGTTAATGACAATCTTTGAAATTCACGTTTAGAAAAACAGATTTGCCTGTCAGTTTTATGACGACGATCGTTAGTTTATGCAATGGAGAGTTTGATCCTGGCTCAGAATAAACGCTGGCGGCGTGCCTAACACATGCAAGTCGAGCGAGAAAGTTCCTTCGGGAGCGAGTACAGCGGCGGACGGGTGAGTAACGCGTGAGAATCTGCCCTTCAGTGAAGAATACCTCCGGGAAACCGGGGTTAATGCTGCATACGTCCCTTCGGGGAGAAAGATGGCCTCTTTGCTGTCGCTGAGGGATGAGCTTGCGTACTATTAGCTAGTTGGTGGGGTAATGGCCTACCAAGGCGATGATGGTTAACCGGCCTGAGAGGGTGTACGGTCACATTGGAACTGAGAAACGGTCCAGACTCCTACGGGAGGCAGCAGTGAGGAATCTTGCGCAATGGGCGAAAGCCTGACGCAGCGACGCCGCGTGGAGGATGAAGGTTTTAGGATTGTAAACTCCTGTTAAGTGGGAAGAAAGAACCATCCCTAATACGGATGGGAGATGACTGTACCATTAGAGAAAGCACCGGCTAACTTCGTGCCAGCAGCCGCGGTAAGACGAGGGGTGCAAGCGTTATTCGGAATTATTGGGCGTAAAGGGTGCGTAGGCGGTATGTTAAGTCAATCGTTAAATTTTCCGGCCTAACTGGAAGCAAGCGATAGATACTGATGTACTAGAGGGTGAGAGAGAGAAGTGGAATTCTCGGAGTAGCGGTAAAATGCGTGGATCTCGAGAGGAACACCAATGGCGAAGGCAGCTTCTTGGCTCACTTCTGACGCTCAAGCACGAAAGCGTGGGGAGCAAACAGGATTAGATACCCTGGTAGTCCACGCTGTAAACGATGATCACTAGACGTTAGTCCTGCTCTGCAGGATTAGTGTCGTAGCTAACGCGTTAAGTGATCCGCCTGGGGAGTACGGTCGCAAGATTAAAACTCAAAGGAATTGACGGGGGTCCGCACAAGCGGTGGAACATGTGGTTTAATTCGACACTACGCGAGGAACCTTACCTAGGCTTGACATGTACTTGACAGCCGTAGAGATACGGTCTTCTGGGCTTCGGTTCAGACAGGTACACAGGTGCTGCATGGCTGTCGTCAGCTCGTGTCGTGAGATGTTGGGTTAAGTCCTCTAACGAGCGCAACTCCTACCATTAGTTGCAACTTTTAATTAAGGCACTCTAATGGAACTGCCTGGGAAACCAGGAGGAAGGTGGGAATGACGTCAAGTCCTCATGGTCCTTATGCCTAGGGCTACACACGTGTTACAATGGCCAGTACAAAGGGTCGCCAACCTGCAAAGGTGAGCTAATCTCAAAAAACTGGTCTAAGTTCGGATTGGGGTCTGCAACTCGACCCCATGAAGTTGAAATCGCTAGTAATCGCATATCAGAACGATGCGGTGAATACGTTCTCGGACCTTGTACACACCGCCCGTCACACCACGAAAGCTGCTTGTACCCGAAATCATCTTAGCTAACTTGCAAGAGAGGCGGATGCTGAAGGTATGGGGAGTGATTGGGGTGAAGTCGTAACAAGGTAGCTGTAGGAGAACCTGCGGCTGGATCACCTCCTTTCGAGGGAGATTCTTGTACGAAACCACGGTTTCGTACTACTTATAGGTGTTATAAAATCGTCCGTCATAAACTGACAGGCAGCAAATTTATTTATTCTGGGCCTATAGCTCAGGTGGCTAGAGCGCCCCGCTGATAACGGGGAGGTCAGTCGTTCAAGTCGACTTAGGCCCACCAAGTATGGGGCCAGGTCGTTAGATCGGTGTGACCTCTACGATGAGGGGGTATAGCTCAGTTGGTAGAGCGTCCGTTTTGCACGCGGAAGGTCAGCGGTTCGAATCCGCTTACCTCCACCAAATAAATATTTGTCGAGCGATAGGTAAATCTGTTTTGTAACGTGAATGATAGATTGCAAAAAATTCTTGTGATCTTTGAAATATTTGTAGATTAAGTATTCCTAATTTAGCGAGAACTCAACAGGAATTTGTAATTAATTGAAAAGGGCGTTTGGTGGATGCCTTGGTATCGGAAGGCGATGAAGGAGGCGGAAGACTGCCATAAGCTTCGGGGAGCTGTCAATCAAGCTTTGATCCGGAGATTTCCGAATGGGGAAACCCATCTTGGTGAACCCAAGATATCTTCACTTGAATACATAGAGTGAAGAAGCGAACGGCGTGAACTGAAACATCTAAGTAGCGCTAGGAAAATAAAACGAAGTGATTCCCTAAGTAGTGGTGAGCGAAAGGGGAGGAGCCTAAACCTGTGTCATGTAAGCCTGTGCGCGTTGTGACATGGGGGTAGTGGGATGTTTGTGGTCGGAAAGTACAGATTCCGAGCTAATTTTACCTGATTGAGTTGAACAGTTCTGGAAAGGACGGCCAAAGAAAGTGACAGCCTTGTAAATCAACAATCAAGTAACATAGTAACGAGCACACCCGAGTACCACGAAGCACGTGAAATTTCGTGGGAATCTGCCCCGACCATGGGGTAAGGCTAAATACTAACCGATGACCGATAGTGAACAAGTACCGTGAGGGAAAGGTGAAAAGAACCCCGGGAGGGGAGTGAAATAGAAACTGAAACCAAATCGTCTATAATCGGTGGAAGCGATGTATACGTACGCGCAACCACGTACCTTTTGCATAATGAGCCAACGAGTTACTCCTATACTGCAAGGTTAAGCTTTGAAAGAGCGGAGCCGTAGCGAAAGCGAGTCTGAATAGGGCGATTTAGTAGTATGGGGTAGACCCGAAACCTAGTGAGCTATCCATGTCCAGGATGAAATCTCAGTTAAATGAGATGGAGGTCCGAACCGGTGTGGGTTGAAAACTGCTCGGATGAGGTGTGGATAGGAGTGAAAGGCTAATCAAACTGGGAAATAGCTGGTTCTCCCCGAAATATATTTAGGTATAGCCTTGTTGGATTTTCTGCGGTGGTAAAGCACAGTTAGAGCTTTGGGGGCGTAAGCTTACCGGGCTTCTACTAACTCTGAATGCTGCAGATTTAGAAGACAGGAGTCAGACTGTGGGGGATAAGCCTCATAGTCGAAAGGGAAAGAGCCCAGACCATCGGCTAAGGTCCCAAAATATCCGTTAAGTGGTAAAAGAAGTGAAAATGCTCAGACAGCCAGGAGGTTGGCTTAGAAGCAGCCATCCTTTAAAGAAAGCGTAATAGCTCACTGGTCAAGTGTTTTTGCACTGAAGAACGAACGGGGCTCAAACGGATTACCGAAGCCATGGCTTGTGTTAGCGTTCGCGCTGATGCAGGGGTAGGGGAGCGTTTCTTGACAGATACGAGTTTGACCGTAAGGACGAATGCTGTTGGTCAAGAAAGTGAGCATGTTGGTATGAGTAACGAAAAAATAGGTGAAATTCCTGTTCGCCGTAAGTCTAAGGGTTCCGTGAGATCGGTTCATCCACTCAGGGTTAGTCGATACCTAAGCCGAGGCCAATTGGAGTAGGCGATGGAAAGCAGGCTAAATATTCCTGCACCACTTGACAGCGTTTGAGTGAAGAAGTGACGCAGTAGGGTAGGTTGACTTGGACATTGGATTGCCAAGCAAAGCACAAAGAGGAGTCTCATTGGTAAATCCGTGAGGCTGTTATCCTTGAAGTGTGATAGGCATATCAATTCTTAGGAAAAGATGTGTTCAGCTGATCCCACACTGACTAGAAAAGCTTCTAGCGAGCTGATTGAGTGATCGTACCGCAAACCGACACAGGTAGACGAGCTGAATATGCTCAGGCGTTGAGATAACTATCATTAAGGAACTCGGCAAAATAATCCCGTAACTTAGGGAAAAGGGATGCCTACACTGTTACCAGAGTTTCGATTCTGGGAAGCGGAGGTAGGTTTCAATAAAGAGGCCCAATCGACTGTTTAACAAAAACACAGGGCTCTGCAAACTCGAAAGAGGACGTATAGAGTCTGACGCCTGCCCAGTGCTGGAAGGTTAATAGGAGGGGTCAATCCTTCGGGGTGAAGCTCTGAATTGAAGCCCCAGTAAACGGCGGCCGTAACTATAACGGTCCTAAGGTAGCGAAGTACCTTGTCGGGTAAATTCCGACCTGCATGAATGGCGTAACGAGTTGGGCGCTGTCTTGATGATAGACTCAGTGAAATTGTAGTGCCGGTGAAAATGCCGGCTTCCCGCGACAGGACGGAAAGACCCCGTGCACCTTTACTATAGCTTGGCATTGGTTTTTGGATTCATTTGTGTAGGATAGGCGGGAGACTGTGAAGTCATGGCGCTAGCTGTGGCGGAGTCGTCCTTGAAATACCGCTCCTATTAATTTGAAGACCTAACTCCGAAGTCCCGTGATCCGGGCGGAGGACATTGTCTGGTGGGTAGTTTGACTGGGGTGGTCGCCTCCCAAAATGTAACGGAGGCGCGCAATGGTTCCCTCAAGACGAATAGACCTCGTCGGTAGAGCGTAAAGGCATAAGGGAGCTTGACTGCGAGACATACAGGTCGAGCAGGTGCGAAAGCAGGTCTTAGTGATCCAGTGGTTCCGAATGGAAGGGCCATTGCTAAACGGATAAAAGGTACGCCGGGGATAACAGGCTGATCTCCTCTAAGAGTCCATATCGACGAGGAGGTTTGGCACCTCGATGTCGGCTCATCACATCCTGGGGCTGAAGAAGGTCCCAAGGGTTTGGCTGTTCGCCAATTAAAGTGGTACGCGAGCTGGGTTCAGAACGTCGTAAGACAGTTCGGTCCTTATCCGTCGTGGGCGTAGGGTACTTGAGAGGGGCTGTCCCTAGTACGAGAGGACCGGGATGGGCGAACCTCTGGTGTTCCAGTTGTTTACCAAAAGCAACGCTGGGTAGCTAAGTTCGTAAGAGATAACCGCTGAAAGCATCTAAGTGGGAAACTCGCCTCAAGATAAGGTACCCCGACTGATGAATAATCAGTCATTAATAAGGTTCCTCGAAGACTACGAGGTCGATAGGCTGGGTGTGTAAGTACAGTAATGTATTGAGCTAACCAGTACTAATAAACCGAATGTTTTAATTGCTTTAATATTTCATGTTGATATCCTATTGTTAGTAATTCTCTTAATCTGCAAATATTCGGTCACAAGATTAAATTTTGTTTGACATAAAAACTTTCTGGTGGGTATAGCTGTGGGGAAACACCCGTTCCCATCCCGAATACGGAAGTGAAGTCCACAGCGCCGAGGATACTTGTCTGGTAACGGACTGGAAAAGCAGGTACTGCCAGATCTAATTAAAAATCCCGAGAGAAATCTCGGGATTTTTATTATTTACAGGGTATGTGAGGGCATTAAAAATGAGCAATTTTAATATATTATTTGCTTGTTTACCTCAAATTATTTGAGAAGGATGATTTTTTATGAACCATTTTTCTGTCCAACCAATCTACGATTATTCCATTTATCCATCCCGTTGGCCGTTTATTTTTTTCTCAGTGTTATTTTGGGTAGGTTTTATTGTTGCTTGTCTTTTTGTGTACAATGGATCTATTAATTTAGCTAATTGGGAGTGGCTGGCTATGGTTGTTGGTTCAGGATTGATGGCTTTTGTTATGACAATCTGTGCTGTCGTTATACCTCGCAGAATAACTGTTGGTATTAATAGTGAAGGTGTTTTTGTTAGACGTTATGGTATGGTTTTGTGGAGTGAGATTAAAGGTTTTGAGATAGATAACAAAGTTGTTAATGGTCATGTTGAAACGAATATTTTTATCAAATTACACAATTCCGATGATTTTTTTTCTCGATTAACAAAGTGGCACCAACGACTTGGAAGGCATGCTACGCATGGTAGAGTTGCGATTCCTGCTAGTCTTGTTTCGATGAAACTTGAGGCGCTTTTGAATTTATTGCAAGAATGTCATCATAGTTCCATGCAACACTAAATTTGTATGTAACTATTTTTTTCAATCAAAGACATATTCTTGTCTTACAATACTCATATCTCTTGTTTTTTGCCCTGCGACTTTTTATGATACGAGAGAGTTTTTTGTAGCATTTAAAAAAAGGATGCGGCAGTATGAATAAGCGATTTGATAATCCCCAATTTTACAATCATGTGTTTTATCCGACCAAGGCATGGAAAGCCATAGCGCCATTTGTGTTAGGCATGACGGTTGCCGTTGGGGTAATTTTTTTTTGGAACTATATTAATCCTCGCGAGTCGCTTTCATGGGAGATTCGCACCATCGCTACCGTACTTGCCCTTGCGCTGATGGTTCCGCTTTTTATTTTTCGTTTACGACAGCTTAAGAAAATACAAATTGGAATCGGTGCAAGTGGCTTGTATTTACGTGGATACGGTCTGCTGACCTGGGCCGAAATAAATAAAATGGAAATGGGGCAACACAATCACCACGGAAAATCGATCAAAATTACAACGTACGGCTCCACAAGGCAGGGTGGTGAACTGACAGTGCCTGCGGCGGCCCATCGTTCGTTGTTTGATGTTTTTGGGGAAAGTTTAGATGAGATGTTCATTGTTGGCAGTGAATTTATATCAATTCCGCTCGAAGAGTTGTTTTCATTGTTGCAAGAATATCATAAAGAATATCAACAGGAAGATGATTCAACTGTCGTTAGACCCTCTTTATGCCAGTCACAGGTTGTACACATTCCTGCGCGAGGCTTTTCTTTTTGGGGCGTTCGACTTGTTGTTGCCACGTTATTTATTCTTGCTCTTATAGCCGTTGTACTGCTTAAGGGTGGGCTTGAGGGGCTGTGGGTCAGTATCGGCCTTGGTGCCTTTGCGGCGACCTTATTCTTTTTTAATAAACTCCATCTGTTTTTTGAAATTATTATTTTTTTTGGGGCATTTGGTCTGTTTATTTTTGGTATTAGTTCGTTTGCGTACGAATTGATTGTACACAATAGGTTGATGATGAAGGCGCTTATTGGTTGCGGTATTGGCCTTTTTTTGTTGATTTTACTGACTATGATACGCCGCCGAAACAAAAAAAAATGATCTGAGAAAAAAGTTTTTTACGCTGTTCGTTTGAATAATGCCATGCACGTTAGCATAATGCACAATGCTGCAATACCATGTGAAGCCATCGACCATGGATACGCGTTGAATGCCGCCTGCTGAATCAACAATCCGACCATGAACGTAGCGAGCATTGGTACAATTGCTTTGTAATCCGCGCGAAGTACAAAATAGTACGCGAAGAACAACATTATTCCCTCAATTAATCCCGCTAAAATCCATAAAAATATGGTCGGGAAAGACTGTACTCCTGCGATCGCAATTCCTACACAAATACTCATGATAAACAAGGTTGTGGTGGTCAATTGCCATTGTCGTTCTGTTTTGATTACTGATTTGAGCACGAGCAGAGCAAATGCCACAAGAATGGTGTACGAAAAAATATGTGCAAGCGCGGTGCCAACAAAAAGAGACTGAAATCTGAGTGCTTCATACGATGCCCATATGGGATAGAATGATGAAAGCATGAGATTGATTATTGATATTACGCCTAAAGCTAGTAATCCAAGACTGATTCCTGCTATGAAAGACGCCGGTTTGTTGTGCAATTTTTCCGTTACATGTCGTGTAAAAACAAGTCCGAACATAAATGCGAGGATCAGTGATCGGATGAGGCTTCCAACGCCCAGGCTGATAAGTAACATAAAAAATTGATGCCCGAGTGGCTCGCTGGTATTGAATTGACTCATGAATGCAGGCCACATATTGTATGATGAAAAAAGTGTATACAGGAGTAGTAGTATGAATGAAAAGAACGCAACAGCTGGTGAAAAAGATAATGTTTTGTTTTTTACTATGACAAAAATAAATCCAGTAAATAACATGAGTAGGCAGATTATTTTAATGAGCATCATTATATTAAGCTGCTTTCTATCATCCCGTTCCCATTGTTCAGGAACATAAATTCCTTGTACGGTATTGGTTACCGTATCACCACTCACATAAAGAGCAATTCGCGCTTCTCCCTCTTTGAGCGTATACACCAGCGGATTGGAAAAGGTAAATGTCCAGTTCATGCGATTTGGTTTTTTATCTGCTTGCGTAGAGATAAATTTTAACTGCTCCGATTGTACATCACACAATTCAAGTACTTGTTTATTTGCTATTGAACGTGCTTGTTCTTCTGATAGTTGTGCGCCAGCAAGAGTTTCAGGAAGTTGATGTTCGAACCGGAGGATGGTTCCTGTTTTAGAAATAAAGACCCGATACTCTTCTGATTTTTGTTCTACCGTTCTATCAAAATTCACAAATCGAACGATCCATAATGGAGGAACGAGATACGACCCGATGAGTTTTTTGTACAAGCTCTTGTCCGCTTGCCACACAAATTTATGTTGGTTGGTGGTGCTTTGATCATCGGCTGTGATTGCAAGTGCTTTCCACTCATCAGAAAGGATAATGTTTTTTTTGATGAGCTCTCTGCGGGCCAGTTGGATTGCTTGCGTTTGATTCAGATCTAAGCGTGGAGCATTTTGATGAAAACGTGTCAGTGCAATCCATGAGATACCACCTAAAAGACCAAGAATTAGGAATATTTTTTTTGTGATTTTTTGTGTCGATCGATACGGAACTTCATGATGCAGATGATCATCTTGAGTGTTAAGAACAGCGGTTTCTGGTTGCCATGCTGCGTTGTAATACGATGCGGCAAGTGTGGTAAATTTACCGGTGCGCAACCGAGCATTGAGTACTGCAAGCAACGGAATAAGTGCTGCAAGAATGACAAAGAATTGGTTGAATAACATGCCTGATGCAGATGTTACAAATAACGGCAGTGACATGAGTGCAAGATCAAATACGCTATGGGTGATGATTGCAGGAAGTAGGCCGTATCTCAAATACATGCCGCCAAACATAAATGATGGGATGATTAATTCAAGTAAGCGAGCGTAGGCCGGTTGTGCCGGATAATCTGCATGGGCGCCGCCAAAGATGAGTGCTTGCACAATGAACGCGCCACCAATCCACCACGCACGTTTACCAAAATGGTTGCCCAGCAAGGCTGCACAAGAAAGTGGGACTGCGCGAAATAAACATTCTTCCAAGAAGCCAGCATTTAAGGCATTGCTGATTGATGAAAGCCAGGGAAGACGTGTTGATAAAATATTGGGGTCAATCAGTAGGTCAGATGGCCACCACCAGTTAAAAAATCTGTTTGCAAAGAGATAGATAGTGACGACCAATGCCATCTGTATTCCTACCATGAGATAGCCGGCAACGGTTCTACCCAGTACGGTAGTTGAACTTCCCACGTCTTGTAACCAGAGCTTCCATAGTTGTGGATGTGTTCCAAATGCTTTACGCGTTAAACCTTCGGCCGTTGCAAATGCGACGGTCATCAAGGCACAAAAGGCCAATGCCAGAATAAAAGTTTGTAGAAGATACAGAATCAGAAAATTCTGTGATGACAATGCGGTATCGTAGGTCATCCACGCGCTGGGAATATTATTAATGCCAGCGGCAAATTGTAGTGTGCTCAAAATTCCGGCACAGATGAGTGGCATTCGCCATATAAGTGAACCGGATTTGGCAAGAAAAAACAGTCCCAGTAATCCGCCGCCCAGAATATATAAAAGAAGGGCGAGAATGCCTGATGTGGTTGCCAAAGATTTGTTCGCTGCCCGCATTTCTTGGTAACGGCGTTTAAAATCATCAGGAATTTTTACAAAATGGGAAAGCCCTGTGACCTTGTCGCCGCTGACAACCAGCTTCAAACGATAACGTCCCACGCCAATCTGATGGTCGGTTCTTTCATATACAAAGGTATGATCTATTCTGCCGCTTTTCCGCTTTTCTTGTGCCGATTCAATCAGTTTGTACGGATGTAAATCGAGCGACCACTTGAGTGTTGCAAATTGTTCCGCAAGAGTTTGTGCTTTTGACGTGGTTAGCTGTGCACCCGCAATTGTTTCGGAAATTGTTTCATTAAATCCGTACGGAGTTCCATTTGGTGTAAAGAGCATGGTTACTTCGTTGTGTTCCGCTTCATGAAATTGGCGAATTTTCCAGGTGTAGGGTTCATATAATTTTTTGTGCATCATGTCATGAAAGACCTTTTTCCCCCCAGCTTCCAGTTCAACAAAAAATTGAGTGTCGTTGTCCGTTTCAAATGATGCGGCTTGTTGAAAAGTTTGAGGGCCAAGTCTATATTTTTTGGTGATGATGCTGGCTTGTGTGAGGGCCGCCTGCCGATTCATGGTGAGGTTGATATGAGCAATCGGAAGTGCCTGCGAAAAATATTTTATAGAAAAGAGAATACAGACAAGGCTGATTCCTGCAAAGAGGGCCCAAAATAATGGCCGACGTGTAACACCATTTTTTATCATGATACAAGATCCTTTTTTGGTTTTTATTCAAATAAGCTGAGCAGTTCATAGACATTTTTAAATCGTCGCACGGCGCAGCCTGTTTTTTCAAGTTGTTGATTGTGTGCGATCAGCAAGTGGCCAATGCCGAATTTTTCCGCTTCACGTACATACGCGGCCATCTGATTGATCGGTTTGATTTGTCCGGTCAAACTGATTTCACCCAGCGCCATCGATTTTTCAGGTACCGGTTGTTGGAAATAACTGGAAAGCAATGCGAGCGCGATACCAAGATCGCTGGAGCTTCCTCGAATTTTAAAGCCGCCGCCGACTTTAAAAAAGATGTCCTGCATGCTTAATTTTACTTGTAGATATTTTTCCAAAATTGCCGCAATGAGCACAACCTGTTTATGATCAATACCCGAAACAACCCGTTGCGGGATTCCCATTTTTGAAGCTACCGTGAGTGCTTGTAATTCAAGCAATAGCGGCCGTGATCCTTCAATAAAACTGACGAGCACAGATCCTGGCGAGTGCGTGACTTCACTAATTAAATGTTGGTTAATGTTTGGTACTTCTTCTAGGCCATTGGAATTCATTTCAAAAAAACCAACTTCATTGATAGTACCAAATCTGTTTTTTACCGAGCGCAACATCAGTGTTTGCCAGCGATCCTCTCCTTGCAGATAAAAGACGCCGTCAACCATATGCTCAAGTGTTTTGGGTCCTGCAATGGTGCCGTCTTTGGTAATGTGTCCGCTGGCGATAATTGCGATATCATTTTCTTTGGCAAGACGCATGAGCAAGAAGGCAGACTCACGCAATTGTCCAATGCTGCCCGGAATAACTTGTGTAGATTGGGTGTAGCAGTTTTGTATAGAGTCGATGATCACTAAATCTGGTTTGTGTTCTTGCGATGCGGCGATAATGGTTTCAAGGCTTGCTTGGTCGGAAAATAAAAGGTTGCTGGATAAGCAGCCAATCCTTTCTGCGCGCCCTTTTACTTGTTGCAAAGATTCTTCTGATGAGAAATAAAAAACTTTGTAGGTTTGGGCAAGTCGTGCCGAGATTTGTAAAAGCAATGTTGATTTACCAATGCCCGGATCGCCCGTTAATACCAACAAAGAGTTGGGCATGATGCCGCCGCCAACAACACGGTCCCATTCACTGATGCCCGAGAGCATGCGATCGCGCGGTTTGGTCGACACCGAATCTAATTTGGTGAGAGCATAGTTTTTATTGCCAGTAAGTTTGCTGCCTCCCAATTTGATGGCAGGTTTGATTTCCTGAAAGGTTTCCCATTGTTGGCACGATGGGCAGCACCCGAGCCATTTTGGCGCGCTATAGTTGCAATTGGAACACTGAAAACTTATTTTTTGTTGGCTCATCGCTCTTTATAATTAAAAATTTTTTGGGGTTGGAAAGGCCTGTGCAACATTTATACTAGGATAAGCTTTTTTGTGATAAGAGTTAAGAGCGAGCTTTGGGGTTTATTAGTAACACGTAAGGATATAGATGAGTTTTGAAATAGTTGTGTTGTCGGCAATGACAGTGATGGGTGTTGAATTGCAGACAACCTATAAGAACGGTGAATGTTTTACCGCTATTCCTGCGTTCTGGCAAGAGACAGGAAAAAGTGGTGTGCTTGCAACGATTCCACAGCAAGCACAATCTGGAGAGGTGGTAGCTCTTTATACAAATTATTCATCAGATTTTTCTCTAACGAGTGGCCATTATTCAATGATTCTTGGTGCACCAGTTACTGCCGTCAAAAACATTCGCCAAGGCATGGTGATAAAAAATATTCCGCAATCTCGCTATGCCGTGTTTACTGCCAAAGGTCCATTTGCCACAGCGGTTGGAAGCGCTTGGATGGAAATCTGGCAGAATAAAGAGCTTCAGCGAACATTTACCAATGATTTTGAGTGGTATGATGCCAAGAGTACGGATGATGAAAATTCGATCGTCAAAATTTATGTTGCCATAAAATAGATGGGTTAAGAAAAGAGAATTAATTTTATTACAAGGAGTTTGTCATGAAGTATTGTGGACACATGGTGTTTTTAGTTTTTGCATTATTGTCGAGTGTTGCCTACGGAGCATCGACCTCTTTATTTGATGCGTTTCCAGGTTTACAAGCAACGCTCCCTCATGTCACCATCTGCGACCTGCCAACACCAATAGTCGAACTACAACAGTTTGAGGCTTATGTTGGGCATAAAGATATTTTTATGAAAGCAGATTCGTTCACGGGTAAAAGAGTGCATGTTTGTGATGGGTCGTTTCACTTATATGGTGGTAATAAACCACGCAAGTTAGAGTTTTTGTTTGCCGATGCACAAGCAAAAGGTGCAACAACCATTATTACCTACGGATGCGCTGGTTCTAATCATGCATTGGCAACTGCCGTGTATGCTCGAGAATTAGGTTTTGAACACTGCGTTTTGATGCTCAAAAATCAACCAAATTCTCCGGTCGTTAGACACAATTTGTTGCTTGATTGGTATTCAGGTGCTGAATTAAGATTTTTCCCGAACAACCAGATCAGAAGTGCTGCAGCAGCAGAGCTCATGAAAAACGTCTCCAATTGCTATCTCATTCCAACCGGCGGTTCAAATGAAATTGGCGCCATCGGATTTGTGAACGCAGCCTTTGAGCTGAAGGAGCAAATTGCGCAAGGATGCATGCAAGAACCTGATTTGATTTATATTCCGGTCGGCAGCTGTGGTACTACCGCAGGTTTATTGTTGGGCTTGCAAGCTGCAGGATTAAAATCAAAATTGATTGCTGTTGGTGTAGAGCCTGAAGAAGTGGAAAACGAATTTCATGATGGAACCAAGGCGATATTTACCAAATGTAACGCATTGCTCAATAGTTTAGATGCATCCTTCCCTATGTTTGAATTTCCTGAAGATCAATTGACCATCAATAAAAAGTTTGCAGGAACACAATACGGTCTGTTTACGCCGGAGGCTCTTGCAGCGATCAAGCTGATCAATCGTCTGGAAGGTATTAGATTGGAAGGTACATACAGTGCCAAACCAATCGCGGCTATTATGGATGATATTGCCAACGGTCTGATTACCGATGAAACGATTTTGTATTGGAATACATACTGCGGTATTGATTATTCAGATGTGACCAGACTGGTGAATTATCAAGAGATGCCGGTTGAATTTCAAAAATATTTTGAAGAAGATGTACAACCATTAAGCAAAGATATGTATGAACTTTAAAAGCGACAACGCGGCGGGCGTTTGCCCAGAAATGATGAGTGCATTGCAGGCGGCGAACACAGGATTTGCCGCCTCCTACGGCGCCGATGAATATTCTAAGCAGCTGCAAAAAAAGGTTGCTGAGATTTTTGAGCATGAAGTGACCATCTATTTGACGTCAACCGGAACCGCTGCCAACGGCTTGGCACTTTCAGCAATCGTCCCGGCATACGGTACTATCTACTGCCATACCCATGCACATATCAATACCGATGAATGTGGCGCGCCGGAACTGTTCACGGGGGCAAAACTGACGGTCATTGCTGGAGCACATGGTAAAATCAATGGTCAAGAACTTGAAAACCAGATTGCTTTTGACAACGATATTCGCCCCCACGCCAGCAAACCTTCTGCAATCAGTGTGACGCAGCTGAACGAAGGTGGCACGGCGTATTCACTTGACGAACTTGCGGCCATCGAGGCGTGTGCACAACGGCACGGATTGCATCTGCACATGGATGGTGCACGATTCGCCAATGCGTTGGTGACCTTGGGTTGCACTCCTGCGCACATGACCTGGAAATCGGGCGTTGATGTTATGAGTTTTGGCGCAACCAAAAATGGTGCGATGATGGCGGAAATGGTAGTGTTTTTTAACCAAGACCTTGCCAAAGACTTTGACTATCGTCACAAACGAGCAGGTCAATTGTTGTCGAAAACCAGATTTGAGGCAGCGCAATTTTTAGCCTACCTAGAAAACGACTTATGGTTGAATAATGCCCGTCACTCAAATGTCATGGCACAAAAACTGGCGGCACTGTTAAAAACTATTCCTGGTGTTTCCATTGACCATGAAATTCACGGTAACGAATTGTTTGTGAATATGCCCGCAACACTCGCAAACCATTTATTAGACCATGGTGCACATTTTTATTCCTGGGGGCCGGGCCTTTACCGGTTGGTGACGTCGTGGATGACCACAGAGCACGAGGTGGCAGAATTTGGCAAGATGGTTGCTGGGTTTAAATTGTAAATAAAGGGATGTGATGATATTGAAAATAAGACAACGGTCGATTATTGTGTTTGGTATTGTAGTTATGATGTTTTCCAAAAATATTGCTGCCGGTCGCTTATTGTTGAAAAATGGTGCGAACACTCTTGATATTGAACTTATTGATAAAAATGATATTGATGGTGATTTGGCGGAGCATAGAAAGATTTATAATGAGGCCTTTTGGGCAGCGCGCGTGCAAAGTGGGTTAGAAAAAGGGGATGATGAAGCGGCAAGGTGCCATTTTTTTGAGCTCATCAGCAATGGTATGGATGAAGTCAAAAAACTTTTGATAGAGAACCCTGCCCAAACGTTCGGGCTTTCGGCAAAACAGGATGGAAAGCTTGTTGGTTTTATGATTTTTTCTCAAGAGAAAGGTGGGGATGTTTACATCAATCAATGTGCAATTCACCCCGATTGTTGGAATCATGGGATTGCAACAACGTTAGGAAAAGTCATTAAATCAACCCTTGTGCCTGATGCTAAAAAACTTGTGTGGATGGCCAGAAGAAAAAATAAGGTAGCGACGCAATTTTATGACCATTTACAAAAATATGGCGTAAAGGTTGCTGCTTATGTTCATGAAGGGTTGAGTCCAGAAGTGTACCAGGGTTATGAGCTTCCTTTAGAATTGGATACAACCATTCACTCAGTGGCGTGTCTTTGATAATAATGAACTTTAAGAAGGGAAACACATGTCACTTTTTAAGTATCTAGTTTATGGCTTTGGTACCACGGCACTTGTTGTTGCAGTACATTTTTTGACGAAAGAACCAAAGATTCAATCGGGAATGGTTATTGTCGTCAATGGTACGTCCGCCGTTGGTAAAACGAGTATCATTAAAGCATTTCAAGCAAAACAAAGTACACCATGGCTGTCGATTGGCATAGATAACTTTTTTGTTGGGGTGATCCCGCCCAAGTTTTATTTAGAAGATAAACCGGAGCATCGGTTGGTGATGCATGGTGTTGCTTCAGAGGATAAAGAGGGCAAACTCTTTACGCTGGAAATCGGGACTGAGGGTCAGAAGATTATCAAAGGAATGCATCGCTCCATTGCCGCATACGCACGGGAAGGTAACAATGTTATTGTTGATTATATTCAGTATGATCCTACATGGATTGTCGACTTACAAGAGTCATTGCGCGGCATCACAATTATTTGGGTTGGGGTGACAGCATCGCTCGAAGCAATAAAACAACGAGAAAAGGCACGCGGAACATCGCCCGAGGGGCATGCGCGCAGCGTGTATCATACTGTCCATCAAGGAATCAAGTACGATCTTATGCTCAATACTGATTCATTAACCCCTGAGCAGGCGGCTGATAAGATTATTGAATTTGTGAAAATGAGATGAGGTTTAATTATGTCAAAAGAACGATTTAAAATCACCCCTTTTGCGGGACTTATTTTGCGAAAAGGCGATAAAGTATTATTAATGAAGCGGGCAGCATCTGCCATTAGTGGCGGGTATTATGCCTTTCCCGGTGGCGGTGTTGACGGGGAAGAAACCATTCGAGCTGCTACCATTCGTGAAGCCCAAGAAGAGCTGGGCGTTCAGATTCATGAGGAAGATTTAGAATTTGTTCATGTGATGCATGTTCGCATGGAAAATGGCCAGGAATATATCAATTTCTATTTTGAAACTCGTTCCTGGAAAGGTGAACTACGGGTTATGGAGCCGCACAAGTGCGATGGTGTTGCCTGGTTTTCGATTAATGATCTGCCAGAAACCATTATGCAGACCCACAAACAGGTAATTGAGATGATCAAGAACGATCAAGGATTCAGCGAGTTTGGTTGGAAAAAGTGAGAGAACTTCCTTTTTCAGTGAACCATTAAGGAGTATGTAAGGGCCTGAAAGGAGGCATGCAACAGACACCTGGTAATAAAGACACGATGATATGGTTAAAACTAGATTTACAAGAGTACTGACATGATAAAAAAAATAATATTGGTTTCTGCATTAATGCTGAGTTGTTCTGGGGTGACGAGTTGTATGGATACCCGTGAACATATTTCTCAAGTACAGAAAAAAAGAGATGAGAAAAAAAGGTCACAATTTTGTAGACCCTCCCAATGTTTTGGTTTATGGGCGATTTTGAATGTCGCGTTTTTTGGATGTATTTTTGCTCCTCGAGTGTTTGCTCATCAGTCAAATGACAGTCATGGGTTAAAGCAAGCTAAAAAGCAATTTGCAGGTGTGAAAGAGATTGACGAAACAGAGTTTGATTTTCAGGCCAATATTTGTGATAACAAACTTGATTTATACGATCGTTTTCATTGTCGAAACGAATTTTTGAAACAGTACTATAGTGCTGGTGAACAAGAAGGTGAATATTTTGTACAAGATACCCAGCAGACCAGGCGAGAGATTTCCAAATTGGGTTATGATCATGAGTGTATTATGAATATTGAAGACGAAAAAATACAAAAAGAAAAGCAAGAATGTCTCAAAATAAAATCTTCTTTATGTATATCGTGTCTTGATAAGGTTTTGAGCAAGCATGTTGTGTGTGGTGTTGTCAAAGACGGGCCAGCAACAAGTAATGCTGTGACCTGGTTGATAGACCATACTGCCGAGATAAATGAGGTTAAAAACAACTGTAGCTGTGGTGTCTATTTGGAACAAAAGAAGAAGTAATCTGCCTGTATGATGCTCAAGTTTGAGAAGAGCATTGAAATGCAACAAGGAATGTTGTAAAAGGGGCCACGATGAATGCATAACCTGTTTCAAATATGGGTGGCATGTGGAGCGATTTCGTATAAAGAGATTGCCCAAAGAGGACGATTTTGCGCTTCTTTGGGCGTATTTTTTCAAAAAAATTAATACCACTGTCGCATGGTTTGAAATGTTGGTCGTTTATCAATCGAATGGCAGTTGCGACATCGGGCTTGATAGCACTCTTCTGCCCCAACAAGTATCACCGGGTCATTGTATTTTGCTGGTTCGCCGTTCACTAACCGTTGTGTAAAGTGTGCGTCGCCACCACAAACCATGCAAATTGACCGAAGTTTGGTGACTTCATCGGCAATGGCCAGGAGGGTTGGGATACAGCCGAAGGGGACGCCGCGGAAATCAAGGTCAAGGCCGGCGATAATAACACGCTTGCCTGAATCGATAAGACGGCAGACGGTAGCAATGAGGTTATTGTCGAACCATTGTGCTTCGTCGATACCAATAACATCAATATTTTTATCACTACCAAGGCGGGCTATGTCGTCTACATGCTCAATAGCTTCGGCATCCATTTTTTTGCCGTCATGGGTTACCACGCATTCAATCATGTGACGGTCATCAAGGCGGTGTTTGCAGGTAAGCACGTTAAGCTTTGCATATTGGGCTCTACGGAGCCTTCTGATGAGCTCTTCAGATTTGCCCGAAAACATTGGTCCACAAATAATTTCAAGCTTACCCTGCGCTCGCTTTTTGTTTTGGGTCTCTGACATGCTATGCCCTTTACACATTCTGATGGGTTAAGAATTTTATTAAGTGTTTAGCTTAAAGGTTGTCCCGTTTTTTTGAAAGAACCATGTGCTTTTTTTTGAGTTCGCTATACTTAAATCTAGCTGGAATGAGTTTTGATATAAAAGATATGAATCAAATACTATACGATTGTTTAACGTCGCATGAAAAAGAAAAAAGAAAGTGCCTCTACAGGGGATACTTCTAACCTCCTGAATAAATACATTTCGCGCGCTGGCCTATGTTCTCGCCGGCAAGCTGTTGAGCACATTAAATCTGGACGGGTACGGGTTAATGGTATTGTTGTGCTGAAGCCCTATTACAAGGTTCAGCCGGGCGATACTGTGGATTGTAACAATAATCTGGTGATGTCGACCGTTGTCAAAAAGGTCTACATTCTTGTTAATAAGCCAAGTGACCATATTACCACCGTGTCAGATGAGCATGGACGGCGTACTATTATGGATCTTGTTGGTGAACAGGTTCACGAACGTTTGTATCCCGTTGGGCGGCTGGATCGTGACACGACCGGTTTATTACTTTTAACTAATGATGGGCAATTGACGCAAAAGCTCTCTCATCCGCGTCATGAAGTACAAAAAATATATCAGGTTGAGCTCGATGCATTGTTAAAGATCGATGATCTATGCAGTATTCGAGATGGAATTGAACTCAAGGACGGTAAAATTCAGGTTGATGCAATAGGGTACGTTCCTGAAAAACGTAAAAATCACGTACAAGTTCAGTTGCATAGCGGTAAAAATAGAATTGTGAGAAGACTGTTTGAGCATTTTGGCTACAAGGTTCTCAAGCTTGACCGAGTTTGCTATGCAGGGCTCACCAAGCGCGGCCTGCCAGTTGGCAAATGGCGTGTTCTGACGGCACAAGAGGTTCAGCAGTTAACAGCTCTTGGTTCGGTTGAACCGGTAAGATCAACTAAAAAAAGATAAGCGGCATGCAAGAAACGGTACAAAATTCTTCTGTGTATACGCAGGTGCTTTCCCAGCAGGCACAGCAAGAGGTTATCCAAAAAACGGTTGATCATGTTCGTGTGACCTTGGGTGGGGAATCTTCGGGCCATGATTGGTGGCATATCTACCGAGTCTGGAATCTGTCAACGCAACTTGCTTTACATGAGGGCGGGGACCAGTTTGTTGTTGAACTTGCAGCCTTATTGCATGACATTGCTGACTGGAAGTTTTATGACGGAGATGAAACGGTTGGTCCACGTGTTGCAGGAGAGTGGTTGGAAAGTCTAGGCGTACCTCAAAATATCATCGAGCATGTCTGCCAAATTATCAAAGACATTTCTTTTAAAGGCGCTGGTGTTGCTTCGCCCATGAAGAGCATAGAGGGCATGGTGGTGCAGGATGCCGACCGTCTTGATGCGATGGGCGCCATTGGTATAGCGCGTTGTTTTGCTTATGGAGGGTACAAGCACAGAGAGCTCTATAATCCTGAAGTACAACCAGCGTTGCATGCAACCGCGCAAGCATATAAATCAAATGATTCTAACAGTGTTAATCATTTTTATGAGAAACTGTTGTTACTCAAAGACAGGATGAATACATCAACAGGACGACGCAGTGCGCAACAGCGGCATGCGGTGATGGAGCAGTTTTTAAAGCAGTTTTTGAGTGAGTGGGATAGTGCAGATATAAGTTCATTGTCAGCAGATTTTGAAAAGGTTTTTTGATGTCAAACGAGTATATTTCTATAGAACAGTCACTAGGGTTATCGGGACAGATTGATCTTATCGGCGCAAAAAACGCTGTTTTGGTTATTATTGCTTCCCTTATTTTAACCAGCGGTAAATCGGTGCTCAAAAACGTTCCCGGTTCTCGCGATGTGCAATACATGATTGCGCTCCTTAAAAGTCTTGGCGCCCAGGTTCATTTTGATACCGAGATGAATGAGCTGATTGTTGATACCAGTACGATTGTGGGGTATCAAGTTGCGCCTGAAATCATGAGAAAAATGCGAGCTTCTGTGCTCGTTATGGGGCCCTTACTTGCTCGCTTTGGTTGTGTTGATCTTGCTTTACCAGGCGGATGTTCCATTGGAACTCGTCCCATCGATTATCATCTTATTAATTTTAGAAAAATGGGTGCCGAGATTATTGTCTCTGGTGAACTGCTGACTGCTCGAGCCACACAATTAATGGCAAAAAAATTGGTTTTAGAATATCCAAGTGTTGGTGCTACAGAAAATTTGATGATGGCGGCCGTGCTGACTCCTGGAACAACCAGAATTATTAATGCTGCTATTGAGCCCGAGGTCCTTGATCTTGTGACCGTTCTTCAAAAAATGGGCGCTCGTATTACCATTCTTCCTGCTGCAACCATTGAAATTGAAGGCGTTGCAACGCTGAATTCGGTTGAGCATTCCATTGTTCCTGACCGTTTAGAAGCGGGAGGGCTTTTATTGGCGGCTGCTATAACTGGTGGTGAAATTTATTTACCACAGGCGCCTGCAAATTTACTTGATATTTTTCTGATGAAGCTTGGTGAAATGGGGCATACCATTGAAGTTGGGCCCAATGAAGTTGGTATTCGTTTGAAAGCAACCAAAAATCCAAAGGCTGTTTCTTTTAAAACTTGTCCATACCCAGGCTTTCCCACAGATTTACAAGCCCCTATGATGGCTGCACAGTGTATTGCTGAAGGTACCAGTGTTGTTCAGGAGACGGTGTTTGAAAATCGACTTCTTCACGTACGTGAGCTACAAAAAATGGGAGCTCAAATTACAGTAAAACATGATACGGCAACTATTCTTGGTGTTGAAGAATTATTTGGAACCTCGGTGATTGCAACCGATATTCGTGCCTCATGTGCCTTGGTATTGGCCGGATTTGTAGCGCATGGCACAACTATTATGATGGGCGTTGATCATTGGCGCCGTGGGTATGAAAACTTAGAGCATAAGTTTGCTCAGATGGGCGGTAAGATTGCTTTGTTGGAAGGGGAAGCTCCACCAACATTGACACTTGACCCAGCTTTATTGGCAAAACGAATTCGTGCATAAGGATTTTGTATGAATAACGGTAGTCATATTCAATTGCTTGAGCGTGCTCGCACAGAATTTGCTCAACGGGCCGATTTAGTTCGCGCACAGGCACAAAAGGCGTATATGAAGTCGAGCATGCCCTATTGGGGTGTTTCGATGCCGGAAGTCAAAAAGCTTGGTGCACTACTGATAAAAGGGTATGTGCCACGCGATCAGGATGACTACCGCGCTACCGTTTTATATTTGTTTAAAAATGCCCAGTACCGTGAAGAATGGTATCTGGGCATGCTTTATGCCAGAAAATTTAAGAAGTTTGTTATTCGTGATAATCTTGATCTGTACCTCGAGGTGGTTAAGCTCACGCAGTGGTGGGATATTGTTGACGAGCTTGCTGCCAAACTGGTGGGTGATGCACTCAAAAATGAAGCTGACCTGAGGGAGGTTCTTGGGCGGTTGATTGTAGATGAGAATATGTGGGTACGGCGCACTGCTTTGTTGACCCAGCTTCAGTATAAAGAAAAGATTGATGCAGATCTTTTGGCTGAATTGATTTTAATCGTTGCTCATGAAAAAGAGTTTTTTATTCGTAAAGCGATTGGTTGGATATTACGTCAGTATTCTTATACCAATCCAGACTGGGTTGTTGCATTTATACAAAAACATGAAGATAAACTATCAGGTCTTTCCGTTCGGGAAGGTCTTAAGGCTGTAAAGCGTTCCGGGCTGTATAATCAAATATGATCCGTTTTTTTTCTGAAAAAATAAAATGATAAGAGCGTAAAGAGGGCTGTAAATCCAAGCATGGCAATAGCACATACGCCTACTGAAAGAAATTGTGGTGAGCCAAGGATTGCTGAACGTAATCCCTCTGTGATGTACATAATTGGATTGAATTGCGCAATAAATCCCAGCCATGGGATGCTGTTTTTCATGATATAAAGAGGTGCCCACAGGCCGCCGATCCATAACAGGGGGATGTTGACTCTCATCCATAAGCTTGAGATGTGTTTTGAGCTTGGTAAAATGCACAAAGCAAGTAGGAGATATGCTGAACAACACAGAGTTCCTAGGAATAGCATAAAAAAGGTGGCAATCCAGGATATGTGGAGCGTGTTAAAGTTTGCACCGAGCATGAGTTTTACTATAGGGAAAAAGGGGAGCAATAACATAAAGGCGTAGAGAGTAATAAAGACAAGTCGCTCTAAGATGATGAACTTTGGGTCGAGAACTCTTAATTGATAATTGATGAATCGTTTTTTTTCGCAATCAAAAAGAAGTTTCATGGCGATATTACAGGCCAGTGTCATCATGACCATAACTGCATTGCCAATCAGAAGAAGTGTTGTCATGTAGGTTGTTTGATTTGGGAAAATGACATGCGCTTGAATGTATGCGAATGAGAAGACAAAAAAAAGTGGGCGTAAAAAACTAGTATTGATGAGATAACGACCAAAGAGCTTGCCTGAAGTATAAAAATCACGTCGTAAAAATTGGATGGCTATTTTGGTAGATTGCTTTACCGTGTATATCATATCGATTCCGGTATGAGGTCTAATTTTTTATTCATAGCGGGCACCAGTAAAAGCCAGTTGATAATAATTCCAATAGATATGCCAGGTATGCAAATCCAGAGCGGGAGAAATTCATTTCCCCCAATCAGAGTTGTTCGCAAGCCTTCTATTGCATAGGTTAATGGATTGCATAGGAATAATACTCCAAGAGGCTTTGAAAAAAGATAGAGTTGCTTCCAGACAACGGTAATACTACCAAATAATATGAGTGGTTCGATACGACGGGCCCAGAGGTTCCATCTAAACCATTCATAATTATAGGCAAAGCTAAAGAATAAAAAGAGCGTTGCAAAAAAAATGAGTACCAATATGTACATCAACCCGAACCCAAGGATATGTGCTTTGATAATGACAAATTTGTTGCCGAGTAAATAAATTCCGAAAAAAAGAAGGGGAATGGTGATAATTATTGATTTAATGACAAAGGAAATAATGAATCGTAGTAATAGCAGGTGTGTGAGAATAGGCAAGGTTGTTTGGTAGTCGATAAATCTGCTGGCCTCAAAATCTCGAGTGATAATGGCAGCGATACTATGTGCAATCTGCACGAATGATATAATCGTTTGTCCAAGAAAAAGTGGGCCAATTAATCCTTTCTCCATACCCATGGCCGGAAGTAGGTAGCCAAAAATGGCGATTGATGTGAACAACAGAAAGACATTGTCCAAGAAAAGCGCGAACGCGATTTTCTTGAGAGCAACCATATCACGCCATAAAAGTGCCCAAAAAGTTGGTAAATTATGCATTTTCAGTATCTTTCAGAAGCTTGAGAAAGATATCTTCAAGTTTTGCTTGTCCGTGCCGTGCTTTGAGTTCTTTGAGGGATTCGACGAGTAATACTTTTCCTTGATTCAAAATACATATACGGTCTGAAAGATACTCCGCTTCATCTAAATAATGGGTTGTCAATATGATGGTGGTGCCAAGTGCTTTGAATGATAATATACGGTCCCATAATGTTTTACGGATTTCTGCGTCAAGGCCGATTGTTGGTTCATCAAGAATAAGAATTACCGGTTCGTGTATTAATGCCCGAGCAATCAGGAGTCGTTGTTTGTTGCCTCCCGAAAGTTCATTGATATAACAGTTTTGATGTGATTCGAGATCAAATTTTTTTAATAATGTTTGAGTGCGTGCGATGATTTTGTCATGGGACATCAGGAAGTAGCGGCCTGCAAAAATAAGGTTTTCACGAACCGTCAGGTCATCGTCCAGATTTTGTTGTTGAGGGCAGAATCCAAGAGCTTCGCGATAGTGGGTTAAGTTTTGATAGATTGAGACTCCATCAAAAAGAATTGTGCCTGATGAAGGAGGGTGAATAGTTGCCAAAATTGAAGACAGAGTCGTTTTTCCAGCACCGTTGACGCCCAGAAGGCAGAAGACTTCACCTTTGGCAATTGTTAATGTTACACCATCAAGAGCTCGTTTCTCTTTTCCGTTTCGTATATAAGCTTTGACAAGATTTTTAATTTCGAGAATCGATTTTGGCATAGGATACCTGACTAATAATAATTAAAGCAGATGGTAAAAGTATAACTCCATTGATTCGAGCGAATCAAGCGAAACGTACTTTTTTTCTCAATGATGCGTATGTATATGTTTTATAGAAGCATTGAACAGTTGATGGGTTGATTGTTTCGCGTGCGTAGATATATCATGTGGACATTAAAAAATGGGTGGCAGAAAAGGGGTTGTTGAAAGCTCTTGATTTGGCCATGTAGACATTTAATTTTTGGCTTAGGTGTGCGTTTTTTCGGCACTTGCGGACTTATTGTTGTATAGTATTGACTCAGGTATCAACCAACGGTAGTATGATTATTCATTTCTTGAGTAATACTACTTAAAAAAATTCACACAGTTTTTCAGATTATTGTTGAAAGGGAGGATTTCATGATTGGACGAATTGTTCAGTTTTTATGGGGAAAATTTGAAAATCGGTCGGAATTAAAGAAGTTCTTGATGCTTGCAGGCATTTTTTTCTGCATTATTGGCGTCTATTGGGCGATGCGGCCGATTAAGGATAGTGTTTTTGTAACCATTGTCGGAATCGATTTTCTGCCGTGGGCAAAAGTGTTTTCAATTGTTGTTATGCTGCCTCTTATTATTTTATATACCAAGCTGATTGATGCGTATCCGCGACAAAAGGTTTTTTACTTGATTGTTGCTGTTTATGGGATTATTGGTCTTTTGTTTGCTTATTTTTTGATGCATCCGTTTCATGGACTTAACAACACGGCGGCGCATCCATGGAGAATGGTTGGTTGGTTGTGGTATGCATATGCAGAAAGCTTTGGTTCGTTGATGGTTGCTCTTTTTTGGGTTATTACCACTGATACAACTCTTCCTGAGGCTGCAAAACGTGGCTTTCCTATTATCGCATTGCTTGGTCAAACGGGAAATATAGTTGGTCCAATGATTTTGCAAGCCAAGCGGCTTGGTTTTGCTACCAGCGCACCTGTGATTGGTATATGTGCAGTTTTGATGTTTGGTATTGGGCTGCTTATGTGGATTTTTATGCGAGTAACACCAAAAGAAGAGCTACAAGGGTATGTTGCTCGAAATGCACAGCAACCGGCTGAAGGTAAAAAATCATCGGTTGGCTTTCTTGATGGGTTGAAGTTGATTTTTAGCAATGGGTATCTATTTGGTATCTTTTTGATCACCGGAGCCTATGAAGTTATTGTAACTATTTTTGATTTTCAACTCAAAAGTATGGGGCGGTTGGTGTATGGAGATGAGTCTTCCTATGCGGCTTTTTTGGCCTACTATTCTTCTTTAACCGGTGTTGTTGCCGTGGTTTGTATTTTGTTGGGTATCAATAATATTCAGCGCAAACTGGGCATGAAAGTATCGTTGGTATTGGTGCCTTGTCTTGTTACTATTGCTGTCTTGACCTTAAAATTTCATCCTGCCTTAAGTGTTGTTTTTTGGATTGTGGTGTTGGCAAAGGGCGTCAATTATGCTTTGAACCAGCCAACGCTTAAACAGCTCTATATTCCAACAACTAAAGAAGCTCGTTACAAATCACAGGGTTGGATTGATATGTTTGGAAGCCGTGCCTCTAAGGCCGCGGGTTCAGGAATCAATATGACACGAGGGATGTTTAAGGCACGGTTTGGTATATCGGGCCTTGATGCCTTTTTGACCTTTAGTACGTTGGCATCGCTGGGTATTATTGCTGCATGGTTCTTTGTGGCAGTGTATGTTGCCCAAAAATACAATACTGCGATTAAAGAAGAAAAGTACGTCTGCTAAGAATCAATATATTTTATTGTTTAATTTATACAGTTCGGGGCTGTCCATCTCATGGTTCGGTCCCGAATGATTCCTTTTGAGGGGCCTTTTTTGCTAGAATTCAAGTAAGGGCATTCTTATGCAGAATTTACAAAGGAGAGCTTGTATGAAACTCATAAATATTGTTTTTGTTTTCGTGATGTTTGGCGCGCTGGGCTTTTTGGTTCACGCTGGACGACAAGTGCGAATTATGCAATGTGAGTCAAGTTTACAGGTATCCAGATAATTAAAGATTGACTAATGTGCCATAGGTCGATTTTTGTAGTTTACGCTTATGCTCAAGCTATGTTGGACGCGTCGATTCACAAGCGGAACGAACTGAGTTGGGTGCTTTTTTTAACTTTGGAAGCTTGCAGAAAGTTCCGTCAATTCCCGTGTAATTTTTGCCTGGCGCAACTTGTTGTATTGTAGCTGGGTGTCTTCAAGCAGTTGTTTGGCATTTCTGGTTGCGTTGTCCATGGAAATAAAGCGTGCTGCCTGTTCGGCAAGTAAGGATTGGAAAAGTAAACGATACATGGTTGCCGTCAGATATTGCAGCGCGAGATCATCAAGAATTTCACCGGGCTGTTGTTCCCACGTGTAATCTTCGCCTCCCGTTGATTGTGCTGCGGCATCATGTGCTGTTGAGCTGAGCGGGAGTATCGTTGTGCTGAGTGGTCGTTGAACAAAAAACGTTTTTAAGGCGTTTGATATAACGATAACTGAAGAATATGGTTTTTGTGCGGTGCTGATTATTTCAACAATGCGACCGGAAATGAGGTTGAGTTGCAGTGATGAGAATTTATCAAAGTTTACGATAATCTTACCGGCAGGGTATTTATTGATATAATTTTGTGCGTGTTTGCCGATGGTTATAAGAGAGGCATTTTTGAGAAATTCAGGAGAGAAACTGGTTTCAAATTTATGAAAAAGAGTGGAGTTAAAGTTTCCACACAAGCCTTTTTGTGATGCGACGATGATGATAAGGGGATTGTTTTCGGGGGCTGTATCGGGGTACATAATCGGACTATGCCATGTAGGTGCGGCAAATCTCACCTTGTTAAACATGCGTTCAACTTCTTGTTGATAATTGGTGAGAAGGGGTGTTCGGCTGCGAAGTCTTGAGTGCGTCGACATAGAAATCAGTTGCATAGCATGCGTGATTTTTTTTATTGTTTCAATAGCCTTGATTCGTTGCCGCATTTGAATCAGTTGAGCCATGCCGATTTCCTTTGTATCAAACGAAACTATGTTTGTACTTAATTCTGTAATCACTGTACCGTCATGGAAAAAAATTTGCAATTGTGGGTGCAGGAATGCTGTTTTTTATGCGGTATTTTCATTGAACGGCAGTTTTGGTGTACCCTGGAATCTGGATAGTTTCGTGCAAGGAGAGAAATGATTTTAGTTGTTGATGCTTACAATGTATTAAAACAGGTTTTGCCATCCGTGCATGTTGGCGAACGGGAGCGCCTTCGCTTTATCAATGAGCTGGGCCGCTATGCTCGCCATCGTCAACATAAAATTATCCTTGTGTTTGATGGCGGTCCTTATGATCGGGCTTTTCAGGAGCGAATTGCAGGAGTGTATGTTGTGTATGCGGGCTCGCATGAAACGGCCGATGAATATATTAAACGGTACCTCAATGAGCATCGCGAGCTTGATTTATTGTTGATTTCATCTGACCGAGAAGTGCGTGCTGTGGCGCATTGTTTACAAATTGAATCGGTAGCTGCTCCAGATTTTTATGCCATTGTACGGGAGACTTTGCAGCAGTATGATGCTGTGCAGCCTCGGGACACAGTGGTTATAAAAATGACTGAACGAGATAACGATGAGCTGGATACGTTGATGCGGGAGGGCAGCAAGGTGGTGCAGGGCAAGGTAGAGGACATGATTTTTGGCCAAGATGCTCGAACGAGTAAGGCGCAGCGCCCCTCAAAAAAAGAACGAAAAATAACAAAAAAAATTGGCAAATTGTAGAGGGAGGCATGGAAAAACGTATAATTGCCGGGCTTGATGAGCTGCCGGTGGTGATAGAATATCTCAAGTCTCTGTTGAGTGTTTGTAGCATTTTTACCTTTACAGGCTCTCTGGGGGCAGGTAAAACGACCTTGATTCGATCGTTGCTGAAGGATTATGGTGTGAATGGAGCCATCACAAGCCCGACGTTTACCTATCTTAATCTGTATAAAAATGATCAAGGACAGACGTTTTACCATTTTGACTGTTATCGGTTGAAAACTTTAAATGATTTCTTGGCGGCTGGATTTGACGAGTATCTGTATGAAAGCCAGAGTTGGACTTTTATTGAGTGGCCAGAGATCGTAATGCCTCTCCTGAAGCAGCAAGTTTGCCATGTTCGGATTGAATATTGTGGGCCAGATCAGCGTGAATTTATTATGCAGGTTGTGGAATAAATGAACCTTAAAGCGATGATTGAAACTTTCGTAAAAAAATGACCGACAAAAAAGGTTGAAATCAAGGCTGAAAATCACTATGATTGAGTCGTCAGGGTGGATGACGAGCACAGGTTTGAAATATTGGCGAGATTCCCGAGCGGTCAAAGGGGACGGACTGTAAATCCGTTGGCACAGCCTTCGTAGGTTCGAATCCTACTCTCGCCACCACTATTGTGAGCGCGGGAATAGCTCAATTGGTAGAGCGACAGCCTTCCAAGCTGTAGGTTGCGGGTTCGAGCCCCGTTTCCCGCTCCATAGAAGTGATTATTGAAAGTCTTTCAGAGACGTTTTGGTTGACTTAAATGCTGGCGTAGCTCAGTTGGTAGAGCAGCTGATTTGTAATCAGCAGGTCATCGGTTCAAGTCCGATCGCCAGCTCCAGCCTTTTCTCGTGCAAAATCCATTCAAAATTAGGTTGTCAATTCCTTTTTTTTTATTTACGCTAATTGGTAAATCAAAAAAAGGTTGGGTGCCCACGTAGCTCAGTTGGTAGAGCACTTCCTTGGTAAGGGAGAGGTCACCGGTTCAAACCCGGTCGCGGGCTCCAGTTTGTGAATGGCATGTTTATAATAGTGAGATAGCCTCAGATAAGGACGCTATGGCAAAAGATAGAGTGGTCACACATATGGCTTGCACTGAGTGCAAGGAGCGGAACTATACGCAGGTTGTTACTAAGACGCGCACCGCGGGCTCTTTGAAATTGAATAAGTTTTGCCCTCGTTGTCGTAAACATGTTGCGCACAAAGAAACCAAGTAGGTTTGAAGGCCAGTAGCTCGAACTGGTAGAGCGGCAGACTCCAAATCTGCGGGTTGGGGGTTCGAATCCCTCCTGGCCTGCCA